>NZ_JAPKNM010000069.1 GCF_026460985.1 Sphingomonas sp.
GGGGGCGGAACCCCTGCGCTCAATTGGAGAGTGTATCGCCTACCTCCCCCTCCGACGCCTTCGGCGCCACCTCCCCCTGGCGGGGGAGGATTTTGAATGTCGATCCGTCCTAGGTAACTCGCTCCCTCTCCCAATGGGAGAGGGATTTTCAATCCAGCAGTTCCACCGCTATCGCGGTGGCTTCGCCGCCGCCGATGCAGAGCGAGGCTAGGCCGCGCTTCTGGCCGTGGGTCTCGAGCGCCGAGAGCAGGGTGGCGAGCACGCGGGCGCCGCTCGCGCCGATCGGGTGGCCGAGCGCGCAGGCGCCGCCATGGACGTTGAGCACGTCATGGCCGATGCCCAGGTCCTTCATCGCGATCATCGCGACGCAGGCGAACGCCTCGTTGACTTCGAATAGGTCGACATCGCCGATCTGCCAGCCCGCCTTCTCCAGCGCCTTGCGCATCGCATAGACCGGCGCAGTGGTGAAGCGCGCGGGGGCATGGGCGTGCGCGGCGTGCGACACCACGCGCGCGACGGGGGTGAGTCCCAGCCGGTCGGCGACGCTTGCGCGCGTCATCACCAAGGCCGCGGCGCCGTCCGAGATCGACGAGGCGTTGGCCGCGGTGATCGTGCCGTCCTTCGAGAAGGCCGGCTTGAGCGTGGGGATCTTGGCGAGGTCGGCCTTGGCCGGCTGCTCGTCGAAGGTCGCGGTGGTGACGCCCTTGCGGCCCTTGACCTCCATGGGGACGATCTCGCGGTCGAACGCGCCCGATTGCTGTGCCTTCTGCGCGCGCTGGAGCGAGGCAATCGCGAATTCGTCCTGCGCGGCTCGGGTGAACTGGTATTCCTGCGCGGTCTCCTCGGCGAAGCTGCCCATCAGCCGGCCGGGCTCATAGGCATCCTCGAGCCCGTCGAGATACATATGGTCCTTGAGCACGTCGTGGCCGATGCGCGCGCCCGAGCGATGGCGCAGCGAGAGATAGGGCGCGTTGGTCATGCTCTCCATGCCGCCCGCGACGAGCAGGTCGACCGAGCCCGCGGCGAGCGCGTCGGCGGCCATGATCGCCGCCTGCATGCCCGATCCGCACATCTTGTTGATCGTCGTCGCCTCGATGTGATGCGGCAGCCCGGCGCCCAGCGCCGCCTGGCGCGCCGGGGCCTGGCCGAGCCCGGCGGGGAGCACGCAGCCCATGTAGATCCGCTCGATCGCGTCGCCCTTCAGCCCCGCGCGCTCGACCGCCGCGCCGACCGCGGTCGCGCCCAGATCGGTGGCGCTCGCATCGGTCAGGCAGCCCTGGAAGCTGCCCATCGGCGTGCGCGCATAGGAGGCGATGACGATCTCGTCGGCGGACATTTCGGTTCCTCTCGATTGTTGGGCGCGATCTAGGACGGCGGGGGGTGGTTTGCAAAGAATCTCCCCTCTCCCATAGGGAGAGGGGAAAACTATCGAAGGACCTGCATGACGCTCGTCGACATCCTGTGGCCGGTGCTGCTCGGCGGGCTTGGCCTCGTCTTCGGGAGCTTCATCGCCACTTTGGCGATCCGTTGGCCCGAGGCGCGCTCGGCGCTGCGGGGGCGATCGGAGTGCGACCATTGCGGCAAGGCGCTCTCGGCGCGCGAGCTGGTGCCGGTCATGAGCTATATGCTCCAGCGCGGCCGGTGCCGGGGATGCGGCGGGCCGATCCATCCGAGCCATGTGCTGACCGAGTTGCTCGGGCTCGGGATCGGGGTTGCCGCGGGGATCGCGATGCCTGGACCGGGCGGCGTGGCGGGGGCGGTGTTCGGCTGGCTGCTGCTGACGCTCGCGGCGCTGGACCTCGCGGTCTTCTGGCTCCCGAACCTGCTCACCGGCGCGCTCGCGGCGGCGGGGCTGGCGACGGGGCTGCTCGGCATCGCTCCGCCGATGGACGCGCGGATCATCGGCGGGATCGGCGGCTATGCGGCATTGGCCGCGGTGGCGGCTGGGTATCGGGTGATCCGGGGGCGGCAGGGGCTGGGTGGCGGCGATCCCAAGCTGTTCGGCGCGATCGGCCTGTGGCTCGGCTGGCAGGCGCTGCCCCTCGTGCTGCTCGCCGCCGCGCTGATCGGCCTGGCCGCGGTGCTCGGGCTGTGGATGGGCGGACGCAAGGTCACCGCGACCGATCGGATGCCGTTCGGCACGATGCTCGCCGCGGCGGCATTCACCATCTGGATCGGCCAGGCATTGACGCCGCCGCCTGCGCCGGACGAGATTGTCGCTACGGTTCAAATTCCGCCGGAGACCCAATGATGCGCGAACTGCTCGATCGCCAGCGCGCCGCGTTCATGGCCGAATTGCCGGTCTCGCTGGAGGTGCGCAAAGATCGGCTCGCGCGCGCCATCGCGATGATCGCCGACAATGCGGCGCGCTTCTGCGACGCGCTGTCGGAGGATTTCGGGCATCGCAGCCGCGAGCAATCGATGATCACCGACATCGCCGCGTCGGTGGGGCCGCTCCGGCACGCGCACAAGCATGTCGCGCGCTGGTCGCGATCGGAGCGCAAGCCGGCGATGTTCCCATTGGGGCTGCTCGGCGGGCGGGCGTGGATCGAATATCAGCCCAAGGGGGTGGTGGGGGTCATCGCGCCGTGGAATTTCCCGGTGAACCTCGTGATGAGCCCGCTCGCTGGAGTGCTCGCGGCGGGCAACCGCGCGATGGTCAAGACCAGCGAGTTCACGCCCGTCGTCGCCGCCTTATTCGAGGAGCTTGCGCCGCGCTACTTCGCGCCCGAGGAACTGGCGTTCGTGAGTGGCGGACCCGAAATCGGCAAGGCGTTTGCCGAGCTGCCCTTCGACCATCTGCTGTTCACCGGCGCGACCGGGATCGCGAAGCACATCCTCCACGCCGCCGCGGACAATCTCGTGCCCGTCACGCTCGAGCTCGGCGGCAAGTCGCCGGTGGTGGTGGGGCGCTCGGCGAACATCGCCCAGGCGACCGAGCGGGTGGCGCTGGGCAAGATGCTCAACGCCGGGCAGATCTGCCTCGCGCCCGACTACATCCTGGTGCCCGAGGAGAAAGAGGGCGAGGTCGTGGACGGGCTGACCCGCGCGGCCTCGGCCATGTATCCGAGCCTGCTGACCAATCCCGACTATACCGCGGTGATCAACGACCGACACCATGCGCGGCTGAACGACTGGATCGAGGATGCGCGCGCCAAGGGCGCCGAGGTGATCGCGGTCAACCCCGCGAACGAGGACTTCGCGGCCTCCAACTCCCGGAAGATGCCGCTCCACATCATCCGCGGCGCGACCGACGACATGACCGTGATGCAGGAGGAGATCTTCGGGCCCGTGCTGCCGGTGCGCGGCTATGCGACGATCGACGATGCGATCGGCGAGGTGAACCGCCGCGATCGACCGCTGGCGCTCTATTATTTCGGCAGCGACGGCGACGAGCGGCGCCGCGTGCTCGACCGGACGATCTCGGGCGGCGTGACGCTCGACGACGTGATCTTCCATGTCAGCCAGGAGGAACTGCCCTTCGGCGGGATCGGGCCTTCGGGCACGGGCGCCTATCATGGCGAGGCGGGCTTCCGTACCTTCAGCCATGCGCGGAGCATCTACAAGCAGGCGAAGCTCGACGTGGCGAAGCTCGCAGGGATGAAGCCGCCCTACGGCAAGGCGACGCAGGCGACGATCAAGCGGCAGATGAAGGGGTGAGTGCAAACCAATCCTCCCCCGCCAGGGGGAGGTAAGCGACGAACAGGCCGTCGTGCTTCCGCCCCCTCCGTCATGCTTCGCATGCCACCTCCCCCTGGCGGGGGAGGATCGACAGAGGCAAAAAAAAGGCCGCCCCGAGGGACGGCCGTTTAAAGTCTTAGGAGAGGATGCCTGAAAGGCCCGATCTTTCTGCATCGCAGCGCGTTATGTTGCAAGTGCGAAGTGATACCGGTATCATTGCACAGAATGCAATCGTACAGCGTTGTCACTTGCAGTGGACGGCGGATGGCAGCACGGTGCGGCCCATGGCGAAGACGCTCAAGCTCGACGAATTCCTGCCCTATCGGCTCTCGATCGCGTCCAATACCGTGTCGGACGCGGTGGCGCGGGCGTATCGCACGCTGTTCGGGCTGCGCATTCCCGAATGGCGGCTGGTGGCGGTGCTCGCCGAGGGCGGGGCGATGAGCCAGCAGGCCCTGTGCGGCCGCACGCGCATGGACAAGGTGACGGTGAGCCGCGCCGCGATCGCGCTCGCCGATCGCGGGCTGATCCAGCGCGCCGCCAATCCCGACGACCAGCGCTCGCACCTGCTGACGCTCTCGTCGCAGGGCTGGTCGCTCTACGAGCAGGTCGCGCCCAAGGCGCTGGAGTTCGAGCGGCGGATCTTCGAGACCCTGTCCGACGAGGAGCGCGCGCATCTGCGGGCGATGCTCGAGCGGATCGAGGCCGCGGCACTCGCGCTGGACGGGGTTGATTAGCGGCCGCGGGCCCGATACTTCGCACATGCCCTCCCCAGGTGATTGTGACGTTTGCCAGGAGGAGTTTCCATGTCCGCTTATGTCGATCGTGCCGGGCTGAAGGTCGCCGAGACGCTCGCGCGCTTCGTCGAGTCGCGCGTGCTGCCGGGGCTTGCGATCGAGGCGGAGGGATTCTGGGCGGGCGCCGCCGACATTTTCGCGCGCTTCGCCCCCGAGAACCGGGCGCTGCTGGCGAAGCGGGACGCCTTGCAGGCGCAGATCGACGCATGGTGTGAGGAGGACTGCGATCGCGCCGCCGATCCCGCGGCGCAGGAGGCCTTTCTGCGCGACATCGGCTATCTTGTCCCCGAGCCGGCGCCGTTCACGATCGGCACCGCCAATGTCGACGACGAGATCGCACGGATGGCCGGGCCGCAGCTGGTGGTGCCCGCGCTCAACGCGCGCTTCGTGCTCAATGCGGCGAATGCGCGCTGGGGGAGCCTGTATGACGCGCTCTATGGCACGGACGCGCTGCCGGGCGCGGCGAAACCGGGCGGCTATGACGCCGCGCGTGGTGCCCAGGTAATCGCGTGGGCCAAGGCGTTCCTCAACCAGACCATTCCCGTGCCGGGCGAGGACTGGGCCAAGCTGACCTCTTCGGAAGAGCCACCGATCTTTCTCGACAAGGACATTGCCGAGTTCATCAGCTGGCACGGCAATTCGCTCCTGTTCAGGCATAACGGCTTGCACATCGAAGTGGTGATCGATCGGGATCATCCGATCGGCAAGAACGATCCGGCAGGAATCGCCGATGTGCTGCTCGAATCAGCGCTGACCGCGATCATCGATCTCGAGGACTCGATCGCCGCGGTCGATGCGGAGGACAAGGTCGCTGCCTATGCGAATTGGCTGGGGCTGATGCGGGGCGATCTGGAGGAAAGCTTCGACAAAGGCGGAAAGCGGGTCACCCGCACGCTGAATGCCGACCGCAACTACGATCAGGGTGTGACCCTGCCGGGTCGCGCGCTGCTGTTCGTCCGCAATGTCGGGCACCTGATGACCACCCCGGCGGTGCTCCTCCCGGACGGACAGGAAGCGCCCGAGGGGATTCTCGACGCGATCGTCACCAGCCTGATAGCGCTCTACGACCTCAAGGGGCTGGGGCGGTTCCGCAACAGCCGCGCGGGATCGATCTACATCGTCAAGCCCAAGATGCACGGCCCCGAGGAATGCGGGTTCACCAACCGGCTGTTCGACGCGGTCGAGGACGTGCTCGGGCTCGCGCGGCACACGATCAAGGTCGGGGTGATGGACGAGGAGCGGCGGACCTCGGCCAATCTCGCCGCGTGCATCCATGCGGTGAAGGACCGCATCGCCTTCATCAACACCGGCTTCCTCGATCGCACCGGCGACGAGATCCACACCAGCATGTGCGCCGGTGCGATGATCCCCAAGGGTGAGATGAAGACCTCGGCCTGGATCAAGGCCTATGAGGACCGCAACGTCCGCATCGGGCTCTCCTGCGGACTGGCGGGCAGGGCGCAGGTCGGCAAGGGGATGTGGGCCGCGCCCGATCGCATGGCGGACATGCTCGCGCAGAAGGGCGCGCATCCGGAAGCGGGGGCGAACACGGCTTGGGTGCCGTCGCCCACAGCGGCCACGCTGCACGCGCTCCACTATCACCATACCGACGTGTTCGCCCGCCAGCGCGCGATCGCGACCGAACCGGTGCCACCGCTCGCGCCGCTGCTGACGATCCCCGTCGCGCAGGGTCGCAACTGGACCCCGGACGAAGTCGCGCGCGAGCTCGACAACAATGCGCAGGGCATCCTCGGCTATGTCGTGCGCTGGATCGATCAGGGGGTGGGCTGCTCCAAGGTTCCCGACATCCACGATATCGGCCTGATGGAGGACCGCGCGACCTTGCGCATCTCGTCGCAGCACATCGCCAACTGGCTGCTCCACGGGGTGGCGAGCGAGGCCGATGTCGACGCGGCGCTGCGCCGTATGGCGGCGAAGGTCGACGCGCAGAATGAAGGCGATCCGCTGTACCGGCCGATGGCGGGGCGTGAGGGCGAGAGCCTGGCCTTCCAGGCGGCGCACGCGCTGATCTTCGAAGGCACGGCCCAGCCCAACGGCTATACCGAGCCGCTGCTCCATCGCTTTCGGGCGCGCGCAAAGGCCGTGTGATTGCATTTGCAATTGCGCAGGTTACGCTTCGTTCCGGATATCCAGGGGGAAGTCATATGCGGAATTTGCTCGCCGGACTGGCGTTCGTCACCGTTGCAGTGCCGCCCGCCGCGGCGCAGGACAGCACGCCGGCGCGAGGTATCTTCAAGAGTGGCGAGGAAGTGTACGTCCAGTGCATCGCCACCGATCAGGCGAGCCTCGACAGGTGCGACTGGTTCCTGATGGCCGCGCACGACATGGCGACCTATTATCAGGACACCAAGCAGATCGAAGTCGATTTCTGCGTCCCCAAGGCCACCACCGCCGAGACGATACGCCGAGTGGCGGTGGATCGCTGGCGGGACAAACCGCAGTCGCGCCGCTATTCGGCGGTCAGCGGATTCCTCAACGCGCTGAGCGAGAAATATCCGGGGCCGTGCAAAGGCTGAGACGTTCCGGCTAGCCGCTGAGATGCCTGGCGAATCATGCTTGGGGGGAGCCAAAGCACATATGGGTCGTTACGCTTGCGAGAGGGCCGAGGTTCGCGGCTCCCGAGGAGGCGCGTGCGTAAAGGGGTGAAAGCGGTGGGGATGGCCGTACTGGCAGGGACGGCGTTCCTGCCGGGCTTGGCCTGTGCGCAGATCGCCGATCCGGGCCCCGGACAGGGCGCGCCGGTCGCGCCCGCGCCTGTCGACACTACCCAGACCACGCCGCAGGACGAGACGATCGTCCCCGATGCCGAGTTCGAGGCGGCGCTGCCCAAGTTGAGCGACGACATCAACGCGCCGCTCGAGCCGATGAAGGACTTCCAGCAGCCCGCGCAGCCCGTGACGCCGGGCACGGTGACCAGCGAGATCGAAAGCTTCCCGCCGCCCGCCGCCGAGGCGCCCGAATTCGCGCAGCCGCTCACTCCGCTTTCCGAGTTCAAGGTCGAGCCGGTCAAGATCGAAGGCGTCGACGACGAGAAGGCGACGACGATCCGCTACACCGTGGCGGTGGAGGGGCTCGACAAGATCGGGCTCGAGGGCCGGTTCCGCGACCTCTCGGCGCTGGAGGATGGCGACGGCAAGGCGGCCAATGCCGCGATGGTCGCCGCGCGGGCGCGCGAGGACGAATTGCTGGCGGTGCGGCTCATGCATTCGCTCGGCTTTTATGACGGGACCGCGATCTCGACGATCGAGCAGAACCCGCAGAATTCGGGCAATGTGCGCGCGACGATCACCGCCACGCCGGGCGCGCTCTACCGGCTGAACAATGTCGCGATCGTCAGCGGTCCGACGGTGCCCCCGGGGCTGCTCGACCGCGAACTCAACCTCAATCCGGGCGATCCCATCCAGGCCGAGCGCATCCAGGGCGCCGAGGCCAATGTCAGCCTGCGGCTCCCGCAGCAGGGCTATCCCTTCGTCAAGCTCGGCGACCGCGACATATTGCTCGACGAGGAGACGCACCAGGGCGACTACACGCTGCCGGTGGAGTTGGGCCCGCGCGCGGTGTTCGGCGAGATCGTCACCCAGGGCCGCCGCCAGGTGTTCGATGTCGAGCACATCAACATCCTGCGGCGCTACAAGCCCGGCGCGATCTACGACAGCCGCCAGGTCGACGATCTGCGCGAGGCGCTCATCGCCACCAGCCTGTTCTCGACCGTCTCGGTCGAACCCGTGCGCACCGAGAAGCCGGGCCCCGACGGCACCGAGGTGGTGAATTTGCTGGTGCGGCAGAACCGCGGGCGCCCGCGCACGCTGGCCGCCGAGATCGGCTACAGCACCGGGCAGGGGATCCGCGCCGAGGGCAGCTGGACGCACCGCAACCTGTTCCCTCCCGAAGGCGCCCTGATCGCCAGCGGCGTGCTGGGCACGCAGGAACAGGGGGTGACGGGCACCTTCCGCCGCTCCAACGCGGGCCGGCGCGACCGCACCTTCCAGGTGAGCGCGGCGCTCAACCACCAGGATTTCGCCGCGTTCGAATCCTATACCGGCTCGATCGCGGTGCGTTGGTCGCGCGATTCGACGCCGATCTGGCAGAAGCGCTGGACCTATTTCTACGGCGGCGAGATCGTCGGCTCGAACGAGGACCAGTTCAACTTCAACAAGGGCGCGCGCGATCGCGGCACCTGGCTGATCGCCGCGCTGCCGAGCTTCATCGGCTATGACGCGTCGGACAATCTGCTCAATCCGACGCGCGGCTTCCGCCTCAAGGCGAATGTCAGCCCCGAGACCTCGGTGCGCGGCGCCGCGCGGCCCTATGCGCGGCTGATGGCGGAGGGGACGGCCTATTATCCGGTCTCGTCGAGCGTTGTGATCGCCGGGCGCGCGCGGATCGGCTCGATCCCCGGCATCGCGCGCAACGACCTGCCGCCGTCGCGGCGTTATTACGCCGGCGGCGGCGGATCGGTGCGCGGCTTCGGCTATCAGGAGCTCGGCCCGCGCTCGCCCGATGGCCGCCCGGTCGGCGGGCGCAGCCTCAACGAGTTCGCGATCGAGGCGCGCTATCGCTTCGGCAATTACGGGATCGTGCCCTTCATCGATGCCGGGCAGGTCTATGAGGGGCTCTACCCGACGCTGCAGAACATGCGCTTCGGCGCCGGGATCGGCGGGCGGCTCTACACCAATTTCGGGCCGCTGCGCGTCGACGTGGCGACGCCGATCAACCGCAAGCCGGGCGAGTCCCGGATCGCGCTCTACATCTCGATCGGGCAGGCGTTCTGATGGCCACCGAACCGCCTCCGCCCACCGAGCCCGTCGAGGCGCCGGTCGAGTCCGTCACGGAGCGCAGGCCCGTGTGGCGGCGTGTGGTGAAATGGGGCGCGATCGCCGTCACGACGGTCGTGTTGCTGGTCGGCCTGCTCGTCATCGGGATCAACACCCAGCCGGGCCGCGATTTCGTCGCGCAGCAGATCGGGCGGCTGACCCTGGCCTCGGGGCTCAACTTCCGCGTGCGGCGGATCGAGGGATCTTTGTTCGGCGCGATGACGCTGCGCGACGTCGAGGTGCGCGACACCCAGGGCGTCTTCGCCACGTCGCCGGAGATCGGGCTCGACTGGCGTCCGCTCGCCTATGTCCGCAACCATGTCGACATTCGCAGCCTCACCAGCCCCCGGGTGCGGTTGCTGCGACGGCCCGCGCTCAAGCCCTCGACCGATCCCAAGGCGCCCCTGCTTCCCGATATCGACATCGACATCGCGCGGCTCGAGATCGCCCGGATCGACATCGAGCCGGCAGTAAGCGGGCAGCGGCATATCGGCCGGCTGCGCGGGACCGCACACCTTTCCGACGGGCGCGCCCAGATCGTCGCGGACGCCGCAACCATCTCCGCGCCGGATGTGGCCGGGGGCGACACGCTGGCGCTCAGGCTCGACGCGGTGCCCGAGCAGAACAAGCTCGATGTGGACATGCGGATGAACGCCCCGGTGAAGGGGCTGGTCACCGGGCTGATGGGGCTCGATCGCCCGCTCGCGCTCAATGTCGGCGGGCGCGGCAGCTGGCAGAATTGGCGCGGGCAGGCGAGCGGGACGCTGGGCGGGCGGCGTGTCGCCGATCTCACCGTGGCGGCGCAGAACGGCCGCTTCCAGGTCCGCGGCCCGACCTGGCCGGGGGTGTATATGCAGGGGCCGGTCGAGCGGCTGGCATCGCCGCAACTCGACGTCGCGCTCGACGCCGTGTGGCGCGATCGCGCCGCCGACGGGCAGCTGAAGCTGCGGTCGCGGGCATTGTCGGTCGAGGCGAAGGGGATCGTCGATCTCGGGCATAACCGCTTCGGCAATCTCAACGTCGACGCCATCCTGCTCACGCCGGGGGCGATCGCGCCCAACCTCAATGGCCGATCGGTGCGCGCCGCGCTGGCGCTGGACGGACCGTTCAACCGGCCGGTGGTCGACTACAAGATCAGCGCGGCATCGATCGGCTTCGGCGAGACGATCGTCGAGCAGCTTCGGGCGGAGGGCCGCGCGCGCGTCGACGCCAATCGCATCCTCGTGCCCGTCCGCGCCCGCGCGGCGCGTGTTTCGGGGCTCAACGCCGCGGTCGGCGGGCTGGTCACCAATCTCTCGATCGCCGGCGACCTCGCCATTTCGGGCAACCAGGTCCTGTCGGACAATCTGCGCCTGCGCTCGGATCGCGTCGACGCGACCGCGATCATCGCCGCCGACATGGGCCGCGGCCGCTACACCGGCGCGATCAAGGGCCGGGTCAACAACTATGCGATCAACGGCGTCGGCGTGGTCGACCTCACGACCGACGCCGAGCTGTTCGCCGCGCGTGACGGCGGCTGGGGCATACGCGGACACGTCGCCGCAGAGACGCGCCGGCTGACCAACCAGGGCGTGCGCAACTTCCTCGGCGGCAATGCGGTCGCCTCGGCACATGTCACGCTCGGCCCCACCGGCGTGATCGCGGTCAACGACATCCGCATGCGCGCGCCGCAATTCCGCATCCTGCGCGGCTCGGGGAGATACGACCCAGCCGGTCCGATCCTG
>NZ_JAPKNM010000070.1 GCF_026460985.1 Sphingomonas sp.
GCGCGCAACAACTACATCCACTGGGCGCAGGAGCACTTCGACCAGGGCGGGATGCTGCGCGAGTTCATGAAGTGGGACTACGAGCTGCGCCACGCCGAGCAGGTCGAAACGGTGATCGACCGGGCGCTCGCCATCGCCAAGAGCGAGCCGCAGGGGCCGGTGTACGTGACGCTGCCGCGCGAGGTTCTCGCTTCGGATTTTTCGAATCAGAAGCATTCGGAGAAGTCGACGATCGCGCCCGCCTCCCCTCCGGCGGCGGATGCCGAGACGCTCGAGGAGGCGGCGAAGCTGCTCGGCAATGCCCATAGCCCGCTCCTGATCACGGCGAACGGCGGCCGCAACGCCGAAACGTCGCGGGCGATCGAGCAGCTCGCACAGGCGCTGGCGGTCCCGGTGATCCATTACCGGCCGCGCTACCTGGCGCTGTCGACCGAGCATCCGATGCATTGCGGCTGGGATCCGCACTCGCTGCTGAAGGCCGCGGACGTGGTGCTGGTGGTCGACTGCGACGTGCCGTGGATCCCGAAGGAAGGCCAGCCGAGGCCCGACGCGAAGGTCATCCACGTCGGCCCCGATCCGCTGTTCGCGCGCTATCCGTTGCGCGGCTTCCGCGCCGATCTCTCCCTTACCGGGTCGGTCGCACCGACGCTGCAGGCACTGTGGCGCAGCGCGCAGAAGCAGGCGGTGTCGCCGAAGCACATCGAGGAGCGCCGCAAGACGGTTTCGGATCTGTCGAAATCGATCCGCGAAAAGGCTCGCGGCGGCGTCACGCCCATGCCGGCGAGCATCACCGGCAAGTGGCTCTCGGCGTGCGTGAACAAGCTGCTCGACGCGAACACGATCCTGGTCAACGAGTACCCGACGGTGCTCGAGGAAATGACGATCAAGGAACCGGGCCGCTATTTCGGCAATCCGTCGGCCGGCGGCCTCGGCTGGGGCATGGGCGCCGCGCTCGGCGCGAAGCTCGCCTCGCCCGACAAGACCGTGATCTGCGCGGTCGGCGACGGGGCGTACATGTTCGGCAACCCGACCGCGGTGCATTACGTCTCGGAGGCGATGAAACTGCCCGCGCTGTTCATCATCGCCAACAACGCCCGCTGGGCCGCGGTGCATCGCTCGACGCTCGCGACCTATCCGAAGGGCCACGCCTCGGCGATGAAAGAGCCGCCGTTCGCAACCCTCGAGCCCTCGCCGCGCTTCGAGCACGTCGTCCAGGCCTCCGGCGGCCACGGCGAGCGCGTCAGCGAGCCGAAGGAACTGATGCCCGCGCTCGAGCGCGCGCTGAAAGTGGTGAAGGAGGAAAAACGCCAGGCGCTGGTGAACGTATGCCTCGAAGTCAGCTACGTAAAAACCTCCTGATCGCGGCGTTGGCCCTCGCCGCTGCGGACGCGGCAGCGACCGACGTCTTCGTCACCAGCATTTCGCCGACGCAGGTGCAGCTCATTGTCGATGGCAAGGTCGCCCGCACGCTTCGCCCGAACGAGGTCTCTCCCGAGGGCGTGAAGGTGCTGGAGATCAAGAGCGGCGCGGTGGTGTTGCAGGTCGACGGCCGCCCGGTGCAGGTGGGCCTCGGGCAGTCGACCGTGCGCGCCACGGTGCTGCGCGCCGACCCGCGCGGCCATTTCGTCGTCACGGCGATGATCAACAACGTCCCGGTGCCGGCGATGATCGATACCGGCGCGACGACCATCCTCGTCAACTGGAATCAGGCGCTGCAGATGGGCATCGACCCGCGCCAGGGCCAACGCGTGATGACGCAGACCGCGAACGGCCCGTCGGTCGCCTGGGTCGTCACCTTCGCCCGGGTGCAGATCGGCGACATCGTGCTCAGCAACGTTCCGGGCGCGGTCACCGAAGGCGGCGCGGAAAAGCTCTCGCTGGTGCTGATCGGCATGAGCTTCCTGCGGCATGTCGAGATGCGCCGCAGCGGCGACACGATGACGCTGTCGCGTCCGGCCTTCTAGGCGAGCGCCTGGTCGAGCAACTGGTCCTTCATCTACGGCGTGACGGGCTGCGGAACGACGCCGGAGAAGCTCGGGCTGCCGATGCGGCCGATGAGCGGCAGCTTCAGGCCCGAGCCGCTGATACCGAAGTTGAGGCTCAGGATGTTGAGCTCGAGGCCTTCCACGCCGCTCGCGGAGAGGCCGAGCAGCCCGCCGAGCGAGAACTGCACGCCGCTGCCGCTGGGCGCGCGCGAAAAGATCTGCATGCCGGTGAAGTCCTTGCCGATCGCCGTCGCCGGCAGATCGATCTCGAGCTCGGGCACCGCGCGGCCGATCCAGGCGGTGAAGGTGTTGGAGTTGGGTCCGGGCCAGAGGGTGTATTCCTTGGCGTAGGGATAGTCCTCGACGGCTTCCTGGATGCGGCGGATCAGGGCGTCCACGCCCGGGCCGCGCTTATCGGCGTAGAGCTCGCCTTGGGAGCCGAACCAGACCTCCGGATTCCGGTTGCGAATCACCACCGCGGTGTCGTTCCAGCGCAGCCGCCAGCCCACTACTTCGTAGATGGTGTACTCGACTGCATTGGTCGGCTTGACCGCCACCCAGGTGTG
This sequence comes from Sphingomonas sp., assembly GCF_026460985.1. GTDB lineage: Bacteria > Pseudomonadota > Alphaproteobacteria > Sphingomonadales > Sphingomonadaceae > Sphingomonas. The sequence goes on from NZ_JAPKNM010000070.1 coordinate 2,552, forward strand.
CACGCCGAAGATGCCCTTCGCGCCCATGGTGCGCGCGCCGTACACCTGCACCACCGCCTCGCGCACCAGCGTCGGGTCGGGGGCAAGGCGCTCGGCATGGGCCA
>NZ_JAPKNM010000071.1 GCF_026460985.1 Sphingomonas sp.
CCGACCTGGGCGATCTCGTTCGAGCCGGAGACCGGCTTCGAGCGCGACTTGATGTCCTCGACGACCTTGGTGACCGCGAGGTCGATGCCGCGCTTCAGGTCCATCGGGTTCATGCCGGCCGCGACCGACTTCATGCCCTCGCGGACGATCGCCTGGGCGAGCACGGTGGCGGTGGTGGTGCCGTCACCGGCGAGGTCGTTGGTCTTCGACGCGACTTCGCGGATCATCTGCGCGCCCATGTTCTCGAACTTGTCCTTGAGTTCGATTTCCTTGGCGACGGTGACGCCGTCCTTGGTGATGCGGGGCGCACCGAACGACTTGTCGATCACGACGTTGCGGCCCTTCGGCCCCAGCGTGACCTTGACCGCGTCGGCGAGGATATCGACGCCGCGCAGGATGCGTTCGCGTGCGTCGCGGCTGAATTTAACGTCCTTGGCTGCCATGTTGGCTGACCTTTCGAATTGATGACCGGTTGACGAAGTTGACTATTGCCATCGCGCGAGTCCCGGGCAGGGACCCGGCGGGCTTCAGCCGATGATCCCGAGGATGTCGGATTCCTTCATGATGAGGAGGTCCTCACCATTGACCTTGACCTCGGTGCCCGACCACTTGCCGAACAGGATGCGGTCGCCGGCCTTGACGTCGAGCGGCGTCACCTTGCCGTCCTCGGCCTTGGCGCCCGAACCGGCGGCGACGACTTCGCCTTCCTGCGGCTTTTCCTTGGCGGTGTCGGGGATGATGATCCCGCCGGCGGTCTTTTCCTCGGCTTCGACGCGGCGGACGAGCACGCGGTCGTGCAACGGACGGAAGTTCATTGCGCTGCGATCCTTTGTCAGGGTTGAACAGGTTTTAGCACTCATATGAGGTGAGTGCTAACGCGGCGGGATATGCGAAGCGGCGCCGGATTCGTCAACGGGCGCGGCGCAAATATTTGATGCCGCCGCCGCGGATCAACCCCGGGTTGCGGGGAGCCGTTGGATTGCCGCGCCGACGGTGGGGAAGGTCTCGTCGGTATCGGTTTCGCCGGCGCCCGCGCCGCGGCGGGAATCCACCACGGCGGCCTGCGTTGCCGGGCGGGGGGAAGGGGCGTATGATCGCGCCTGCCGGGGACATCGAGGAGCGCGTCATGACTGTCGCTCGTGTCGAACCTGTGGAACGCCCCGCGGAGGCGTATGACGTCCGTACCATCACCGCCGCCGACCTGCGCGACGCGCTTCGCCAGGGCTGGGCCGATTTCCTCGAGCATCGCGGCGACCTGATCTTCGTCGGGATCATCTATCCGATGGTGGGCTTCGCCGCGGCGGCGGTCGCGTTGCAAGGCTCGCTCGCCCATCTCTTCTTCCCGCTCGCCGCGGGCGTCGGTCTGCTCGGCCCCGCCGCCGCCGCCGGCTTCTACGAGTTGGCGCGCCGCCGCGAGCAGGGGCTCGAATCGGACTGGTCGCACTTTCTCGACGTCATCAAGCGCCCCTCGTTCGATTCGTTCATGGTCGTCGCGGGGCTGCTGCTCGTGATGTTCTTCGCCTGGCTGACCGTCGCCGCGGGACTTTATGTGGCGCTGATGGGGATCGCGCCGCCCGAGAGCCTGAGCGCGTTCGCGACTCGGCTGTTCACCACGCCCGAGGGCTGGGCGTTGATCGTGCTCGGCAACCTCGCCGGCCTGCTCTTCGCCGCGGCGGTGCTGACGGTGAGCGTGGTGGCGATGCCGATGCTGGTCGACAAGGATGTCGACGCGCGCGTCGCGGTCCATACGTCGCGGCTGGCGGTCAACGCCAACCGGGGCGTGATGCTGCGCTGGGGCGTGATCGTCGCGGCATTGCTGGTGGTCGGATCGATCCCCTTCTTCGTGGGACTCGCGGTGGTGCTGCCGGTGCTCGGCTATGCGACCTGGCACCTCTACACCAAGCTCGTGGTGCGCTGATCCGCGCCGCGCCGGGCGCCCTGCCTGTATTGGATGAATAATACACGGGCCGTTTACTCGCTCCCTGCCATCCGGTAGCAGGAGAGCGCAATTGATGGAGCGGCAGACGTGAAGCTGGTTCGGGGCGCCTGGAAGATACTCGTCGGGATCAAGGATTTTCTCGTCCTCGTCCTGATGCTCCTGTTCTTCGCGGGCCTGTTCGCGGTGCTTTCCTACAAGCCCAACAAGGCGGCGGTGAGCGACGGCGCATTGGTGGTGGCGCTGGACGGGACGCTTGTCGAGCAGCCCGAGGAGGCCGATCCCTTCGCGCGGCTCAGCGGCGGCGAGGTGACCAAGCAGCATCGCCTGCGCGACGTGCTGCGCGCGCTCGACACGGCGCGGACCGACGGGCGGGTCAAGGCGGTGGTGCTCGATCTCGATCGCTTCATGGGCGGCTATCCGGCGGCGATTTCCGAGGTCGCCGATGCCGTGGGCCGGGTGCGCGCGAGCGGCAAGCAGGTGCTGGCCTATGCGACCGGCTATAGCGACGACAGCTATGCGCTCGCCGCCAATGCCAGCGAGATCTGGGTCAATCCGCTGGGCGGGACGCTCTTCGCGGGGCCGGGCGGCACGCAGCTCTATTACAAGGGGCTGATGGACAAGCTCGGCGTCAACGCGCACGTCTACAAGGTCGGCAAGTTCAAGTCGGCGGTCGAGCCCTATATCCGCACCGACATGTCGCCCGAGGCGCGCGAGGCCAATGACGCGCTGTACGGCGCGCTCTTCGCGCAGTGGCGCGAGGGCGTGGCCAAGGCGCGGCCCAAGGCGCGGATCGCCGACTATCTCGCCAAGCCCGACGAAGTCGTGGCCAGCGCCCGGGGCGACATCGCCGCCGCGAACCTTTCCTACGGGCTGGTCGACAAGGTCGGCGACCGGCTCGCCTTCGGCAGGCGCGTCGCGGAGATCGTCGGCGCGCCGGGCGGCAAGCCCGCGGGCAGCTTCAAGTCGATCAAGCTCGGCGACTGGATCGCCGCCAACCCAGCGCCGACGGGGGGCGATTCGATCGGGGTGATCACCGTCGCGGGCGAGATCGTCGACGGCAAGGCCGGGGCGGGGAGCGCGGGCGGCGACACGGTGAGCGGGCTGCTGCTCAAGGGGCTCGCCGAGAAGAAGTTGAAGGCTTTGGTGGTGCGCGTCGATTCGCCGGGCGGATCGGCGATGGCGTCCGAGCAGATCCGCCAGGCGGTGCTCCAGGCCAAGGCGCAGGGGCTGCCGGTGGTGGTCTCGATGGGCAGCCTGGCGGCGAGCGGCGGCTATTGGGTGTCGACCGCGGGCGACGCGATCTTCGCCGAGCCGAGCACGATCACCGGGTCGATCGGCATCTTCGGAGTGCTGCCCTCGTTCGAGAACAGCCTCGCCAAGATCGGTGTGACCAGCGACGGGGTGCGGACCACGCCGCTCTCCGGCCAGCCCGACGTCTTCGGCGGGATCAACCCGGTCACCGACCGGATCCTGCAGGCGGCGATCGAGAGCGGCTATGCGCGCTTCATCGGGCTCGTCGCCCAGTCGCGGAAGCTGACGCCGCAGCGCGTCGACGAGATCGGGCAGGGCCGGGTCTGGGTCGGCGGAGTGGCGCACCAGCTGAAGCTGGTCGACCGGTTCGGCGGGATCGACGCGGCGGTCGCCGAGGCGGCGCGGCGGGCGAAGCTCGATCCCGCGAAGGTGCACGCCGTCTATCTCGAGAAGCAGCCGAGCGGATGGATGCAGTTCCTCGCCTCGCTGGCGGGCGGGGACGATGACGACGAGGAATGGGCGGACCAGCCCGCGGGCACCGACCTGTACGGCCGCATCGCCGCCGAGCGCCGCGCTTTGCTCGGCCAGGCGCTGGGCGACGCGCGGCGGCTGGCGCTGGGCGGTTCGGTGCAGGCGCGCTGCCTCGAATGCATGGCGCTGGCCCCGCCCAACACCCGCACGGAGGACCGCAAGTTGATCGACCTGTTGCTCGCGAGGATCGGCCTGTGATCGCGATCCGCGCCGCAGAGCCCGCCGACGCCGCCGCGATCGCCGCGATCTATGCGCCGCACGTGCTGACCGGCACCGCCTCGTTCGAGATCGACCCGCCCGACGCGCGGGCGATGCGCGCGCGGATGGCGGCGAGCGAGGGGCTCTATCCGTGGATGGTCGCGACCAACGGCGAAGAGGGCGGAGTGATCGGCTATGCCTATGCCGGCAAGTTCCGCGACCGGCCCGCCTATCGCTACGTCTGCGAGACCTCGATCTATCTGACCGACGCGTCGAGCGGCTCGGGGGTGGGGCGGCTGCTCTACGCCGCTTTGGTCACCACGCTGCGTGCGCAGGGCTTCGTCCATGCGATAGGCGCGATCACCTTGCCCAACGATCGCTCGATCAAGCTGCACGAGGCGGTGGGGTTCCGCCGAACGGGCGTCTACCGCGAGGTGGGCTTCAAGCACGGCCAGTGGATCGACGTCGGCTTCTGGCAATGCCAGCTCAACGAGCCGGCCGTGCCGCCGGTGGAGCCGAGGAAGTTCAGCGACGTGGGGGTCGTGCGGCCTTAGTTTTTCTCACGCGGAGGCGCGGAGGCGCGAAGAGAAGAGGTTCGCGCAGAGGCGCAGAGGACGCAGAGAATTTTATTGCCGCGAAGCGGCAGAAAGTTCCCGCCCCTCCGACGCAGTGAACGACGGCCGCGCCAGGCTGTCTCTGCGCTCTCTGCGCCTCCGCGCCTCCGCGTGAAATCAATCAGCGCCTTCCGCGATAGGCCGGCAGGTGGATCTTCCAGACGATCGCAGCTGCCCGGAGCGCGAAGCCGGCGGCGGCGGCGATCAGGCCGGCGGCGAGCGGGGTGAGCCCGGCAAGCGCAAGCCCGACATAGACCGTGGAAGCGAGCGCGGCGGCGGTGACGTAGAGCTCGGGACGCATGAGGATCGACGGCTCGCCGACCAGCACGTCGCGGATGATGCCACCGACGCAGGCGGTCATGATGCCCATCAGCGCCGCGGGGACGGGCGGGATGCCCCAGCCGAGCGCCTTGGCCGCGCCGAACGCGGCGTAGGCGGCGAGCCCGAAGGCATCGAGCCAATCGAACGTCCGGTCGCTCCACCAGCGCTGCGGGGTCAGCCACACCGCCACCGCGACCGCCAGGATCAAAGCCGCGACCGTCGCGTCATGGACCCAGAAGACCGGCGCGCCGATCAGCAGGTCGCGCACCGTGCCGCCGCCGACGCCGGTGATCAGCGCGAAGAAGGCCACCGTGACGAAGGTCAGCCCGCGCCGCGTCGCCGAGAGCGCGCCGGTGGCGGCGAACACGGCGATCCCGCACAGATCGAGCCAGGGGAGGATGGGACCGATATGCGCTGCGACCTGGGCTTGCATGGCGGCTTTCTCTCCTGTCGGCGCGGGCAGGTCAAACGCGGGGTGGCGGCGCGCGATGCGCTGCGGCATTAGAGCGTCATGCACCGGACTGAATCGCCGTTGATCGCAGTCGCCGTCTGCCTGGCGGCGCTCGCCGGCTTCGTCGACGCGCTCGCCTTCACCAGCCTGGGCGGCTTCTTCGCCTCGTTCATGAGCGGCAACTCGACCCGGCTCGGCGTCGGGCTCGGGCAGGGATTGGGCGGCGACGCGCTGACTGCCGGCGGCCTGATCCTGAGCTTCGTCAGCGGCGTGATCGTGTCGAGCGTGATCGTCCGCGCGGCGGGGGCGCGGCGCAAGGCGGCGGTGATGGCGGTGGTCACCGCGCTGCTGACGCTCGCCGCGATCGTCGCGACCGTGATGCCGGGGCCGCTGGTGCTCGTCCTGCTCGCCGCGGCGATGGGCACCGAGAACGGCGTGTTCAACCGCGACGGCGAAGTGACGATCGGGCTGACCTACATGACTGGATCGCTGGTGCGGATCGGCCAGAAGCTCGCGGGCGCGCTGATGGGGGACCAGGACCGCTGGGGCTGGATCCCCTATCTGGCTCTGTGGCTGGGCTTCGTTGCGGGTGTGGTCTCGGGCGCGGCGAGCCAGCTGCGCTGGGGCTGGGACGCGCTGTGGCTCGCCGCGCTGATCGCGGCGGTGCTGACCCTGGCGATCGCGCGGCTGACCGGGGCGACGCGGCCCCAGCCGCGCCCGGCCACCTGAGGCGGACTATTTCCGTTTCGCCGGCATGTCGCGCCCGTGCTGGTGGAGGACCAGCCCGGTCACCTTGCCACCGGCGTCGCGCGTGAAGCTCACCTGCGCGTCGGCCACCTTGAGGAAGAACTGGTCGGGCTTCTCCGCGAACAGCTCGAACGCGTCCTGGCCGGTGGCCTGCGTCGTCAGTTTGCCGCCCTCGACCTTCATGGTGACCGCGAAGGTCGGGCTCAGTTCGTAGGTGCCTTCATATTCGCGGAGCTTTGCGGCCGGCACCGTGATCGCCCGGCGCTCGGCGGGCAGCACCACGTTGCCGCCGCGCGCGAGCGTCATCAGCGACTTGCCGAGCCGGTCCGGTGCGCCGCTGTTGAGGTTGCCGAGCACCACGACGGTCAGCTTGCGATCGGGATCATAGCCGAGCCAGGTGTTGAAGCCCTCGATCCCGCCGCCATGGTTGATCATCGTCGCGCCGTCGACGTTGGCGACGAACAGGCCGAGGGCGTATTTGTCCTTCACCGGCGTGGTCATCGCCTTGAGCGATTCCGGCTTGAGCAGCTTTCCGCCGAACAGGCCGGCGTTCCATTTGAGCAGGTCGTGCGTCGTCGAATAGAGCGCGCCCGCACCCTGCGGGATCGTCATATCGATATAGTCGGTGTTGATCACGCCGCGCGGCGACGGCGTATAGCCCGATGCGCGACGAGGTAGAACGGCGGCGTGACTGTCATAACCGCTGTCGGCCATGCCGAGCGGCTTGAAGATGTTGTCGGTGACGAACGCCGCATAAGGCTGGCCGCTCGCCTTCTCGACGATCGTGGTGAGGAGGATGTAGCCGGAGTTGGAATAAGCGAACTTCTCGCCGGGCTGGAAATCGAGCGGCTTGTCGCGGAAGCGCGCGGTCAGGCTGTCGAGCGTTGCGGGAAGCGGCCGGCTCTTCGAATAATCGTCGAAACTGGTGAAGCTGGGAATGCCGCTGGTGTGGCTGAGCAGGTGGCGCACCGTCACCTTGTCCCAGGCCGCGGGGGCATCGGGCAAATAGGTCTTGATCGGCGCGTCGAGGCTGAGCTTGCCGCGCTCCTGGAGCAGCAGGATCGCGGCGGCGGTGAACTGCTTGGTGATCGACCCGAGGCGGAACTTGGTGTCGCCATCGTTCGGGATCTTCCATTCGAGGTTCGCCGAGCCATAGCCGCGGTCGAGCAGCACCTGCCCGTCGCGCGCGACCAGCACCGCGCCCATGAACTCGCCCTTGTCGGCATCGGCGGCGATCACCTGCTGCATCCGGCCCGGATCCTGCGCCAGCGCGGGCGTGGCGGCGAGGCTGAGCGCGAGCAGGCTGACGGCGAAGCGGTGCATGTGATCCCTCCCACTATGTGTGTTATGTTAGTATAACACTCGGGAGATGATCGCAAGTCCAGCCGCTACCAGCCGAACCTGTCCAGCATAGCGCGGGCCTCTTCCGGCTTCATCCGCGATATCAGCACGCGCATCGTCGCGCCGCCCTGCATCGTGCCGTCGCGCCAATAGGCCCAGTCGATGACCTGGCCGTCGCGGACCGTGACCTGCTGGCCCTTGGCGAAGCGCGGGTCGCGCGGGGCGTTGGCGAGGCGGGCGATGCTGACATCGCCCTGGTGCGAGACGATCTCGGCCCAGGCGAACTCGGCCGGGGCCTCTGGGATCAGGTCGAACTTGATCAGGAAGCCGCCTTCGCCGGGCGAGGGCGCGGTGGCGTGGCCGAAGAAGACCGGCAACCCCGCGCGCGCCTTGGCGACCGCGGCGCGCATCTCGGGATCGTTCTCGGCGACGCCGATCGTGGCGTCCTGGGCGGGCGCCGGCAGCGGCGCGGCGAGCAACAGCAGCGCCGCGCCGAGCCTGACCATCAAATGTGGATCGGCTTGCCCAGCACGCCCATCGCGGCTTCCTTGATCGCCTCGCTATGCGTGGGATGGGCGTGGCAGGTGTACGCGATGTCCTCGGACGTCGCGCCGAATTCCATCGCCTGCGCGACCTGCGCGATCATCGTGCCCGCCACCGAGGTGATGATCCACGCGCCGAGCACGCGATCGGTCTTGGCGTCGGCGATGACCTTCACCCAGCCTACCGTGTCGTCGATCGCCTTGGCGCGGCTGTTGCCCGCCATCGGGAACTTGCCGACCTTGACCTCGCCGCGCTCCTTGGCTTGCTCTTCGGTCAGGCCGACGCCGGCGATCTCGGGGTGGGTGTAGACCACCGACGGGATGACGTCGTGGTTCACGATGCCGGTGAGGCCGGCGATGTTCTCGGCGACCGCAATGCCTTCGTCCTCGGCCTTGTGCGCGAGCATCGGGCCGGGGATGACGTCGCCGATTGCCCAGACGCCGTCGACCGTGGTGCGGAAGCTATGGTCGGTCTCGATCTGGCCGCGCTGGTTGGTGGCGAGACCGATCTTGTCGAGGCCGAGGCCGTCGGTGTTGGGCTTGCGGCCGATCGAGACGAGCACGGCATCGGCCTCGATCGTCTCGGCTGCGCCGCCCGCGGCGGGCTCAACCGTCACGGTCGCCTTGCCGCCATTGACGGCGACGCCAGTGACCTTGGTGGAGAGCTTGATCTCCATGCCCTGCTTCTTGAAGATCTTGGCGGCTTCCTTGCGGACCTCGCCGTCCATGCCGGGGAGCAACTGGTCGAGGAATTCGACCACGGTGACCTTGGCGCCGAGGCGCTGCCAGACCGAGCCGAGCTCGAGCCCGATCACGCCGCCGCCGATCACGACGAGATGCTCGGGGACCTTCTCGAGCGCGATCGCGCCGGTCGAGTCGACGACGACCTTCTGGTCGATTGCGACGCCGGGAAGCGGGGTGACCGACGAGCCGGTGGCGATGACCACGTTCTTCGCGGTGACCTTGCGCTCGCCGACCTGGACGGTGTGCGCGTCGACGAAGGTGCCGAGGCCCTTCACCCACTCGACCTTGTTCTTCTTGAACAGGAACTCGATGCCGCCGGTCAGGCCCTTCACGGCCTTGTCCTTGTCGGCCATCATCGCGGGCAGGTCGAGCTCGACGCTGCCCAGCTTGACGCCGTGCTTGGCGAGCGCGCCCGAGGCGGCTTCGTGGAACAGCTCGGAGGCGTTGAGCAAAGCCTTGGACGGGATGCAGCCGACGTTGAGGCACGTGCCGCCCAGCGTCTCGCGGCTCTCGACGCAGCCGGTGCGCAAACCGAGCTGCGCGGCGCGGATCGCGGCGACATAGCCACCGGGGCCTGAGCCGATCACGAGGACGTCGAAGTCGTATTCAGCCATGTCACACCTTATCTGAGCGGCAGCACGCGAAGAGCACCGTGCTGATCGATAACAATGAATTGGTTGGAAATGTCGAGATCGCCCTCATCCAGGATTCGGAGGAACATCGCCACAGTTTGCGCCACGCCGGTGGAGTGCGACTGCAGATAGACCACGCCCGGCGGAGCAGCGCGCTGCTCGTAGAAGATAAGGCGGCCGAAGTCACTGTCGAAGGTTAGCAAGATCGCACAGTCGGCGACAGCGCGGGCTAGGATATCGATATCATCCGCGCGGGCGGCGATGCGGGCGACATGCTCGACTTCGTGCCTGCGCTCGCATAGCGCATCGAACAAGTCGAACGGCACATTCTCATCGAGCAGGAAGCGCACTTCAGGCTGCGCGAGGTTCTAGCGAATAGAGGCCGTCGGCAATGATATCGCGGGCGAAAGCATGGACGGCGCGCAGATCGGCGGCGGTCACGCGCGGATAATTGCGCAATATCTCCTCTTCCGACCAACCGGCGGCCAACCATTCGAGCAGTATCTCAACCGTGACGCGGGTGTCGCGGATGACGGGCCGCCCGCCCATCACGCCGGGCTTGGTTTCGATATGATCGCGCCAGTCCATCGCACGCTCCTCACAGATCGATCAGCAGCCTCGTCGGATCCTCGATAGCATTCTTCAACGCGACGAGGAACGTCACTGCCTCGCGGCCGTCGATCAGGCGGTGATCGTAGGACAGCGCGAGGTACATCATCGGGCGGACGACGACCTGGCCGTCGCGGACGACCGGGCGGTCCTCGATGCGGTGGAGGCCGAGCACTGCCGACTGGGGCGGGTTGATGATCGGAGTCGACATCAGCGAGCCGAACACGCCGCCGTTGGAGATGGTGAAGGTGCCGCCCTTCATCTCCTCCATCTTGAGCGTGCCTTCCTTGGCGCGCTTGCCGAAATCGCCGATCGTCTTCTCGATGCCGGCGACCGACAGGTCCTGCGCGTCGCGGATCACGGGCACGACGAGCCCCTGCGGCGCGGAGACCGCGACCGAGATGTCGGCATAATCGTGATAGACGATCTCGTCGCCCTCGATCGAGGCGTTGACCGAGGGGATGTCGCGGAGCGCCTGGACGGCGGCCTTCACGAAGAAGCCCATGAAGCCCAGGCGGACGCCGTGCTTCTTCTCGAACAGGTCCTTGTACTTGGTGCGCGCGGCGATGACTTCGGTCATGTCGACGTCGTTGAACGTCGTCAGCATGGCGGCGGTGTTCTGCGCTTCCTTGAGGCGCTTGGCGACGGTCTGGCGCAGGCGCGTCATGCGGACGCGCTCTTCCTTGCGGCCGCCGGCAGAGGCTGCAGCGGCGGGCGCCGGGGTCGCGGCAGGCGCGGCGGCGGGCTTGTTGCTGGCGGCGGCGATCACGTCGTCCTTGGTCAGGCGGCCGTCCTTGCCGGTGCCCTGCACGGTCGAGGGATCGACGCCGGTCTCGAGCACCGCGCGGCGCACCGATGGCGAAAGCGCGGCGGCCGCATCGCTCGCGGCGGCGGCCGGGGCAGCGGCAGGCGCCGGTGCCGGCTCGGCGGCGGCAGGCGCGGGGCTGGGCGCTGCCGCAGCGGCGCCGCCCTCGGTGACGGTGGCGATCACCGCGTCGACCGCGACGGTGTCGCCGACCTTGACCAGCTGGTCGCCCATCACGCCCGCGACGGGCGAGGGGACCTCGACCGAGACCTTGTCGGTCTCGAGGCTGGCGATCGGCTCGTCGAGCTTGACCGGGTCGCCCGGGTTCTTGAGCCACTCGCCGAGCGTCGCTTCGGTGATCGATTCGCCGAGGACCGGGACCTTAACGTCTGCCATCTTCTCTACCTCGTTAGGATTTCCGCGTCCGGCGAATCTCTTCGCGGACGCTGTGACCGAGCGCTTCGGCGACGAGCGCCCCCTGCTCGGCGGTGTGGCGCTTCATCAGGCCGGTGGCGGGCGATGCCGCCGCGGCGCGGCCGGCATAGCGCGGGCGCTGCGGCTTGACGCCGGCATCGATCAGGCACTGCTCGATGAAGGGCTCGACGAAGAACCAATAGCCGTTGTTCTTCGGCTCTTCCTGCGCCCAGACCACTTCCTCGAGGTTGGCCATGCGCTTGAGGCGCGCGGTGAGCGGCTCGCCCGGGAAAGGATAGAGCTGCTCGATCCGGACGATCGCGGTGTTCTTGTCGCCCGCCGCGTCGCGCGCCTCGATCAGGTCGTAGGCGACCTTGCCGGTGCACAATACGAGGCGCTTCACGTCGGCATCCGCCGGCGCGTTGGGGTCCGAGAGGATGCGCTTGAAGTGCGTGTCGCCCAGGAAGTCCTCGGTCTTCGACACCGCCATCTTGTGGCGGAGCAGCGACTTGGGGGTCATCTGCACCAGCGGCTTGCGGAAGTTGCGGTGCATCTGGCGGCGCAGCAGGTGGAAGTAGTTCGCCGGGGTGGTGATGTTGACCACCTGCATATTGTCCTGCGCGCAGAGCTGGAGGAAGCGCTCGGGGCGCGCCGAGCTGTGCTCAGGGCCCTGGCCTTCATAGCCGTGCGGGAGCAGCATCACGAGCCCGTTGGCGCGCAGCCACTTGGCCTCGCCCGATGCGATGAACTGGTCGATCATGATCTGCGCGCCGTTGACGAAATCGCCGAACTGCGCCTCCCAGAGCACCAGCGCCTTCGGATCGGCCGAGGCATAGCCGTACTCGAAGCCGAGCACGCCGTACTCGGACAGCGGGCTGTCGAGCACTTCGAAGCTGCCGTGCGGGATGGTCTGGAGCGGCACGTATTTGTGCTCGTCCTTCTGGTCGACCCAGACGGCGTGGCGTTGGCTGAAGGTGCCGCGACCGGAGTCCTGGCCCGAGAGGCGGACGCCGAAGCCTTCGGAGAGCAAGGAGCCGAACGCCAGCGCCTCGCCGGTCGCCCAGTCGAAATTCTCGCCCGACTTGAACATCTCGCGCTTGGCGTCGAGCACGCGGCCGAGCGTCTTGTGGATCTCGAGACCCTCGGGGGCCTCGGTCAGCGTGCGGCCGAGGCTGTCGAACAGCTTCTTCTCGATGCCGGTATCGACGCTGCGCCGCGCGGTCTCGGGATCGGCGGGGGCGCCGAGGCCCGACCAGCGGCCGGCGAACCAGTCGGCCTTGTTGGGCAGGTACGACTTGCCGGCGTCGAACTCGCCTTCGAGCAGGGTGGTGAACTGGGCGGTCTTCTCGTCGACGAAGCCCTGGTCGGCCACGCCCTCGGCGGCGAGGCGCTTGGCATAGACCTCGCTCACCGGCGGATGCTGCCTGATCTTGGCGTACATCAAGGGCTGGGTGAAGCTCGGCTCGTCGCCTTCGTTGTGGCCGAAGCGGCGATAGCACCACATGTCGATCACGACGTCGCGCTTGAACTTCTGGCGGAACTCGATCGCGACCTTGCAGGCGAAGGTCACCGCCTCGGGATCGTCGCCGTTGACGTGGAGGATCGGCGCCTGGACGCCCTTGGCGACGTCCGACGGATAAGGCGAGGAGCGCGCGAATTGCGGGCTCGTCGTGAAGCCGATCTGGTTGTTGATGACGAAATGGATGCAGCCGCCGGTATTGTAGCCGCGGATGCCCGAGAAGCCGAGGCACTCCCAGACGATGCCCTGGCCCGCCATCGCGGCGTCGCCGTGGATCAGGACGGGAAGGACCTGCTCATGCTCGGCGAGATCGCCGCGCAGCGTCTGGAGCGCGCGGACCTTGCCGAGCACCACCGGATCGACCGCCTCGAGGTGCGAGGGGTTGGCGACCAGCGACATGTGGACGCTGATCCCGTCGAATTCGCGGTCGGTGCTGGTGCCGAGATGGTATTTCACGTCGCCCGATCCGGCCACATCGTCGGGATTGGCCGAGCCGCCGCCGAATTCGTGGAAGATCACGCGGAACGGCTTGGCCATGACGTTGGCGAGCACGTTCAGGCGGCCGCGATGCGCCATGCCGTAGACGATCTCGCGCACGCCGAGCTGGCCGCCATATTTGATCACCGCCTCGAGCGCGGGGATCATCGCCTCGCCGCCGTCGAGCCCGAAGCGCTTGGTGCCGACGAACTTCTTGCCGCAGAAGCGTTCCCACTGCTCGGCCTCGATCACCTTGGAGAGGATCGCCTTCTTGCCGTCGGGGGTGAACTGGATGGCCTTGTCCTTGCCCTCCATCCGCTCCTGGAGGAAGCGGCGCTCCTCGACATCGGCGATGTGCATATATTCGAGGCCGACATTGCCGCAGTAATTGGCCTGCAGGATCGCGACGATCTCGCGCACGGTCGCCTTTTCGAGGCCGAGCACGCCGCCGAGATAGATCGGGCGATCGAGGTCGGCGCCGCTGAAGCCGTGATATTCGGGCGTCATGTCGGCAGGCAGCTCGTGCCGGACGAGGCCGAGCGGATCGAGGCTGGCGGCGAGATGGCCGCGAACGCGATAGGTGCGGATCAGCAGCATCGCGCGGATCGAATCGGCCGCGGCCTTGACGATGTCGGTTTCCGACGCCGCCGGAGCGGCCTTGGGCGCGGGCGCGCCGCCCTTGGCGGGCTTGGGCGCGGGCTCCATCTGGGTGGGATCGAGCGCGGCGGTGAGCGCATCGGTTTCGCTCAGCGGCCAGCGCGGATTGGCCCAGCTCGGGCCGGAGGCAGTATTGTCGAGGCCTTCGAAGAACTGGCGCCAGCCGGATTCGACCGCGTTCGGGTCGGCCTTGTAGCGGCGGTACAGCGTCTCGATGAAGGCGGGGCTCACCCCGCCGGCGATCTGCTCGAAATCCAGGCCTTCGTAGCCCATTCTACACCTCGTCATCCCGGCGCACGCCGGGATCTCATGCGGCACGCGATCCCGGCTCTCGCCGGGATGACGGCCTAGTATTTAGCCCTTCAACACCTCGACCAGCGTCGAGCCGAGCTCGGACGGGCTCGGCGAGACGCGGATGCCGGCGGCTTCCATCGCCGCGATCTTGCTCTCGGCGTCGCCCTTGCCGCCCGAGACGATCGCGCCGGCATGGCCCATGCGGCGCCCCGGAGGCGCGGTGCGGCCCGCGATGAAGCCGGCCATCGGCTTCTTGCGGCCGCGCTTGGCCTCGTCGATCAGGAACTGCGCGGCCTGCTCCTCGGCGTCGCCGCCGATCTCGCCGATCATGATGATCGACTGGGTCGCCTCGTCGGCGAGGAACAGCTCGAGCACGTCGATGAAGTTGGTGCCGTTGACCGGATCGCCGCCGATGCCGACCGCGGTGGTCTGGCCGAGCCCGGCATTGGTGGTCTGGAACACGGCTTCATAGGTAAGCGTACCCGAACGGCTTACAACGCCCACCGAACCCTTGGAGAAGATGCTGCCGGGCATGATGCCGATCTTGCACTCCCCTGGAGTGAGCACGCCGGGGCAGTTCGGGCCGATAAGGCGCGACTTCGAGCCGGTCAGCGCGCGCTTGACGCGGACCATGTCGAGCACCGGAATGCCCTCGGTGATCGCGACGATCAGCGGGATCTCGGCGTCGATCGCCTCGAGGATCGAATCCGCGGCGAAGGGCGGCGGCACGTAGATCACCGATGCGTCGGCGCCGGTCTTCGACTTGGCCTCCGCGACGGTGTCGAACACCGGCAGGCCGAGATGCTCGCTCCCACCCTTGCCCGGCGTGACGCCGCCGACCATCTGCGTGCCGTATTCCAGCGCCGCCTTGGTGTGGAAGCTGCCGGTCTCGCCGGTCATGCCCTGGGTGATGACCTTGGTGTTCTTGTCGACGAGGATGCTCATTGGGTCTCTCTTTCGTCATCCCGGCGAGGCGGGACCGTGTCGCACGAGACCCCGACTTTCGCCGGGGTGACGGTGGGTGCTTAGTTCAGGCTGCTGTCGATGCCCTTGCAGGCGACGAGCAGTTCCTTGACCGCGTCGACCGAGACCGTGAGGTTGGCCTTGGCTTCGTCGGTCAGGCTGATCTCGATCACCTTCTCGACGCCGTCCTTGCCGATGATGATCGGCACGCCGACATAGAGATCGTCGACGCCGTACTGGCCGGTCAGGTGCGCCGCGGCGGGCAGGACGCGCTTCTTGTCGTAGAGGTAGCTCTCGGCCATCGCGATCGCCGAAGTAGCCGGCGCATAGAAGGCCGAGCCGGTCTTGAGCAGGCCGACGATCTCGCCGCCGCCCGAGCGGGTGCGCTGGACGATCGCGTCGATACGCTCCTTGGTCGAGAAGCCCATCGCGATCAGGTCGCTGACCGGGATGCCCGAGACGGTCGAATATTCGAGGACCGGGACCATCGTGTCGCCATGGCCGCCGAGCACGAAGGAGTTGACGTCCTTGACCGAGACCTGGAACTCCTCGGCGAGGAAGTGGCTGAAGCGCGCCGAGTCCAGCACGCCGGCCATGCCGACGACCTTCTGGTGCGGGAGGCCCGAGAATTCGCGCAGCGCCCAGACCATCGCGTCGAGCGGGTTGGTGATGCAGATCACGAAGGCGTCGGGAGCGTTGGCGGCGATGCCTTCGCCGACGGCCTTCATCACCTTCAAATTGATGCCGAGCAGGTCGTCACGGCTCATGCCCGGCTTGCGGGCGATGCCGGCGGTGACGATGATCACGTCGGCGCCCGCGATGTCGGCATAGTCGTTCGAGCCGGTGATCTTCGCGTCGAAGCCCTCGACCGGGCCGCACTGGCTGAGATCGAGCGCCTTGCCCTGGGGCACGCCTTCGACCACGTCGAACAGGACGATGTCGCCCAGGCCCTTGAGTGCGGCGAGGTGCGCGAGCGTGCCGCCGATATTGCCGGCGCCGATCAGCGCGATCTTCTTGCGAGCCATGGAATCTCCTTAGCGCTAGTCAAGCAACCGCAGACGCAGCTGTGGCGCCCCTGAAACGCGGGCGGCTTAGACCTATGATAGGAGGGTCGCAACCCGGGAATCGCTGTAGTTCCGGATTATCTTTGCAACTAATTCGCAAGTGCAATAAGGCGGGCGCGCGCCATCGCGGGTCAGCGGCGCGACCCGGCGCGGCGGCGATATTCCTCCGCGAGCACGTAGAACGCCTGTTTGCGCGCGCCGGTTTCCGAGATCAGCCCCTTGCGGTTCCAGCCCTGCTGGAAGACCGGATGCTGGCGCCGCGGCGAACGGAAATCCTTGAGGATCCACGGGCTCATGCCGGCGAGGAAGGGCACCTTGGCGGCCATGGCCAGCGTCTGGCGGTAATATTCGGCCTGGAATTCCTCGCTGAACTTGTGCGGATCGGTGGCGGCATCGTGATAGCCCACCTGGGCATCGGCGCCGAATTCGGAGAAGATCAGCGGCTTGGCCGCGGGCGAACGCCACTCGAAGCCCGGCAGCTCGGGCAGCGGATCCTGCGAATACCAGCCGTTATAGGTGTTGATCGCCATGACATCGAGATCGGCGACGAGCGGATCGTCGATGGTCATCACCTTGCCTTCGCGCTTGCTGAGCAGGGCGGCGGTGACCAGCCGGCTGTCGTCGATCGCGCGGACGTCGCCGATCAGCGTGCGGAGGAAGGCGTTGCGCGCGTCGCCGACAGGTGTCTCGTTGGCGACGCTCCACAAGGCGATCGAGGCGCGGTTGCGATCGCGAAGGATGTTCTCGCGGAGCTGCTGGCGCGCGGCGGCGAGCGTCGCCGGATTGTCCCAGTTGACGCGCCAATAGACCGGGACCTCGCTCCACACGATCAGACCGAGCTCGTCGGCCATGCGCGTCATGACCTCGCTGTGGGGGTAGTGGGCGAGGCGGACGAAGTTGCCGTTCAGGCCTTGCTTGATCTCGGTGAGCAGCGCGCGGGCGGCCGCGGGGGTGATCGCGCGCACCGGGTTCCGGCCGAGCTCCTCCTCGTGCATCGAGATGCCGCGCAGGAAGACGGGCTTGCCGTTGAGCAGGATCTGCGTGCCGCGGACCTCGACCGTGCGGAAGCCGATCCGGTCCTGGAGGGCGTCGGTGCCCGATTCGATCCGGACGTCGTAGAGCGTGGGCGTCTCGGGCGACCAGCGGGCGAGCGCGCGCGGCGCGGGCGCGCTGCCGCTCCATCGGCCGTCCACGCCGGTCCGGCCCGAAAGCGCGAGGCCGAGCGCGGGGATGCGGACGCGCACGTCGCGGTTCGCGGCCTCGCGGCCGTACAGCCGGACATCGGCATGGATGCGCCCGTCGCGGCCGAGGCGGATCCAGGTATCGTCGACGAAGGTCTCGGGGACGGTGACCAGGGTCACCGAGCGGGTGATGCCGCCATAGGTCTCCCAGTCGGTGACCGGTGGGGGCACGTCGTCGTCGCTGCGCGCGGAATCCATGCCGACGGTGATCTGGTTGCTGCCGTCGCGCAGCAATTCGGTCACGTCGAAGGCGAAGGGGGTGAAGCCGCCGGCATGGCTACCGACGCGCTTGCCGTTCAGATAGACGTCGGCGGTATAGTCGGCGGCGCCGAAGCGCAGGAAGGCGCGCGTGCCGGGGGCGGGCTTCGGCGTGTCGAAGCTGCGCTGGTACCAGACGAGGCCCTGGTAATGGCGCATCTCCGGCGCGTGGCCGATCCAGCCGCCGGGCAGATGCGCGACCGGCGAGCGCTGCATGTCGAACTCGAACAAAGCGCGCGGGTTCTTCTCGGCGACTTCGGCCTGGATGCTGTCCTGCCAACGTTGGGTGCTGCTGCCCGGAGGGCCGCCATGGAAGCCCGCCTTGCCGTCGCGATAGGGATCGACCGACCAGTGCCACGCGCCGTCGAGGCTGTGCGACGGGCGCATGTCGGCGCCGGTGAGCACGGCCTGGGCGAAGGCGGGTGGGGCGAGGAGGAGGGCGAGGGCGAGCAGGAATGTTCGGACCATGCAATTTCTCCCCTTCTTAGCCCTCCCCCTTGATGGGGGAGGGTTGGGTGGGGGTGAGCTCTCCACGGGCCTCGTCGCCCGGGGATAGCTCACCCTCACCCTCCCACGCGCTTCGCGCGCGGGCCCCTCCCTCTCCCATCAAGGGAGAGGGGTGCGAGCCTAATGCTCGCCATGCCCTTCGGCCAGATATTCGTCGGAGGCCATTTCGTGCAGCCGCGAGGCGGTGCGCTCGAATTCGAAGGCGCCGTCGCCGGCGATGTAGAGCTCGTCGGGCTGGGCGTCGGCGGCGGCGAGCAGTTTGACGCGGTTCTCGTAGAGCGCGTCGACCAGGGTGACGAAGCGCGCGGCCTCGTTGCGGTTCTCGGGGCCCAAGCGGGGGATGCCGACCAGGATCACGGTGTGGAAGCGGTGCGCGATGGCGAGATAGTCGGGCGCGCCGCGCGCCTCGCCGCACAGCCGCTTGAACGAGAACACCGCGACGCCCTTCACGCATCGCGGAACATGGATCGAGCGACCGCCCTGCACGGGCAGGTCGCAGGAGGGAACGCGCGCGGCATCCTCGACCGGATAGTCGGTGAGGCGGAAGAAGGCGGCGGAGAGCTGGGCGGTCGCCTCCGGGCCGTTGGGAACGAGCCAGGTCTGCATGCTGCCGAGGCGATCGAGCCGATAGTCGACCGGGCCGTTGAGCGCGAGCACGTCCATGCCGTTCTCGATCAGCGCGATGAAGGGGAGGAAGAGCGCGCGGTTGAGCCCGTCCTTGTAGAGGTCCCTGGGCGGGCGGTTCGACGTGGCGACGACGGTGAGGCCGTGGCCCATCATCTCGGTGAACAGTCGCGAGAGGATCATCGCGTCGGCGGGGTTGTTGACCACCATCTCGTCGAAGGCGAGCAGGCGGATGTCCTCGGACAGCGCATCGGCAACCGCGACCACGGGATCGGCACTGTTCTTCTTGCGCTCGGCATTGAGGCGCTCGTGCACCTCGAGCATGAATTCGTGGAAATGGACGCGGCGCTTGCGGCGGATGTCGACGCAGTCGAACAGCAGGTCCATCAGCATCGACTTGCCGCGGCCCACGCCGCCCCAGAGGTACACGCCGCGCGGCGGATCGGGCCTGCGGCGGAGCGCGCGCCACAGGATGCTGCCTTTGTGCGGCACTTCCTCGAGCTCGCGGGCGAGCCGGTCGAGCCGCTCGGCTGCCGCCTCCTGCTCGGGGTCGGCGCGCAGCTCGCCCGCAGCGACGAGCGCGCGATAGCGGGCGAGGACCTTGGTCATCTGCCTCTCGCGTCACCCCCGCGAAAGCGGGGGCCCATCTCGTGGGCTATCCGAAAGCACAGCGGGCGTATTTCGCTGCGCGTTTCGGAGATGGGCCCCCGCTTTCGCGGGGGTGACGGAAGAGAGGGAATGAGCATCACTTGGCCGAAGGCTTCCGGATCGTGCCGAGGAAGCTGGCGACCATCACCTCGTCCTGCACCACCACGCCGCGCAGGAAGAGCAGCCGGCCGGTCTCGCGGAGCAGTTCGACATGCGCCTCGGTCGGCACGCCGATCGCGCCGCCGGTGATGAACTGGATCGACATGTCGAGCGTCGAGGCGGGGCCGCTCAGCACGCCGAAGCTGCGCCCTGCGGCGAACAGCGCCATGTCGATGAAGCCGGCGAGCGCGCCGCCATGGATATGGTCGCGCAGGTTCGAATGTTCGTGCCGGAAGGTCGTGCGCACGCGCGCGAGCCTGTCCTCGCGCTTGACCGACAAGGCGCCGATGAAGCTGTTGAAGCGGCCCGAATCGAGGATCTGCCAGCGCTTCCAGCCCGGCAGGTCGGGATCGTCGTCGTAGCGGAAATGCTGCTCGGCGAAGTCGCTCAAAGCGCCCGCTCGGCCTCCATCTTCTTGATCTCGGCGATCGCCTTGGCGGGGTTGAGGCCCTTGGGGCACACGTTCGCGCAGTTCATGATCGTGTGGCAGCGATAGAGGCGGAACGGATCCTCGAGCTGGTCGAGCCGCTCGCCGGTCATCTCGTCGCGGCTGTCGGCGAGCCAGCGATAGGCCTGGAGCAGGATCGCCGGGCCGAGGAACTTGTCCGAATTCCACCAATAGCTCGGGCACGAGGTCGAGCAGCAGGCGCAGAGGATGCACTCGTACAGGCCGTCGAGCTTGTCGCGCTGCTCGGGGCTCTGGAGTCGCTCCTTGCCCGAGGGCGTGGTCGAGACGGTCTGCAGCCACGGCTTGATCGAGGCATATTGCGCGTAGAAATGGGTGAAGTCGGGGACGAGGTCCTTGATCACGTCCATGTGCGGCAGCGGCGTGATGCGGATGTCGCCCTTGATGTCCTCGATCGCGGTGGTGCAGGCGAGGCCGTTGCGCCCGTCCATGTTCATCGAGCAGGACCCGCAGATGCCCTCGCGGCATGAGCGGCGGAAGGTGAGCGTCGAATCCTGCTCGGACTTGATCTTGATCAGCGCGTCGAGGACCATCGGGCCGCACTCGTCGAGATCGACCTCGAAATTGTCGTAGCGCGGGTTTGCGCCGCTGTCGGGATCGTAGCGGTAGATCTTGAACTTCTTGACGCGCTTCGCGGACGCGTCGGCCTTGTGCTCCTTGCCCTTGGTGATGCGGCTGTTCTTGGGCAGGCGGAAGTCGGCCATTTCCGAAAAGGTCCTTACGCGCGGGTCGTTCGGTTGCGCGGGCTATGCCTTTCGCTTGGCGAGCGCAAGCCCGTAGGCGCGCGCGATCAGGGCTTGTTGGCCAGAACCGAGTCGAGCAGCCCGGGAAAACGCGCGTCGAAATCGGCGCGGCGCAGGCGGTTCATCCGCTCGCGGCCCTCGGCGGTCGTCTCGATCAGCCCGGCGGCGCGCAGCACGTTGAAGTGATTCGAGAGCGTGCTCTTCGGCGTGTTGCCGGGGCAGGAGGCGCCCGAATTGAGGCAGGGATTCGCGACCAGCCTGGCGATGATCTCGAGCCGCACCGGATCGGCGAGCGCGTGCAGCGCCGCGGCGAGGCTGACGTCCTTGAGGTCGGGGTGCACGAAGCGATCCATGGGGCGAATATAGAAACGCTTCGTCGTTTCCATAGTTCGGTAATATTGAAATATCTTTGTCGCTTCCCAAGTTGCGCTTCGTCCCGGCAGCCGGCGAAGCGATCGGCTGGGGATCGGAGATTGAGCAATGTCGAAGAAACTGCAGGGCAAGCGCGCGCTGGTGACCGGCGGATCGCGCGGGATCGGGGCGGCGATCGCGAAGCGGCTGGCCGCCGAGGGCGCCGATGTCGTGATCACCTATGCCGGCAATCGCGAGGCCGCCGAGGCGACCGTCGCGGCGGTCGTCGCCGCGGGCGTCAAGGGCAAGGCGCTGCAGGCCGACGCCGCGGATCCCGCCGCGGTGAAGGCCGCGGTCGACCAGGCGGCGGCCGATCTGGGCGGGATCGACATCCTCGTCCACAATGCCGGCGTCGCGGGCTTCACCGGCGTCGACCAGGAGAGCGTCGACAGCTTCCGCCGGATCTTCGCGGTCAATGTCGACGGCGTGGTCGCCGGGACGGTCGCGGCGGTGCCGCATCTCGCCGACGGCGGACGCGTCATCATCACCGGCAGCGTGATGGGCGACGCCTCGATGTTCCCCGGCGCGGCGACCTATGCGGCGAGCAAGTCGGCGGTGCAGGGGCTCGCCCGCGGCTGGGCTCGCGACCTCGCGCCGCGCGGCATCCTCGTCAACGTGATCCAGCCGGGGCCGATCGACACCGACATGAACCCCGCCGACGGCGATCTCGCCGCGTCGCTGCTGCCGACGATCCCGCTGGGGCGCTATGGCCGCGCCGAAGAGGTGGCCGCGCTCGCCGCCTTCCTCGCCAGCGAGGATGCGTCGTACATCACCGGTACGACGATCGACGTGGACGGGGGCACGACGGCTTAATCTATTTACTCGTCATCCCCGCGAAAGCGGGGACCCATCTCCCGCACGAGCCACAAGATCCACCGGTGCGTTTGTGGATGAGACAGGAGATGGGCAGGTAAGATTGCCCCCGGCAATCTTAGCCATGCGCGGGGCGCATGGCGACCTGCCCATCCCCCGCTTTCGCGGGGGTGACGGGGGTGGAGCGGCGGGCTTAGATCACGTTGGGCACGAGACCGAGGTCGCCGTGCGTCAGGGCCTGAACGCGTCAGTGGCCGGTGCGCCGACGGGGGCGGTCGCGACCTTGGGCATGCGCGCCTCGAGCGGAACCAACCAGGCCTCTACGCCCTCGCCGAACGTCGCCTGCGGCATCGAGGAGGGCAGGCTGTTGGCCATTTCCCAGTCGCTGATCGTGACGCGCGCCTCGGTGAGCGCGTCGTCGAGCGGCTGGGGCTTCCGCAGCGCATGGTTGACCAAGGCGTCGCCGAAGAAGGTCCAGTCATTCTCGGCGCGGCAGCCGAACGAAGTGCGCTCGGAAGAGGCGGCGGTGAGCAGGGCGGTGTCGTCGTTCGAAAGCGCGGGGACGAAAATGCCCGAATAACAGGCGCTCAGGATCAGCACGCGCTTTCTGATCCCCAGTTCGTCGAGAAAGGCGGCGAAGCGGCGCGGGGTGATCAGCCCGAAGCCCTCGTCGCCGTCATGATAGGCGATGCCGACCTGCGCGCCATGGCTGGTGAGATAGAGGACGAGCACGTCCTCGCTTTTGTCCATCACCTCGGCGACGCGCGTCAGCGCGAGGGCGAGCGAGCGCGGCGTGCCCATCGCCAGCGCGCTGGGCGCGCGGCCGTCGGTGCCGGCGAGCACGATGCTGCGCCCGGCGGCGTCGTAACGGCGCGTCAGCACCTTGCCCGCCTCGCGCGCCTCGCGTCCGAACACCGGATCGCTGTCGAGCGCGACCGAGACGACATAGGCGTCGATCACGCCCTTGCGCTGCGGCCGGAGCGCGGCCAGCGCGGCGGCGAGCTTGCGCTGCTGATCGGGCTCCCAGCGTGCCGGGCGACCGCGTTCGATATGCGGGCCGAGCTCGCCGTCGGCAAGATCGGGCCATTCGGTGGTATGCTGCGGCGGTCGATAGCTTTGCCGGTTCCCCGACTGGCCCGAGGCCGAAGCGGCAACCGCTACCGGCAGGAGCAGAACCGCGAGCATGCGCGCGAACCCGCGCAGACCGACAGCCAATCGCATCAGCCACCCCTTTTCGCCGAACAGGGGTTCAATCTGGGGCGGCGGCGGAACCTGTCAAGCGGATGGGGCCCGGCCGGGTGGGAAATCGCGCACGGTGCGGCGCTTTGGCCCTGCCCTGGTCATAGCGACATTCAGGCGAGCGAGGCCCTTCAATCCTCCCCCGCCAGGGGGAGGTGGCGCGCGCAGCGTGACGGAGGGGGCGGAATCACCGCGCTCAATTGGAGAGGGTGCTGCTTACCTCCCCCTCCGTCAGCCTTCGGCTGACACCTCCCCTTGGCGGGGGAGGATTGTCGATACGACCTAGTACACCCGCTTCTTCGGCTTGATGTACTCGATCTCGTCGGTGAGCGTGTAGTCGTGCACCGGGCGGTAATCGATCGACACCGCGCCGCCCTTGCCGCCCCAGCCTTCGAAGGTCGCGACGGTGTGCTTCATCCAGTTCGCGTCGTCGCGGTTGGGGAAGTCCTCGTGCATGTGTGCGCCGCGGCTTTCCTTGCGGTTGGCGGCGCACTGGATCGTCACCACCGCCTGGCCGATCAGATTGTCGAGCTCGAGCGTCTCGACCAGATCGGTGTTCCAGATCAGCGAGCGATCGGCGATGCCGACGTCCTGGAAGCCCTGATAGACCGCGTCCATGTGCGTGACGCCTTCCGCCAGCAGCGCGCTGTCGCGGAACACGGCGCAGTGGCGCTGCATCGTCTTCTGCATGTCGGCGCGGATCTGCGCGGTCGGCCTGGCACCCTTGGCGTTGCGGAAATGATCGAGCCGGGTAAGCGAGAACTCCTCCGAGCCCTTGGGCAAGGCGGCGTGGGCGGTGCCGGGCTTGACGATCTCCTTGAGGCGCAGGCCCGCCGCACGGCCGAACACCACGAGGTCGATCAGCGAGTTCGAGCCGAGGCGGTTGGCGCCGTGGACCGAGACGCAGGCCGCCTCGCCGACCGCGAACAGGCCGGGGATGACGGTGTCGGGGTTGCCGTCCTTATTGTGGACGACCTCGCCGTGATAGTTCGTGGGGATGCCGCCCATATTATAGTGGACGGTCGGGACCACCGGCAGCGGCTGGCGGGTCAAGTCGACGCCCGCGAAGATCTTGCCGGTCTCGGTGATGCCGGGCAGGCGCTCGTGCAGGATCTTCGGGTCAATATGGTTGAGGTGAAGGAAGATATGGTCCTTCTCCTTGCCCACGCCGCGGCCCTCGCGGATCTCCATCGCCATCGAGCGGGCGACGACGTCGCGCGAGGCGAGGTCCTTCGCGGAGGGCGCGTAGCGCTCCATGAAGCGCTCGCCCTCGGAATTGGTGAGGTAGCCGCCCTCGCCGCGGGCGCCTTCGGTGATCAGCACGCCGGCGCCGTAGATGCCGGTCGGGTGGAACTGGACGAACTCCATGTCCTGGAGCGCGATGCCCGCACGCAGCGCCATGCCGTTGCCGTCGCCGGTGCAGGTGTGCGCCGAGGTCGCCGACTGATAGACGCGGCCGCCGCCGCCGGTGGCGAGCACCACGGCATGGCTGCGGAAGCGGTGGATCGAGCCGTCCTCCATGCAGAGCGCGATCACGCCGCGGCAGGCGCCGTCCTCCATGATCAGGTCGAGCGCGAAATATTCGACGTAGAAGTCGGCGTCGTACTTCAGGCTCTGCTGGTAGAGCGCGTGGAGCATCGCATGGCCGGTGCGGTCGGCCGCGGCGCAGGTGCGCTGCACCGGCGGGCCTTCGCCCATATTCTGCATGTGGCCGCCGAACGGGCGCTGATAAATCGTGCCGTTGTCGTTGCGGCTGAACGGCACGCCGGCATGCTCGAGCTCGTAGACCGCCTGCGGCGCCTCGCGGACCATATATTCGATCGCGTCCTGGTCGCCGAGCCAGTCCGAACCCTTGACGGTGTCGAACATGTGCCATGACCAGTGATCAGGCGTGTTGTTGCCCAGGCTCGCGGCGATGCCGCCCTGCGCCGCCACGGTGTGCGAGCGCGTCGGGAACACCTTGGTGATGCACGCGGTCTTGAGGCCAGCCTCGGCCGCGCCCATCGTCGCGCGCAGGCCCGAGCCGCCGGCACCCACGACGACGGCGTCATAGGTGTGGTCGATGATCTTGTACGCAGCAGGCATCAGAGCGCGGCTCCGGCGGTGAAGGCGACCTTGAGGATCGAGAAGATCGCCAGCGTGGCGGTCGCGATGGTGAAATACTTCAGCAGGATCAGCAGCACGAAGCGGGTGTGATCGTGCTGATAATCCTCGATCACCACGGTGAGGCCGTGGTGGAAATGGTAGAAGACGCTGACGACGAGCAGGATCAGCGGCACCGCCGCCCAGGGCTGGGCGAGCCAGGCGCTGATCGTGGCGTAGTCATGGGCCGGAAGCAGCGCGAGTGAGAACAGGAACCACAATACGAGGACCAGGTTCGATCCCGCGCTGATCTTGTGGTGCCACCAGCCATCGGCGCCCTCATGTGCCGAGCCGAGGCCGCGGACGCGGCCGATTTCGGTGCCGTCACCCATTGCTCTTCTCCAGCAGGAACACCCAGAAGCCCGCGGTGGCGAGGACCCCGAACACGAAAGTCGCCAGCGCGGTGCGCTTGTTGGCGCGGAGCTCGAAATTCGCGCCGGCATCCAGGAACAGGTGCCGCACGCCCGAGGCCATGTGCTGGAAGAAGCACAGGGTCAGGCCGATGCCGACGACATAGCCGACCACGTTGAGCGCACCCGAACTGACCGTGAACAGGTCGAGGAACGCGGCATAGGCCGCCGGGCCCGAGGCCATCGCGGCGAGCCACCAGACGAGCAGGATCGTGCCGACCGTCGCCATGCCCGATCCGGTGGCGCGATGGACGATCGAGACCGCCATGGACGGGCCCCACTTCCAGATCGATAGGTGCGGCGAGAGCGGTCGCGCGGGGTTGCGGACGTTGGCCAAGGACATTCCTTTCGGGTCGACGCCGCTTCCTTAGTCCGCGATGCAACGGATGCAAGCCCGGCTCGGTTTCTAGGCCGTATCGCCATTCAAATCCTCCCCCGCCAGGGGGAGGTGGCGCCGAAGGCGTCGGAGGGGGAGGTAAGCAACGCACTCTCCAACTGGGCGCGGTGCTTCCGCCCCCTCCGTCACGCTGCGCGTGCCACCTCCCCCTGGCGGGGGAGGATTGAAAGGGTCTCGCTCGCCTGAATGTCGATACGTCCTAACTCCGCCTTAACCACTTCCGCGCCATAGGAGGCCAATGTCGGCCGGCATTCCCCGTCGGCCGAATATGGGGACCCTTTTACTGTGGCTTCGACCAAGGACCTGCCGGCACCCGGCACGATGAGCGCCCGGATCGACATTCGCGCACGGCTGCGCGTGTTCGACGTGGAGGGAACGCTGATACGCTCGAGCCGCGAGGCCTGGGAGGCGCTCGAGCCCGAGATCCATGCGGTCTCCGAGGCCTATTGGCAGCAATGGCTGCGCTGCTTCGCCGACGAGCGCAACTGGGCGCACGACGACACCGCCAAGATGATCGATATCGGCGTGGTCTTCCTCAAGAACCGCTTCCTCGACACGCAGGGCACCGCCTGGCTCGAATCGATCGAGCGCTCGGTCGCCGCGGCCTATGCCGCCGACGTGCCGCCGATGGCCTTGCTGTCGATGATCAGCGCGAGCGACCGCGCCGCGCTGCAGGCGCTGACGCGCCGACTCGCTTCGGACGATGCCCGCCTCGTCGGGATGATCGACACGCTGATGCGGCTCTCCGCGCTCGAAGGCGACATCACGGTCGAGATCTACAACATGTATCGCGAGCACAGCGCGCAGAGCGCGCGCGACCGGCTCGCCGCCGAATTCCGCGACTCGATCGGCATGACCGTCGAGCACGCCTCGCGCGAGGGCGACCAGCTGCGCGTCCAGGCGGTGCACACGTCGGCCTCGGCGCGCGGGATGCTGGGCAAGGCTTCGGAAGTCGCCGCGGCGGCCGAGCAGTCGGCGGTGGCGATGCGCGAGGCGGCGCAGACCGCGGCGGGGCTGATCCGCGCGATCGAGGATGCGCGCATGGAAGTCGAGGCGGCTGCCGAGATCGCCACCCGCGCCTCGGGCCAGGCGGGAGCTGCGGTGGGCATGTCCGAGATGCTCTCCGATCATGCCAAGTCGATCGAATCGATCCTGGGCCTCATCCGCGACATCGCCGGGCAGACCAATCTGCTCGCGCTCAACGCGACGATCGAGGCCGCGCGCGCGGGCGATGCAGGCCGCGGCTTCGCGGTGGTCGCGCAGGAAGTGAAGAGCCTCGCCAACCAGACGGCGCGGGCCACGGACGACATCGCTGCCAAGATCGCCTCTATCCAGTCGGCGACGCGCTCGACGGTCGAGACCAATGCCTCGATCCGCGAGACGGTCAGCGAAGTGCAGGAAAGCGCCAACCGTATCCGCGTCGCGATGGAAGTGCAGGCGCAGACGGTGACCGCGATCACCGCCGCGGTCGACGAGACCGCGCTCGCCGCCGATTCCATGTCGGCGACGATCGGTGCGATTCGCGAGGACACCGAGGCGGTGGCTTCCGAAATCGACCGGGTCGGCCAGGGCTTCGTCGCCCTCGACAGCCAGCTCGGCACCCTCAAGTTCAGCGCCAGCGACTTCGTCTCGAAAGTCGCGGCCTAGGAGAGAAAAACATGGTGGGACGGCGCGAACCGGGACGCTGGAGCGGGGGCACCCGCTCGGTCGAGGATCATCGGCGGGTCTATGACTGGGACGAGGCGATATTGCCCGCCTGCGCCGAGATCAGCACGCTGCTCGAGGGGCATCACGAGGACATATCGCGCGCCTTCTGGAAGCACTTCCTCGCCATGCCGGCCAGCGTGCCGATGCGCGGCGCGTTCGAGGACCAGCGCAATTTCGAGGAACAGGTCCAGCTCGGCGCGCGCTATGCGAAGCTCAAGTTCGGCCGGCCGTTCACTGAGGAATGGGTCGAGATGGCGTGCGGTTACGCCGCCCAGACCTATAAGGGCGGCGTGCCGCTGCCCGCGGTGCTCGCCTCCTTCGCTTATGCGCACAGCGCGACGATGGCCGTGCTGCGCGAGAAGGTGACCGACGCCGAGCGGCTCGGCCGCCTGTGCGACGTGGTGCAGCGCCTGGCGATGGCCGAGGCGGACCTGATGGCGGGCCATCTCGGCGCCACCGACGCGGCGCATATCAGCGAGGAGCGGCGCGACAGCTCGGCGCGCTTCCGCGCGAGCATCAGCGAATCGCTCGAGGGCGCGACCGCGCTCGGCAACCGCATTCGCGTCCAGGCGCAAGGCGCGTCGAGCTCGGCGCGCGGGATGCTCGGCAAGACGAGCGAAGTCGCTGCGGCGGCCGAGCAGTCGGCGGTGGCGATGCGCGAGGCGGCGCAGACCGCGGCGGGGCTGATCCGCGCGATCGAGGATGCGCGCATCGAAGTCGAGTCCGCGGCCGATATCGCGACACGTGCGTCGAGCCAGGCCGGCGCCGCCGTGGGCATGTCCGAGATGCTTTCGGATCACGCCAAGTCGATCGAATCGATCCTGGGCCTGATCCGCGACATCGCGGGACAGACCAATTTGCTCGCGCTCAATGCGACGATCGAGGCCGCGCGCGCCGGCGATGCAGGCCGCGGCTTCGCAGTGGTGGCGCAGGAAGTGAAGAGCCTCGCCAGCCAGACCGCGCGCGCGACCGACGACATCGCCGGCAAGATCGCGTCGATCCAGTCGGCGACCAAGTCGACCGTGGAGACCAACGCCTCGATCCGATCGACCGTCAACGAGGTCCAGGAGAGCGCCAACCGCATCCGTGCCGCGATGGAAGTGCAGGCGCAGACGGTGACCGCGATCACCGCCGCGGTCGACGAGACCGCGCTCGCCGCCGATTCCATGTCGGCGACGATCGGTGCGATCCGCGAGGACACCAAGACCGTCACCAGCGAGATCGACACGCTCCAGCAGGACGTCGCCGAAGTCGACGACCGCCTCAACCAGCTCCGCGCCGCCGCCGAGACCTTCTCGAACTCGGTCGCCGCCTGAGTTTCCTTCCCGTCATCCCGGCCTTCGCCGGGATGACGGGGGTCTGTTACGAAGACTTGGTGCCGGTCGCCGCACTCGCTAGTGCTGCCCGATGACCAACATCCTCCTCACCGGCGCGAGCCGCGGGATCGGCGCGGCCATTGCCGATTCGCTGAAGGGCGAGGGGCTGCGCCTCGTCGGCCAGAGCACCCGCGGCGGCATTCGGGCGGATTTCGCCGATCCCGCCGCACCGCTGACACTCTGGCAGAAGGCGCTCGATGCGCTCGACGGGCGGATCGACGTGCTGATCAACAATGCAGGCATCTTCGAAAGCAACCCGCTCGACCTCGACCATGACGACTGGGTCGCCGGCTGGGAGCGGACGATGCGGATCAACCTGACCGCCGCGGCCGAACTGTCCCGGCTGGCAGTGTGCCATTGGCGGGCCGAGGGGCGGCCGGGCCGGATCGTCAACATAGCCAGCCGCGCCGCCTATCGCGGCGACAGCCCGGCGCACTGGCATTATGCCGCGTCCAAGGCGGGGATGGTCGGCATGACCAAATCGATTGCGCGGGGGTACGCGCGGGATGGCATCCTGGCCTTCGCGATCTGCCCGGGCTTCACCATGACGGGGATGGCCGACGACTATCTGGCGAGCCGCGGCGGCGACAAGCTGCTCGCCGACATCCCGCTCGGCCGCGTCGCCGATCCCGAGGAAGTCGCGACGCTCGCCCGTTTCTGCGCGCTCGAGGCGCCGCCTTCGATGACCGGCGCGGTGCTCGACATCAACGGCGCAAGCTACGTTCGATAGGTAGAAACGGGGAGGGGGATATGGCTGAGGGGAAGACTGGCGGCGGCGCTCGCTGGCTGTTTTGGTTGTTCGCGGCGATCGGGCTGTGCGCTGCGCTCGCGGTGATCTATATCGCACTCCGTGTCGCGACGATCGGGAGCGGGCGGGTCATAGAACCGGCGCCGATCGAGGCGAGGAACCCCGAGCAGCGCTTCACCGTCGCCGATACCGATGCGATTCCCGGAACCGATCTGGTGCAGATCGTGATCGCTACCGAAGCCTCCGTCTCCGGCGGCCATGATTCCTATTCGAGGGGTGATCGCCCGGACGAGCGCAACCTCATCCTGCTCGACCAGGCGAGCGGCGCCAGTCGCAAGTTGCTGCCCGACAACAGCCGGCGGATCGTCGCCCGCTACATGCTGCCGGCGGTGGCCGGAGCATCGAAAGGCGACAGCGAATGGTTTACGATGACCGGTTCGGATGGAAAGGACGTCACGCCGCCGGTCGCTTACTACCTGCTCCGCGTGCGCGCGGCGCAGGGCCAGAGCGAGGACCTGCTGCTCGGCAACATCGCGAGCGGCCGCCAGGATTTCGTGCTCAAGGGGATCGACGGCGTCGACCGCATCTGGATGCAGACGCCGACGCGCATCGCGATGTTGCTGCGCCAGCAACGCAAATTGCATTATCGCGCGTTCGAAGTGCCCGAGCTCAAGCTCGCCGTGGCGCGCCCGGTCGAGATTGATTGAGGACGGATACCAAGACCATGACCGTTGATTCGTGGAAAGTGACTTTGCCCTGCACCCGCGCCGAGGCCGAGGCGATCGACGCGGGCGACCTCGCGATCGACGCGGTGCTGATGACCACCGAGGAGGTCGAGGACGATGTCGAGCGCTGGCGTCTCGACGCCTATACCGAGCAGGAGCCCGACGCGGCGATGATCGCGACGCTGCGCGCATTGGTGCCGAGCGCGGCGGACGTCGCGCCGGTGATCGAGCCGCTGACCGGCGAGGATTGGGTAGCGATGAGCCAGGAGGGGCTCGAGCCGATCCGCGAGGGGCGGTTCGTGGTCCATACCAGCGCGCATCCGGTTCCGGCGCCCGAGGGCGGCCGTGCTTTCCTGATCGACGCGGGCCGCGCCTTCGGAACCGGGCATCATGCGACGACCTCGGGGTGCCTCCGCATGCTAGACGCGATGGCGGGGCGCGACTTCGCCAACGTCATCGACGTGGGCACGGGCACCGGCCTGCTCGCCTTCGCCGCCGCCTATCTCTGGCCGCAGGCGCATATCGTCGCCACCGACATCGATCCGGCCGCGATCGAAGTGACGCAGGTCAACGCGGTCGACAATGGCATCGCGGGGATCGAGCTGATCGTCGCCGACGGCGCGCTCAGCGACGCGATCACCGCGCGCGCGCCCTATGATTTGCTGATCGCCAACGTCCTGGCCGGACCGCTGGTGTCGATGGCGCCCGAGCTTGCCGCCATCGCCGGTTCACGCGCGACGATCGTGCTGGCCGGGCTGCTCGAGACGCAGCGCGAGCAAGTGATCGCGGCGTTCGCCGGTTGTGGCTGCACGCTCGAGCAAGTCGATCGCCGCGGCGACTGGACGATCCTGCGGCTGCGGGCGGGTGAGGCGCGCTACGTCCCCGCCGCGCCGCCCGACCCCAAGGGCCGCGACGGCTGGGCATTGGATATCTAGGTCGGGAACGCGAATTCAAACCGTCATCCCCGCGAAAGCGGGGACCCATCTCCTATGCTTGCCCATATTACCGCGGTGGCATTTGCGGAAATTCCGGGAGATGGGCCCCCGCTTTCGCGGGGGTGACGAAGAGGTGGTCAGTCCTTCGCCCGCGCATATTCCTGGGTGCCGCGGGTGATCACTTCGTCCTCGGGCAGGATCTCGGCGATCGCGATGTCGGGCTGGGCGAGCAATTTCGCGTAGAGCGGCGCGAAATCGGTCTCGATCGTGACGCGGAGCAGTTCGTCGAAGCTCGGGATGACGAAGTAGTTCTGCTGGAAGTCGTCGATCCGGTATTCGGTGCGCATCACTCGGGCGAGGTCGAAGCGGATGCGGTTGGGGCTGGGATCCTCGAGCGCGAAGCGGCTCTCGGCCGAGCTGGAGACGATGCCCGAACCGTAGATGCGCAGGCCCTCGGCCTCTTCGACCAGCCCGAACTCGACCGTGTACCAATAGAGCCGGCCGAGCTGTTTGAGTGCCCCCAGCTCCATCGCGCGGACGCCGCCGCGGCCATAGGCCGCGAGATAATCGGCGAAGACCGGGTCGGCCAGCATCGGCACATGGCCGAACACGTCGTGGAAGACGTCGGGCTCCTGGATGTAATCGAGCTGTTCGGGCCGGCGGATGAAATTGCCCGCGACGAAGCGTCGGTTCGCCATGTGATCGAAGAAGACGTCGTCGGGGACGAGGCCGGGCACCGCGACGACCTGCCAGCCGGTGAGCTTCATCAGCCGCTCGGACAGTTCCTCGAAATTGGGAATGCCAGATTCGGAGAGGCGAAGCGCATGGAGGCCGTTCAGCCAGGCCTGCGCGGCGCGGCCGGGAAGGAGCTTCGCTTGGCGCTCGAACAAGGTGTCCCAGGTGGCGTGTTCCTCCGCGGTGTACGCCTGCCAATTCTGCGGTATCGTCCAGTCGGCCGCCGCGCCTTCGGGCGGACGGTCGAGCACATGCGTGTCTTGAGCCATGCCGCGAGCATAGCATGGTGCGGCGCGGCGCGATATGGGAGGCGGGGCTGATCCGACTGATACGAAGGCTCGCGCTGGCGTTGATCGGCGTCGCGCTCGGCTATTTCGCGGCGGCGCTGATCGGTAGCAACATCGCCGCCAATGCGGACTGGAAGCCGCCGGCGAGCGGGGTGCGCGTCTATGTCGCGGACAATGGCGTGCATACCGACCTGGTGCTGCCCGCGCGCGATTTCGCCGATCTGGTGCACCCCGAACATTTCGCCGATCCGCGCCGCGCGGCGCAGCCGATGCTGATGTTCGGCTGGGGCGACCGCGACTTCTATCTCAACACGCCGAGCTGGTGGGAAATGAATCCCCTGCGTGCCGTCCGCGCGCTGGCGGGATTGGGGCCGACGGTGGTGCATGTCTCGGCGGTCCCCGAGCCGCAGCCGGGCGCGAAGATCCGGGCGCTCCTGTTGCGGCCCGAGGAATATGCCCGGCTGATCGCCCATGTGCGGGCTACCTTCGCGCCGGGGGTTCCGGTACATGGCTATGGCGGGCACGACGCATTCTATGCGGCGCATGGCGGCTATAGCGCGTTCAGGACCTGTAACGAGTGGAGCGCGGGCGGCCTTCGCGCCGCCGGCGTGCGGATGGGGGCATGGACGCCCTTCGCCTTTGGAGTGATGCAGTGGCTTTGAAGCTGGCGACACCGCGATCCGCAGACGTGCCCCCGCCGGGGCTGGCGATGCTTTCCGAAGCGCCGCGCGCGGCCTGGGGACTGGGTCGGCTGATCCGCGAGTGGAAGACGCTGGAGGCGATGCCCAAGGGCGACGGGCGGCCGGTGCTGCTGCTGCCCGGCCTCGTCAATTCGGACCGCTCGACCTTCGTGATGCGGCGCTTTCTGAAGCGGCTCGGCTATCGAGCCGAGGGCTGGGATCTTGGCCACAATCTCGGCGTGCGCGCCATCGGTCCAGAGGGCGAGCGGCTGATGGAGCGGATCGCCGCGCTGCATGCCGAGACGGGCGAGAAGGTTACCCTGGTCGGCATCTCGCTCGGCGGGATCATGGCGCGGATCGCCGCGCACCGGCATCCCGAAATGGTCCGCGAAGTGATCACGATCAGTTCGCCCTTCGCCGGGCCGCCGACCTCCACCAATGTCTGGCGGCAGTTCGAATGGCTGACCGGCGAGAAGATCGACGACCCGGCCGTCAATGCGCGGCTCGAGGAGGCGGCGCGACCGCTATCGGTGCCGGCGACGGCGATCTGGAGCCGGGACGACGGGATGGTCAACGGACTGATCTGCCGCGAGCCCGAAGGTTCGGGCGCACGCGCGATCGAAGTCAGCAGCAGCCATTTATGGGTGCAGATGAAGCCCGAGGTGCTGCGCGCGGTGGCGCAGACGCTCGGAGATCACTCCGGATCCGAGGCCCGATAGCCGTCATAGGACTGGCAGGTCTCGGGGTTCTTCTTGCATTCCTTCTCGCGCTTGCGGCGCTCCTTGCCCTCGCGCGCTTCCTTCTCGCGCATCTTCTTGCCGTAATTGCGGTCCGATTCCTCCTGGCTCGTCGTGGTCCAGTCGACCGCCTGGCTGCCCGCCTTCACCGGCAGCGTGGCGACGTCCCACGCGGTCTTGGCGATGCAGCCGCCCGCGAGCAGCGGCAGCGTGGCGACGAGCGGAAGGAGCAACTTGCGCATGAATCTCACTTTCGATGTGCGGGCGAAGCGGAAGCGGCGCGCGCGGATACACCCATATATGGGTAATCGCTGAAGAATCCGTCGACACCAAGTCCGATGAAATACCCGATTTCCTCGGTGAGCCGACCATGTTCGGCCGGGCCGCCGGCCGAGCGATAGGCCGGCGAGAGGAAGATGTTCTCGGCGCGGAAGGTCCAGGGATGGACCTTGAGCCCTGCTGCATGCGCGTCGGCGATCAGCGCGGTGGGCGCTCCCGACGCGGGCAGGATCATCGTCTTTTCGGGGCCGATGCCCGCGGCATATTCGGCGACGCGCCTGAGCCCCTCCGGCGTCGCCATCGCCGCATAGCTCGGCTCGGCATGATCGGCCGGGCCGTCGCTCGCGCTCATAAGCTGGATGAGCGGCACGCGCGTCATGCCCTTGAGCTTCCGGAGATTGGCGACCTCGAACGACTGGATGAACACCGGGGCATCGGCGCGGTCCCAGCCGGCCGCGCGCAATTTCTCCACCAGCCGCGCCTCGAGCGGCAGGCCGATCGAGGCGAAATAGCTCGGATGCTTGGTCTCGGGATAGATGCCGATCGTCCGGCCGGTGTCGCGGCTGGCCTTCTGGGCGAGCGCGATGATCTCGTCGAGCGTCGGGATCTCCGCCTGGCCGTCATAGCGGGTGTTGCCGGGGCGGAACTGGGGCAGGCGCTCCTTGGCGCGGAGCGTCTTGAGCTCGGCGAGCGTGAAATCCTCGGTGAACCAGCCGGTGACGGCCGCGCCGTCGATGGTCTTGGTCGTCTTGCGTGCGGCGAATTCGGGATGGGCCGCCACGTCGGTGGTGCCCGATATCTCGTTCTCGTGCCGGGCGACGAGCACGCCGTCCCTGGTCGGGACGAGGTCGGGCTCGATGAAATCGGCGCCCTGCTCGATCGCGAGCTGGTAGGAGAGCAAGGTGTGCTCGGGGCGCTCGCCGCTGGCGCCGCGATGCGCGATGACGATGGGTTGCACGGCCATGCTCCTTTCCTGCACGCCGACACAGGCCGGCGCCAGCAGCAAGGTTGCGACAGCAAGCGATCTCGTCACGAAACTTTCCACGGGCTAGGCGTTATCCAGCGGATGTGACGGGAGCGAGGCGAAGCGTGGCGGAAAACGACAGCGTGCTGGCAGCCGCGCAGGCATGGGAGGGCGCTCCGATGGCGCTCGCCACCGTGGTCTCGACCTGGGGTTCGGCGCCGCGGCCGCGCGGCAGCCACATGCTCGTCCATGCCGACGGACGCTTCGAGGGCTCGGTCTCGGGCGGCTGCGTCGAGACCGACATCCTCGCGACCGCGGCGGAGGTGATCGCGGGCGCGCCCGCGGTGGTGAAGCGCTACGGCGTCGCCGATGCCGCCGCCTGGGAGGTCGGGCTGCCCTGCGGGGGCGAGATCGCGGTGCTGGTGCAGCCGGTGTCCGATTTGGGTTTCCCCCTGCCCCTGTTCGCGGCGATCGCGGACGCGCGGGCGGACGGCACGCCCTTCGATGTGGCGACCGATCTCGCCGCCGGGCGGAGCGCCGCGGGGGCCGCAGGCGATTTCGTCAATCGCTACGATCCCCCGCACCGGCTGCTCATCGTCGGCGCGGTGCAGATCGCGCAGCGGCTCGCCGGCCTCGCGCGCGAATTGGGTGTCGCTACGCAGGTGATCGACCCCAGGGGGCGCTTCCTCACCGAGGAGCGTTTCCCCGGCGTGACCCTGGACGACCGCTGGCCCGACGAGGCCGTGACCGCGCTCAGGCCCGATCCTGCCACGGCGGTCGTGACGCTCAGCCACGATCCCAAGATCGACGATGCGGCACTGGTCGCCGCGCTCGCGCATCCGACCGGCTATGTCGCGGCGCTCGGCTCGCGCAAGAGCCACGCCGCGCGGCTGGAGCGGCTTGCCGCGGCCGGCGTCGCGGAGGCGGATCTCGCCCGGATCGAGGGGCCGGCAGGGATCGACATCGGCGGGATCGGCCCCGCGGAGATCGCGCTGTCGATCGCGGCGTCGATGATAAGGAGTTTCCATGCTCGCACCTAGACAGACCGCGTTGGTGCTCCTCGCCGCCGGGCGCTCGCGGCGGTTCGACGGCGACAAGCTCGTCGAGCCGTTCCTCGACAAGCCGCTCGCCTTTCACGTGGTGACCGCGCTCGAGAAGATCCCCTTCCTCGCGCGGATCGCGGTGGTTTCCTGCACCGACCTCGATTTCGCCGCGCTCGGCTATCGCGTCGCGCTCAATCCGGATCCGTCGCTCGGCCAGGCGCGCTCGCTGTGCCACGGCGTCCTGGCGGCGCGTGAGGCGGGCGCCGATGCCGTGCTGGTGGCGCTGGCCGACATGCCGCGCGTCACCGCGGCGCACATCTATCGCATGTTCGATGCGGCGACCGGGCCGGACACGGTGGTCGCGTCGAGCGACGGCGTGCAGCCGCGCCCGCCGGCGCTCTTCGGCGGCAACCTGTTCGACAATCTGCTGGACCTGGACGGCGACCAGGGCGCTCGCGAACTGATCATGCGCGGCCGCCATGTCGTGACCAGCCCCGCCGAGCTGGTCGACATCGACACGCGCGCCGATCTCGCCGAGCTGCGCGCGCTCTACGGGCTCGAGACCGACGGGAAGTAACGCCTTCCCTTCACTCGTGCCGCAGCGCGTCGATCGGGTTGAGGCTCGCCGCGCGCCGCGCCGGGAAATAGCCGAACACCACGCCGATCAGCGCCGAGACGAGGAAGGCGATGACGTTGATCTGCGGCTCGAACATCCATTCGACCTTCATCAGCGGGGCCAGCCCCACCACCACAAGTTGCGCCACCACCAGGCCCACCAGCCCGCCGAGGCACGACAGCACCACCGCTTCCGTCAGGAACTGCATCAGCACTTCGCTCGCCACCGCGCCGATGGCGAGGCGGATGCCGATCTCGCGCGTGCGCTCGGTGACCGAGACCAGCATGATGTTCATGATGCCGATGCCGCCCACGACCAGGCTGATCGCGGCCACCGCCGTGACGATCTGCGTGAGCAGCGTGGTGATGCCGGTGAGCGTCTGGCTGATCTGCGCGGTGTCGAAGATGTTGAAATCGTCTTCCTTGCCCCCGGTGATCCTGCGGCGCTCGCGCAGCAATTGCTGGATCGACGCCTGGACCTTCGCGCCGTCATAGGCCGGATCGACGCCGACCATCATCAGCCGGATGTCGCGATTGCCGACGAAGCGGCGCTGGACCTGCTTGATCGGCATGATGATCACGTCGTCCTGGTCGCCGAAGCCGCCCTGGCCGCGCGTCGAGAGCACGCCGATCACGTCGCACGAGATGCCGTTGACGCGGATCCGCTCGCCCACCGCTTCGCCGCCGCGAAACAGGTTGGTGCGGATCGTGTTGCCGATGATGCACACCGCCTTGCCCGCCTGCTCCTCGGCGCGTGTGAATATCCGACCCGATACGAGCGGCCAGGGCTGGACGTCGAAGAAGGCGTTGGTGGTGCCGTTGATGGTCGTCGACCAATTGGCGCCCTGATAGATCACCGTCGCGGTCGACTGGGCCTGCGGTGCAACCGCCTTCACGCCCGCGATCTGCTGCGCGATCGCCTCGACGTCCGACTCCCTGAAGTCGGGCGGCCTGGGGCCGCCGCCGCCGCGGCCGAAGCCCTGGCCGGGGCGGATCTGGAGGATGTTGGTGCCCAGGCTCGCGACCTGCGCCTGCGCGGCCTTGGTCGTCGCGTTGCCGAGCGTGACCATCGCCACCACCGCGGCGACCCCGATGATGATGCCGAGCGTAGTCAGGAACGACCGCAATTTGTGGCGGAAGATCGAGCGGATCGCGAGCATGAAGATGGTGCCGAACATCCTAGGCCACCGCCTCGCCGGACTTGTGTCCCACCTCGGTTCGCTCCACCAGCCCGTCCTTGAAATGGATGATCGTGTGCGCGAACGCCGCCATGTCGGGTTCGTGCGTCACCATCAGCACGGTGATCCCGCTCGTCCGGTTGAGTTCGGCGAGGAACTCCATGATCTCGAGCGAGCGTTCCGAATCGAGGTTTCCGGTGGGCTCGTCGGCCAGCAGCACGTCGGGATTGGTGACGATCGCGCGGGCGATCGCGACGCGCTGCTGCTGGCCGCCCGAGAGCTCGCCAGGCGTATGGTCCCACCAGTCCTTGAGCCCGACCTTGTCGAGCGCGGCCATTGCCGCCTCGCGCCGCTGTTTCTTCGGATCGCCGCGATAGAGCAGGGGAAGCTCGACATTCTCGAGCGCCGAGGTGCGGGCGAGCAGGTTGAAGCCCTGGAAGACGAAGCCGAAATACTTCCTGCGCAGCAGCGCGCGCTGGTCGCGCTCGAGCCGCTCGACATGCACGCCCTTGAACAGGAACTGGCCGCCGCTCGGCACGTCGAGGCAGCCGAGGATGTTCATCATCGTCGACTTGCCCGAGCCGGAAGGGCCCATCACTGCGACGAAATCGCCCGCCTCGATGTCGACGTCGATGCCCTTCAGCGCCTGGAACGCGCTCGCGCCTTCGCCATAGACCTTGGTGACGCCACGCAGCTGGATGATCGATGGATCACTGGCCGCCACTCTGGCCTCCCGCACCGCCCTGCGTACCACTCTTCGCAGCGCCATTGGCGCCCTGGCGCTGGCCGGATCTCTGGCTACGCTGGCCGGTGCTGCCCGAGGCGAGCTGGCCGGTGATCACCTTCATGCCGGGCTTGAGGTCGCCGCCGGTGACCTCGGTGACGGTGCCGTCGGTGTCGCCGGTGGTGACCTGCACCGGCTGCGGCTGGCCGTCCGTGCCGAGGACATAGACCGTCTGCTGCGCGCCGCGGCTCAGCGTCGCCGATTTCTCCGTGGTGCTGGCGCCCCCGCGACGCCGGGGGACGAGCGCGCCGGCGATCCCGCCACCCTGGCCGCCGCTCGCGCTTTGGCTGCCGGCGGCGGTGGGGCGGAAGCGCAAAGCGGCGTTGGGGACGAGCAGAACGTCGGGCTTGGCCCTGGTTATGATTTCCGCGGTCGCGGTCATGCCGGGGCGCAGCTGCTGGTCGGCATTGGCGACGCTGAGCGTCGCGGCATAGGAAACGACCGTCGTGCTCGTGCTGCTGGTCGTGGTCGAGCTGGTCGTCGATTGCGCCGAGAGGTTCGAGCCGAGATCGACGCGGGTGATCGTCGCGGGGAAGGTCTT
The DNA here is from genome assembly GCF_026460985.1 of Sphingomonas sp. GTDB lineage: Bacteria > Pseudomonadota > Alphaproteobacteria > Sphingomonadales > Sphingomonadaceae > Sphingomonas. The sequence continues at coordinate 39,506 of NZ_JAPKNM010000071.1, forward strand.
TCCCGGGAAGGCGTCGACCGTGAAGCTCGCGAGCTGGCCCTGCTTGACCGAGCCGACATCGGCCTCGTCGATCGCGACCTGGAGCTGCATCGCGGAGAGATCCTCGGCGATCACGAACAAGGTGGGCGTGCTGAACGAGGCGGCGACGGTCTGGCCGGCATCGATCTGTCGGGCGAGCACGACGCCGTTCACGGGCGAGCGGATCACCGCCTTGAAGCGCTGCGTCCTGTTCGACGACAGGTCCGCGCGCGCGGAGACGACGTTCGCCTCGGCGACCTTGAGCGCGGCCACGGCGCGCGCGGCGGTGGCCCGCGCCTGCTCCATCTCGACCTTGGCCGGGACGCGCCCGCCCGAGAGCCGGCTGACCTCCTCGAGCCGGGCGAGTTGCGCGCGCGATTCGGCGACGGTCGCCTGCGCCTGCGCCACCTGCGCCTGGTTGGCATTGAGCGACGCCTCGCTCTGCGCGATCGAATCGTCGAGCCGCGACGTGTCGAGCACCGCGAGCGGCTGGCCCTTCACGACGCGGTCGTTGACGTCGACGGTGACGGTCTCGACCAGGCCCGAAAGCTCGGAGCCGACCTGGACCTGGTTGGTGGGCGCGAGCTTGCCGGTGGCGGAGACGGTGACGGTCAGGTTGCCACGCGCCGCCTCCTCGGTCGAATATTGCGTGGCGGTCGCGCCGCCGAACAGGAAGCGCGAGAGCAGGAATACCGCGAGCAGCACCACCGCGCCGACGACGATCCACTTGAGCCAGCGCCGCCACCACGGCCGTGCAGGCGTGCCGAGGAACTCGTCGAGATTCTTGTTGGGATCAGTTGCCATCCGCGGTGCCGCCTGTGGTCGATGAGGTTCGCGCCGGAGCCTCGGGTGTCACGCTGCTGTCCCAGCCGCCGCCGAGCGACAGATAGAGCTGGATCAGCGCCGTCGATTGATCGGATTGCGCGCCGACAAGGCCGTTGCGCGCCGAAAGCAGCGCGTTCTGCGCCTGGTTCAGCGTCGTATAGTCGGTGAGGCCCGAGCGATATTGCATCCGCGCGAGGATCGCCTGGTTGTTCGCGGCCTCGAGCGCGATGCGGAACTCGGCCTCGCGGCGCCGCGCCGCATCGAGCGCGACGATCGCATTCTCGATATCCTCGAGCGAGGTCAGCACGGTCTGCTTGTACGAAAGGAAGGCGCCGTCCGCGGCGGCCTGGGCCGAGCGCACCTGGCTGCGGGTGCGCCCAGCGTCGAAGATCGTCTGGGCGATGTTGGCGAACAGCCGCCCGGTGATCACGTCGAAGAGCGAGCTCAGCGCGCTGCTGCCAGCGTCGATGCTGCCGCCGATCGCCAGCGACGGATAGAGCTGCGCCTCGGCCACGCCGATCCGTGCGGTTGCTGAGGCGAGGTTGCGCTCGGCGGCGCGGATGTCCGGGCGCTGGCGGAGCGCCTCGGCGGGAATGCCGGTGGCGACCTGCGCGGGGCCGCGCGGGATCGGCTTCACGGCCTCCAGCTCGCTCTTGAGCGCGCCGGGCGCCTGGCCGGTGAGCACGCCGAGCCGCGAGACGAAGCCGTTGTAATTGGCCTCCAGCGTGGGGATGGTGGCCGCGGTCTGGGCGCGCTGCGCCCGCGCCTGCTCCTGGTCGAGCGACGAGACGAGCCCCGCCTGGACGCGCCACTCGGCGATCTGGAGATCGTCGTCCTGCAGCACCAGCGCCTCGCGCGCATTGGCGAGCTGCGCCTGCGCCGCGCGGGCGAGGACATAGTTGCGCGCGGTCTCCGCCTCGATCGAGACCAGCACGGTCGCATAGTCGAAGCCCGCGGCCTGATAGTCGGCGCGTGCCGACTGGACGCCACGCCGCACGCCGCCGAACAGGTCGACCTGGTAGTTGGCGTCGGCACCGAGCGAGAAGCTGGTGCTGCCGCCCTGCGAGAAGGAAGTGACGCTGCCGTCGGGAAGCGTGGTGGTGGTCGTGCCGCCGCGCAGCGGCTCGCTGCGCGAGATGCCGCCCGAGGCGCCGAGGCTCGGGAAGAGCGAAGCGCGCTGCTGGACCAGCGATTCGCGCGCCTGGCGGAGCCGCGTCACGGCCTGGGCGATGTCGAGATTGGCGGCCTGGGCGCGCTGGACGAGCGAGGCGAGCTGCGGATCGTCGAACTTCTCCCACCAGCGCGTCAGGTCCTCGCGGGCGCGCTGGTCGGCGGGCACCGAAAACTTGTCGGGAACGCCGAGCTCGGGGGCGGTGCGCGGGCGATAATCGGGGCCCACGGCGCATGCGGAGAGCGGCAGGGCAACGGCGAGCGTCAGGACAAGCGGGCGTCGGGCCATAGCCGGCAAGATGGTCCGGGGTACCGATCGGTTCCATCGAAATATTGTCGCAGTTTGTCGCAGGGGTCACCCTGAGTGGCGCTCCGATTGGACCTGAGGGACATTGCAGGCTTCCCGGGAGCCCGGGTTGCGCCGAGTGTGCTTGCAATCTCCGGCGCCCACCATAAACGCCTCGGGCAAGGAGATCCCGATGTCCGAGAATCTGTACCCCGTATCCGAAGAATGGGCGCGCCGCGCGCGGGTCGACGCCGCCGGATATGAGAAACTCTACGGACGGAGCATCGCCGATCCCGGCAGCTTCTGGCTCGAACAGGCAAAGCGGCTCGACTGGATCCGCCGGCCGGAGCTCGCCGGCGACTGGTCGTTCGACGAGGAGGACTTCCACATCAGCTGGTTCGCCGACGGCAAGCTGAACGTCGCGGCCAACTGCGTCGACCGGCATCTGGCCAGCCGCGGCAACGACATCGCTATCCTCTGGGAGCCCGACGATCCCAATGAGGAACCCCGCCGCTTCACCTATCTCCAGCTCCACGAAGAGGTCTGCCGCTTCGCCAACGTGCTGAAGGCCCAGGGCGTCAAGAAGGGCGACCGCGTCACCATCTACCTGCCGATGATCCCCGAGGCGGCGTTCGCATTGCTCGCCTGCGCGCGGATCGGGGCGATCCACTCGGTGGTGTTCGGCGGCTTCTCGCCCGAGGCGCTGGCGGGGCGGATCACCGATTGCGACAGCGCATTCTGCGTCACCGCCGACGAAGGCCGGCGCGGCGGCAAGCGCGTGCCGCTCAAGGCCAATGTCGATGCCGCGGCGAAGCATGCGCCGGCGCTCCGGAAGGTGATCGTCGTCCGCGCCACCGGCGGCGAGGTCGAGATGCAGCCGGGCCGCGACATCTGGTATCACGAGGCGGCGGCGACCGTCTCCGCCGAGTGCCCGCCCGAGCCGATGGGCGCCGAGGACCCGCTGTTCATCCTCTATACCTCGGGCTCGACCGGCAAGCCCAAGGGCGTGCTCCACACCAGCGCGGGATATCTGCTCTGGGCGAGCTTCACCCACGAGCTCGTCTTCGATTACCGGCCCGGCCAGGTCTATTGGTGCGGGGCGGATATCGGCTGGGTCACCGGGCACAGCTACATCGTCTACGGCCCGCTCGCGAACGGCGGGACGACGCTGATGTACGAGGGCGTGCCCAACTGGCCCGACGCCTCGCGCATCTGGCAGGTCGCGGACCGGCACCAAGTCGAGATCCTCTACACCGCGCCGACCGCGCTCCGCGCGCTGATGCGCGAGGGTGACGAATTCGTCGCGAAGACCTCGCGCAAGTCGCTCAAGCTGCTCGGCACGGTAGGCGAGCCGATCAATCCCGAGGCGTGGCGCTGGTATCACGACGTGGTTGGCGAGGGGCGCTGCCCGATCGTCGACACCTGGTGGCAGACCGAGACCGGCGGGCAGATGATCACGCCGCTGCCGGGTGCGACCGCGCTCAAGCCGGGCTCGGCGACGCTGCCGCTGCCGGGGGTCGATCCGCAGATCGTCGACGCCGAGGGCAATGTCCTGCACGGGGCAACCGAAGGGAATCTGTGCATCGCGCGGAGCTGGCCGGGGCAGATGCGCACCGTCTGGGGCGATCATGCGCGCTTCTTCCAGACCTATTTCACCACCTATCGCGGCAAATATTTCACCGGCGACGGGTGCCGCCGCGACGAGGACGGCTATTACTGGATCACCGGCCGGGTCGATGACGTGATCAACGTCTCGGGACACCGCATGGGCACCGCCGAGGTCGAGAGCGCGCTGGTGCTCCATCCCAAGGTCGCCGAGGCGGCCGTGGTCGGCATGCCGCACGACATCAAGGGGCAGGGCATCTACGCCTATGTCACGCTCAATGCCGGCGAGACCGCGTCGGAGGCGTTGCGCGGCGCGTTGCGCAGCTGGGTGCGGCAGGAGATCGGTCCGATCGCCACGCCCGACGCGCTCCAGTTCGCGCCGGGCCTGCCCAAGACGCGCTCGGGCAAGATCATGCGGCGCATCCTGCGCAAGATCGCGGAGGGGGATGTGTCGAACCTCGGCGATACCAGCACGCTCGCCGATCCGGCGGTGGTGGACGATCTGGTCCGCAATCGAGTCAAGTAGCGCTCGCCAAGACTTCGCGAATAGGACATCCTCTCACCGATCTGATCCCGGATTGGTGGGGGAGAAGCAAGATGTCCAACGTGTACGCGAGCATACGGCGTGATTTTGGGACAGACGAGTCGGGGGCAAGGCACTGTGCCGACCGTCTTCTCAAGATTCGTGCACGGTTGAGCCCGCTGCGTGAGCGAAAATGCGATGCGACGCTGCTGCTGGCGACATGGAACATCCGCGACTTCGACTCGAACAAGTTCGGATACGGACCGCGACGCAAGGAGAGCTTCTACTACATCGCCGAGATGATCTCGTGCTTCGATCTGGTCGCGGTGCAGGAGATCAATCGCGATCTGCGTCCATGGGAAAAGGTGATGGCGATCCTAGGCCGCGAATGGGATTATATCGCGACGGACACTACCGAGGGATCGGGCGGCAATGGCGAACGCATGGTGTTCGTCTACAACAAGGAGAAGGTCTGGTTCCGCAAGATCGCGGGCGAGATCGTGCTGCCCGAAGGCCAGCAGATCGTGGCCAAGAGCAAGAAGAAGCGGACGGACGAGGGCGACCCTGACGAGGTCGAGGAAAAGCAGTTGCAGTTCGCACGCAGCCCCTTCCTGGTGGCTTTCCAGTCGGGCTGGTTCCGTTTCAGCCTGTGCACCGCGCATCTTTATTACGGCGCAGCGTCGGGGCCGGCGCTGGAGCGGCGCATCGCGGAGATCCAGAAGCTCGTCGAGTTCTTTGCCGAGAGGCAGGACGATGCCAGCAAGCAGGAGAAGGATCGTCACGGCGTCGTCGAGAACTACATCATCCTCGGCGATTTCAATGTCGTCAGCCCGGAGCACAAGACCATGGCGGCGCTGAAATCGAACGGGTTCGAGGTTCCGGACGCAATCGACGGCGACAAGGTCCGCCAGCTGGGCGATCATTTCTACGACCAGATCGCGGTGCGGGTGAACGACGCGCGTTTCAAGGTGCTCGGCGGCGGGATCCTGCACATGTACGAGGATGTCTTCACCGACGACGACCTTGCGCTCTATGCGGACGTGATCCCCGCGGTCGATCCCGAGAAGGACACGGCGTTCAAGGCGAATACGCCCGAGGGCATCTATCGCAAATGGCGGACCTGGCAGATGTCCGACCATCACCCGCTCTGGATCGAGGTCGCGACGGATTATTCCGACCATTATCTGTCGGAGATCGTCGGGGAGCCGGTGCCGACGCCCTGATCGACCGGGTTGACGGCTGGGCGCAGGCGGCGACCCGAGCGGCCGCCGCCTGCGCCGGTTCAGCGGAGCTCGCCCGCCGTGCGCGTTCCCGGCGCCGCGGGTTCGGCGAGCTGCTTCTCGCCCGCCAGTCCATGGCCGGTCTCGTCCGTGCCGATCGTGTCGAGGTGCATCAGTCTGGCGATCAGCCAGCTCACCGGGATCGCGACCAGGCCGATCGCGACGGTGGCCCAGCCGATCCAGTTGTAGACGTCGAGCACCTGATCGGGATTGGCGCCCTCGGTCGCCTTGGCGATCTGCGCGGCGAGGAAGTTGCCCGCGGCCGTGCCGAGGAACCAGGTTCCCATCATCAGCCCGACCATCGAGCGGACCGACAGGCGCGTCATGCTGGAGAGGCCGACCGGCGAGAAGCACAGTTCGGCGGTCGAATGGAACAAATAGAGCAGGATGATGAAAGCCATCGGCGTGAGCGCATCGCCTCGGCCCGCGCCCCAGACGAGCACGATGAAGCCGAGCCCGACCTGCACCAGCCCGAGCGCGAACTTGAGCGGCGCGTTGGGCTCGAGCCCGCGCTTGCCGAGCCAGACCCAGAGCATGCCGAACAGCGGCGCGAGGGTGATGATCCAGAAGCTGTTGACCGACTGGAACCAGGAGGCCGGCATTTCCCAGCCGAAGAGGTGCCGGTCGACACGCTCGTCGGTGAACACGTTGAGCGACGAGCCGGTCTGCTCGAACAGCGCCCAGAAGAGCGGGGAGAGCAGGATCAGGTAGAGCGCGGCGAGGACGCGGTTGCGTTCGACCTTGGGCAGGGTGAACAGCGAACGGTAGAAGATGTAGAGGAAGGTGATCCCGAAGCAGCCGAGCAGCAGCGTGCCGACGAGGCCCTCGTCGCGGATCAGCCACCAGGCGAGGAGCACGCCGCCGAACGAGGCGAGGTAGATCAGCCATTCGCGCGACATGCCGATCGCGGTGCGCTGGACGAGGAGCGCGGGATCGACGGGTTCGCCGGCGCCGTGCAGTTCGCGGCGGAACAGCACGAAGACGATCAGGCCCAGCAGCATGCCGATGCCGGCGGCGCCGAAACCGTACGACCAGCCGATGCGCTCGCCGAGATAGCCGATGATGAGCGGGCCCACGAACGCGCCCAGGTTGATCCCCATATAGAAGATCGAGAAGGCACCGTCGCGGCGGATGTCGTCGCGGCGATAGAGCTGGCCGACCAGCACCGATATGTTCGCCTTCAGGAAGCCCGTGCCGACGATGATGAAGGCGAGGCCCAGATAGAAGCCGTTGAGGTGCCAGTCCTGTGCCCCTTGCGGCCCCTCGACGAGCGCGATCAGCAGATGGCCGATCGCGATGAAGATGCCGCCGGCGAGCACGGCCTTGCGCGCGCCCAGAAATCGGTCGGCGAGATAGCCGCCGATCACCGGCGTGATGTACACCATCGAGGTGTAGGCGCCGTAGACGGCGTAGGCGGGATCCTTGGCGAAGAGGAAGTGCTTGGTCAGGTAGAAGACCAGGATGGCGCGCATGCCGTAGAAGGAGAAGCGCTCCCACATCTCGGCGAAGAACAGCATGAAGAGGCCGCGCGGATGGCCGAGAAATGTCTTTGCCGTTGCGGGTACGCCCCCGCCTGCAGCTGTGGTCGCCATGCGCCCGAGAGTCCTTTTTGAAATTTCCGTGTGCCCGCAAGGGGAAATGCCGCGCAGAGTAGCGGCGAATCATCGGCTGTGAAGCCCGGTTGTTGCGGACGATACCAACTGGCGGTCATGGGTGCGGCGCAACTTCGATCGCTGCCGACGATCTCGCTATTTGCGGGGGCGGGAGCGGCACCCTAGATGCGCGCCATGTTCAACGACCGCTCGACTCCGCTCTCGCTCCTCAAGACCCGCCGCTCGGGCAAGCCGCGCGACATGGTGGCGCCGGGCCCCGATCCGGCGCAACTGCGCGAGATGATCGCGATCGCCGCGCGGACGCCCGATCACGGCAAGCTCGCGCCGTGGCGCTTCGTGATCGTGCCCGACGAGGCCCGGCTCGCGCTGGCGGACAGGCTCGTCGAGATCCAGCGCGCGGAGAAGCCCGACTGCAACGTGCGCGACGAGGAGGCGACGGTGCAGTTCGTGATGCAGGCGCCGGCGTTGGTGGTGGTGCTCTCGGCGCCGGCGATCGGGCACAAGATCCCGGAATGGGAACAGCAACTGTCGGCGGGGGCAGCGTGCATGAACCTGCTCCATGCGGCGCACGCCATGGGGTTCGTCGGCGGCTGGCTGACCGGCTGGGCGGCCTATTCGGACGCGGTGCGCGACCTGTTCGGCGAAGCGCCGCAGCGGATCGCGGGGTTCGTCTTCATCGGTACGCCGGCGCGCGAGCTCGACGAGCGGCCGCGCGGCGAACTGTCCGAAATCGTACATGCGTGGAATCCCGGTACTGGACCCGGGCGCCAATTGGTGTATTAAGTCAGCATGACAGCGCTCGAGCACGAAGACTCACCGGTTTACCTCAAGCTGCGCGCCACCATCGCCGCGGCGATCCTGCGCGGCGAATATCGCGCGGGGGACCAGCTTCCCTCGGTGCGGGCGCTGGCCGCCGAGCACGGCGCCAACCCGCTCACCGTGGCCAAGGCCTATCAGAGCTTCCAGGACGACGGCTATGTCGAGGTCCGCCGCGGCGTCGGCATGTTCGTGCTGCCCGGCGCGGTCGAGCGGCTGCGCGTTGCCGAGCGCGAGCGCTTCCTGACCGGCCACTGGCCGCGCGTGCGCGAGCATATCGCGCTGCTCGGGCTCGATGTGCGCGAGCTGCTGGACAGCGAGCTGGCCTGAGGCACTTCTAGTTCGTCATCCCCGCGAAAGCGGAGACCCATCTCCCGCCCCATCCATCAACGCGCCGGCGCCTTCTGTTGCGCCGGCACGAGATGGGCCCCCGCTTTCGCGGGGATGACGGTTGTGGTGGGTCAACCCGCCTTCACGCTCGGCGTGTTGACCCCCATCGACTGCAGGTACTTCCGCACGTTGCGCGCCGCCTGGCGCAGGCGCTGCTCGTTCTCGACCATCGCGATGCGGACGAAACCCTCGCCATTCTCGCCGTAGCCGACGCCGGGCGCGACCGCGACCTTGGCATGGCTGAGCAACTGCTTCGAGAATTCGAGGCTGCCGAGATGCGCCAGCGCCGGGGGCAGCGGCGCCCAGGCGAACATCGATGCGCGGGGGCTCGGGATGTCCCAGCCGGCGCGGCCGAAGCTCTCGACCAGCACGTCGCGGCGCTTGTGGTAGAGTTGGCGGTTCTTCTCGACGATGTCCTGCGGGCCGTTGAGCGCCGCGCAGGCGGCCGCCTGGACGGGCGTGAAGGCACCGTAGTCGAGATAGGACTTCACCCGCGTCATCGCCGCGATCAGCTGCTTGTTGCCCACCGCGAAGCCGATCCGCCAGCCCGCCATCGAATAGGTCTTGCTGAGCGAAGTGAACTCGATCGCGACGTCCTTGGCGCCCTTGACCTGGAGGATCGAGACGGTCGGGTTGCCGTCATAATAGAGCTCGGAATAAGCGAGGTCGGAGATGATCCAGACCTTGTTCTCGCGCGCCCAGGCGACGAGCCGCTCGTAAAAGGCGAGGTCGACGGTCTCGGCGGTCGGGTTCGACGGATAGTTGACCACGAGGATCGACGGCCGCGGCACGGTGAAGTTCATCGCGCGCTCGAGGCTCTCGAAATAATGCTCGTCGGGCGTGGTCGGCACCGCGCGGATCGTCGCCCCGGCGATGATGAAGCCGAAGGTATGGATCGGATAGCTCGGATTGGGCGCGAGGATGACGTCGCCCGGCGCGGTGATCGCGGTGGCGAGGCTGGCCAGGCCTTCCTTCGAACCCATGGTCACGACCACTTCGGTCTCGGGATCGACCTCGACGCCGAAGCGGCGGCCATAATAGTTCGCCTGGGCGCGGCGCAGGCCGGGGATGCCCTTGGACTGCGAATAGCCGTGCGCGTCGGGCTTGCGGGCGACCTCGCAGAGCTTCTCGATCACGTGGTCGGGCGGCGGCAGGTCGGGATTGCCCATGCCGAGATCGATGATGTCCTCGCCCGCCGCACGCGCCGCTGCCCGCATGCCGTTGACCTCGGCGATGACATAGGGCGGCAGCCGCTTGATGCGGTAGAACTCTTCGGACATTTCCACTTCTCGCTTGTGTGTTGGAGGCGGCACCACATGTGCCGTTTGCTTGTTCTAGGGCATAAGCGCGCTCGCGGAAACGGCGAGTTGCATCTAGTACGTCGAAGCGTTCGCTGGAGAGGATCCTGGATGGCCGATACCCCGACCCCGACACCCAATCTCGAGGACCTGCAGCACTGGACCTGGGTGCTCGGCCGCGCACAGCAGATGATGCTCGAGCATGGGTTCGACCTGATGGGCCAGATGCCGGCCGCCTCGCCGGCGATGGACCCGACGGGCGCCCTGCGCGCGAGCGCGAGCTTCTGGGCGGATACGATGCAGCTCTGGCAGCGCTTCCTCGATCCCGCGAACGCGACGCCGTTCGAGGAGACCCCCGAGCAGGCGCGCGACAAGCGCTTCAAGGCGCCGCAATGGCGCGAGGAGCCGGTGTTCGACTTCCTGCGCCAGAGCTATTTCGTGATCGCCGACAATCTGCTGAAGGGCGTCGACGCGCTCGAAGGGGTGGATCCGAAGCAGAAGGAGCAGATCCGCTTCGCCACGCGGGGCTTCATCGACGCGGTGAGCCCCACCAACTTCCCCGCGACCAATCCGCAGGTGCTCGAGAAGATCGTCGAGACCAAGGGCGAGAGCCTGCTCAAGGGCCTGCAGAACATGCTGTCGGACGTGGCCAAGGGGCAGATGACGCAGACCGCCGAGGGGGCGTTCGAGCTCGGCCGCAACCTGGCGATGACGCCGGGCAAGGTGGTCAAGCGCACCCCGCTCTACGAGCTGATCCAATATTCGCCGGTGACCGACGAGGTCTACGCCACCCCGCTGATCATCTTCCCGCCCTGGATCAATCGCTTCTACATCCTCGATCTCACCCCCGAGAAGAGCTTCATCCGCTGGGCGGTCGAACAGGGACTGACCGTGTTCGTGGTCTCGTGGCGGTCCGCCGATGCGAGCATGAAGGACGTGGTCTGGGACGATTATATCGAGCGTGGCCAGATCGACGCGATCGATACGGTGCGCGACCTGCTCGGCGTCGAGGGCGTGCACGCGATCGGCTATTGCGTCGCCGGCACCACGCTGGCGGCGACGCTGGCGGTGCTGACCGCGCGCGGCGAGGCGGAGAAGGTGAAGAGCGCGACCTTCTTCACCGCGCAGGTCGATTTCTCCGAGGCCGGCGACCTCCAGATGTTCGTCGACGACGACCAGCTCGCGTTGATCAAGAGTCTGGGCGGCGAGGGGTTCCTCGACGGGCGCTACATGGCCGCGACCTTCAACCTGCTGCGCGGGCGAGACCTGATCTGGAACTATGTCACCAACAACTACCTGATGGGGCAGGACTATGTGCCGTTCGACCTGCTCCATTGGAACTCGGACGTCACCAACCTGCCGTCCACCTGGCATCTGAGCTATCTCTCGGACCTGTACCGCGACAACAAATTGGTAGTGCCGAACCTGCTCTCGATCGCCGGGACGCCGGTCGACCTCGGCAAGGTGATCACGCCGACCTATGTCCAGGCCGGCCGCGAGGACCATATCGCGCCCGCGGCGAGCGTGTGGAAGATCACCCACCACTTCAAGGGGCCGCTCAAGTTCGTGCTCGCCGGCTCCGGGCACATCGCCGGGGTGGTCAACCCGCCCGCGGCGGGCAAGTACCAATATTGGGTCAACGACGCGAAGGTCGAGACGCTCGCCGAGTTTGTTGCGGGTGCGAAAGAAACCAAGGGCAGCTGGTGGCCCGACTGGATCGGCTGGGTCGAGAGCGTCGATGCCGCGAAGGTGCGTGCAAAAGGTGCACGCGTGCCCGGAAAGGGCAAGTTGAAGGCATTGGAGGATGCGCCCGGCAGCTATGTCCGGAGCCGCTGATTCCGCGCTTTCCGTAGCATAAATCATATTTGTGCGATGCACAATATTCTCCTTGCAATTCGCGCAACACGCCTCTAGATGCTGCATTGCAGCAATAGTCAGGGGACCGAGTCACATGGCCACCAAGGGACCGAAGGCGCCGGCTAAGCCCGTCGCTCCGAAGCCTGCGGCGCGCGCCAGCAAGCCGGCCGCGCCCAAGGCTCAAGCTGTCGCAACCAAGGCTGAGAAGCCCGCGCCGGTTGTCGTTGCCGAGGCCGTTGCCCCGGTGACCGCTCCCGAGCCGGTCCCGGCCGTGGAAGTCGCGTCGCAGGAAGCAGTCGAAACCGTTCAGCCCGCGGCAGAGCCGGCCGAAGTCGCCGTCGCGGAGACCGTCAACGTTACCGAGGCCGTCGCCGAGACCGCCGCGGAAACCATCGTCAAGGAAACCACCACCATGGCTACCACTTTCGAAACCAACACCGCCAAGGCCCAGGCCCTGTTCGCCGACTGGAACGACCGCACCAAGGCGGCCGTCGAGAAGTCGACCAAGCTGGTCGAGGAAGCCAACGAGTTCGCCAAGGGCAATCTCGAGGCCGTCGTCGAGTCGAGCCGCATCGCCGCCAAGGGCTTCGAGACCCTCGGCCAGGACGCCGCCGAATATGGCCGCAAGTCGTTCGAGAGCGCGACCGCCGCGCTGAAGACGCTCGCGACCGTCAAGTCGCCGACCGAATTCTTCAAGCTGCAGAGCGACTTCGTTCGCGGCGCGTTCGACTCCTATGTCGCCGAAGCCTCGAAGAACACCGAAGCCGTTCTCAAGCTCGCCGGCGATGCCGCGCAGCCGCTTTCGAACCGCTTCGCGGTTGCGGCCGAGAAGGTGAAGACCGCCGCCTGAGCGCTATCCGCGCTCCAGTAAAAGCGTAGATGGGGCGGCTGCCGAAAGGTGGCCGCCCCTTTTCTTTTTGACGGCGCGTGCTTTTTTTGAAGATTAACGGCGTCGCTCCGGCCTTGCCTCCCTTTCCGCGAAGCCATATTTTCGACGCGACATGGTCGAACCCAGCAAAATCAATATCCGGATGGCCGAGGACGGCGACGACGACACCGGCACGCGCGACCCCTCGGTCGGGCTCGCGACGCGCACCCGCACGCGCACCAAGAAGCCGACGCCGTACCGCGTGCTGATGCTCAACGACGATTACACCCCGATGGAGTTCGTCGTCCTGTGCCTCCAGCGCTTCTTCCGGATGGACATGGAAGAGGCGACGCGGGTGATGCTCCACGTCCACCAGCGCGGCGTGGGCGTGTGCGGCGTGTTCAGCTACGAGGTCGCGGAGACCAAGGTGACGCAGGTGATCGATTTCGCCCGGCAGAACCAGCACCCGCTCCAGTGCACGCTGGAGAAGGCGTGACCTTCGGGGGCTGAGCGGCGCAGGCGGCGCTTGCGTGCACGCGCCGACCGGCTAGAAGCTCCGCCATGGACCGTATCCTCATCCGCGGCGGCAAGCGCCTTTCCGGCAAGATCGCCATTTCGGGCGCCAAGAACGCCGCGCTCACGCTGATGCCCTGCGCATTGCTGACCGACGAGCCGCTCACGCTCCGCAACCTGCCGCGGCTCGCGGACGTCGACAGCTTCGGGCATCTGCTCAACGAGCTCGGCGCCTCGACCGCGATCGAAGGCACGCGGCCCAATGATTTCGGCCGGGTGCTGACCACGCGGGCCGGCAAGCTGACCTCCACCGTCGCGCCCTATGACATCGTCCGCAAGATGCGCGCGTCGATCCTCGTGCTCGGTCCGCTGCTCGGCCGCGCGGGCGAGGCGACGGTGTCGCTGCCCGGCGGCTGTGCGATCGGCAACCGGCCGATCGACCTGCACCTCAAGGCCTTGCAGGCGATGGGCGCCGAGATCGAAGTCGCGGCGGGCTATGTGAAGGCGAGCGCGCCGGGCGGGCGCCTCACGGGCGGGCGCTTCAGCTTCCCGGTGGTGTCGGTCGGCGCGACCGAGAATGCGCTGATGGCGGCGGTGACCTGCAAGGGCACTACCGTGCTCGACAACGCGGCGCGCGAGCCCGAGATCGTCGATCTCTGCAACCTGCTCGTCGCGATGGGTGCGCATATCAGCGGCATCGGCACCGAGCGGCTGGAGATCGAAGGCAAGGACCGGCTGCACGGCGCGACCTATGCGGTGATGCCCGATCGCATCGAGGCGGGCAGCTATGCCTGCGCCGCGGCGATCACCGGCGGCGATGTCGAACTGGTCGGCGCCGCGGCGAACGACATGCGCGCGACGCTCGACGCGCTCACCCAGGCCGGCGTGACGGTCGAGGAGAAGAAGAGCGGCATCCGCATCGCGGCAGAGGGCAAGCTCAAGCCGCTGACGCTGTCGACGGCGCCCTTCCCGGGATTCGCGACCGACATGCAGGCGCAATTCATGGCGATGCAGCTCGTCGCCGACGGGGCCAGCGTGTTCACCGAGACGATCTTCGAGAACCGCTACATGCACGTGCCCGAGCTGGCGCGGATGGGCGCGCATATCGATGTGCGCGGACGCACCGCCGTGGTGCACGGGCCGACCAGGCTGGTCGGCGCGCCGGTGATGGCGACAGATCTGCGCGCATCGATGAGCCTGATCCTCGCCGGGCTGGTCGCCGAGGGCGAGACCCAGGTCAACCGCGTCTATCACCTCGACCGCGGATACGAGCGACTCGAGGAGAAACTCCAGGGCGTCGGCGCCGATATCGAGCGCGTCGGCGACGGCTAATTCGTCACCCCAGCGAAAGCCGGGGTCTCGTGCAACATACCGTTCGCTCGCCGCCTGAGATCCCGGCTTTCGCCGGGATGACGATTAGCGCGCCGTACTCGTCGAGAAGGGCCGTGCCGCGCGCGACGTGCCCCGGCTCTTGTTAGGCGTGGCCTGCATCGTGAAGCGCAGCTCGCCGCCCGCCGACAGCTCCTCATGGGTGATGTAGCTGCGCGCCAGCGGCTCCCCGTCGAGCGTGACCCTGCCGACATAGCCATTCGTAACCGACAGCCCGTCCGCCACCACCGTGAAGCGCTTGCCGTTGGGCAGGGTGAGCGTGGCGCGGTCCACGAAGGGGCGGCCGATCACGTATTGGTTCGATCCGGGCGCGACGGGATAGAAGCCGAGCGACGTGAAGACGAGCCATGAGGACATCTGGCCGAGATCGTCATTGCCCGAAAGGCCGGCGGGGCCGGTCTTGTACTGGCTCTCGACGATCTGCTTCAAACGCTCCTGCGTCCGCCAGGGTTGGCCGGCGAAGGCATAGAGATAGGCGACGTGGTGGCTGGGCTCGTTGCCGTGGATATACTGGCCGATCAGCCCGGCAATGTCCTCGGCATGGCTGTAGTCGAGCTTCGAATTGTCGAAGTCGAACATGGCGTCGAGCTTCCCGATCGCGGCCTTGTCGCCGCCGAGCAGAGCGAACATCGCCGCCTGGTCGTGCGGCACGAACCAGGAATATTGCCAGGCATTGCCCTCGGTATAGTCCGAACCGTAGTTGATCGCGGTGGGATCGAACGGCGTGCGGAAGCTTCCGTCGGCCTTGCGCGCGCGCAGGAAGCCCGTCTTCGCGTCGAAGCTGTTGCGCCAATTGCCGGCGCGCTTCTCGAAGGCGGCGGCGACGTCGTCTTTGCCGAGCGCGCGGGCCATGCGGGCGATGGTCCAGTCGTCATAGGCGTATTCGACCGTCTTGGACGCCGCTTCGGGCTCCTTGTCGATGGGCACGTAGCCGAGCCGCATATAGTGATCGAGCCCGCCATATTGGCCGTAGCTCGCGCTCTTCACCATGGCATCGAGCGCTGCGTTCGCGTCGAAGCCGCGCACGCCCTTCAGCCAGGCGTCGGCGATCACCGGCACGGCGTGATAGCCGATCATCGTCCAGGTCTCGCGGCCGTGGAACTGCCAGACTGGGAGGATGCCGAACGGGCTGGCCTGCTGGCTGGCGAGTAGCGACCGGACGAAGTCGGCGTTGCGGCGCTCGGGCTGGATGAGCAGCAGCAAGGGATGCTCGGCGCGGAAGGTATCCCAGAGCGAGAAGGTCGAGTGGAAGGTGAAGCCTTCGGCCTTGTGGACCTGGTCGTCGGGCCCGCGATAGCGCCCGTCGGCGTCGGAGAAGACGCTGGGCGCCATCAGCGAGTGGTAGAGCGCGGTGGCGACCATCGTCTTTGTGGGCGCAGGTGCGTCGATCTCGATCGCCGAGAGTACCTGCTGCCAGGCGGCGCGGGTGCTGGCGCGGACCGCGTCGAAATTGCCGCGTTGGCTGTCGAGATTGGCGATCGCGCCGTCCTCGTCGACCGCCGAGATCGCGACCTTGAGTTCGAGCGGCTTGTCGAGCTTGCCGAAATCGAGCCGGGCGACGAGCGCACGGCCCTGGAGTTGGTCGAGATCCTCGCGGCCGCGGCCGGGCCCCTGGAAGCCCTTATACTCGATCTTCTCCTCGCGGTTGAGGAAGGCGTGGCCGACCAGCGGCACCGAGGGGCGCATCGCGAAATAGAGTTTCCGAGCCGGGGCCCAGCCGCGAGTCTCGCGCATGCCCGTGATCGTGCCGTCGGGGCGGATGCGGATCGACGACCAGAGCGTCTTGCCCGGATAGTTGTAGAGCCCGCTGCGCAGGTCGAGGATCAGGTGTGCGGGGGCGCCGGCGGGGAAGGCGTAGCGGTGGACGCCGACGCGGGTGCCGGCGGTCATTTCGGCGCGGATGCCCGAATCGGCGAGCGTGACGGCGTAATAGCCGGGCTGCGCGGTCTCGCTGTCGTGGCTGAAGCGCGAGCGATAGCCCGAGCCGGGCTGCTTGGGGTCGCCGGGCTCAAGCAGCACGCTCTCGCCGACCGCGGGCATGACGAGGAAGTCGCCGAGATCCGAATGGCCCGCGCCCGAGAAATGCGTGTGCGAGAAGCCCTGGATCGTCGGATCGTCATGGCGATACCCCGCGGCGTGGCCATAGCATTCGCGGACCACGCAGCCGGTGTCGGTGTCGGGGCTCAGCTGCACCATCCCGAACGGCGCCACCGCGCCGGGGAAGGTGTGGCCTTCGCCCCCGGTGCCGATGAACGGGTCGACGCTTTCATAGCTGGTCTGGGCGGCGAGGGGGGCGGTGGTGAGCGACAGGGCGGCGAGCGCGGCGAACGCGCGGCGGAAGCGACTGGGCATGCGGGGTTTAGAGCATAGGCGGGCGGCGCATCCAACCCGCTTCGGTGTGCTGCTCGTCGCCTTCTTCAATCCTCCCCCGGAGGGGGAAGGGGACCAGCGCAGCTGGTGGAGAGGTAGTCTCCCCGAGCGACGTCGCCCGTGGCGACTACCCCTCCACCGCCTTCGGCGGTCCCCCTCCCCCTCCGGGGGAGGATTGTAGACAGTTCAGGGTTTACCCAGGTCGATCGTTGCCTTTCCAAAGCCTATCGCGTGCGGCTCCGGGGCTAGGCGAAACCATTCCCGCTCCCTAGGCAGGAGGTATGAAGGCTCTCCTGCTCGCACCGCTCCTGCTCACCGTTCCCCAGGCCGCGCCGCTTCCCGTCCATGTCGGCGGCCGTGTCGTGGCGGGTGAGAAAGCGACGATATTCGGCTGGCCGGGCGTCTATTTCGAGACCCGTTTCCGCGGCCCGACGCTCAAGGTGGTCACGGTGCCCAATGCGGATCATCTGCGCCTGCTCGTCGACGGCAAGCCGCGCCATGTCCTGAAGGGCACGGGCGCGGTGGTCGTCACCCTGACCGGCCTGGGGCCGGGGGAGCATGTCGCACGGCTCGAGAAGGTGACCGAGAGCCAGTCGGGCTCGGCCCGGTTCGGCGGCTTCTTCGCCGAGGACGGCGCGCCCCTGCCGGCAGCGGCGGCGCGCCAGCGCCAGATCGAGTTCATCGGGGATTCGCACAGCGTCGGCTACGGCAACACCTCGACCACGCGCACCTGCACCGAGCAGGAGGTGCACGACACCACCGATACCCAGCAGGCCTTCGGGCCGCTGCTCGCGAAGCGGCTCGACGCCGATTACCGCGTGATCGCCTATTCGGGCTATGGCGTGGTGCGCAATTATGCCGGCCACAAGCCGGGCGAGAATTTGCCGTTCCTCTATGATCGGGCGATTCCGGGCAATCCCGCTCCGGCTGTGGCGGACAGTGCGTGGCGGCCACAGGTCATCGTCATCAACCTCGGCACCAACGACTTCTCGACGCCGCTCAAGCCGGGCGAGGCCTGGGCCGACGCGGCGGCGCTCCGTGCGGACTATCGGGCCAAGTATGTGGCCTTCGTCCAGCGGCTGCGCGCCGCCCAGCCCCAGGCACGCTTTGTGCTGATGGCGGCCGAGAACTTCCGCGCCGATGTCGAGCAGGTCGCCGCGGCGACGGGCGCGACCCTGGTGGATTCCGGGGCGCTGGAACTGACCGGATGCAACTGGCACCCGTCGCTCAAGGACCATCGCGCGATGGCGGATCGCGTGGCGGCGGCGCTGGGGCGGTAGGTCGTATCGACATACAAATCCTCCCCCGCCAGGGGGAGGTGGCGCCGAAGGCGTCGGAGGGGGAGGTAAGCAGTGTCCTCTCCAATTGAGCACAGTGATTCCCCCCTCCGTCACGCTACGCGTGCCACCTCCCCCTGGCGGGGGAGGATTGAAAGGCTTCGCTCGCCTGAATGGCGATCCGATCTACACCGCCTTCAGCGCTTCCTCGAAATCGGAGATCAGGTCGTCGGCATCCTCGACGCCGATCGAGATACGCACCAGATTGTCGGTGATCCCCAGCGCCTGCTTGCGCGCCTCGGGCACCGAGAGGTGAGTCATCCCGGCGGGGTGGCTGGCGAGGGTCTCGGTGCCGCCCAGGCTGACCGCGAGCTTGGCGATCTTGAGGCTGTCGAGGAAGGCGAAGGCCTCCTTCTCGCCGCCCTTCAGATAGAGCGAGAAGGTCGAGCCGGCGCCGGTGCAGTGGCGGTTGTAGATGTCGGCCTGGCGGCTGCCCGGTTCGAGGAAGCCGAGATAGCCGACATGCTCGACCTTGTCGTGCCCGCGCAGGAATTCGCAGACCTTGGCGGCGTTCTCGCCGGCGCGGCTCATGCGCAGCTCGAGCGTCTCGAGGCTGCGGAGCAGCATCCAGGCGGTGTTGGGATCGCAGATCGTGCCGATCGTGTTGCGCATCAGCCGGATCGTGTTGATGTGCTCCTTGGTGCCGAGCACGCCGCCCGCGACGAGGTCCGAATGGCCGCCGGCATATTTGGTGAGCGAATAGACGACGATGTCGGCGCCCTGCTGGAGCGGCTTGGCCCAGAGCGGCCCGAGGAAGGTGTTGTCGATCGCGATCGGCGGCTTGGCGCCCTTGAAGATCGCGTCGCGGCTCGCGGCGACGGCTTCGACATCGACGAGCGCGTTGGTGGGGTTGGCGGGCGATTCTAGATAGATCAGCGCGACATTGCCGCTCGCGGCCTTGCCCAGCACCGCATCGATCTCCTCGCGCGTCGCGCCCGCCGGGAAGTCGAGCCAATGCACCCCGAAGCGGCCGAGGATGCGCGCGATCAGCGTCTCGGTCGCGGCGTAGAGCGGGCCCGAATGGACGATCGTGTCGCCCGGCTTGACCATCGACAGGAACAGAGTGGCGATCGCCGACATGCCCGAGGAGAAGGCCAGCGCATCCTCGGCCTCTTCCCACACGGCGAGGCGGTCCTCGAGGATCTCCTGGTTGGGGCCGTTGAAGCGCGAATAGACCAACCCCTCGGCGCCGCCCGGGCGCTTGCCGGTGACGCCCTCGAAATGGCGCTTGCCGGCGGCGGCACTGGGGAAGACGAAGGTCGAGGTCAGGAAGATCGGCGGCTTGAGTGACCCTTCGGAGAGCATCGGATCATAGCCATGGCCCATCATCAGCGTCGAAGGCTTGAGCTTGCGCCCGCCGACCTTCTCGACATTGGCCTTGGGGCGGCGGCGCGGGGTGGCGCCGGTCAGCTCGGCTTCGGTTTCGTCGGTCATGGGGCTCTCCGGTTTCTCGTTTGAGCGTTTCCTAGCCGAAGAACCGTTTCAATTGATACCAATTATCGCGATCTGCCGGCCATAATCGGGTTCGCCGCGATGCGTCGCGCGGCGGAAGCTGTAGAAACGGCTCTCGTCGGAATAAGTGTCGAGGCCGAGCGTCTCGACGGTACGGATCCCCGCCGCGGCGAGGCGGTGCGCGACATAGGCTTCGAGGTCGAACTGGAAATGCCCCGGCTTGCCGTCGGCGAAGAAGCGTTCGTTGGCGGGATCGGTTTCGGCGAAGCGGCGGAAGAAGCCGGAATCGACTTCGTAGCTGGCGCGGGCGATGCACGGGCCCACCGCGGCGGCGATGCGCTCGCGCCGGGCACCCAGCGTCTCCATCAGCGCGATCGTCGAATCGGTGACGCCGCCGATCGCGCCCTTCCACCCGGCATGCGCCGCGCCGACCACGCCGGCCTCGCGATCGGCGAGAAGCACCGGCGCGCAATCGGCGGTGAGGATGCCGAGCGCCAGCCCGGGCCGATCGGTGACGAGCGCGTCGGCATGCGGGCGGAGTCGCTCCTCGAACGGCTCGATCACCGCGACGGCATCGGGCGAATGGACCTGGAACACCGTGGCGAGGCGCCCGCCGGGAATCACCGCGTCGGTCGCGCGGCGGCGATTCTCGGCGATCAGCGCGGGATCGTCGGCCGATCCGGTGCCGACGTTGAGCCCGGCGAGGATGCCGGTCGAGACGCCGCCGCGCCGGCCGAGGAAACCGTGCGCGACGCCTTCCAGCGCGCGGGCGCGGATGGCCTCGACCTGGCTCACAGGTCGAGGCTCAGGAGGCGGTCGTCGTCGACATGATTGCCGACGCGGAACTCGTATCTGCCGATCTCGCGGAATCCGCGGCGCTCGTAGAAGCGCCGGGCGCGGTGATTGTCGACAAAGACGCTGAGCACCATGTGCGCGGCGCCGCGGGCGCGGGCGGTGTCCGCCGCCCAGTCCATCAGCGCCTGCGCCGCGCCGCTGCCCTTGCCGCGCTCCCGCAGATAGAATTGGCGCAACTCGATCGTGGGTGCGACGGGCTCGACCGGGAGGGTGACCGGGCCGATCTTGCAATAGCCGAGCAGGCCGCCCTCATCCTCGACGACCCGCAAGGCGAGCCCCGGCGTGGCGAATTCCTCCTCCCAGGAAGCGGGGGTGAACTTGCCGAGGAAGGCGGCGAGGTCGGCGGGCGCGTAGAGATGGCCGAAGGTCGCGGTGAAGCTCTCGCGGAACAGCGCATCGACCGCGGGGAGATCGGCTGCCGTGGCGTCGCGATAGTGCATTGGCGTCCCCATCTCCGTCATTCGAACCCCGCCGGCACCGGCCAGCCGGGCGCGGTGAGCGCGATCACCTTGAACAACTCGCCCATCGCCGCGTCGCCGACCAGCCGGTCGCGATCGGCTGCGAGCGCCTCGGCGCGTTCGGGTGCCGCCTTGGCGAGCGCCTCGGTCCGCGCCTCGATGCCGAGCGCGCGGAGGAACGCGCCCTGGGTCACCGGGCCGTGGACGACCAGCCCTTCGGCCTCGGCGGCTTCCTTGAGCGTCGCGAAGTCGACATGTGCGGTGAGGTCGGCCTCGCCGGGCTGGTCGAACGGGTTGGCATATTGGTGGCCGCGCACCGCCTGGAAAGTGTCGCCGATCGCCGGGCCTTCATAGCCGTAATCGACGATCAGCGCCGCGCCGCCCTGCGCGAGCAGCCGCTGCGCCAGTCCGCGCAGCACCGCGACGCTCGCCGGCGAGGTCTCGAGGATCGAGCCCGGCTCGGCATGGAGCAAATGCCTGGGGATGATCATGTCGAAGCTGCGGTCGCCCGCGATCGGCAGGAACAGGGTGTCCTGGCACGCCACCAGCCGCTCGCGCCAGCCGTTGCCCGTCGCGACCAACTGGCGGATCGGCAGCGCGTCGAAGAATTCGTTGGCGACGACGAGCAGCGGCATGTCCTCGGGCAGGCCGATCAGGTCGAGATGCCATTCGGCGTGCGGCACGCGCTCGGCCTGGGCGGCGCGCAGCGTCGGGCTGGTCTCGACCAGATCGACCCCAGGCTCGAGCCCCGCCTTCGCCATTGCCCGCAGCGCGTCGGCGGCGAGCGTGCCGCGGCCGGGCCCGAGCTCGACATAGCGCGACGCCGGACGTCCGGCGCGATCCCAGAGGTCGGCGAGCCACAGCCCGATCAGCTCGCCGAACATTTGGCTGATCTCGGGCGCGGTGGTGAAGTCGCCGCGCGCGCCCAGCGGATCGCGCGTCGCGTAATAGTGCGCGTTGGCGGCGGCCATGAACTGCGACAGCGGGATCGGCCCGGCGAGCGTGATCGCGCGGGCGAGCCGATCGGCGAGCATCGGCTCGGCGGCGTTGCCGCTACGCTGCTCCGCCGAGGCGGCGAGGGGATTGTCGCTATCGGTCATCATTCCAGACGAACTCGTGCCTCAGGCCACGCTCTCCGAACCGGCGATCGGCTCGACCCGCTTGCGGCGGCGCTTGGCGGTGGCGATCAGATAGATGCCGCCCACGATCATCGGAATGCACAGCCACTGGCCCATATGCAGCCCCGTGGCATCCACAAGCCACACCAATTGCGCGTCGGGCTCGCGGAAGAACTCGACGAAGAAGCGGCACAGGCCGTAGCCGAGCACGAAGATGCCGACGAGCTTGCCCGGCTGGTAGCGCGAATCAGTGCGCCAGAAGAAGAACCAGAGCACAATGAAGAGCAGCAGACCCTCGAGCCCCGCCTCGTAGAGCTGGCTCGGATGCCGCGCGGGCTCGATCTGGCCGGTCTGGACGGTGTTGCGGAAGACGATCGCCCAGGGGACGTCGGTCGGCTTGCCCCAGAGCTCGCCGTTCACGAAATTGGCGAGACGCCCGAAGAACAGCCCGAAGGGGGCACAGCAGGCGACGTAATCGTGGATGCGCAGCCAATCCAGGCCCTGCCGGCGCGCGAGCAGGATGATCGCGATCGTGGTGCCGATCACGCCGCCATGGAAGGACATGCCGCCGTCCCAGAGGCGGAGGATCTGGAGCGGCGCCTCGACGATCATGTCCGGCGCGTAGAACAAGACATAGCCGATCCTGCCACCGAGGATGATGCCGAGTGTCGCGTAGAAGACCAGATCGTCCGCATGGCGCCGTGCCATCGGCGCGCCGGGCTCGCGCAGCAGGCGGAGCAGATACCACCAGCCGATCAGGATGCCGGCGATATAGGCCAGCGAATACCATTTGATGTCGAAGAAGCCGAGCGGGATGGCGACGGGCGAGAGCCCGAGATCCTTGAAATGGATGTGATCGCCGGCGGCGGCGAGGAGGTGGAGCAGCACGGTCTTGTCGTTCCCCGGCAATCGTTCTGCGCCCGCGATAGAACAGCCGCGCGGCAAACCCAAGGCCGCAATGGCTGGCGCGGGGCGAAGTCGCGCGATAGAGCGAGGCGATGGCGGTGAACCTCAGCGCGCGCACCAGGCTCGACCGGCGGACATTGCTGGTCGGCGGCGGCGTCGGCGTGGGGCTGGTCGTGGCCTGGGCGGCCTGGCCGCGCACCTGGCTCCCCAACCTCACCGCCGCGCCCGGCGAGAGCCTGTTCGGCGCGTGGATCAAGATCGGCACCGACGGCCATGTCTCGGTGGCGGTGCCGCAATGCGAGGAGGGGCAGGGGGTCTATACCGCGCTGCCCCAGATCGTCGCCGATGCGCTCGGCGCGGACTGGAAGATGGTGGGCGTCGAGCCCGCGCCGCTCAATCCGCTCTACGCCAACCAGCTCGCCGCCGAGGAACTGTTCGAGGCGGCGCTCGGCAAAATGCCCGCGTCGCTCCGGCGCAGCTTCGTCCGGCGCTCGGGGCTGATGCTCACCGGCGCCTCGACGTCGATCCGCAATTTCGAAGGCGAGCTCCGCCAGGCCGGCGCCGCGGCGCGGGCGCTGCTGTGCAAGGCGGCGGCCAAGCGCTGGGGCGTCGACTGGGAGAGCTGCGGGACCTTCAACGGGCTGGTCTATCAGGGCAGCCACAAGCTCGGCTTCGGCGCGCTCGCCGCCGAGGCCGCGGAGCAGGACCTTCCCGGCGAGGTCCCGCAGCGCGCCGGCGACGGGCCGCGGCTCCACGGCCAGCCGCTGCCGCGGCTCGACGCGCCGTCCAAGGTCGACGGCAGCGCCAATTACGCGGCCGATATCCGCCTGCCCGACATGGTCTTCGCCTCGATCCGCCAGGGCCCGGTCGGCGAGACCGGGCTGGTCAAGGTCGACCGCGCCGCCGCCGATCGCATCCCCGGCATGCTCGCGGTGGTGACGACCGACGACTGGGTCGCCGCGGTCGCCAATAATTGGTGGGCGGCCGACCGCGCGATCGACGCGATGCGGCCGCGCTTCCGCACGCCCGAGGAAGTGGTCAACAGCGACACGATCGAGCAGGCGTTGAGCGCCGCGTTCGACGGCGCGGGCAAGCGCATGGCGGAGGCGGGCGACCTCGCGTCGCAGTTCCGCGGGGCGGAGGTCGTCGCCGCCGAATATCGCGTCGGGCTGGCGCTGCACGCGCCGCTCGAGCCGATGACCGCCACCGCGGTCCATCGCGACGGCCGGTTGACCTTGTGGCTGCCGACCCAGGCTCCCGGGCTCGCCCGCGCCGCCGCCGCGCGCGCCGCGGGGATCGCCGAGACCTCGGTGATCCTCCACCCGACGATGGCGGGCGGATCGTTCGGCGCGAAGCTCGAAACCGATGCGGCTGCGCAGGCGGCATTGCTCGCGATGCGGATCGGCCGCCCGGTGCAGCTCACCTGGTCGCGCGGCGAGGATTTCCGGCGCGACCGCTTCCGCCCCGCCGCCGCGGGGCGGATGACCGCGCGGCTCAACCCGCAGAAGCAGCTCAGCGGCTGGCTCGCCAAGATCGCCGCACCCGCCGCAGGCCGCGAACTCGCCGCGCGGCTGCTCCACGGGCATGCCGTGCCCGGCCTCGGGCTGACGCTGGGCGGTGGCGATCCCGGCGCGGTGGAGGGGGCGGTGCCCGCTTATGCCATTCCCCATTTCGCGATCGACCACCATCCGGCGGCGATCGGCGTGCCGAGCGGCTATTGGCGCTCGGGCGCCCACAGCTACACCTGCTTCTTCACCGAGAGCTTCCTCGACGAGCTCGCGCATGTCGCCGGGCAGGACGCGTTGTCGTTCCGCATGGCGATGCTGGGCCAGCAGCCGCGGCTCGCGCGCTGCCTGCAGACCGCCGCGCAGCTTGGCGGCTGGCAGGGTGGGCAACCGGGCAGCGGGCAGGGCATCGCCTGCCACAGCTTCCGCGGCTCGCACATCGCCGTCCTCGCCGAAGCGCAGCTGACCAGCGACCGCCGCGTCAAAGTCGAGCGGCTGGTGGCGGCGGTCGATTGCGGGGAGGTGGTCAACCCCGATCTGGTGATGCAGCAGATCGAGGGCGGGTTGCTGTTCGGGCTCGCCGGCGCGGTCGGCTGTTCGACTGGCTTCACCGAGAATGTCGCCGATGTGCGCGCGATTTCCGAGCTCCGCCTGCCCACGCTCGCCGACTGCCCCGACATCACCGTCGAGCTCATCCGCAGCAGCGCCGAGCCCGGCGGCGCGAGCGAACTCGCGGTGCCGCCGGTCGCCCCGGCGATCGCCAATGCGCTCCAGGCGGCGACGGGGGTTCGTTTTCGGCGGTTGCCGCTGCTATCGGACGCGGAATGAACCCACCCGCCGATCATCCTGCGATCCCGCCTGCGAAGGTGGGGGTGCTCCTCGTCAATCTCGGCACGCCGGACGCGCCCGATGCCGCGGCGGTGCGCCGCTATCTCGCCGAATTCCTCTCCGATCGCCGCGTGGTCGAGATCCCCCGGATCGTCTGGAAGCCGATCCTGCACGGCGTCATCCTGCGCACCCGGCCCGCCAAATCGGCGCATGCCTATCGGCAGGTGTGGCAGGAAGGCGGCTCGCCGCTCGCCGCGATCACGCGCGCGCAGGCCGAGGCGCTGCAGGACGCGTTCGGGCCGAACGTGATCGTCGATCATGCGATGCGCTACGGCCGTCCCGCGCTCGGCGACCGGCTGCGCGCGCTCAAGGCTGCCGGCTGCGAGCGCATCCTCGTCGCGCCGCTCTATCCGCAATATTGCGCGGCGACGACCGCGACCGCCAACGACGTCGCCTTCGCCGAACTGGCGCGGATGCGGTGGCAGCCGGCGCTGAGGACGCTGCCGCCTTATCACGACGACCCGGCCTATATCGCCGCGCTCAAGACTTCGGTCGAGGCGTCGCTCGCCGCACTCGATTTCGCGCCGCAGGAAGTGCTCGCCAGCTTCCACGGCATGCCGCAGCGGACATTGGCGCTCGGCGATCCCTATCATTGCCATTGCCGGAAAACCGCGCGGTTGCTCGGCGAAGCGCTGGGGCGCGCGCTCACCGTGACCTTCCAGTCGCGTTTCGGCCGCGCCAAATGGCTCGAGCCGGCGACCGACGCGGTGCTCGCGGGCCTGCCGGCAAAGGGCGTCACGCGCGTCGCGATCGTCGCGCCGGGCTTTTCCGCCGATTGCCTCGAGACGCTCGAGGAATTGGCGATCCGCGGACGCGAGACCTTTCTCGCCGCGGGCGGAACGCATTTCGCGTATTTGCCCTGTCTCAATGCAGGCGACGTCGGCATGGCGATGCTCAAGAAGATATTGGCACGGGAACTTGCGGGCTGGGCAGACGCTGCCTAGCGTGACGTAACGACAATGGGAGAGGATGCGACATGGCACGCGTAGCGATCGTGACGGGTGGAACGCGCGGTATCGGCGAGGCGATCAGCCTCGCGCTCAAGGACGCGGGCATGACGGTCGCCGCCAATTATGCGGGTAACGAGGAGAAGGCGAAGGCCTTTACCGAGCGCACCGGCATCAAGGCGTACAAGTGGGACGTGGGCGATTTCGATGCCTGCGCCGCGGGCGTGGCCCAGGTCGAGGCGGAACTGGGCCCGGTCGACGTGGTGGTCAACAATGCCGGCGTCACCCGCGACGGCACGATCCTCAAGATGAGCCGCGAGATGTGGGAAGACGTGATCCGCATCAATCTGGGCGGCTGCTTCAACATGGCGCATGCCACCTTCCCGGGCATGCGCAGCCGCAAATGGGGGCGTATCGTCAATATCGGCTCGATCAACGGCCAGGCGGGCCAGTACGGCCAGGTCAACTATGCCGCCGCCAAATCGGGCATCCACGGCTTCACCAAGGCGCTGGCGCAGGAAGGCGCGCGTGCCGGCGTGACGGTCAACGCGATCGCGCCGGGCTATATCGATACCGACATGGTCGCCGCGGTTCCGGCCGACGTGCTCGAGAAGATCGTCGCCAAGATCCCCGTCGGCCGGCTCGGCCAGGCGAGCGAGATCGCGCGCGGCGTGGCGTTCCTCTGCTCGGAGGAAGCGGGCTTCGTCACCGGATCGACGCTGTCGATCAATGGTGGCCAACACATGTATTGAAACGAAACGGGCCGGCCCCTTTCGGAGCCGGCCCTCTGTCCTCAGATACGCTACGCGAGGACATCGATACGCAAACTACGACGCCTGCTATAGCCCCGCTCCCTTTGCGCTAGCTGAACGCGCTGTTATCTGAGGTTCATCTTCGCCGGGGCTGGCCCGCCCGCACCGAGCCGCTATGACCGGGCCGATGCGCCTCGCCCTCCCGCTTTCCGTCCTCCTGATGCTGACGGCCACGTCTTCGGGGCGCGAGCCCCGCGCGGTCCTGGGCGAGCGGCCGGAGATGCATGCCACGCCGGTGCCGCTCGACGCGAGCGACCCCGCGCGCCGGCAGGTGGGCGCGCTCACCTGGCTGGGCGGGCTGGTGCTGACGAGCCCCGATCCGGCGTTCGGCGGCTTTTCCGCGATGCGTGTGGCGGGTGACCGTTTCACCTTGCTCAGCGACGGCGGCAATATCGTCGATTTCCGCATGGGGCCGGACCTACGCCCGCGCGACGTGCGCTTCGCCGATCTTCCCGGGCCCGGCACCGGCGCGATCAAGCGGCATCGCGATTCGGAATCGCTCACCTGGGATCCCGGAACCGGGCGCGCCTGGGTGGGCTTCGAGAATCGCAACGCGATCTGGCGCTACGATTCGAGCCTCACGCATGCGGAGCGCAACGTGCGGCCCGCCGCGATGCATGACTGGCCGATCGCGGGCGGTCCCGAGGCGATGGTCCGGCTCGCGAACGGGCAGTTCATCGTGTTCAGCGAGACCGCGCGTCCCAAGGGCAGGCGCGACGCGCGGGTCGTGTTGCGCTTTGCGGGCGACCCCACCGACACGCGCCGCCCGCCGCTGGCCTTCGCTTATGTCCCGCCCGACGGCTACGACCCGACCGACGTCGCCGAGCTTCCCGACGGCAGGTTGCTGGTGCTCAACCGTCGCCTGTCGATCCCGGCGCTGTTCACCGCCAAGCTGAGCGTGATCGACGTGCGCGGCGTCCCCGCCGGCGGAATCGTCCGGGGCGCGGAGATCGCCAGCTTCGCGCGACCGCTGCTGCACGACAATTTCGAGGCGCTCGCCGTCACCCGCGAAGGCGCGGACACGATCGTGTGGATCGCCTCGGACGACAATCGCGAGTTCT
Source organism: Sphingomonas sp. (assembly GCF_026460985.1). GTDB lineage: Bacteria > Pseudomonadota > Alphaproteobacteria > Sphingomonadales > Sphingomonadaceae > Sphingomonas. Next base: position 67,666 of record NZ_JAPKNM010000071.1, read on the forward strand.
GGGAGCAGTCGCTGCTGCTCAAGTTCCGGCTGGACCTGCGGGGCCGGGAGCCCGGGCAAGCGAAAAGCCCGCCCCCCGCGAAGGGAACGGGCTGACGCCAAACGCCGAAAGCGTTGTTAGGCCGCGGCCTTCTCGGTCGACGCCTTGCGCACTTCGCGCTTCAGGCGGCGCGCACGCAGCGAGAGATCGTCGTCGCTGGTCTTGAGCAGCCAGTTGTCGAGACCGCCGACATGCTCGACCGAGCGCAGGCCGTGCGTCGAGACGCGCAGGCGGATGCTGCGGCCCAGCGTGTCCGACATCAGCGTCACGTTCTGCAAATTGGGCAGAAAGGTGCGCTTGGTCTTGTTGTTGGCGTGGGAGACGTTGTGTCCCACCTGCCGGCCCTTGCCGGTCAGCTCGCAAATGCGCGACATCGCTTTAAATCCTGGTTCTTGGCGTAAGCCGGAAAGGCCGCGCCGATAGCGGGAATGGCCGGGTGCGTCAACCGATTCGCCGATCAATCGCCCGCAGCCCACGCAACCCCCATGGCTCCTCGGGCGTTATTACGCAAACGATTCGATTGGAGAGAGGAAGACGATGCGTGCAATCCTGGTGCTGATCGGGCTCATCGCCCTCGGAGTCGTGGCGCTGATGGCGTTCGGCATGCTGCGGATCACCCAGCGGCAGGGCGCGAGCCTGCCGACGGTCACGCTGAAGGCCGAGGGCGGCCAATTGCCCAAATACAGCGCCGAGACGGGCAGCGTCGGGATCGGGAACACCGCGAAGACCGTCGAGGTGCCCACGGTGGAGATGAAGAACGCGACCGTGGTCCTGCCGACGGTCGAAGTGAAGCAGGCTCCGGGCGCCTCGCCTACGCCTGCGGCGAAGTGATGCACGCGGGGCGAATCGCAGCGGCGGTGCTGCTGCCGCCGCTCGGCGTCTATCTGGCGCGCGGGCCGGGGTGGGAGTTCCTGGTCGCGTGTGGGCTGACGGTGCTGGGTTTCGTGCCGGGGGTCGCCTTCGCGCTGTGGGCGGTACTGCGGGAGGAGCGCACGCTGGCGACCGCCTAGCGGATGATCTTCTAGCTCCAGCCGTCATCCCCGCGAAAGCGGGGACCCATCTCCGGCGTGCGCAGCGAAATAACACGGCTGTTGCATGCTGCAGGAAGTGCGGGAGATGGGCCCCCGCTTTCGCGGGGGTGACGAATGGGTGGTGGACCAGTAATCCACCTGCCATGTTCCCCCTCCCCGAACCGATGCGCGCCGCGCTCGATGCCGCGCGGGATGCGGCGCAGGCCGGCGAGGTGCCTGTGGGCGCCGCCGTGGTGCGCGCCGGCGAGATCGTCGCGGTCGCCGCCAACGCCCCGCGCGCGCTGCGCGACCCCACCGCGCATGCCGAGATGCTCGCGATCCGCGAGGCGGCGCGCATCCTCGGCCGCGAGCGGCTCGAAGATTGCGATCTCTGGGTGACGCTCGAGCCCTGCGCGATGTGCGCGGGGGCGATCGCGCATGCCCGGATCGCGCGGCTCTATTACGGCGCGAGCGATCCCAAGGGCGGGGCGGTGGAGCACGGCCCGCGCTTCTTCGCGCAGCCGACCTGCCACCACCGCCCCGAACTCTACACCGGCATCGGCGAGGCCGAGGCCGGTGCGCTGCTGAGGGATTTCTTCCGGGAGCGGCGTTAGCCGACATCCTGCTGGGTGATCGGCACGAGCTTGATCTCGACGCGCCGGTTGGCGGCCTTGCCTTCCTCGGTGTCGTTGCTCGCGATCGGCTGGGTCTCGCCGAAGCCGCGCGTGCCGAGCCGGGCGCTCTGGACGCCGCGCGTCGTCAGATAGTCGGCGACCGCGGTCGCGCGGCGCTGCGAGAGGCTGAGATTATAGCTGTCGCTGCCGGTCGAATCGGTGTGGCCGTACACGTCGACATAGGTCTGGTTGTACTGGCGGAGCACGTCCGCGACCTGATCGAGAGTGTTGCGGAACTGCGGCTGGATGCTCGCCTCGTTGGTCGCGAAAGTGATCCCCGAGGGCATGTTGAGCACCAGATCGTCGCCCTGGCGGATCACGCGGACGTCGGTGCCCGCGGTGCGGCGGCGCAGCTCCTGCTCCTGGCGATCCATGTAGGCGCCGATCCCCGCGCCCGCGAGGCCGCCGATGCCTGCGCCGATGATCTTCTCGGTGCGGTCGTTGCGGCCGCCGACGAGATCGCCGAACAGATAGCCGCCGACGACGCCGATCCCGCCGCCGATCGCGGCCTTGGATACGCGCCGCTCGCCGGTCACCGGATCGGTGACGCACGCGGCGGTCAGCATGGTCGCGGCGAGCGCGGCTGCGATAAGTCCATTTCTGGCGATGCCCATTTCTTCCTCCCGATTGGAACAGCGTAGGGCGAGGAAAACCCGTCGCCGCGCCAACTTGTTCCGCCTGCGCATCGAAGTTCGGCGAACAGGCGGTTGTAGAGCGGCGCCCAGTGCGGATATGGAGGTCACCGCAATATGCCTGCACCCTTCCCCTGGATCGACGTCGCGATCATCCTCGTGCTGATCGCCGTGAACGGCATCTTTTCGATGTCGGAGCTGGCGATCGTCTCCGCGCGCACGGCGCGGCTCGAGGCGATGGCGCGGACCCATCGCGGTGCCGCGACCGCGATTCGGCTCGCCGCCGATCCGGGCAAGTTCCTCTCGACCGTCCAGATCGGCATCACGCTGATCGGCATCGTCGCCGGCGCCTATTCGGGCGCGAGCCTGGGCACGCCGGTGGCCGAGCGGCTGCAGGGCCTCGGGCTCCCCGCCGACACCGCGCAGACCCTGGGCATCGCGCTGGTGATCGCGCTCACCACCTATGCCTCGCTGGTGGTCGGCGAGCTGGTTCCCAAGCAGTTCGCGCTGCGCTCGCCCGAGCCGATCGCCGCGGTGATGGCGATCCCGATGCTCTGGCTCAGCAAGGCGACCGCGCCGGTGGTGTGGCTGCTCGACAAATCGAGCGCGCTGATCTTCCGCCTCGTCGGGCTCAACCGCGAATCGGAGAACCGCGTCACTGCCGAGGAGCTCCACCTGATCGTCGCCGAAGCGAGCAAGTCGGGCGTGATCGAGGAGCATGAGCGCTCGATCATCTCGGGCGTGGTGCGGCTGGCCGATCGGCCGGTGCGCGAGGTCATGACGCCGCGCACCGATGTCGACTGGCTCGACGTGGATCTCGACGCGGCGGGCATCCGCGACGCGCTGCTGGCGACCCCGCGCACGCGGCTGCCGGTGGCGGAGGGATCGGTCGATTCGGTGATCGGCGTGGTCCAGGCGCGCGACATCGCCGCGGCGCTCTTCCGCGGCGAGTCGCTCGATCTGCGCCGGCTGATGCGGCCCGCGCCGGTGCTTCCCGACCAGGTCGACGCGATGGACGCGCTCGGCGCGCTGCGCCGCGCCGAGGTGCCGATGGGGCTCGTCCATGACGAATATGGCCATTTCGAAGGCATCGTGACGCCCGCCAACCTGCTCGCGGCGATCGCGGGCGACTTCGCTTCGGACGTGGAGCCCGGCGACACGCCGAGCCTGATCGTGCGCGAGGACGGCTCGCTGCTCGTCTCGGGCCAGATGCCCGCAGACGCGCTCGCCGAACGTCTCGGCATCGACCTGCCCGAGGACCGCGACTACGCCACCGTCGCCGGCCTGGCGCTGGCGGTGCTCAAGCACCTGCCCGAGGAAGGCGAGGTGTTCGCCGAACAGGGCTGGCGCTTCGAGATCGTCGACATGGACGGGCGGAAGATCGACAAGCTGCTGGTGCGCGAAGGGCGGTAGACCAACTCCGTTCGCCCTGAGCTTGTCGAAGGGCCGTTCTTACTTCACCTGAAAGAAAGAAGAACGGTGCTTCGACAAGCTCAGCACGAACGGACGAAGCAATCCGTCAGAGCTTCCCGAACACCGCCTCGTAGCCCGCCTGGTCGCCGCGGGCGAGGAAGCCGGCCTGCTCGATCCAGCGGTCGCGGTGGATGCGGCCCTGGAAGGTGCCGAGCTGCGCGTCGAGCGCTTCGGCCTCCTCGGGCGTGAGTGCGGCGATCTGGGCGAAGCTGGTGACGCCCAGCGCGTTCAGCCGCTCGGCGAGCTTCGGGCCGACGCCCTTCATGCGCGTGAGTTCGTCGGCACCGGGTGCGGCAGGCACCGGTTCGGAGGCAGCGAGCGAGGCGGGCGATGCGTCGAGCGGCGCGGCCGCGGCGATCGGTTCATCGGCCAGGGGTGCGGGTTCGGGGGCCGGCTCGGGTTCCGGCACCGCAGGCGGCGCCATGACCGGGGCCGAGGCGACCGGGGGCGGCGGGCTCGCCGCGACGCGCTGCTCGGGCTGCGTGCCGTCGCTGAGCTCGCCGCGCGCCTCGAGCTCCTGGCGCGCCTGCTGCCGGCGTCTGGCGAGCCGCGTGCCCCAGGCGAGGACGAACAGCGCGAAGAGGACGCCGAGCCCGATCAGCACGAAGGACAATGTGAGCCATACGGGTCCGCCGTCGATCAGCGAGCCGCCGGTCTGCCAAGCCGTGTCGTTCATCTGGTCCGCCTCCGACGCCGTGCAGTCACGCGCATTCGCAACTGCATAGCGCCGGATTCCTCAGCGTCCAGCGGGGTTCAGTCGCTCGAGGCGACCGAGCCGCGGCCATTGTCGGCGAGCCGCACCAGCCGGGCGAACTCGCTGCGCCAGTAATTGTCCGAAGTGCCCGCCAGCGCGGCGATGTCGCGATAGCCGTAGCCGTTCAGATATTTGTCGCCGCGCAGCCGCTGCCCGAAGGCGGCGACCGACGTGACGAAGGCCATGTCGCCGCGCGGCATCTCCGCGCTGCGCACCAGCCCGGCGGGAACGGCTCGCTCGATCAGCTTCGACGTCGCCTGCCCGGGCAGCTTGTAGCGGAGCTTGACGTAGGCGAGTTCGTTGCCGGTCGACGGCGCCGCGGCGGGCCGGTTGCCTTCGTAGCGCCGCTCGGACGTCCAGCCGGCGGCGCCCGCGGGCACCACCTCGTAAAGCGCGGTCACCTGGTGCCCGGCGCCGATGTCGCCGGCATCGACTGCGTCGTTGGCGAAATCTTCCTCGGCGAGCGCGCGGTTCTCATAGCCGATCAGACGATACTGGCTGACCTGCGCCGGATTGAACTCGACCTGGACCTTGACGTCCTTGGCGATGGTGAAGAGCGTCGCCGAGAGCTCGTCGTCGAGGACCTTCTGCGCCTCCATCGCGCTGTCGATATAGGCGTAGTTGCCGTTGCCGACGTCGGCGATGCGCTCCATCATCGCTTCGTTGTAATTGCCCGAGCCGAAGCCGAGCGTGGTCAGCGTGATGCCGTCGTCGCGGTTCTTCTTGACCAGCTCTTCCAGCACCTTGTTGTCGCTGATCCCGACGTTGAAGTCGCCGTCGGTGGCGAGGAAGATGCGGTTGATCCCGCCCTCCAGATAATTGGCGCGCGCCACCGAATAAGCGAGCTTGATGCCCTCGCCGCCGGCCGTGGAGCCGCCCGCGTCGAGGCAGTCGAGCGCGGCCTTCACATATTCCTTCTTGTAGGTGGGTTCGAGCACCACCCCCGCCGCGCCGGCATAGACGACGATCGAGACGCGGTCCTTCGGGGTCAGCCGGTCGGCGAGCATCGTCAGCGCGCGCTTGACCAGCGGCAGTTTATCCTCGTCCGACATCGATCCGGAGACGTCGACGAGGAAGACGAGATTGGCAGGCGGGCGCCCCTCGGCGTTCACGTCATATCCGCGCAGGCCGATGCGGAGCAGTCGCGTGTCGGGGTTCCACGGCGTCTTCGCCACGTCGGTGGTGATGCTGAACGGCGCCTCGCGCGAATCCGGGCGCGGATAATCGTAGCGGAAATAGTTGATCATCTCCTCGGTGCGCACCGCTGCCGAGGGCACGTCCTGCCCCTGTGTCAGGAAGCGGCGGACATTGGCATAGGCGCCGGTGTCGACATCGACCGAGAAGGTGGAGACGGGATTGGTGAGTACCTGCTGGATCGATGCGACTTCCTTGCCGTCATAGCGCTCGGTGTTGCCGGGCGCGCCATAGGGCGCCGCTTTCACCGCGACACCCGGGACGCGGCGGAGGGCTTGCCCGGTGACGATCGCCTCGGTGGCCGGCGGCGCGACGCTCAGCATCGGCGCGGGAGCGGGTGGGGCGGACGGCGGCGGGGGCGCAGGCATGGGCGGAGGTGCCGGCATGTAGGTGGTAGACGGCGCAAAGCTCCTCACGCTCGGCTCGGGATGCGCCCGCTCGCGCACGCAGCGTACCGGCGAGTGCCGGTCCTGCGTGGCGGCGGCCGGAGGCGCCTTCGGCAGGGGCGGCGGGGCGGCGGAAGTGAGCAGGACGGCGGAACAACCGAGCATCAACGCGGAACGTGGCATGTGACTCTCCCCATGGTTGCCGGCCGCTTGCGGGGCCGTCGGCATGTTGTTGCTTTTCTGCGATGACCCGCAGATGAACAGTGATGATATTCTATATCATCACTTGCGCAAGCCCCCCGGGAACGGGCAAGCAAAAGGGCCGGAGGATCGCTCCCCCGGCCCTTCGCTGTCTCTCTGGCGTCCTCAGTGCGTGCCGGGCACTTCGGGCTTGAGCTCTTCATAGGCCTCGTGCTCGGGCACATCGACCACGCCGCGGCCGACATGGCTCATGCGACGGCTATAGGTGAAATAGACGACCAATCCGATCGCCGCCCAGCCGAGGAAGAGACGGATCGTCTCCCACGACAGGCTGATGAACAGATAGGCGCAGCCCGCGATTGCGATCGGTGCGGTGAGGTAGATCGCCGGAGTGCGGAACGGACGGCGGCGGCCCGGATCGGTGCGGCGCAGCACCATCACAGCGATCGAGACCGCGGCGAAGGCGAACAGCGTGCCCGAGTTCGAGATGTCGGCGAGCTTGCCCACCGGGAAGAAGGCCGCGAACAGCGCCACGAAGATGCCCGTCAGGATCGTGATGACGTGCGGCGTGTGGAACTTCGGATGGACCTTGGAGAGGACGGCGGGGAGCAGCCCGTCGCGGCTCATCACGAAGAAGATGCGGGTCTGGCCGAACATCATCATCAGGATGACCGAGGGGAGCGCGATGCCGGCGGCGAGGCCGATCAGATTGCCGATCTGCGGCCAGCCGATCGAGCGCAAGGTCCAGGCCAGCGCTTCCTTCGAGCAGACCACCGCGGCGTCGTTGATCCCGGCGCAGCGCTCGGCGAGCTCGGGGCTGCCCGGTGCCAGTCCGGCGCCGGCGGCGTCGGTCAGCGGCTGGGTGCCGACGGTGCCGATCACGCCGGCGGCGACGAGCAGGTAGAAGATCGTGCAGATGCCGAGCGAGCCGATCAGGCCGATCGGCATGTTGCGCTGCGGGTTCTTGGTTTCCTCGGCGGCGGTCGAGACCGCGTCGAAGCCGACATAGGCGAAGAAGATCGATGCCGCGGCAGCCGATACGCCGGCGAAGCCGAGCGGCATGAACGGCGTGAAATTCTCCATGTTCATCACCGGCACCGCCAGCAGGATGAACAGCGACAGCGCCGTCACCTTGACGCCGACCAGGATCGCATTGACCGTCGCGCTCTCCTTGGTGCCGATCACCAGCAGCCAGGTGACGAGACCTGCGATCGCCATCGCGGGCAGGTTGACGATGCCGCCGTCATAGGGGCCGCGCACCAGCATGTCGGGTATGTCGAGTTGGAAGGCGTTCTCGATCAGCCCGACGACATAGCCGGACCAGCCGACCGACACCGCGCCCGCGGCGACGGCATATTCGAGGATCAATGCCCATCCAACCATCCACGCGATGAGCTCGCCCATCACGGCATAGCTATAGGTGTAGGCGGAGCCCGAGACCGGCACCATCGCTGCCATCTCCGCATAGCAGAGCGCCGCCACGGCGCAGACCACGCCGGCGATCACGAACGAAAGCATCATGCCCGGCCCGGCCTTTTGCGCGGCCTCGGCGGTGAGCACGAAGATGCCGGTGCCGATCACCGCGCCGATGCCGAGCATCGTCAGCTGGAAGGCGCCGAGCGATCGGTGGAGCGATTTCTTCTCGGCTGTCGCGAGAATGGCGTCGAGTGGTTTTACGCGCCCGAATATCATTGAGTGGTCCCCTTCGCGGCGCCGGTTCGCGCCGCCCCGTAATTGGAAAGGCGCGAGCCTAGCCGCAAAAGCAGCATGCGCAATCCCTTAGTGAACGCTCAGCGCGCCAGCATTGGTCCCAGCGGGCGGCCGGCGAAGATGTGGACGTGGAGATGCGGCACCTCCTGGTGCGAATCAGGTCCCGTGTTGGCGAGCAGCCGGTAGCCGGGTGCGACCATCCCCGCCTCGCGCGCGACCTTGCCCACTGCGCGGACGAATCCCGCGATCTCGGCGTCCGAACCCCTGGCCGAGAAATCGTCCCAGCTGACATAGGGGCCCTTGGGGATCACCAGGATGTGGTGCGGCGCCTGCGGATTGATGTCGTGGAAGGCGAGGGCGAATTCGTCCTCGTATACCTTGTTCGACGGGATCTCGCCGCGGAGGATTTTCGCGAAGACGTTCTGGTCGTCATAGGGCTTGGTGGCGTCGATGGGCATGGGGGTCTCCTTTGCATCGGGACATACCAAACCGTCATCCCGGCGAAAGCCGGGATCCAGGGCCGCAAGCGACACGGCAGAGAAACTCTGGACCCCGGCCTTCGCCGGGGTGACGCTCAGTTGGTGCGGCCGGCCTTTTCATCGATGCCCGACACGCCTTCGCGGCGGGCGAGTTCGGCGCGGACGTCGTCGAGGCTGAGCCCTGCATCGGCGAGCAGTACCGCGAGGTGGAAGATCAGATCGGCCGCCTCGCTGGTGAGCGCGGCCTTGTCGTCCTCGATCGCGGCGATCACCGTCTCCACGGCTTCCTCGCCGAGCTTCTGCGCGATCTTGGCGCGGCCCTTCGCGGTGAGCCGCGCGACATAGGAGCTTGCCGGATCGCCGGCGCGGCGTTCGCGGATCACGGCTTCGAGCGCGTCGAGGGAGTCTGCCATGCCGCTCCGGCTGCGGGAGCGGCGCGCGCCTGTCAATCCTTGGGCGCGTCGCGGCGGAAGCGCGCACGCAGCCGGCTGCGCACGAACCATACGCCGAATGCCGCGCAGGCGAACAGCGCGAGGTCCGAAAGCTCGGGCATCGAGCGCGAACCCGCGACGCCGCTGTGCGGCGCGGCGGCGAAAGAGGGGGCGGCGATCAGCAGGGCGAGCGCGATGCGGAGCATGGGACGGGCTTACGGCGCAAAGGTTAGCAAGCCGTCAGCTACGCACCGGAATCCCCGCCGCCGCCAGCGCGGCGTGCGCCTCGGCGATGCTCGCCTCGCCGAAATGGAAGATCGATGCCGCGAGCACTGCCGAGGCATGGCCGTCGCGGATGCCCTCGACGAGGTGCTGGAGGTTGCCGACGCCGCCCGACGCCACCACGGGCACGGTCACCTGGTCGGCGATCGTCCGGATCAGCGCGAGGTCGTAGCCGTCGCGCGTGCCGTCGCGGTCCATCGACGTGACGAGCAGTTCGCCCGCGCCCAGTTCGGCGAGCCGCAGCGCATGCGCGACCGCGTCGATCCCCGTCTCGCGGCGGCCGCCATGGGTGAAGACTTCCCAGCGCCCCTCGGCGACCCTGCGCGCGTCGACCGAGGCGACGACGCACTGGCTGCCCATCCGATCGGCGATCTCGGCCACGACCTCGGGACGCGACACCGCCGCCGAATTGACCGCGACCTTGTCGGCACCCGCGAGCAGCAGCGCGCGCGCATCCTCGACGCCGCGCACCCCGCCGCCGACGGTGAGCGGCATGAAGCAGACCTCGGCGGTGCGGCGGACGACGTCGACCATCGTGCCCCGGCCCTCATGGCTCGCGCCGATGTCGAGGAAGCAGAGCTCGTCGGCGCCCGCGGCGTCATAAGCGCGCGCCTGCTCGACCGGATCGCCGGCGTCGACCAGGTCGACGAAGTTGACGCCCTTGACGACGCGGCCACCCGCGACGTCGAGGCAGGGGATCACGCGGGCTCGGACGGTCATGTTCTAAGCCCCTCCCCTTCAGGGGAGGGGTTGGGGGTGGGGCCTGTCCGCGGGCGTTGCGCAAGCGGCACGGGCGCCCCCCACCACCCCCCCACC
>NZ_JAPKNM010000072.1 GCF_026460985.1 Sphingomonas sp.
GGCACCCAATAGCCGTTGCGGCCCTGATCGTTGTGGAAGATCGGCACGTTGATGCCGTCAGCCCGCGCCTTGGCGTAGAGATGGTCCATGTAGCGGCGTTGCGCCGGCGTGGTCAGCGCCAGCTCGTTCTCGATCTGGTGGAGGATGACGTTGCCGCGATTGCCCTTGCCGTCGCCGTTGATCTGGTGGCGCGCGATGATCGCGTTGACCCTGGTCAGCCACTCGTCCGAGGCGGCGAGATATTCGGGATCGTCGGTGCGGGCGCGGCCGCGCTGGTTGACCAGCCAGCCCGGGAAACCGCCGCGGGTGAGCTCGGCGTTCACATAGGGGCCGGCGCGGGTAATGACCCACAGGCCCTCTTCCTCGGCCATGGTGAGGAGGCGGTCGATGTCGCGGATGCCGCTGAAATCGTAGACCTGCTTTTTCGGACTGTGGAAGCCCCAGTCGAAATAGAAGGCGACGGTGTTGAAGCCGCTGGCCTTCATCTTCTGCAGCACGTCGCGCCACAGATCGGGCGAGGGCAAGCGGAAGGCGTGCATCTCGCTCGACCAGATGATCGTGCGCTTGCCGTCGATCATCAGCGAGCGTGCGTCGTAGGAGACGCGGCCGAAACTCTTGACCGGTGCGTTGAGATTGGCGGTCTGTCGGGCTTCCTGCGCTGCGGCGGGGAAGGCGAGCAGCGACGCGACGGCGAGGAGGGCGGTGCGGATCACGGCAGGTAGAACACCGGCTTGAGCGGCCATTCCTTCGGCTTGTTGTCGGGTTCGACCTCCATCAGCGGCGCCATGTAATCCCACCATTTCTTCATCACCGGATGCGCGGGCAGCGCCTCGCGGCTATTGTCGTCGGTGAGCTTGAGGACCGCGAAGAGCGACAACGTCTCCTCGTCGAGGAAGATCGAATAGTCGCGGATACCGCTAAGGTGGAGCAGCTCGGCGAGTTCGGGCCAGATCGCGTCGTGGCGCGCCCTGTATTCGTCGACGACGCCCGGCTTCAGCTGCATCTTGAATGCGTGGGTGGTCGTCATGCCCTCTCCTGAAGCCCATTATGTGGGATTGTAATGCAACATTTGGATAGTCGAATGGCGCGGCGGCGTCAAACTTCGGTGGGCCAATATTGCGCATCCTCGGCACGCGCGTGGGCGCTATCGAGCAGCACCGGCGGACGCGGATCGCCGGCCTCGCGCGACAAGCGCAGCTTCTTCACTTCGAGCCCGGTCACGTGGCGTGCCCAGAAGCCCCAGGCCGGGGTGGGGCCGAACATGCTCGGCTCGGGATAGGCGTCGGCCAGCTCGGGCGGGCTTGCGGGCACGGGCTCGGAATAGCCGCCGCGGAACGACAGGTCGATGTCGCGCAGCTGGACGCATTCGATCGCATGATCGGGGAGGCCTGCGAGGATCGCGGCGAAGCGCGGGTCGATGCCGGTCGCTTCCAGACCGCGTATCTCGACATTGCGCATTCCGCCCGGTTTCGTCCCCTCGGGCCCGCGCAGCCGCGCACCGAGACGGAGGAACAGCGGCGCGGTGGTGACGTCCTCCATCAGGATATTCTCGGCGAGCACATCCTCGATCGTGCCGCCGTCGACCGTCTCGAGCGCGAGCCCGCGGCTGCGTTCGAAGCGGCAATTGGCGATGCGGATGCGGCGGAAGTCGCCATTGCTCTCGGTGCCGATCTTGATCCGCCCGGTTACCCGGTCGCGGTCGGGCGCCAGCTCCTGCGTGCGCTGGCGGGTGCCGTCGAGCATGGTGCCGAGATCGTAGCCGCTGACTGTGCAGTCGCGGATCGCGATATCCTCGCAGTTGGCGCGTTGCCTGAGTCCGAGGCTGGTCTTGAGCACGATCGCGTCGTCATTGGGGGTGTTGACCCGGCAGCGCTCGATGCGGGCGTTGCGGACGCAATCGAGATCGAGCCCGTCGCGATTGGTGTCGATGGTCAGGTCGGTGACGTCGAGCCCGTCGACCTCGCTGGCGAGCAGCGCGAAGTGCCCGCCCTTGAAGAGCGTGAAGCCGTCGAGCCTGACGCGCTCGCAATGCGCGAGGGCGATGGCCTTGTTGCCCATGCCCTGCATGGCCGCGCGGCTGCGCTCGAGCTTGCCGATATCGGCGGTGGCCATGCCCGCCATCGACAGCGGGCGCTCGCCTGCCTGCTTGCTCCACGGGGTGCCGGGGCCGTTGCGCGTGAGGCCGAGCCCGAGGATCCGGCCCTTGCCGATGATCGCGATGTCCTGGGCTCCTTCGGCCCAGATCAGGCTGTTGTGCCAGTGGCTGTGGCCGAAATCCTGATAGAGCTGTGGCCCGCGCTCTTCGGGCAGGTCGTATTGGCCAAGCGTGCCCTTTTCGGCGGCGATCAGCGTGGCGCCTTCTTCGAGGACGAGGGTGACGCGGCTCTTCAGGCGCAGCGAGAAGCTGAGGTAGCGGCCCGGCGGCAGGATCACCATACCGCCGCCGGCCTTCTCGGCCGCGAGGATCGCGGCGTTGATAGCGGGGGAATCGAGCGCAATGCCGTCGCCCCGGGCGCCGTGGTCGCGGACGTCGAAGGTTTGGCCGGTGCGCATTAGATCCTCCCCCGGAGGGGGAGGGGGACCGCGAAGCGGTGGAGGGGTATTCTCCACGAACGACATCGCCTGAGGCGCGCTACCCCTCCGTCAGCTTCGCTGCCACCTCCCCCTCCGGGGGAGGATGAGGAAAGCGGGCGCATCAGCTCCCCGCCGGTCGCACGTCGCTCTCGGCGAGGCTCGGGGCGATCGCGCCTTCGCCGAGATCGGGACGGGCCGCATCGAAGCTGCGCGCCTTCGGCTTCAGATGCGCCGCCAGTTCCGGCACCTGCGTCGCGATCTCGGCGGCGATTGCGCGGGCGAGGAACCAGGCGCCGGGGTTGTTGTGGTGCGTGCGGTCCTTTCCGCCGTCGTTGAACAGCTTGGCCGCCTCCGTCTCGCTGAGCGCTTCGTAGAGTGTGACCGTGCGTTCCTGCAGGTCGATCAGCGGGATCCCGTCCTCGCGCGCGACCTTCCGCACCGCCGCGCCATATTCGGCGAGCGTGCGGCGGACTTTGCCGTCAGCCTCATAGTTGCGCCGCTCGGGCGAGGTCACCAGCACCGGATGTGCGCCGCGACGGCGCGCCTCGGCGATATAGGTCCTCAGCCAGGCGGGATAGGTGGCCGCCGGATCGACATAGGTCTGCGGCCACTGCGCTTTCTGGTCGTTGTGGCCGAACTGGATCAGCAGCCAATCGCCCGGCCTGATCAGCGACAGCATCTTGTCGAAGCGCAGCTCGGTGACGAAGGATTTGAGCGTCTCGCCCGATTCCGCGTGATTGGCGATCGCGATGCCGGTGTCGAACAAGGCGGGCAGCATCTGTCCCCAGCTCGCCGCGGGCTCGGCGCGCTGGTCGGTGACGGTCGAATCGCCGGCGAGGAACACGGTCGGCACATCGACCGGCTCGATGTCGATCGAGGCGACGCGCGGGGCCCCCAGGAACTCGAGCGTCAGTTTCTCGTCCCAGGTATAGCTCCCCGCCTCGCGGCTCTTGAGCTTGACCTGCGTGCCGCCGGGCGCGTTGGCCGGGGGCGGGGCGAGCTGGGCGTTGCGGACGTTTACGATGAAGCTCGCGGTGACGTACTGGCCCGGCTTGGTCGTGATGTCGCGCAGCATCAGCCGGCGGGCCTCGGCCTTGACCGTGACGCGCCCGCCGAGCCGCACGGTCACCCGGTAATTGCCCTCCGGCACCGCGGCCGAGAAGAGAAACTCCTTGCCGCGGCGCTGGGGCTCATAGCCGTAGTCGCCCCTCTCGTACGGCTTGTCCGCCGCCACTACGACGCGGCCGGTGGGGTGCTTGGGCGGCTCGAGATCGAAGCGGAGCGGGGCCTGGGTCATCGCCATCTGGAGCGCGATTAGCAGCATCGGCGGTTACTTCGCGCCCAGGAAATACGAGGTGTGCGGCGGCTGGTTGTACGCTGTGTTCTGCCACGCCACGCCGAGGCGATAGACCGGATCGTGCATCAGCGTCACCATGCGTTCGCCGGTGGGGAAGGGCGTCGCATAGATGCGCAGCTCGCGGCTGTCGTCGCTCGGTACCACCAGTTCCTCGCGCCAGTCGCCGATTATGTCGGCCGAGAGCGACGGGTTTTGCTTCGTCCCGTTGTTCGAGACCACGCCCGGCGGATCGAGCAGCACCTGCTCGCTGCCGGCATTCCAGTCCCATTTGGTGATCTTCTTGCCGTCGAGCAGCTCGCGCAGCCGGTCGCCGTCCCACCATATGCCGAAATTGGCCGCGCGCGGATGACCGCCGGGGATGACGTTGCCCTTCACGTCGTAAAGCTCGCGCGAGTTGCTCGCCCAGGCCTCGGCGCCGGGATGGCGCGGGTCGATGTCGATTGCGATGCCGCGGCCGGTATCCTTGTCGGCGGGGGTCGACCAGAGGATGGCGCCGGTCTTCGCGTCGAGCATCGCCGCGCCGCGATTGCCGCTCATCCGCATAGTCTCGTGGACGCCGAACTTCTCGAGGCCGGGATGCGTCGGGTCGAGGTCCGACAGGTGCATCGCGTCGCCATGGCCGAGCCCCGAGGACCAGAGGCCCTTGCCGTCGTCGTCGATCACCATCGATCCGTAGAACACCTCGTCGCGCCCGTCGCCGTCGACATCGGCGACCGAGAGCTGGTGGTTGCCCTGGCCGCCGAACTTCTCGTTGCCCGGTGTCGCGCTGTCGAACAGCCAGCGCATCGACAGCTTGCTGCCCCGATAGTCCCATGCCGCCACGGTCGAGCGGCCATAATAGCCGCGCCCGAAGACCAGGCTGGGCTTGTGCCCGTCGAGATAGGCCACGCCCGCGAGATAGCGTTCGGAGCGGTTGCCGTAACCGTCGCCCCAGACCGCCTTCATCGCCTCGTAGCTCGGATTGTCGCCGCTCGGATCGCGCGACGGGGCATAGGGCGCGCTGGCGAGCGCGCGGCCGGTGAGCCCGTCGAACACGGTGAGATATTCGGGCCCTTTGAGGATGCGGCCCTTCAGTTCGGAGACCTTGCGCCCGTCGGAAAGCACCTTGGCGCCGGTGCGGTCGTCGATGTCCACCTCGCCCTCGCGGCTGGTCCAGCTGCCGTGCGGATCGCCGATCATGTGGCGGGTGCCGTCGACGGTGCCGTCGGCGGTCTTCATCGCGATCTCGGCCCTGCCGTCGCCGTCGAGGTCATAGACCATGAACTGGGTATAGTGCGCGCCCGAGCGGATGTTGGGACCCAGGTCGATCCGCCAGAGCTTTTTGCCCTCCAGCGTATAGGCGTCGATCAGCGTCGTGCCGGTATAGCCCGAAAAGGCATTGTCCTTGGCGATCGTCGGATACCATTTGACGATCAGCTCGTAGCGGCCGTCGCCGTCGAGATCGCCGACCGAGGCGTCGTTGGCGGTGTAGCCATAGGTCTCGCCGTCGAAGGTGCGGCCGTCGGCGGGCTTGTCGAGCGGGATGGCGAGATAGCCGTTCGTCCAGGCGGCGACACCGGCATCGCGCACGGCGAGGGCGTAGCGCGACGTCGCGGTGCCGGTCTTGTCGAGATAGCTCGTCGCCGCGTTGCCTGCGATCCGCGCGATCGGCCTGCCGTCGCGGTAGAGCGTGAAGCGCGCGCCCTTCGGGTCGGTCGCGAGCAGCCGCCACGAGACATGGTTGCCCCCACCCGCCGCCGGCACCGCGACCAGCCCGCGATCGAGCCGTTCGACCTGCCGTCCCGCCACCACGGGCGCCGCGGGCGCCGGCAGCGCCGACGCGATGATGAGTGCCGCCAGCATCAAAACTCTCCCCGGATCGTTTTGCGCGACGCTGCGCCCGGACCGGGACGGAGTCAATATATTCCCAATAAATGGCACGACGATTTATATTTCGGGATAACCTCCGCATCGGCCTTGATGCAAAACGGGCTGCGATCCGAAGATCGCAGCCCGTTTCCCCCTTATGCGGATGTCCCGAAAGAAGCGGGCCGCCGCGCGCGACGGCCCATAAGGGAGGCAAGGCCTAGAACTGGAAGTTCACGCCGAAGTTGAACGTCCGCCCGATCCGGGTCTGGAACAGCGTGTCCTTGCGGGTGCTGTCGATATAGAGGTTGTTGCGCTCGTCGGTGAGGTTCTGCGCTTCCAGGATCACCTTGATGTTGTCGGTGATCGCGTAGGATGCGGAGGCGTCGACGAACAGGTTGGGCGAGTTGCCCTGCAGGTTGCTGCCCGGCGAGGCGGGGATGCCGCGGATATAGCGGTCGCGATAGCTGCCCGTCGCGCGGATGCTGAACTTGCTGTCCTCGTAGAAGAGCGTGCCGCTCGCGGTGTTCTTCGAAAGGCCGATCAGGTCCGCGGTGGTGGTCACCGTCGGCACGCCGTTCACGCTCGCCAGCACGTACTGGATAGTCGAGGTGACGTGGGTGTAGTTCGCCAGGATGCCGAAATTGCCGAGGAAGCCCGGCAGGAAGTCGAGCTGGACCTGCGCGTTGACTTCGATGCCCTCGAGCGGGCCGCCCGGCGTGTTCACCGGCTGGCCGATCGTGAAGATCTCGGTCGGCGCGGTGTTGGTGTTGGCGAGCAGCGCGTCCGGAAGGCCCAGCTGGTTGAACGGGATCTGGCTGGTGACGCGCTGGATGTAGGTTTTGATGTTCTTCTTGAAATAGGCGACCGACAGCAGCGAGCCCGGCTTGAAATACCATTCGAGCGCGGCGTCGAACGTGTCGGCGCGGATCGGGTCTAGATAGGGATTGTTGATGTTGCCGGTGCGCGTCGTCGCGGTGATGCCGCTGGTCGGCGCGAGCTGGCCCAGCTCGGGACGCGACAGCACCTTGGCGGCCGAGAGACGGAGGATCACGTTCTCGACCGGCTCGATCGCGACGTTGCCCGAGGGCAGCCAGTCGTCATAGCCGCGCGCGACCCGCGCATATTGGCCGCGCAGATTGGTGGGCGTCGAGCCGGCGGGCGCGGCGACCGAGATATAGCCCGCGGCCAGCATGTCGGTCCGGACATAGCGCACGCCGATGTCGCCACGGATCTTCACCGGGAGCGCGTCCTCGGTGTCGAAGGTGGTCATCACATAGGCGCTCTTGATCTCCTCGCGGATCCGCGAGGCGCCGGCGCCGCACTCGGTCCGGCAGAAGCGGATCGAATCGAAGTCGAACACGCCGTCCCATTTGTCGGGGTCGATCGCCGCCCAGCTCGCCGGCGCGCCGCGGCCGAACAACTCGTCGAGGCCGCTGATCTGGCGCGTGATGCTGGCGAGGCTGGTGCCTGCCGGCAGCGCGCGGACGACCGTGTCCGCGGTATAGGGGCTGGAGTTGTAGGCGTTGTAGTCGCTGCGCCGGAACTGGCCGCCGATCTTGAGCTTGAGGCCCTGGTCGACGTCCCAGTCGGTGTTCACCTCGGCGGTGAGGTTGTCGGTCTGGTTCTTGGAGGGCTTGCCCTGGAAGCTGAACCCGCCGAGCACGGTGCCGTCGGCAAGGCTGGGCGCATAGGTGAAGTTCGCGGGATCGGAGACGTCGAAGCCGAAACCGATGATCGGGGTGGCTTCACCATCGCGGAAATCGACCGAGAAATTGTCGGTATCGATCGCATCCATGAAGGTCTGGAAGCGCTTCGGACCCCACCAGACCGACTGGTTGATCCCGAAGAACATCGTCATCTCGAACTTGTCGGTGAAGCGGTGGCGGAAGTTCAGATTGCCCTGCTTGAAGTCCGAGATCCAGTGATCGACCAGCCCCTCGGAGCGCACGTCGACGCCGTCGAACAGGCCGTAGACGAGCGAGCCGTTCTGGTCGAACTCGATGTCGCGGACCGACACCATCGGCTGGCCGTTGTTGGTCACGCTGCGGCCGAAGGAGAGGCCGAGGATGTAGTTGTCGCGGCGCTCGACGTCGTAGCGCGAATAGAGCGCATCGACGCTGATGTCGGTGTCGTCGTCGGGCGAGAACTGGATCGTCAGCGTGCCGCCGATGCGCGTCGTGTCCTGCTCCGAGTTCACGTAGCGCGGCAGGCGCGGCAGGAAGGCGCCGCTGCCCGGCGTGTTGGGCAGATCGGCGCGGCGCAGGTTGGCGACCGTGTTGTACGCCGTCAGCGTGCTGGTGCGCGGATTGTTGGTGCTGCACAAGGTCGCCGTCGCGCCCTTGGTGCCGACCGCCGGGCTCACCGGGGTGAAGCCGATCGGCGTGCAGAAGGGCTGGAGCGCGGCGGGGCCGGCGCCGTCAGGATCGAGGCCGTTGGTGTTGGCGGAGAGGATGTCGACCGCCGAATAGCCGACCTCGCGGATGTTGCGGCGCTGATAGGCGATCGAGGCGAGGATGCCCCAGCTGTCGCCGAGCTTCTTCGAGACGAGCAGCGAGGCGCGCGGATCGACCTGCTTGCTGATCGTGTTGTAGACGCCGCGCGCGGTGGCCGAGAGGACGAAGTCCTTGGCGAAGTCGAGCGGCTTGGGCGCCTTGAGGTCGACGGTCGCGCCGAGCGAGCCTTCCTCGACGTCCGCCGACGTGGTCTTGCGCACCGACAGCGACGAGAAGATCTCGGTCGGGAAGACGTTGAAGTCGAAGCTGCGGCCCGAATTGCCGGCGCCGTAGATGTCCGACGAGCCGGTCTGCGCGGTGCCTTCCATGCCGTTGATGCGGACGCGGGTGAAGCCTGAGCCGAGGCCGCGCACCGCGATGTTGCGGCCCTCGCCGCCGTCGCCGCGCGTCAGCGCCACGCCGGGGACGCGCTGCATCGATTCCGCGAGGTTGCTGTCAGGGAACTTGCCGATGTCCTCGGCGACGATCGAGTCGACCGCGGCGGTCTCGTTGCGCTTCTGGTTGAGCGCGCTGTTGAGCGAGGCGCGGAAGCCCTGGACGACGATCTCGCCCTCGTCCGTCGCCTCGGGAGCCTGCTGCGCCGTCGGGTCGGCGGCGGGCGCGTCCTGCGCCATTGCTACCGGTGTCCACGCCAGCGCCACGGCTAGCGCCGCGCCCGAAATCCCCGCGCTGCGAACGCGCGAATATGCTGAAACCCTCATGCTCATCCCCTCCTCTGGTGCCGCCATGACCGCCGCGCTTTTCGCGCTGGTCGGTCTCATTTCTTGTTCTTATTTCCCAATATATATGACGTAACCGGAAGGCTCCGCCAATCCCCTTTTGCCCATTTGTTCCGGCAATGTGGGGTTTCGGTCACACTCCAGACACAGGTGGTCGCCGTCGACCGCGTCGAACGGTGTCCACCGGTGTCAACTCGAGGTCAAGGCTTCGGTTTTCGCCGGGTCTAGAAGCGCGTCAATGGCAGGCGGCGCTGCCGAGCGGCGTGGTCCGGGTGAGGTCGGGGCGTTCGGCGAGTACCTTCTCGGCCACCGGCACCTTCAGTCCCTTCAGTTCCTGCGCGACCAGATTGGCCATCGCGCGCGCGCCGAGTTCGCTGAAATGGGTGTCGTCGGCGATCCCCTTGGGGAAGGCGGCGACATTGTCGGCCGGGGCATAATGGAGATAGAGCCTCTTCGACCCCGCCTCGCCGGCGCGGCTGACCAGATCGAGCGAGCGCGCCTCGAGATCGATCATCGGGGTGTTGGTGCTCGCCACCAACTCGCGCTCCACTTGCGAATAGGCGGCGAAGTCGGCCTTGGCGCGGGGCCCGTCGAACGAGCGGCGGGCGGGGGGCGTGACCAGCACAGGGGTCAGGCCCCGGCCGCGCGACTCCCAGATCATCCGCAGCAGATTGTCGCGATAGAGCGTCGCCGCCGGCGCATAGCGCTCGGGGCGCGACACGGACGCGTCGTTATGGCCGAACTGGATCAGCACCAGGTCGCCCAGCTTCGCCTCGGCGAGCAAGGCGTCCCACTTGCCTTCGGAGATGAAGGTGCGCGTGCTGCGTCCCCCCACCGCGCGGTTGATCACCTCGACGTCCGGCGCGAGCCCGCATTTGAGCATCATGCCCCAGCCGAGCTGCGGATACTTGTCCGCGCCGTAATTGGCCGCGGTCGAATCGCTCGCGATCAGGATGCGCTGCTGCGCGCTTGCGGGTAGGGCGGTGGCGAGCAAGGCCGCGGCCGCGACGAGCAGCGCCCTCATTGCAGGTTCACGAAAGCGCCGCCGTCGACGAGCAGCGCGGCACCGGTGACATAGGCGGCCATGTCCGAAGCGAGGAATATGATCGGGCCGGCGAGATCCTCGGCCTGGCCGAGCCGGCCGAGGGGGATGCGGCCTTCCATGTACTTGCGCTTCGCCTCGTCGGCGAGATCCTCCTTGTTGATCTCGGTCAGGATCGTGCCGGGGAGGACCGAATTGCAGCGGATATTGTGCTTGCCGAGCGCGATCGCGGTCGACTGCATCAGCGAATGGAGCCCCGCCTTGGTCGGCGTATAGTGCGTCTGATATTCGCCGCCGACCAAGGCCGAGATCGACGAGACCGCGATCAGCGCGCCGCCATGGCCCTGCTTCACCATCTGGTTGGCCGCTGCCTGGCACATGAAATAGCCGCCGAGCAGATTGACCTGCATCGTGCGCTGGACGGTCTCGACCGGCATGTCGAGGAAGCTGTGGAAGGGGCAGATCCCGGCGTTGGAGACCATCACGTCGACCTTGCCGAACGCCTCGACCGCCTTGGCCACGAACTCGGTTGCGGTCTCGGGCGCGGCGACGTCGCCCTTCACCGCAAGGCCGCGCCGGCCGGCGGCCTCGATCTCGGCGATGCAGGCCGCAGCGTCGTCGTCGCGGCTGTGATAGTTGATCGCGACGTCCGCGCCCGCCTTGGCTGCGCCCACCGCCGCGGCGCGGCCGATGCCCGTCGATGCGCCCGTGACGAGCACGGTCTTGCCTTCCAACAACTTCACTTGCCTCTCCCGGATAGGATTATCTGCGCGTGCGGCGCGGCGGGCGCACGTCGGGGCTCCAGCCCAGATCGGTGCTGATCCGCTGCGCGGTCTCGCGGACCTCGGTGCTCAAAGCCGCCATCCGCTCGTCGTCCATATATTGCGCCGCGCTCGACACGCTGATCGCCGCGACGATCTTGCCCGAGACGTCGCGCACCGGCGCGGCGACGCAGCGTATCTGGTCCTCATTCTCCTCCAGGTCGAACGCGTGGCCCGCCTGGGCATAGCCGCGCATCCGCTCGAACCAGAGCTCGCGGTCGGCGCTGGGGGCGCCATGCGCCTGGTCGGCATCGAACACGCGCGTCCATTCGGCCTCGCTGGCGTCGACGAGCAGCGCCTTGCCGAGCCCGGTCGAGGTGAGCGGCTGGCGGTCGCCGATGCGGCTCGAGATCTCGACGCGGCGGCGGCCGGGGATCTTGTCGAGGTAGAGCGCGAGGTCGCCGTCCATTCTCCCCAGATGCACCGTGTCCTCGGACGCCGCGGCGAGCTCTTCCATGCGCGGGCGCGCGATCTGGACGATGTCGGCCTGGCTTTGCGCGAGGAAGCCGAGCTGAATGAGTTTCGGGCCGAGCTGATAGCCGTCGCGCGGCAGATAGGTGAGGAAGCCGCGATCGATCAGCGCGTTGGCGAGCCGGTGGGTGGTCGAGCGCGTGAGCGCCATGCGCTGCGACAGTTCGGCGAGCTTGATCGGGCCGTCGATCACCTTGTCGAGCATGTCGAGGCCGCGGATCAGCGTCTGGCTGCCCTGCACCTTGGGGCCCGCTTTCTTGGCGGCGGGTTCCGATTCAGCGTTTGACGTTTCGCGTCTCATCTCGTAACATCCTATCCCATAAAGTGAGAAAGTAAAGCATCGGGAGGGGTGCGAAGCGGCGGAGCATTTTGGCTACCGCCATACCCGTTCATCAAGGCACAGCAGCGCGACGTATCACATGATGGTATGTCATGCTCGCGGTTTTTCACATTATCAGGTGGCGTATCCGGATATGGTACGGTGCCGAAAAAGGGATCAGTCGACGTGGCGGCAGCCGGCCTTTCGAAGATCAAGCATGTCCGTGCCTTCACCGTCCGCGGCGGCGGCGCCGATTACCACGATCAGGGCGAGGGGCACTGGATCGACGACCACATCGCCACGCCGATGGCGCGCTATCCCGAATATCGCCAGTCGCGGCAGAGCTTCGGCATCAACGTGCTCGGCACGCTGATCGTCGAGATCGAGGCCGAGGACGGCACGATCGGCTTCGCGGTGACTACCGGCGGCGAGCCCGCGGCGTTCATCGTCGAGAAGCATCTCGCCCGCTTCCTCGAGGGCCGAGATCCGCGCGAGGTCGAGAAGATCTGGGACCAGATGTACTTCTCGACGCAATATTATGGCCGCAAGGGACTGGTCGTGAATGCGATCTCCGGCGTCGACCTCGCGCTCTGGGACCTGCTCGGCAAGCTGCGCGGCGAGCCCGTCTATCAGATGCTGGGCGGTGCGGTGCGCGACGAGCTGCAATTCTACGCGACCGGCGCGCGGCCGGACGTCGCCAAGGAGCTGGGCTTCATCGGGGGCAAGCTGCCGCTTCACCATGGTCCGGCCGAGGGGCTGGAAGGCCTACACAAGAACATCGCCGAGCTCGCCGAGATGCGAGCCCGCGTCGGCGACGATTTCTGGCTGATGCTCGATTGCTGGATGAGCCTCGACCTCGACTATGCCACGCGCCTTGCGCACAGGGCTTACGACGAGTGCGGGCTGAAGTGGATCGAGGAGGCGCTCAGCCCCGACGATTACTGGGCCTATGCCGCGCTCAAGAAGAACGCCCCCAAGGGCCTGCTCGTCACCACCGGCGAGCATGAGGCGACCCGTTGGGGCTTCCGCATGCTGATGGACATGGAATGCTGCGACATCATCCAGCCCGACGTGGGCTGGTGCGGCGGCGTCACCGAACTGATCAAGATCGCCAACTATGCCGACAGCAAGGGCGTGCTGATGATCCCGCACGGCTCGAGCGTGTACAGCTACCACTTCGTGATCACCCGGCATAACAGCCCGTTCGCCGAGTTCCTGATGATGCATCCCGGGCCGACCGAAGTCGTCCCGATGTTCCACCCGCAATTGATCGGCGAGCCGGTGCCCGTGAACGGGCGCCTGCACGTGAGCGCGCTCGACAAGCCCGGCTTCGGGGTCGAGCTCAATCGCGACCTGCCGATGCACCGCCCCTACACGCACTGAAAAGCGAGAGACCGACCCACATGAAACTCTGCCGATTTGGACCCGCCGGAAACGAACGCCCCGGCCTGATCGATGCCGAGGGGCGCATCCGCGACCTTTCGGGCCATGTCAGCGACATCGGGCCCGACCAACTCCAGCCCGAAGGCCTCGCCGCGCTCGCCGCGATCGATCCCGCCTCGCTGCCGCTCGCGCCCGAGGGCGTCCGCTACGGCCCGCCAGTGGCGGTCACGCGCCAGTTCATCGCGATCGGCCTCAACTATGTCGATCACGCGCACGAATCGAACCTGCCGATCCCCGAGGAACCGGTGATCTTCACCAAGGCGGTGAGCTGCATCCAGGGTCCGCACGACATTGTCGTGATCCCGCGCGGATCGGTGAAGAGCGACTGGGAAGTCGAGCTCGGCGTGATCATCGGCAAGGGCGGATCGTATATCGACGAGGCGTCGGCGCTCGATCATGTCGCCGGCTATTGCGTGGTCCACGACCTTTCCGAGCGCGATTACCAGATCAATCGCGGCGGCACCTGGGACAAGGGCAAGGGCTGCCCGACCTATGGCCCGGTCGGCCCGTGGCTGGTGACTTCGGATGAGGTCGGCGATCCGCAGCAGCTTCGCCTCTGGCTCGACGTCAATGGCGAGCGCAAGCAGGACGGCACCACTTCGACGATGATCTTCCCGGTCTCGAAGCTCGTGTCGTACGTCAGCGAGTTCATCAAGCTGCTGCCGGGCGACATCATCACCACCGGCACCCCGCCGGGCGTGGGCATGGGGCAGAAGCCCGAGCCGGTGTACCTCAAGGCGGGCGACAAGGTCGCGCTCGGCATCGAGAAGCTCGGCGAGCAGGCGCAGGACGTCGTCGCCTGGTCGGAGGCACGCGCTTGACGCTCTATCCGGATCGCTTCGCGGGCCGCACCGCAGTCATCACCGGCGGCGCTTCCGGACTCGGCCGCGCCGTCGCCAAGCGCTTCGTCGCCGAGGGCGGCAAGGTGGCATTGTGGGATGTCAACGCTGACTGGCTCGCCGACGTGGCGGGCGAGGTCGGCGCCGCGCACACGGCTTTGGTGGACGTTTCGGATGCCGCCGCGGTCGCCGCGGCCGCTGCCGGGACCGCCGCGGCGCTCGGCCGGATCGACGTGCTCGTCTGCTCGGCGGGCATCACCGGCGCCACCGCGCCCGCGCACGAATATCCGCTCGACAGCTGGGAGCGCGTGGTCGAGATCAATCTGAACGGCCTGTTCTACTGCTGCCGCTCGGTCGTCCCCTACATGCTCCAGAACGGCTATGGCCGCATCGTCAACGTATCGTCGGTGGCGGGCAAGGAAGGCAATCCCAACGCCTCGGCCTATTCGGCGTCCAAGGCGGGCGTGATCGGCTTCACCAAGTCGCTCGGCAAGGAGCTGGCGGGCAAGGGGATCATCGCCAACGCGCTGACACCGGCGACCTTCGAGAGCCCGATCCTCGACCAGCTTCCCGCTAGCCAGGTCGACTATATGCGCTCGAAGATCCCGATGGGCCGGCTGGGCGAGGCCGAGGAAAGCGCCGCGATGATCCTGTTCATGGCGAGCGAGGAATGCAGCTTCACCACGGCGTCGACCTTCGACACCTCGGGCGGGCGGACGACGTACTGACGAAACTAAGCCCCTCCCCTTCAGGGGAGGGGTTGGGGTGGGGCCTTTCCGCGAGTACCGTCTCTGCGAGACCTCCCCCACCCCCAACCCCTCCCCTGAAGGGGAGGGGCTTGATAGGAGGAAGAGGTTAGTGGCGCGCGATCTGCCGTTCATCGATGCCCATGTGCATCTCTGGGACCTCGACCGTATCGCCTATCCCTGGCTGACGCCGCCCTTTGCCGATGACGGCCCCAACGGCAGCGTCGAGCCGATCGCCAGGACCTACCTCCTCGACGACTATCTCGCCGACGCCCAGGGCTGGGACGTGCGCGGGATCGTCCATGTCGATGCCGGCGCCGACGCCGGCGCGGCGCTGGCCGAGACCGAATGGCTGCAGGGCCTCCACGACGCGCGCGGCATGCCCAATGCGATCGTCGCCTTCGCCGCGCTCGACGATCCGGGCGTGGAGGCTTTGCTCGACGCGCATGCTGCGCATCATGCCGTCCGCGGCATCCGCCATATCGTCAACTGGCACGCAGATCCGCGCCGCACCTATAGCCGCCGGGACGTGACACAGGACGAGGCCTGGGCGCAGGGCTTCGCGCTGCTCGGCAAGTATCAGCTGAGCTTCGATCTCCAGGCCTATCCTGGCCAGTTCCCCGGACTCGCCAAGCTGATCGCGCAGCACCCCGAAACGCAGGTCGTCATCAACCATAGCGGCATGGCCGTTCCCGGCGAATGGGAGCAATGGCGCACCGGCATGGCCGCGCTCGCCGCTCTGCCCAATGTCGCGACCAAGCTTTCGGGCATGGGCTTCACCCATCGCCCGTGGAGCCTCGACCAGGCGCGGCCCTACATCCTCGAGGCGATCGAACTGTTCGGCACCGATCGCGCGATGTTCGCCAGCGACTTCCCGACCGACAAGCTCTTCGGCAGCTTCGCGCAGCATCTGGGTGCCTACGACGCGATCACCGCCGGCTTCAGCGAGGACGAGCGGCGCGCCCTGTGGGGACGCAACGCCGATCGCATCTACCGGCTCGGGCTGGGCGTCTAGGGGGCAATGATGCGCGAGACCCGGGACCATAAGTGGCGCAACACGATCCTTGCAGGGCTCGCCAACTATATCGACGCGGGATCGATCGTCGCCGGATCGGTGGCGCTGGCGCTGTGGAAGGAGATCTACGGACTCTCCGACAATTTCATCGGCCTGATCGGCGCGTTCAGCGCCAATGCGATCTCGGCGGGTGTGGGCGCGCTGATCGGCGGCGTGCTGTGCGACAAGTTCGGGCGGAAGAAGATCTACCAGTACGACATGCTGTTCTACGCCTTCGGCATGCTCTTCCTTGTCTTCGCCTCGGCGCCGTGGATGATCGTATTGGGCTTCGTGCTCGTCGGTCTCGCGGTGGGCGCGGACATCCCCGCCTCCTGGTCGCTGATCGCCGAGCAGGCGCCCGACGACAAGCGCGGCGCGCATTCGGGCGTCGCGCAATTGCTCTGGTATCTGGGGCCGGTCGCGGTGCTGGTCGCGGCCTATTTCCTCCAGCCTTGGGGGATCACCGGCATTCGCTGGCTGTTCGCGCACCTCGCGGTGCTCGCGATCGCGCTCACCTTCCTCCGCTCGCGGATGCGGGAATCGCAGCGCTGGGAGGAGGCGCAGGCCGCCTCGGCGGGGCAGGCGCTCAGCCGGAACTGGCGCGAATTGTTCAGCCCGCGCTACTTGGGCGCGATGCTGTTCCTCGCCGCGATGTACGGCTTCTGGAACCTCTGGGCGGGCTATAACGGCTTCTTCACGCCGTTCCTGATCGCGCAGAACAACCTGCCGGCCTGGACCGCGACGATGCTGCCGGCGAGCTATTTCCTGATCGGCATGTTCTCGATCCTCGGCATCTTCATGACGCTGTCGGACAAGGTGAACCAGCGGCTGCTGTTCGGCATCTCGGCGGCGCTGCACGTGGTCGGCATGGCGCTGCTCGCGATATTCGGCTTCAAGCTCGAGATCGTCATCCTGCACGTGATCATCATGGGCGTGGCCGGCGGCTTTGGCGCACAGAGCTTCTTCCAGCTCTGGTCGGCCGAACTCTTCCCGACCGCGATCCGCTCGACCGCGCAGGGCGCCACCTTCGCGATCGTGCGTATCGGTCTCGGCATCTGGAGCCTCGCGGTGCCGACGCTGGCGGCGCACGACTTCACCACGCTTGCGTGGATCCTCACCGGTTTCCTCGTCGCCTCGGGGGTGATCGGGCTGATCTGGGCGCCGCGCAACGAGGGCAAGTCGCTCGAGGAGATCGCGGCAATGCCGTCATCCCGGCGAACGCCGGGATCTCGGGCGGCAAGCGAACGGCCCGTGGCCTGAGGTCCCGGCTTTCGCCGGGATGACGGAGGAGGGGTTACTCCGGCAACACCAGCCGTAATACCGTCGGCTCCGGCGCTTCCTCGCGCGGCAAGTCCCGGTTCGGCGGCAGCGTCGCCCAGGCGATCGCCACCCCGGAGCGATCCTCGATGGTGTTGAGCTGCATCCCCTTGGGCACCGCGATCCGCGCCGCCAGCCGATCCGCCAGGGTAACCCCCGGCCGCTCGCCGACCCGTGCCAGCGTCGCGCCGTCGAGCAGCAGGTCGATCGGCTTGCCGTCGCGCACCACCGGCACGCGCAGCTTATTCCCTTCCATCGTCGGCGCCGTGACCCGCAACCGGAAGTCGAGCGAGCCCATCCCGCCGAAGTCCCAGCGAAAGCCCTTCCAGTCGCTCGCCTGCGCCACCCGCCAGCCCTTCGCCTCGCGCCGAGCGACGAAGACCTGCGTGTTGCCGCCAGCATCGAACTTGTGGAACGCGATCACCGCCCGCCCGGCGGCATCGAACCCGATCGGCGTATTGTTGTTGATCATGCCCCTGCGCACCGGCACCGGATCGATCACCTCCGCGCCGCCCAGCCGGATCGGCAGGGGCAGGAGCGTTCCATCCGATCGCTCCCAGCGCACCAGGTCGCGGCTGCGCGCATAGGAAAGGTCGTGATTGGTCGCGGCATCCGGCGTGTCGCGCCATACCCAGCTCAGGTGGAACCAGCCGTCGGGGCCCGCCACCGGGCCGACGAAATAGGCGCTGCGCTTGCCCTCGCCATCGACGAGTGGTGCGTCGAGCAGTCGCTTCCAGCCGCCGTCGAGACGATTGTAGATCTCGCGCCCGCGTCCGCTGCCGCCGTCGCGATATTTGAAGATCAATCGTCCGGCAGCGTCCTTCAGGAAGACGGGGTAGGTCATGCTCCGCTCGGCGGCGGCATTGACCATCGCGGGCACCCGCGCCAGCGTCCGCACGTCGCCGGCATTGGTGGTGCGGAAATAGACGAGCGGATCGTTGTGCATGTTCGCGGCGACGTGGAGCCGGCCGTCCGCATCCACCGCCATCGCGATGCTGTTGTGGCTGTCCCAGCCCACCCAGCTCGGCAGCCGGGCATAGATCCACCACGAAGAGCCGCGCGGGCGGCTGGCCACGCTCAGCTGGCGCGCGGAATCGTAATAGCCGACATAGATGTGGCTCTCGGTCACCACGAGCGCGAAGGGCACCTCGTGCCCCGCCCAGACGCGGTCGATCGCCTCCATCCGCTGCGCCGCCGCGGGCGCCGCACAGGTCAGCGCGAGCGGCGCCAGCAGCCGCAGCATCAATCGAGCTTCAGGTCCGCGACCGCGGCCGCCGCGAGCAGGAAGCCGCCGACGCCGTAATATTGCGTGTCGGTGGCGAGCACCTGCTCGGGCCGGTCGCTGACCTGCTGCACCCAGCCGAGCCGTCCGTCGGGCTGGATCGCGCGCTGCAGCGCCGACCAGCCCTTGCGGATCGCCGGTTCATATTCGGCGCGCGATAGCAGCCCCGCCTTGACGCCCCAGGCCAGGCCAAAAGTGTAGAAGGCGGTGCCGCTCGATTCGGGAGGCGAATCCTCGGGCGCGAGCAGCGAGGGCGCCCAATAGCCGTCGGGCTTCTGCACCGCCTTCACCTTGCCCGCCATCTCGACGAACAAGGCCTCGAGCTTGCGCCGCTCGGGATCGCCCTTGGTCAGCTTGGGGATCATCAGCGCGAGCCCCGCGACCACCCAGCCATTGCCGCGGCTCCAGAACATCTTCCGGCCCTTGGCGTCGCGCCGGTCGAAGAAGCGGCTGTCGCGGTAGAAGAGCCGCTCGGCCGGATCGTAGAGGAAGTTGACCGTCGCCCAGATCTCGCGGATCGCATAGTCGCGATAGCGCCGGTCGCCGGTCTGGCGCGAGAGCTCGAGCATCGCCGGGGGCGCCATGAACAGCGCGTCGCACCAGCACCAGCGCTTGAGGCATTCGGTGGCGCCATAGCCGCCCTTCTCGGGCACGACGAAGGCGAGCGTCACGCGCGGTGGGTTCGCCAGGACCTTGTCGAAGGTCCGGCGCACCGCCTGGAGCGCCTCGCTGCCCGCACCGTGCTTCGCGGCCCAGAGATAGCTCTGCGTGATCGCATGATCGTCGGCGAAGAAGGGGAGGCGGCCCGGCTGCCATTGATTGGCGCGGCCCATGGCGAGGATCGCGGCGGCGATGTCGGGCGGGGCGCCGTGATCGGCGAGCGCGGTCATGCCCACCCAGAACGCCGCCTGCTCCCAGGCGCGCGGGTTGCCGGTCTCGCCGCCCGCGCGGGAGATGTGGCTGGTGTCGCTCATCCGCTGGAGCTGCCAGCGCGCCAGCCTGGTCGCCGCGTCGATCGCCGCTTGCGGGCTAGCGGCGGCGGGCTGCGCCATCGCGACGCCCGGCAGCGCACCGCCCAGGGCCAGCAGGAGCAGGGTGGCGGTGCGCAGCGACATCCGGGGCGTCTCCCTAGAAGGCGAAAGGCGCCGTCACACGCCGCTCGGCCATCATGAAGGCGTCCGCGACGATCTGCAGCGGACGGACGTCGACGTCGCTTTCGCCGGCCGCGACCAGTTCGGCGAAGCGCGCATAGAGCCGCGGATATTCGCGATCGGGCGCCTTCTGCTCCTCGGCGCCGGGAAGCTGAAGGATGCTGCCGCCCATGCCGAGCCGCAAGGTGCCGGCATCGGTGTCGATCTCGATGTCCCAGGTCTGCGGACCGGTCTGGAGGAAGTCGAACACGACGTCGACGCGCGCATCGCCGCTGCGCATCTTGAGCTCGGCGGCGAGCGGGGAGGCGCGTCCCTCGGGCACTTCCATCCAGGCCGAATCGAGCAGCATCGGATCGGGCAGGATCTTGGTCGCGATCGAGAGCGCGTTGATGCCGGGATCGAACACGCCGAAGCCGCCCGCGGCGAGGATCCATTCCTGCCCCGGATGCCAGCGGCGAATGTCCTCGCGCCAGGTGATCCGCACCGCGTCGATGCGCTTGCCCGCGAGCCAGGCCTTGGCGGGCTCGACCCCCGCCGCCTCGCGCGAGTGCCAGGTGGTGAAGAGGACGACGCCCTTGGCCCTGGCGCGGTCGGCCAAAGCGGCGATCTCGGTCAGCGTGGTCGCCGGCGGCTTTTCGAGCATCACGTGCAGCCCGGCGTCGATCGCGATGGCCGCCTGCTCGTAGCGCCCGTCGGGGGGCGTGCAGAGCGAGACCGCGTCGAGCGCGTGCCCGCCCGCGATCATCGTGCCGATGTCGTGATAGCCGGCGACGCCATCGAGCGTGGCATGGCGGCTGGCGGTCGCCACCAGCTCGAAACGGCCGTCCGCCGCCAGGGCGGGGAGGTGCTGGTCCCGTGCGATCTTGCCGATCCCCACCAGCCCCAACCGAATCCGCCGCGTCCCGCTCTCCGTCATCCTCGTAACTTTCCTTTTATAAGATATATATGCTTCCTATTGCCGCGCACTGCCGGTATCAAGCCCGCACGACGCTGCCGGCGCCAACAAAACGGCGCCGGGGCACAAAGCAATTACCCACCGGAGAGGTGAATGAGCGACGCGGATAACGGTTCGAACGGCGGGCGACCGCCTCTGAGGTCGCGCGCCTGGTTCGACAACCCCGCCAATCCCGACATGACCGCGCTCTATGTCGAGCGCTATCTCAACTTCGGAATCAGCCTCGAGGAGATCCAGTCGGGCAAGCCGATCATCGGCATCGCGCAGACCGGCAGCGACCTCTCCCCCTGCAACCGCCACCATCTCGAGCTCGCCAAGCGCGTGCGCGAGGGCATCCGCGACGCGGGCGGCATCGCGCTCGAATTCGGCACGCACCCGATCCAGGAGACCGGCAAGCGCCCGACCGCAGGGCTCGATCGCAACCTGCAATATCTGAGCCTGGTCGAGGCGATCTATGGCTATCCGATGGACGGCGTCGTCCTGACGATCGGCTGCGACAAGACCACGCCCGCCTGCCTGATGGCGGCGGCCACGGTGAACATCCCGTCGATCGCATTGTCGGTGGGGCCGATGCTCAACGGCTGGTTCAAGGGCGAGCGCACGGGTTCGGGCACGATCGTGTGGAAGGCGCGCGAGATGCTCGCGGCGGGCGAGATCGACTATCAGGGCTTCCTCAAGCTCGTCGCCTCCTCGGCGCCGTCGACCGGCTGGTGCAACACCATGGGCACCGCGACGACGATGAACTCGCTGTGCGAGGCGCTCGGCATGTCGCTGCCCGGATCGGCGGCGATCCCGGCACCCTATCGCGACCGGCAGGAGAATGCCTATCGCACCGGTCTCCAGATCGTCGAGATGGTCCATGCCGACCGCAAGCCTTCGGACGTGCTGACCCGCACCGCCTTCATGAACGCGATCAGGGTCAATTCGGCGATCGGTGGCTCGACCAATGCGCCGATCCACTTGAACGCGATCGCGCGCCATATCGGGGTCGAGCTGAGCCTTGCCGACTGGGAAGAGCATGGCTCGGACATTCCTCTGGTGGTGAACCTCCAGCCCGCCGGCGAGTATCTTGGCGAGGATTTCTATCGCGCCGGCGGCGTTCCCGCGGTGATGGGGCAATTGCTCCGCGCCGGGCTGATCGACGGCAGTGCGCTCACCGTCAACGGCAAGAGCGTCGCCGACAATGTGGCGACCGCCGAGAGCGAGGACCCCGACGTGATCTTCCCGCTCGACGCGCCGATGAAGCCCGCCGCGGGGCTCACCGTCCTGTCGGGCAATCTGTTCGACAATGCAGTGATGAAGCTCAGCGTGATCTCGGACGAGTTCCGCAGCCGCTATCTCAGCAATCCGGACGATCCCGAGGCGTTCGAAGGCGTCGCGGTCGTGTTCGACGGCCCCGAGGACTATCACCACCGCATCGACGACCCTTCGGTCGGCATCGACACCCATTCGATCCTGATCATGCGAGGCGCCGGCCCGGTCGGCTATCCCGGCGGCGCCGAGGTCGTGAACATGCGCCCACCCACGGCGCTGATCCAGGCCGGCGTCCATGCCTTGCCTTGCCTCGGCGACGGCCGCCAGTCGGGCACCAGCGGGTCGCCTTCGATCCTCAACGCGGCGCCCGAAGCCGCGGTCGGCGGCGGGCTCGCGCTGGTCCAGACCGGCGATCGCATCCGCATCGACCTGGGCAAGCGTACCGCCGACATGCTCGTCGACGATGCCGAAATAGCGCGGCGCCGCGAAGCGCTCGCCGTGGATTACGTGCCCGAGGCGCAGACGCCATGGCAGGAGATCCATCGCAATCTGGTCGGCCAGTTCGATACCGGCGCGGTGCTCGAGAACGCGGTCAAATATCAGCGCATCGCCCAGACGAAGGGCATTCCCCGCGACAGCCACTGATGCGACACTGACACGACAAAATGGAGAGGGAGAGAGAATGAAGACGATCGCAGCTCTGGGAGTTCTGGCCGCCATGGCAATCGCCGCGCCCGCCGCCGATGCCGCCACCGCCAAGCGCGGGACCTTCGGCAAGCTGCCCGACGGCCGCACGGTCGATTCGGTGCTGCTCACCAACAATCGCGGCGTCTCGGCCAACATCATCGCCTATGGCGCGTCGATCCAGTCGCTGGTGATGCCCGATCGCGTGGGGAAGAAGGCCGATATCGCCCTCGGCCATGAGAGCATGGAGGGCTATCTCAAATTCCCCAATTTCATCGGCTCGACCGTCGGCCGCTTCGCCAACCGGATCAACGCCGGGCGCTTCACGCTGAACGGCCAGACCTATCAGACCCCGCTCAACGACACCACCAATTCGCTCCATGGCGGCTCGATGGGCTTCGACAAGGTGCTGTGGGACGTCGTCTCGGTGAAGGACGGCCCGACCGCGTCGGTGACCCTGCGTTACGTCAGCCCGGACGGCGATCAGGGCTATCCCGGCAAGCTGACCGTCGACGCGACCTATTCGCTCGACGAAGCCAATAACCTGACGATCGAGTACACCGCCACCACCGACAAGGAGACGATCGTCAACGTCACGAACCACGCATATTGGAACCTGTCGGGCGAGGGCTCGTCGAACGGCGCGATGGGGCACGTCGTCACGATTCCGGCGAACACCTATACGCCGGTCAACGAGACGCTGATCCCCACCGGCGAGCTGCGCCCGGTCACCGGCACCGTGTTCGATTTCCGCAAGCCCCGCGTGATCAACGATCGCGTCCGTGACGCCAGCGAGCAGCAGATCGCCTATGGCCGCGGCTACGATCATAACTGGGTCGTCGGCAGCGCGGTCACCAAGACCCAGCATCTGATGGCGAAGGTCTCCGATCCCGCCTCGGGCCGCAGCTTCGAGCTCTGGTCGAACCAGCCGGGGCTGCAATTCTATTCGGGCAATTTTCTCAACGGCACCTTCTCGGGCAAGGCGAAGAAGATCTATCGCGGCGGCGACGCGATCGTGATGGAGCCGCAGATCTTCCCCGACGCGATCAACCAGAAGGGCTTCCCCGAGGCGCGGCTGCAGCCCGGCCAGACCTATCGCAACATCATGACCTATAAGCTGAGCAGCGGCGCGCCCGCCCGGCGCTGATCGCAGGGAGCCCGCACATGATCCGTCGCAGCTTCCTTCTCGCTGCCACGGCGCTCGTCCTCGTCGGGGGCATCGCCCCCGCCGAGGCGCGCGACCAGTGGAGCAAGGCCCAAGCCCATGCCTGGCACGCGAAGCAGCCCTGGCTAGTCGGCGCCAACTACACGCCGGCATCGGCGATCAACCAGCTCGAGATGTGGCAGGCGGAGACCTGGGACCCGGCGACGATCGACAGGGAGCTCGCGCTCGCCGAGTCGATCGGCATGAACACGATGCGCGTGTTCGTCCACAACCTGCTCTGGGAGAACGATCCCGAGGGCCTCAAGCGGCGGATGGACGAATTCCTCGCCATCGCCGCAAAGCACAGGATCCGTCCGCTCTTCGTGCTGTTCGACAGCTGCTGGGATCCCGACCCGGTCGCGGGTCCGCAGCGCCCGCCGATCCCCGGGGTCCATAATTCGGGCTGGGTCCAGGGCCCCGGCGCGGCGCGGCTCAAGGATGCGAGCCAGTACGGCAAATTCGAATCCTATGTGAAAGACGTCGTAGGCCGCTTCGCCAAGGACGATCGCGTCCTCGGCTGGGACCTGTGGAACGAGCCCAACAATGGCGGCGGCGGCAACTACAAGCCGACGCCCGACAAGAACAAATATGTCGCGCTGCTGCTGCCGCAGATCTTCACCTGGGCGCGCTCGGTCGACCCGGTCCAGCCGCTCACCTCGGGCGTGTGGATCGGCGACCATTGGGACGACCAGGCCAGGCTCGACGCGGTCGAGAAGACCCAGATCGCCCAGTCGGACATATTGAGCTTCCACGACTATAACTGGCCCGAGAAGTTCGACGAGCGCGCCAGGCAGATGCTGAGCTATGGCCGTCCGGTCTGGTGCACCGAGTACATGGCACGCGGCAACGGCTCGACCTTCGACGGCTCGCTGCCGATCGCGAAGAAATACGATATCGCGATGTTCAACTGGGGCTTCGTCGACGGCAAGACCCAGACGCGGTTGCCATGGGACAGCTGGAAGAAGCCCTATACCTGGGACGAGCCGACGATCTGGTTCCACGAGGTGTTCCGCGCCGACGGCAAGCCCTATCGCCAGGCCGAGGTCGACCTGATCAAGCGCCTCGCCACATCGCCCAAGGGCGTGGTCCCCGCCGCGGGGAAGTGATGCGCGCGGCGCTGCTGCTCGGGGCGCTGCTGGCGGGGATCCCGCCGGCAGCGTCCGCGCAGTCGGTCTTCGCCGGCGCTGATCCCGATATGGAAGCGGCTGAGGGGCGCTACTGGATCTACCCGACCGGCGGTGGGGTGCTCGCCGCCTGGTCCTCGTCCGACAGGGTCGCGTGGACGCGCGGCGAAACGTTGCTCCGGCTAGAGGACATCAGCTGGATCGACGATGATCGCGCCCCGCGCCACCATCTCTGGGCGCCGGACATGGTCCAGGCGAAGGGCGGCTGGTACCTCTATTATTCGGTCGGCCCGCAGAACCCGACCCCGAGCCGCATCGGCGTGGCGGTGTGCAAGGGGCCGGCGGGTCCCTGCACCGACAGCGGCAAGCCGCTGATCACGGGGGGCGAGGGGTTCGAGGCGATCGATCCGGCGGTCTTCGTCGATCCGAAGAGCGGGACGCCCTATCTCTATGCCGGCGGCAGCGCGGGCGCGACGCTGCGGGTCTGGGTGCTCAGGCCCGACATGCTCGGCGTGGACCGCGAAGTGAAGGTCGAGACGCCGCCCGGCTTCACCGAAGGCGCGTTCATGCACGTTCGGAACGGCGTCCATTATCTGTCCTGGTCGTCGGGGAGGTGGGACAGCTCCTCCTATCAGGTCCATTATGCCGTCGCGTCCTCGCCGACCGGCCCGTGGCGCCATGGCGGGCCGCTGCTCGTCGGCGACCGGCACTATCGCGGCCCCGGCCACCACGCCTTCTTCGAGGATCCGAAGGACGGCACCTGGTACATCGCCTATCATCGCTGGGAGGGGCAGGAAGGCGACGGCCCCTATCGCGGCGAGCGCCGCATCGCGATCCAGAAGATCGCGTACGGCGCCGACGGCGCGATCCTGCCGATCCGGATGCGATGAAAGGGAAGGGGCGCCGCGGCATCTGCCACGGCGCCCCTTCTTTGCAGTTGGTGGCTGTTCTTAGAACGAGGCCCAGTCGTCGTGGCTGGCATTGCCGTTCGCCATCGCGGCGGCGGGAAGCGCCTTGACCGGCGAGACATAGGCCGAGGCCTTTGCCGCCTTGGCTGGCCTTGCCGGCACGTTCGCGCGGACCGCGACGGCGCGCGCGCTGTTGCCGACGTTGAACTTCGACGCCTGCTCGCTGAGCGCGGCGACTTCGCCGGTCAGGTTGCGCGCGGCGGCCGACGTCTCTTCGACCATCGCGGCATTCTGCTGGGTCGACTGGTCCATCGTCCCGATCGCCACCGAGATTTGGGTGATAGCGGTCGACTGGGCCTGGTTGTCGGTCGCCATCTGGTTGAGCAGCGCATGGACCTCGCCGACGTCGCCCGAGATGTCGGCGAGTGCGCTGTCGACTTTCTGCACCATCTCCACGGCAGCGACGATGTCGGTCTGGGTGGCGGTCAGCTGGTCGCGGGCGCGGCCGGCTTCCTCTTCCGCACGCATCGCGAGCGCGCTGACGAGGTCGGCGACCACCGCGAAGCCACGGCCCGCCTCGCCGGCGCGACCCGCTTCGACCGCGGCGTTCATCGCGAGCACGCGCGTCTGGAAGGCGATCTTGTCGAGACCCTCAATGACCGAGTCGATGCCCTTGGCCGAATCCGCCACGCGGGTCATCGCCTGCACCGCTTCGTCGGCGATGCCGCGCCCGCCCGACACGGTCGAGATCGCGCCGTCGGCACGCTCGACGGTGCGGCCCGCCGAGGCCGCGGTCGCCTTGAGGCGGCCGTCCATCTGCGTCACCGCCGCCGAGGTCTCCTCGAGGCTTGCGGCATTGGCTTCGGTGCGGCGCGCCAGGTCTTCGGAGGCCTGGGCGATCTCGTTCGAGCCGGTGCGGATCGTCGCGGCGCTTTCCATCACCGTGCCGATCAGGTTGCGCAGCTCGGTCACGGCGCCGTTGAAGTTGACCTTCACCGATTCGTATGCCGGCGAGAAGGCCTCGTCGATCTGGCTGGTCAGGTCGCCCTGGGCGAGCTTGCTCAGATTGGCCTCGAGCGTCTCGACCACGCGCTGCTGTTCGGCATCGGCGATCTTCTTGGCCGCGTCGGTCTTCTCCTTCTCGATCGCCGCCTCGCGGAACACCAGCACCGCCTTGGCCATGTCGCCGATCTCGTCGCCGCGATCGGTGGCCGGCACGTCGACCTTGTTGTTGCCGCTGGCGAGCGTCTTCATCACGCCGGTCATCTGGGCGACCGGCGTGGCAATGCCGCGCGAGAGCAGCCAGCCGAGCAGCACCGAGAGCGCGACCGAGAAAGCGCCGCCGAGCCAGATCGCCCATTCGGATGCGAGGACCGCCGCGTTCTCAGCCTCGATCTTCTCCTGGACGCGCTCCTGCTGCGTCGCGTTGATGTCCTTGATCAGCGCGCGGATCTTGCTGAGCATCTTGACGCCGGAGAGCTCGCCCGCCTGGCCGCGCGTCGCCGGATTGCGTGCCAGCCGAATGACATTGTCGAGCTTGACGCGCAGATCCCGCACTTCGCCGGCGAGCGCATCGGCCCGCGCGTGCTGCTGGTCGGCGGTCGAGTGCTCCTTGAACTTCTGGACCGTCTCGAAGAACTTGCCGCCATTCTCCGCATAGGTCTTGTAGAACTCTTCCTTGCCGAGGATGGCGAAGCCGCGCGCGGCATTCTGCTGCTCGAGGACCAAGGTCAGCAGCGTCTGGCTGAGCTCGAGCGCGCGCAGCGACCGCTCCTTGTCCGCAGCCGCCTTTTCGAGCGACGAGAGGTTGGAGAAGACGATCCAGCCGACTCCGGCGAAGATCACGATCAGCGCGGCGAAGGCACCGGCGAGTTTTCGTGAAATAGGGATGTTCTGCAACGACATCATAAGCTCCGTAACATTGTTCCGGCGACGCCCGCCGAAGCGAACGCCTGCGAGCCCGCCCCCTCGTTCCGCGGGTTCGACGCACCGGTCATCAATGCCATCATAGGAGGAGCAGGAGGGCCTATAGGGCGGCTGCCCTCACAATTTCGGGCGCGGAAAGGCGCTCCGAAGCCATTCCTTGTGTATTTTTTAAGAGAATTCCGAGACTTAGCTCTTTGCCTCGCCCGCCTCGACGTGATCGATAAGTTCGAGCACGTCGCCGATCAGCGCGCGCATCGCGGCGCGTGCCGCCTCCGGATCGCGTGCCTCGATCGCATCGCGCACCGCGGCGTGATCGGCGACATTGGCGGTGCGGCCCTTGAGCCGGTTGGTGAAGCGGATCGAGGTCCGGAGCGCGGTGCTGACCACGTCGCGGAACTGCGCGTAGAAGGGATTGCCCGACGCACGCAGGATCGCGACGTGGAAGGCGATGTCCGCCTCGAGCGTGTCCTCGAGGCCCTGTTCGGCCGCCTCCATCCGCTCGAGCCCGTGCGAGATCCGTGCGCGATCCTCGGGCGAACCGACGCGCGCGGCGAGCGCCGCCGCCTCGGGCTCGATCGCGACGCGCAGCTGGTTGAACTGGCGCAGCAGGTCGATCGAGAATTGCCGCTCGAGCAGCCAGCGCAGCACGTCGGTGTCGAACAGGTTCCACGAGGTCGAGGGCTGCACCACCGTACCCTGGCGCGGGCGCGCGCTCAGCAGGCCCTTGGCGGTGAGCATCTTCACCGCCTCGCGCGTCACCGATCGGCTGACGCCGTGCTGCTTGGCCAGCTCCGCCTCGGTCGGGAAGGGCTCGCGCTCGTAGCGGCCCGTGACGATCGCCCGGCCCAAGCTGTCGAGCATGCCGTAAGTGAGGTTGCGGCCAAGCTGGGGCCGCGCATCCTCCGCCCCCAGTGTCGGATAGGTGTTCGACATCCCCATGAGCCTCTTGATCGGCCCCGACAACGATGTCAGGACCCTCTTCACGCCACTGTTGCGCCTACGTTAGCGGAGTGGTGGCGCTGGACAAGTCCAATAAATACGATAAATGAACCAACGCCGCCAGATCAGGCGGCTAAGGGCGGGCACGAGAGCGCGGCTTCAGCCGCCGGCGCCCGGGGCAGGGAGGAAGCAATGACGAGTCTCTCGCAGATCGATCTCATCGTCGTGATCGTCTACGCCATCGGCATTTTCGGCCTGGCGCAATGGGTTAGCCGTGAGAAGGCGGGCCATGCCAAGGATACGTCGGATTATTTCCTCGCGTCCAAGTCGCTGCCCTGGTGGGCGATCGGCGCGTCGCTGATCGCGGCGAACATTTCCGCCGAGCAGATCGTCGGCATGGCCGGTTCGGGCTATGCGATCGGCCTCGCGATCGCTTCCTATGAGTGGATGGCGGCGCTGACGCTGCTGATCGTCGGCAAATACTTCCTGCCGATCTTCCTCAAGAACCAGATCTACACGATGCCGCAGTTCCTGGAGCAGCGCTACGGGCGCGTGCTTCCGGTGCTGATGGCGGTGTTCTGGCTCGCGCTCTACGTCTTCGTGAACCTGACCTCGATCATCTGGCTCGGCTCGATCGCAGTGAACAAGGTCGCCGGCGTCAATCAGGACGCGGCACTGATCGCGCTGGGCGGCTTCGCCTTGCTCTACCAGCTCTATGGCGGCCTCAAGGCAGTGGCGCTCACCGATATCGTCCAGGTGACCCTGCTCGTGCTCGGCGGCCTCGTCGTCTCGTACCTGACGCTCAACCAGATCGGCGGCGACCAGGGCGTGATCGCCGGCTTCGGCGTGCTGACCGAGCGCGTCCCCGGCCATTTCAACATGATCCTCGAGGCCGATCATCCCTTCTACAAGGATCTGCCCGGCATCGCCGTGCTGGTCGGCGGCATGTGGATCGCGAACCTCAGCTATTGGGGCTTCAACCAGTATATCATCCAGCGCGCGCTGGCCGCCAAGAACCTGGGCGAGGCGCAGAAGGGCGTGGTGTTCGCGGCCTATCTCAAGCTGCTGATGCCGGTGATCATCGTGCTCCCGGGCATCGCCGCCGTCATCCTCGCGCCCGAGCTGGCCAAGCCCGACGAAGCCTATCCGACGATGATGAAGCTGCTGCCCCCGGGGCTGCTCGGCCTCGTCTTCGCGGCGCTGATCGCGGCGATCATCGCTTCGACCGCGTCCAAGATCAATTCGATCGCGACGATCTTCACGCTCGATCTCTATGCCAAGGCGCGCAAGATCCCGACCCGCGCCGAAGACAGCACCGGCGGC
Organism: Sphingomonas sp.; assembly: GCF_026460985.1. Lineage (GTDB taxonomy): Bacteria > Pseudomonadota > Alphaproteobacteria > Sphingomonadales > Sphingomonadaceae > Sphingomonas. Next base: position 29,814 of record NZ_JAPKNM010000072.1, read on the forward strand.
GAGGGGCAGGAGAAGCACCTCGTCCTGGTCGGCCGCATCGTCGCCGCGCTCGCGGTGGTGATCGCGGTGATCGCCGCCCGGCCGCTGATCGGCCAGTCGGACCAGGCCTTCCAGTTCATCCAGGAATTCTCGGGCTTCTTCACGCCGGGCATCACGGTGATCTTCCTGCTCGGCCTGTTCTGGAAGCCGGCGACCGAAGCCGGCGCGATCGTCGCGGCGCTCACTTCGGTGCTGCTCTCGTTCTTCCTCAAGTCGGCGATCCCGGCGCCGTGGCTGCCGGAGGCGCTCAACGCCTATCTGCTGCCCTTCATGAACCGCATGATGTTCGTGTTCGTGGTGAGCCTGTTCCTGGCGATGGTCGTGTCGCTGGTCGTCCGCGGCCGCGGTGACGCCAACCGCGTGACGATGGAGGGCGTGACCTTCCGCACCCCGGCGGTGTTCAACGTCGCGGGCGTGGGCGTGATCCTGATCCTCATCGCATTGTACGCGACCTGGTGGTGAGTTTCGGCAGCACCTTCCTCGCCGTCGACTGGGGCACGACCAACCGGCGCGTGTTCCTGATCGACGGCGGTCAGGTCGTTCGCACCGAGCGCGACGACCGCGGGGTTACCTCGGTCGAGGATTTCGCCGCCGAGGCGACGGCGATCCGCGAGCGGTTCGGCGATCTGCCGATGCTGCTCGCGGGCATGGTCGGATCGAACATCGGCTGGCGGCCGGCGCCCTATGTCGCCGCGCCCGCCGGGGTGGCCGAGCTCGCCGCCGGGCTGCTCCGGATCGACGATCGCACCGCGATCGTTCCGGGCATCTCGACCCTAGCCGGCGGCCGCGCGGACGTGATGCGCGGCGAGGAAGTCCAGTTGCTCGGCGCGGTCGCGGCGGGGCTGGTCCCGGCGGACTCGCTGCTCGCCCAGCCCGGTACGCACTGCAAATGGGTCGAGATGCAGGGCGGCAGGGTGATGGATTTCGTCACCGCGATGACCGGCGAGCTGTTCGCACTGCTCCGGAAGCACGGCCTGCTCGCAGCGCAGCTCGGCGGTGAAGTGACGCTCGGCACCGCGTTCCGCGAAGGCGTCGAGGAAGGCAAGCGCCGGGATCTCGCCGCGTCGCTGTTCGGCATCCGCGCCGCGAAGATGCTGGGGCAGCGCGACGATGTCGATGCCGCTTCCTACGCCTCCGGCTTGCTGATCGGCGCCGACGTCGCCGCGCGACTTGCCGGCACTTCGCACGACAGCGTCCATATCCTCGCCGATCCCGTTTTGGGCGGACTCTACTCGGCGGCCATTCAAGCCCATGGCCGCAATGCCACTCTGATCGACAGCCACGCCGCGTTCGTCGCGGGTATCAACGAGATCGTGAAGCAATGACCCATATCGCCGCCTTCGATGCCGCCTTCGCGCGCTGCCCGCTCATCGCCATCCTGCGCGGGGTGAAGCCGGAGGAGGTCGAGGGCGTGGGCGACGCGCTGGTCGAGGCGGGCTTCACGCTGATCGAAGTCCCGATGAACTCGCCCGATCCGCTCGACAGCATCGCCCGGCTCTCGCGACGGTTCGAGGGGCGCGCGGTGGTCGGCGCGGGTACCGTCCTCACCGAGGGCCAGGTCGAGCAGGTCCGCGCAGTCGGTGGCACGATGATCATCTCGCCCAATGCCAACACCCGCGTGATCGCGGCCAGCGCCAAGGCGGGCATGGTGTCACTCCCCGGCGTCGTGACGCCGACCGAGGCCTTCGCGGCGATCGAGGCCGGCGCGACCGCGCTCAAGCTCTTCCCGGCAGAGGGATCGAGCCCGCAAATCCTCAAGGCGATGCGCGCGGTGCTGCCGAAAGACATGCGCCTTCTCCCGGTCGGCGGCATCGCTCCCGACAATATGGGCCCGTGGCGCGAAGCTGGCGCGGCGGGCTTCGGGCTCGGCTCGGCGCTCTACAAGCCCGGTTTCACAGCCGCGGACGTGGGCGCGCGGGCAAAGGCGTTCGTTTCGGCTCTGGCAAGCTGAGGCGATAATCGCCTACACCCGCTCCCCGAGAGGGGGCGAGGTGAACCGACCACGCAAGAAAGTGATCGTCGTCGGCGGCGGAACCGCCGGCTGGATGGCCGCGTCGGCGATCGCGAAGCTGCTGCCGCACGCGGCCAGCGTCGCGCTGATCGAATCCGCCGAGATCGGGATCGTTGGGGTGGGCGAGGCGACGCTGCCGCATCTGCGCGCCTTCATCGAGACGCTCGGGCTCGACGAGGCCGAGTTCATGGCAGCCACCCATGCCACCTACAAGCTTGGGATCGAGTTCCGCGACTTCGGCAAGCCGGGGGACGCCTATCTCCACCCGTTCGGCGCGTTCGGTCGCCCGCTCGGCGACGTGCCCTTCCTTGCCTACTGGCTGCGGATGCGCGCGCTGGGGCAGGGCGGCGACATTTCCGATTATTCGGTCGCCAACGTCATGGCGGCGCAGCGGCGCTTCGCCGTACCGCTCACCGATCCCGACGTGCTGCTTTCGAGCTACGGTTACGCCTATCAGTTCGATGCGACGCGCTTCGGCCCCTATCTGCGCGGCTTCGCCGAGGAGCAGGGGGTGACGCGCACCGAGGGCCGCATCGTCTCGGTCGAGCGCAACGCCGAGACGGGCGACGTGGCGGCGGTGGTGCTGGAAAGCGGTGCGCGCGTGGAAGGCGACCTATTCGTCGATTGCTCGGGGTTTCGCGGCCTGCTGCTCGGTGACGCGCTGGGCGAGGAATGGGAGGACTGGTCGCACTGGCTGCCCTGCGACCGCGCGATGGCGCTGCCCTGCGCCTCGCCGCCGGGCGAGATCGAGCCGCTCACCCGCGCCACTGCGATGCCCGCCGGGTGGCGCTGGCGCATCCCGCTCCAGCACCGGGTCGGCAACGGCTATGTCTATTCGAGCGCACATCTGTCCGACGACGAGGCGGCGGAGGCGATCCTCGCCGCGGTGGAGGGCGAGCCGCTCGCCGAGCCGCGCATGCTGCGCTTCCGGGCGGGGCGCCGCAAGCGCAGCTGGTCGCACAACGTCGTTGCGGTCGGGCTCGCCTCGGGCTTTCTCGAGCCGCTCGAATCGACCAGCATCTATCTCGTCCAGGCGGCGATCCTGCAGCTGATCGAGTTGTTCCCGATCGATGCGATCGAGGCTGCCGACCGCGACGAGTTCAACCGGCTGATCGACTATGAATATGACCGGATCCGCGATTTCCTGATCCTCCATTACCACGCCAGCACGCGTGATGATTCGGCGTTCTGGAACCAGGTCCGCCACATGCCGATCCCCGACAGCCTGGCCGACAAGATCGCCTTGTTCCGCCGCGCCGGGCGCATCGAGCGCTACAGTCACGGCCTGTTCTTCGAGCCGAGCTGGATCGCGGTGATGATCGGGCAGGGCGTGATCCCGGAAGGGCGCGACCAGCGCGCCGACGCTGTCGACCCGCGCGAATTGGGCGCCGCGCTCGAGCGGCTGCGCGGCCAGATCGCCGGCGAGGTCCGGCGCCTGCCCGGCCATCGCGAGGCGCTGGGGATGCAGAAGCTGTCATGAGCGACCGCGCGATCCGCAGCGTCGCGATCCTGGGCGGCGGGATCACCGGGCTGTCCGCCGCGCTCGCCTTCGCGCGGGCGCTTCCCCAGCTCGCGGTCACGCTCGTCGAGACTCCGCCCGATCCCGCCGCGCTTGCCGACCACCTGCCGGGCAGCACGACCGCGATCCACCGCTTCCACGCGAGCATCGGCATCGAGGAGCAGGCTTTGGTCCGCGCGGGCGTCGCGGTGCCGCGGCTCGGGCTGCGCTTCGACGATTGGCCCGCGGGCGGCGAGAGTTGGTACCATGTCCATGGCGACCATGGCCCGCCCGGCGGCGCGATCGCCTTCCACCAGCTCTGGGCGCGCGCCCGGCGCGAGAGGCGCGCCGAGGCCTGGCATCTCTATGCCGCCGCGGGCGTCCTCGCCGGGGCGGGGAGGTTCGTGCATCCGCAGGGCAAGCCCGGCACGCCGCTCGCGACCTTCGACTATGCGCTGCGCCTCGATCCCGAGCGCTATCGCCAGATGCTGGCGGCGCTGGTCGATCGGCTGCGCGTGACGCGGCTGCCGGGCGCGTTCGGCGGGATCGAGCGGCGCGAGGACGGCAACGTGTCCGTGTTGCTGCTCGCCGACGGGAATCGGATCGAAGCCGATCTCTATCTCGACGCTTCGGGGGCCTCGGCGCCGCTCGCCCAGGCGATGGGGGGAGGCTTCGAGGATTGGAGCGACTGCCTGCCCTGCGATCGGGTCGCGCTCGCCGAGGCGCCTTCCGGCGCGCTCGGCCCGAACGATCGCGTCGCGGGGACGGCGCGGGGCTGGCACTTCGCGTCCGCGCTGCCGGGAAGGACGATTCTCGGCGAGATCTGGTCGGCCGGCCGAGGCGGCTCCGACGAGGGTGCGGTCGTTATCCGCCCTGGTCGCCGCGCCGATCCCTGGGTGCGCAACACGCTCGCGCTGGGCGACGCCGCGGTCGCGCTGGACCCGCTGCACTGGCCCAATCTCCATCTCGCGCACAGCGGCATCGCCCGCGCGCTCGAACTGCTGCCGGGGCGCGACTGCCACCCGGTAGAGATCGCCGAATATAACCGCCGATCGCGCGAGGAGGCCGAGCGTATGCGCGACTTCCAGGCGCTCCACTATCTCCACAAGGGCGGGGATGCGGCGTCGCTCCGCGTGCCTGCCAGCCTCGCGCATACGCTCCAGCAGTTCGAGAGCCGCGGCCGGCTGCCCGCTTATGACGAGGACAGCCTGCCGAAGGAGATCTGGCTCTCGGCGCTGCTCGGCCTCGGCGTGCTCCCGCGCGCCATCGAGCCGCTTGCCGCGGGCGTGCCTGCGGACGTCGCCGCTGCGCGCATGGCCGAGATGCGCGCCGGCCTTGCGCAGTTGCCGGCGCGGGTGCCTTCCTATGCCGACTATCTGGCGCGGTGCGGAGTGCCGAGGGACTAGCGCAGATTCTCTCCCGTTCGTGCTGAGCTTGTCGAAGCACCGTTCTTCTTTCGCCCGAAGTAAGACGGCCCTTCGACAAGCTCAGGGCGAACGGGAGGAGGCTAGGGCTGGCCTGCCGCCGCCTCGGGACCCTGCGGCGTCGCGTGGAGCAGCGAATCGCCGCCCAGCGTGCGGTATAGCGTCACCAGGTTGCTCGCCTGCACCAGCCGGGTGGCCACCAATGTGCGCCGCGCCGAATAGAGCGAGCGCTGCGCGTCGAGGCTCGACAGGAAGGTGTCGATCCCGCCGCGATAGCGCGCCTCGGTGAGGCGGAAAGTGTCGGCCGCGGCGTTCGCCTGCGCCTCGGTCGCGCGGAGCTGCTCGGTGATCGTCCCGCGCCGCGCCAGCGCATCGGCGACTTCGCGGAAGGCCGACTGGATCGCGCGCTCGTATGTCGCGACCGCCGCGTCGCGCTGTGCCTCGCTCAGCCGCACGTTCGCGCGGCCGGCGCCCGCGTTGAAGATCGAATAGTCGCCGCTGGCGCCCGCGGACCAGTTGAACCCGTCGCCGCTGAACAGCCCGGTCAGCGCGTTGCTCGCGAGCCCGAGCAGGCCGGTGAGCGAGATGCGCGGGAACAGGGCCGCCCGTGCCGCGCCGATCTCGGCATTGGCGGCGCGCAGCTGATATTCGGCCTGCACCACGTCGGGGCGGCGGAGCAGCACGCTCGAATCGAGCCCGGCGGGCAATTCGGCGATCGTCGGCGCGGCCTCGTCGAGCGAGGCGGGGAGCAGCGCCGGATCGATTGGCGCGCCGACGAGCAACTGGAGTGCGTTGACGTCCTGCGCCAGTGCGGTGCGCTGCTGGGCAAGGTCGGCGCGCGCGCCCTCGAGCACCTGCTCGGCCTGGCGCAGGTCGGTGCGCGGCGCGATCCCGCCCTCCAGCCGCGCGCGCGTCAGGCGGACGCTGTTCTCGGCATTGGCGGCAGTGTCCTGGGCGATCTTGAGCAGGCTCGCATCGGCCGCATAGGTCAGCCAGGCATCGGCGATGTCGCCGACGAGCGTCAGCCAGGTCGCGCGCGCCCCGGCCTCGGTCGCGAAATAGCGGTTCTGCTCGGCATGGGTGAGCGAGGCGACGCGGCCGAACAGGTCGAGCTCGAAGCCGGTGATCCCGGCATCGGCGGTGAAGCGCGTGCGTGCGTCCGACGAGGTCGTGGTCGATCCGCTGCTGCTGCTTTGCCCGCCTGACACCGTGGCGCCCGCGCCGGCCGCGACCTCGGGCAGCCGATCGGCACGCTGGATGCGATATTGCTCGCGCGCCGCGCGGATGTTCGCGGCGGCGAGGCGCAGGTCGCGATTCTCGGCGAGCGCCTGCGCGATCAGCTTCTGGAGCCGCGCGTCGCGGAAGATGTCGCGATACGTGACCGCGGGCAGCGCCGCCTCGCTGTTCGCGAGATAGGCGTCGCCGACCGGCCAGGACGGCGGCACCAGCGCCGCCGGCTGGACGTATTTCGGCCCCATTGAGCAGCCGGCGAGCATCGTCGCGGCAAGGAACGATGCGGCGCGCTTCATGCCGTGGCCTCCGGCGGCTGGCGGCGTGCGCGCAGCGCCTTCAGCCCGTCGCGCACCCCGCGGCGGACCAGCACGAAGAACAAGGGGATGTAGAAGATCGCCAGGATCGTCGCGGTCAGCATGCCGCCGATCACCGCGGTGCCGATCGCGATGCGGCTGTTCGCGCCCGCGCCGGTCGAGATCGCGAGCGGCAGCACGCCGAAGATGAAGGCGAGGCTGGTCATCAGGATCGGCCGCAGGCGGATGCGCGCCGCCTCGATCGCCGCGTCGATCACGCGCTTGCCTTCCTTCTCGGCACGCTCGGCGAATTCGATCATCAGGATCGCGTTCTTGGCGGCGAGACCCATGGTGGTGAGCAGTCCGATCTGGAGATAGACGTCGTTCTCCAGTCCTCGCAGCGTCACCGCGAACACCGCGCCGACGAGGCCCAGCGGGATCACCAGCAGCACCGCCACCGGGACCGACCAGCTCTCGTACAGCGCCGCGAGGCACAGGAACACGACGAGCAGCGACACCGCGTAGAGATACGGCGCCTGCCCCGAGGACAGCCGCTCCTGGAAGGAGAGGCCGGACCAGGCCACGCTGGTGCCCGGGATCTGCGCCGCGAGCGCCTCCATCTTGCGCATCGCCTCGCCCGAGCTGGTGCCCGCCGCCGCCTGGCCCTGGAACTCGAACGAAGGAATGCCCTGGAAGCGCGACATCGTCGTCGGCGCGGTCGCCCAGCTCGTCTGCGCGAAGGAGGAGAAGGGCGCCATCTGGCCGTTGCCGGAGCGTACGAACCATTCCTCGATATTATCGGGCCGGGCGCGGAACTGCGCGTCGCCCTGGACATAGACGCGCTTCACGCGGCCGCGATCGATGAAGTCGTTGACGTAGCGACCGCCCCAGGCGGTCGACAGCGTGGAATTGACGTCGCTCTGAGCGAGGCCGAGCGCGGCGAGCTTCTGCTGGTCGATATCGACTCGGAGCGTGGCGACATCGGGCAGGTCGGACAGGCGCACCTGGGCGAGCTCGGGATCGCTGTTGGCGGCCGCGAGCAATTTGTCGCGCGCGGCGAGGAACTGCTCGCGCGACATGCCGCTGGCATTCTGCAGCTGCATGGTGAATCCGCTCGACTGGCCGAGCCCGCGGATCGCTGGGGGCACCAGAGCGAAGACCTGCGCGTCGCGGAAGTTGCGGAACGCCGACGATGCGCGCTGGACGATCGCGTCGGCGGAATTCTCCTTGCCCGGGCGCTCGGACCAGTTGGCGAGATTGATGAAGCCCTGGCCGGTATTCTGCCCGCTCGCGGCGGCGCCCCCGCCGCCGGTGACGGTGAACATCGTCGCGGTGTTCTTGCCTTCCTGCTCCATGAAATAGCGTTCGATCGCCTTCTGCACTTCCTGCGTGCGGCTCTGGGTCGCGCCCGCGGGAAGGCGGAACTGCACCGATGCCGCACCCTGGTCCTCGGTCGGCAGGAAGCCGGTGGGCAGCCGCGTGAACATCAGCACCAGCAACAGGCACACGGCGGCATAGATCAGCAGGAACAGCCACTTGCGATTCACTACCGTGGTGACCCCGCCGATGTAGCGCTGGACGCCGGCATCGAAGCCGCGGTTGAAGCCGTCGCGCGCGCGGCCGAAGAAGCGGCCGATCGCGGGGAAGCGCCGCTCGACCCAGCCGTGATGCTCCTCGCTCTTCTTCTTGAGCAGGGTGGCGGTGAGCGCGGGCGTCAGGATCAGCGCGACCAACACCGACAGCACCATCGCCGAGACGATCGTCACCGAGAATTGCCGGTAGATCACGCCGGTCGATCCGCCGAAGAATGCCATCGGCAGGAACACCGCCGAGAGCACGAGCGCAATGCCGACCAGCGCCATCTGGATCTGGTCCATCGACTTGATCGTCGCCTCGCGCGGGGAGAGCTCGGGGTCCTCCTCCATCAGGCGCTCGACATTCTCGACCACGACGATCGCGTCGTCGACGAGCATGCCGATCGCGAGCACCAGCCCGAACAGAGTCATCGTGTTGATCGAGAAGCCGAGCGCGTAGAAGACCGCGAAGGTCCCCAGCAGCACCACCGGCACCGCGATGAACGGGATCAGGGTCGCGCGCACGCTCTGCAGGAAGATGAACATGACGATCACGACGAGGATGATCGCCTCGACCAGCGTCTTCACCACTTCCTCGATCGAGAGCTTGATGAACGCCGTCGTGTCGTTGGCATAGGCGTATTTGAAGCCGGCCGGGAAGCCGCGCGAGATCCGCTCGACTTCCGCCTTGACCAGTTCGGCGGTCTCGAGCGCGTCGGCGCCGGGGGAGAGGCTGACCGCGATGCCGGCGCCCGGATGGCCGTTGACCCGGCTGACCGCATTGTAGCTTTCGGCGCCCAATTCGACTCGCGCGACGTCCTTGAGCAGCACCTTGGCGCCGCTGGTCTCGGTCTTGACGATGATCTGCTCGAACTGCGCGGGGGTCTGGAGGCGCGACTGGGCGGTGACGGTCGCGTTGAGCATCTGCGTGCTCGGCTGCGGCTGGCCGCCGATCTCGCCCGCGGCGACCTCGGTATTCTGGTTGGTGATCGCGGTGATCACGTCGCTCGGCATCAGCGAATAGCTCGCCAGCCGATCGGGGTTCAGCCAGATCCGCATCGCATAGGGCGCGCCGAACACGTTGGTGTCCCCCACGCCCGGGGTGCGCGCCAGCGTGTCCTGCATGTTCGACGCCATCCAGTCCGAGACGTCCTGGTTGGTGCGCTTGTCGGTCTCGTCATAGACGCCGACGATCAGCAGGAAATCGGGGTTGGACTTGGTGACGCGCAGTCCCTGCTGCTGCACCTGCTGCGGCAGGCGGGACAGCGCCTGCTGGACCTGGTTCTGCACCTGGACCTGCGCGATGTCCGGATCGGTTCCCTTCTCGAAGGTCGCCGAGATCGTCACCTGCCCGCGCGAGGTCGAGGAGGAGTTGAAGTAGATCAGCCCGTCGATTCCGCTCAGTTGCTGCTCGATGATCTGCGTCACCGAATTCTGCACTGTTTCCGCCGAGGCGCCGGGATAAGTGGCGCGGACGTTGACCTGCGGCGGCGCGACGTCGGGATATTGCGCGATCGGCAGCGACATGATCGCGCCGACGCCCATCAGCATGACGATGATCGCGATCACCCAGGCGAAGATCGGGCGATCGATGAAGACGCGGGACATGCCGGCTCAGCCGCCCTTCTTCGCCGCGCCGCTTTGGCCGGCCTTGGTCGCCTCGATGCGCTGCGGCGTGGTGTAGGGGACCGGACGGACCTCGGCGTCGGGGCGGAGATTGGCGGTGCCCTGCACGATCACCTTGTCGCCGGCGGCGAGGCCCTGGGTCACCACCCAGTCCGCGCCGAGCGTGCGTGCCGCGACGACGGTGCGCGCCACCGCCCGGTTGCCCGGGCCGACGACATAGACCGTGGCGTTGCCGCGCGGATCGCGCGACAGCCCGGCCTGCGGCACCAGGAACGCCTGGGTGTCGATCGCCTGCGCGAACGAGGCGCGGACGAACATGCCCGGCAGCAATATACCCTGCGGATTGGGGAAGCGCGCGCGCAGCGTGACCGTCCCGGTATTCTCGTTGACCATCACTTCGGCGAACTCGACCGTGCCGGTCTGGCTGTATTCGCTGCCGTCCTCGAGCTTGAGCCGGACGACGGCGCTCGTGGGGACGAGCCCGCCCTTGGCCAGCGCCTTGCGCAGCGCGAGCATGTCGGCGCTCGATTGCTGGATGTCGACGAAGATCGGATCGAGCCGCTGGATCACCGCCAGCGGATCGGCCTGGCTCGCGGTGACCAAAGCGCCCTCGGTGACCAGGGAGCGGCCGATCCGTCCGGTGATCGGGGCCGGGACGCGGGTGAAGCGCAGGTTGATCTGCGCGGTGCGCAGCTGCGCGCTGTTTTGCGCGACCGCCGCCGTCGCCTGGCGCGCCTGCGCCGCGGCGTCGGTATAGTCCTGCTGGCTCACCGCCTCCATCTTGGCGAGCGGGCGATAGCGATCGGCGCGGACGCGCGCGGCCTCGGCATTGGCGCGCGCGCTCTGCAGGTTGGCCTGCGCCTCGGACGCCTGCGCCTGGTAGAGGCTCGGATCGATCTGGTAGAGCGTCTGGCCCGCGCGGACGATCGAGCCTTCGGTGAACATCCGGCGCTGGACGATGCCGGCGACCTGCGGCCGCACCTCGGAGGTCTGGAACGCCGTCACCCGGCCCGAGAGCTCGGTGACCATCGGAACGTTGCTCGGCTGCACCACGACATAGCCGACCTGCGCGGGGCCGGCGGCGCCCTTCTTCTGGGCACTGCCGCCGCTGCCGCTGCAGGAAGTGACGAGGAGGGCCGCGGCAACAAGCGCCGCGCAGGATCCACCGGGAAGGTTCGAAAGGTTCAGATTCAATTCGCAGACCCGCTCATAGCGCCCTCGGGCAGGCGCAGTTCAGTTCCGTAGCTTGCCCATATGACAGACGGCCGCGCGGCTTCTAGCGAAGAAATGTATCAGAGTGTGTCAGCGATAGTCCCGATATGCGAAAGGCCGCTCCCCTAGGGGAACGGATACTCCGCGTGGGGGGAGGATCGGGTCCGCCGGAATAAGGGTTTTCGTTTTCTCGCCATCGCCCTAGAAACCCGCGCGAAATGGCACGTATCGAAACCCCCAAGCGCATCCGGGGCACCCAGGACATCTTCGGCGACGAGCAGCGGCGCTTCGCGCATGTGCTCGACACGTTCGAGCGCGTCCGCCGGCTCTATTGCTTCCAGCGGCTCGAGATCCCGATCTTCGAGGCGACCAATGTGTTCGCCCGCTCGATGGGCGAGACCTCGGACGTCGTCTCGAAGGAGATGTACACTTTCGAGGACCGCGGCGGCGATTCGATCACCCTGCGCCCCGAATTCACCGCCGGCATCGCCCGCGCCTACATCACCGAGGGCTGGCAGCAATATGCGCCGCTCAAGCTCGCCACCGCGGGCCCGGTGTTCCGCTACGAGCGCCCCCAGAAGGGCCGCTTCCGCCAGTTCCACCAGATCGACGCCGAGATCATCGGCGCGGCCGAGCCAGCGGCGGACGTCGAACTGCTCGTCCTCGCCGATCAGTTGCTCCACGAGCTCGGCATCGCCGAGGGGGTGACGCTCCAGCTCAACACCTTGGGCGACGCCGCGACGCGCGATGCGTGGCGCACGGCTTTGGTCGCGCATTTCGAGGCGCATCGCGACGCGCTGTCCGAGGACAGCCAGGTCCGGCTCGACAAGAACCCGATGCGCATCCTCGATTCGAAGGATCCGCGCGACCGCCCGATCGCTGACAGCGCGCCCGATATCGACGCGTACCTGACCGAGGAGGCGGCCGCCTTTTTCAAGGCGGTGACCGACGGCCTCGACGCGGCCGGGGTGAAGTGGACCCGAAACAGCCGCCTCGTCCGCGGGCTCGATTATTATCGCCACACCGCGTTCGAGTTCGTTACCGATCGCCTCGGCGCGCAGGGCACCGTCCTCGCGGGCGGGCGCTATGACGGGCTGATCGGCTCGCTCGGCGGGCCCGAGACGCCGGGCGTGGGCTGGGCGGCGGGCGTCGAGCGGCTGGCGATGCTGATCGGGGAGCCGGCGGTCGAGCGGCTCGACGTCATCATCGCCGTCGAGGACGATCGCGCTATTGGCGATGCTATCCGTACGCTCAAGGCATTTCGGATGGCGCAGCTTTCTGCCGACATGATCGCAACCGGCTCGCCGCGGAAGCGGTACGACAAGGCCGCCAAGGTTTCCGCCAAAGTGCTCGTGTCGTTCAATTGGAAGGACGACAAAGTCGTGGCGAACACGCGCTCGGCATCGCCTTCGGAAGTGCACCGGCAAGTAGAGCAAGTCCTGCAGCAGCTCGGAGGAGCTGGGGCATGATCCACTCCGTCATCCCGGCGAAAGCCGGGACCTCGTGCAGCATGCTGCTCGCGGGCAGCGCGTCTCCTGAGGCCCCGGCTTCCGCCGGGGTGACGGGTTCCCCGTCATGACCTCCATCCCCGCAGACCGCATCGCCGCGATCGAGGCGCGGCGCGACGAATTGCAGGCGCTGATGGCGACCGGCGACCTGTCGGGCGACCGCTTCGTCCAGGTCTCCAAGGAATATGCCGAGCTCGAGCCCGTCGCGCAGGCGGCGGGCGAGGTACGGCGGCTGCGCGCCGAGGCGGGATCGCTCCAGCACATGACGCAGGACGCCGACGAGGAGCTCCGCGCCCTGGCGATCGACGAGCTCCGCGCCAATGAGGAGGCGCTGGCCGCCGCCGACCGCAGGCTCGCGCTGGCGCTGCTCCCGCGCGACGCCGCCGACGAGCGCGCCGCGATGCTCGAGATCCGCGCCGGCACCGGCGGCGACGAAGCCGCGCTCTTCGCGGGCGACCTGTTCCGCATGTACCAGAAATATGCCGAGGGGCAGGGCTGGAAGGTCGAATTGATCTCCTCCTCGGCCTCCGATTCGGGCGGGTTCAAGGAAGCCATCGCCTCGGTCGAGGGCAAGGGCGTGTTCGCGAAGCTGAAGTTCGAGAGCGGCGTCCACCGCGTCCAGCGCGTGCCGGTCACCGAGGCGGGCGGGCGCATCCACACCTCCGCCGCCACCGTCGCGGTGCTGCCCGAGGCCGAGGAAGTCGACGTCAAGATCGACGACAAGGACCTCCGCATCGACATCTATCGCTCGTCGGGTCCCGGCGGCCAGTCGGTCAACACCACCGATTCGGCGGTGCGCATCGTCCACATCCCCACCGGCCTGGTGGTGATCCAGCAGGACGAGAAGTCGCAGCACAAGAACAAGGCCAAGGCGATGAAGGTGCTCCGCACCCGCCTCTACGAGCAGGAGCGCGAACGCCTCCACGCCGAGCGCGCCGGCGCGCGCAAGTCGATGGTCGGCTCGGGCGACCGCTCCGAGCGCATCCGGACGTACAATTTCCCGCAGGGCCGGGTGACCGACCACCGCATCAACCTGACCCTCCACCGCCTGCCCGAGATCCTCGAGGGCGAGATGGACGAGCTGGTCGGCGCGCTGATCGCCCAGGACGAAGCCGACCGGCTGGCGCAGCTGGATGGGTAGCGAAGCCCCTCCCCTTCAGGGGAGGGGTTGGGGGTGGGGGATGTCTCATCGAGACTGTCGCCCGCGGACAGGCCCCACCCCAACCCCTCCCCTGAAGGGGAGGGGCTTATGATTCGCTCCGCGCTCGCCGAGGCCACACAACGCCTCGCCCCGGTCACCGACACCCCCCGCCTCGACGCCGAGCTCCTGATGGCCCACGCCCTCGGCGTCTCGCGCCAGGACCTGCTCCTCCGCCATCTCGACGAAGCCGTTCCCGACGCCTTCGAGCCGCTCCTCCAGCGCCGTCTCGCGCACGAGCCGGTCGCCTATATCACCGGCAGCCGCGCCTTCTGGACGATCGAGCTCGCGGTGGGCCCCGGGGTGCTGATCCCGCGGCCCGACAGCGAGACGCTGATCGAGGCGGCGATCGAGCATTTCGATGAGCGCGTGCCGGCCCGCATCCTCGATCTCGGCACCGGGCCCGGCACCCTGCTTCTCGCCGCGCTCGACCAATGGCCCGAAGCGAGCGGGCTGGGCGTCGACGTTTCCGAACGGGCGCTCGCTTATGCCCGCACCAATGCCGAACGCCTGGGCATGGCCCATCGCGTCGAGTTCCGAACCGGCAACTGGGCGGAAGGGCTGGAAGGCCCGTTCGACCTGATCCTCGCCAACCCGCCCTATATCGGCACGCACGAACCGCTGCCCGCCGAGGTCCGCGAGCACGAGCCCGCCTCGGCGCTCTTTGCGGGAATCGACGGCCTCGACGACTATCGCCGCATCGTCCCCGATCTCCCGCGGCTGCTCGCCCCGGGCGGCGCGGCGGTGCTCGAGATCGGCTGGACCCAGGCCAGGGCCGTCTCGGCGCTGGCGCTCCAGCAGGGTCTGTTGCCCGCGGTCCACAGCGATCTCGGGGGACGTCCCCGCGTGGTACTACTTACTTGAAACCGGGCACCCCGTGCCCCATATTTCCTCTTGGAGATTGGTGCTCCACGGGCTAAGACAGCGCCGGGGCGAGGCACTTTCAACCAAGTCGTTGAAATAAGGGGCTACGGCCCACTCCATGGTCATGTGAGCCGTTGCAGTCCGACGGCCGTGGCGAGGCGGAAGCGCCGGCAGGGCGCTGTCCGCAAGTGTAACGTGCATCCGGGACCCCGAATGGATCGACGGACGGCTTAAGTAGACAGGACATACAGACCTTGATGAACAATCGTCAGGCTAACAACGGTCGCCGTCGCGGCCGTGGCGGTCAGCAGCGCCAGGGTGGCAACCCCAACCAGGGCAATGGCAACCGCATCGACAATCGTGCGCGCGGCAACGCGGCGCAGCTTCTCGAGAAATACAAGAACCTTGCTCGCGACGCGCAGATGCAGGGCGATCGGGTCAACGCCGAATATTATCTCCAGTTCGCGGATCACTATTTCCGGGTGCTGAGCGAAAGCCGCTCGCGCTTCGAGGAGCAGAATCCGAACCAGCGCCAGCCCCGCCCGAGCAACGACATCGACGGCGACGACGAGGATTTCGAGTTCGAGGCCGAGGGCAATCGCAGCGACGAATCGCGCGACGACCGCCCGCAGCAGCGCGAGCCGCGCTACGAGCGTGAACCCCGCCAGGACCGCGAAGCCCGCCGCGACCGCGACGATCGCGAGCCGCGCCAGGATCGCGAATTCCGCCAGGACCGCGAACCGCGCCAAGATCGCGAGCCCCGCGAAGGACGCGACCGTGACGGCCGCCGCGATCGCCGCCCGAACGGCAACGCCAACGGCTATGCCAATGGTCACCAGGCCGAGGCGCAGGAAGCGCCGGCTCCCGAGCTGTTCGCCGAGCAGCGCGACGAGGAGCGTCCGGTGCGCGCCGCCCGCGGCCGCGGCCGCCCGCGCCGCGAGGAGGCCGAGGCCGATGCGCCGCAGGGCATCGACGCCGCGATCCTCCCGCCGGCCTTCGGCACGGAGGCGAGCGCCGCCAACGATGCCGACGAGGCGCCCAAGAAGCCGCGCCGCCGCCGCACCAAGGCCGACGACGCCGAAGTTCCGCCGGCCGCCTGATATCTTCCGCGACGGGCTGGCCCTTCGCGATCAACCTGCTAGCATCCTCTCCTGAGACGGCCTTGGGGGAGGATGCTTTGCGTTTGACGGCTCTCGTTCTGGCGGCGGCGCTCCCGTGCGCCGCGCACGCCCAGACCGCCACCGATTCGCCTTCCGAAAGCCGGACGGCTCAGGGCGACGTCGCGGTCACGATCTACAACAACGATCTCGCGCTCATCCAGGACAAGCGCATGCTCGCGCTTCCCTCGGGGCGCACGCGGCAGGAGTTCGCCGACGTCTCCGCCGCGATCCGGCCCGAGACGGTGACGCTCGCCGCCGCCAACACCGCGATCGTCGAGCAGAATTTCGATTTCGACCTGCTCACTCCGCAGAAGCTGATGGACAAGGCCGTTGGCCAGACCGTCACGCTCGTGAAAACCAACCCGGAGACCGGTGCCGAGAGCAGCGAGAGCGCCCGCGTCCTCGCCAATAATGGCGGCACCGTCGTCCAGGTCGGCAATCGCATCGAAGTGCTCAACGGCACGCGGCGCGTCGTCTTTTCCTCGCTGCCGCCCAATCTCCGCGCACGGCCGACGCTCTCGGTGACGCTCGACAGCGGCGCCGCCGGCCCGCGCCCGGTCACGCTCAACTATCTGTCGAGCGGATTCGGCTGGAAGGCCGATTATGTCGCCTTGTTCGACGAGGGCGCCGGCAAGATCGACGTGCAGGGCTGGATCACGCTCACCAACACCACCGGCACCAGCTTCCCCAACGCGACGACCCTGCTGGTCGCGGGCTCGCCCGGCAGCGACGGGGGCTCGCGGCCGCGTTATGGCCGGAACCCGTCGCGCGCGATTCCCGGCAACGCGCCGGGCACCGAGACCGCGCGGCGCGAGCAGCTCGGCGACTTCTACGTCTATCCGCTCAAGGAGCGCACGACGATCGCCAACGCCCAGCAGAAGCAGGTCGGCTTCCTCGACGTCGCGGGCGTGCCCGCGGGCAAGGCCTATTTCTATCGCAACGGCTGGCTCGATACCTCGGACGAAGCGAAGAGCGCCGACACGGTGTTGCGTTTCTCCTCGTCGCGCGACGGCGGGCTGGGCGATGCGCTCCCCGCCGGCACGGTGCGCGTCTATATGCGCGACGCTCGCGGCCAGCCGCAGTTCATCGGCGAGAGCAATATCGGCCACACGCCCATGGGCTCGCGGCTCGCGCTCAAGACCGGCGAGGCGTTCGACGTCAAGGTCCAGCCGACGGTGGTCAAGCGCGAGCGGCTCGGCGGCGGGGATCGCTGGCGCACGACGATGCACTACAAGCTCACCAATGCGCGATCGCAGCCGGTTACGGTCGAGCTCGCCCAGGCGGGGCTCGACAGCTGGTGGGACGACACTCGCATCGAGAGCGAGAGCCTGAAGAGCGACCGGACCAATTCCGACGAGGCGCTGTGGAAGGTCGAGGTGCCTGCCAATGGCGAGGCGTCGCTCGACGCCGTGTTCATCACGCGCTTCTGACGATGCGGCTCTTCCGCCTCGTGGCGGCGTGCGCCGCGGCGATGCTCGCGACGGCGCCCGCCTCGGCGCAGGTCGTGACGTCGCCGGGGCCGGACAACGTCTCGGTCACCATCTATCGCGAGCCGAACCGCAGCCCCTCGGCGGAAATCGATCTGCGTTGGCTGAGCGGCTATGCGCTCGTCACCGAGAAGCGCACCGTCGCCATCCCCGCCGGGCGCGCGGTGATCCGTTTCGAAGGCGTCGCCGGCGGGATCCTCCCCGAGAGCGCGATCGTCACCGGCCTGCCGAGCGGCGTGCGCGAGAAGAATCTCGATGCCGATCTGCTCGCGCCCTACAGCCTCTATGCGCGCCATGTCGGGCGGCCGGTGACGATCCGCCGCACGATCAAGGGCAGGAGCGTCGAGGAGCGTGCGATCCTCCGCTCGGGTCCCGACGGCGCCGCGATCCTCCAGACCAAGGAGGGGTTCATCGCCGTCGGCTGCGGCCCCTCGCGGGACGAGATCGTCTATGATTCGGTGCCCGAGGGGCTCACCGCGCGGCCGACCCTGTCGGTCGAGACCGATTCGCCGCGCGCGGGCAAGGTGACGCTGACGCTCTCCTATCTGGCATGGAACTTCGACTGGCAGGCCAATTATGTCGCGACGATGCGGTCCGACGGCCGGACGGCGGACCTCCTCGCCTGGGTCACGCTCGCCAATGGCGATGTCACCAGCTTTGCCGATGCCGAGACGATGGTCGTCGCCGGGCGGCTCAACCGCGAGGACAACGGGCGCGCCGACGGTCCCGAGGGCCGGTCGCTCCAGGTCACTTGCTTCCCGCGACCCGTCGCCGAACCGATGCTCATGAGGATGAAGCGGATGGAATCCCCGCCCGCGCCCGCGCCGATGGCCGCCATTGCCGAGGACGCAGAGAGCATCGTCGTCACAGGCTCGCGCATGGCGAAGCAGGAGGAACTGGGCGACCTCAAGCTCTATCGCATTCCGGATACGACCACCGTCGCGGCGATGAGCCAGAAGCAAGTGATGATGTTCGACAAGAAAGCGGTGCCGGTCGACGTTCTCTACCGGACACAGGTCTGGGGCGGCGGGGCTGGTGAAGTCCGCCTCGCGCTCCGCGCGCAGAACCGCAAGGAGAAGGGGCTCGGCATCCCGCTCCCCGCCGGCCGCGTCGCGGTGTTCGAGCCCTTGGGCGAGCGCAGGCTGTTGGTCGGCGAGGCGTCGCTCGACGACAAAGCGGTCAGCGAGGAGGTCCAGCTCGAGATTGCCGAGGCGACGCAGGTCACCGCCGATGTCGCCACGGGCAAGGAGGGAGACGATTGGGAGGACCAGATCCTCACCGTCACCAACGCCAACCCGCATCCGATCCGGTTCGAGGCCGAGTTCCAGCGCGACGACGGTTACAAGCTGACGCAGATGTCGGCGCGGCTCGGCCGCCATAACGGTAAGGATGTCTGGTCGGTCGAGGTGCCCGCCAACGGCTCGGCGACGCTGCGCTACCGCAAGGTCGATGTCGACGATTAGTCGCCGATATCAACCTCGCCCTTGAGCGGGTCTTCGACGCGTTCGTCATGCCGGGTCCCCGAGCTCAGGAACATCAGCCCCATCAGGGCCGCGGCGAGCATCATCGTCAGGAAAACGCCGAGGAAGGTCGCGCTCGCGGTGACGAAGTTGAGCTCGCCGAGCCAGAGGTAGAGCACCAACTCGGCAAGCCCTGCGGTGAGCAATGCGACGAGCGCCATACCCTTGAGGATCCGCCGGAATCGTCCCCAGGCGAAGGCGGCATATTCCGGGTCGTCGAGATCGTGCCGCGGCGTGCGCATGGCTTTGCAATTGGGTGCGAATCATGGGAGAAACAACCGCCTGAACCCGAAAGCGGAGACATGCGATGACCATCGCGGCAATCCTGGGGGGAAAAGGGCCCGACGTGGTGTCGATCGCCGGCGATCGCACCGTGGCCGAGGCGGTGGCTTTGCTCGCCAGCCGCCGGATCGGCGCCGTTCCGGTGATGGACGGCGAGCAGGTGGCGGGCATCTTCTCCGAACGCGACGTGATCTACTGCCTCGAGCGCGAGGGCGCCGGGGCGCTGGACCACAAGGTGCGCGACGTGATGACCACGCCCGCGCTCACCGTGGGCCCCGACGAATCGGTGCTCGGCGCGCTCGCGCTGATGACGCGACGGCGGGTTCGCCATCTCCCCGTGATCGAGCGCGGCAAGGTGATCGGCTTCATCTCGATCGGCGATCTGGTGAAGTACCGGATCGAGCGGATCGAATCCGAGGCCGAGGCGATGCGCGCCTATATCCAGGCGGTTTAGGGTCCGCTCAGCCGCGCCGGTTGCGGACCAGCGCCACCACTTCGTCGAGCGTGTCGCGCGCGAACAGCGCCAGCCAGCCGCCATAGGCCGCGACTCCCGCGGCGGTGAGCAGCACGAGCTCGGCCAGCGCCGGCATCGGCGGCAATATGCGCGCTAGCAGCGAGACGATCACCGCCATCCCGGTCGCGGCGATCACCGGCGACGCGAGCCCGTCGGCAAGATCGCGCAGCCGCACCCCGATCACCGGCAACGTCCGCCAGGTCGAGATCGCTAGGTAGAGCGGATAGGCGGCGAACCATGCCGCGACCAATCCCATGATCCCCCAGTGCACG
Source organism: Sphingomonas sp. (assembly GCF_026460985.1). Lineage (GTDB taxonomy): Bacteria > Pseudomonadota > Alphaproteobacteria > Sphingomonadales > Sphingomonadaceae > Sphingomonas. Next base: position 49,529 of record NZ_JAPKNM010000072.1, read on the forward strand.
CCGATCAGGAATGAAGTGGGCAGCAGGATCGCGCCGGTCGCGCCATTCTGCGCGCCGATCCCGGGCCGCCCGCAGGCGTCGCTCGCGGGCGAGTAGAGCGTCTGCAGCGTCATCATCGGCATGGCGAGCGCCAGCCAATGGACCACCGGCGCCGCCTCGATCCATTTGGGCCCGAGCACCACTTCGACCAGCGGTCGCGCGGTCACCGCGAGCCCGAGATAGAAGGGCATGGCCACGACGAAGATGATCCGCGCCGACTTGACGAACGCCGCCGCCATCGCGGCGCGGTCGTCCTTGATCCGCGCATAGGCCGAGAAGGCGACTTCGTTGAGCGGCGGCACGAACTTCGAGACGAAGATCTGCGTGAGGAACAGGCTGGTCGTGTAGATGCCCAGCCAATGCGGGTCGAACAGCCGGCCGGCGATGAACACGTCGGCCTGGCTCTGGAGGAACCAGAAGATCTGCCCCGCCGCCATCACCCCGCCATAGCGCGCGATGTCGCCCGCGCCGCGGAAGTCGAAGCTCGGCCACATCAGCGAGTTGGCTGCCCAGGTCATGCCGATCGCACGCACCGCGAACAGGGCGATCGGCGCCGCCACCAGCGTCCACACGCCGAGCCCGCCCCAGGCGCCGCCCAACGCGACGAGCGCGCCCGCGATCCCCGAGACGAAGTTCACCTTGGCTTGCTTGCGGAAGTCCATCGCGCGCGCGAGCAGCGCATAGGGGAGGGCGATGAACGGCGTCGCGACGTAGAGCAGCGCCTGGACGCGCAGCAGATCGGCGACCATCGGCTGGCGGTAATAGGCCGCGGCGAAGGGGGCGCAGGCGAATTGCACCGCGCCGAGGGCGAGGTTGAGCAGGATCAGCATCCCGAACAACTGGCGCTGCGCGTGCCTGCTCGCATCGCCGCGCTGGATCAGCGCGCTCGCCAGGCCATAGCCATTGAGCATGTTGAGCAGGACCAGCACGACCTGCGTCATCGCGAACAGCCCATAATCCGAGGGGCTGAGCACGCGAATCACGACGAAGGTCGAGCCCCAGGTGAGCAATTGCCCGAGAATCTGCGTGCCCGAACGCCAGATCACGGCGCTGCGCACCTGGTCCTTGAGCGATTCGAGCCCCTGATTCGGGCTATGGGCGGTTGATTCGGTCACGGGAGCTTCATGCCCCGACACCTGTTGAGATGGCGTAAAGCACGGTTTTCCGCGGGTTTCGGGCGGGATTTCAAAAAAGTGACAGAAAGCGCCGAAACGCTGTTGACCGAATCAAAAGCCAGGCATAGAAGCCGCTCCACCGCAGCGATTGTCCACACGGAACGGCGACGCGGTCATCAAAAACCAGGCGCACAGGTCGCCCCGAGAAAAAGGGGATGGCTAGGGCGTCGGTCTTTTGCGCTCTTTGACATAGTGATTTAGATGAAGGGACATGTGGGCGGCGGCTCCTGGTCTCGTGGCCTCAGGGCGCGAGTAATCAGGTTAAGCAACAAGCTGCTCGTACATGTCCTTT
>NZ_JAPKNM010000073.1 GCF_026460985.1 Sphingomonas sp.
CCACGGATCGGCGACGTTGCCGACCGGGAAAACCGTGTCACGAAGCAGGGTGACTCCGGTCGCGACCATTTCCGCCCAGGCGCGATCGCTGAGCCGAAGCTGCTCTTCCGATGCATAGGGATCGCCGACTCCACCCAGTGCGTCGATCACGATCGCGCGGTCGTACCAGCCGGGCGCTGGGGCGCGGCGCTGCGCTAAAGCGGGACCGGCAGCCAGCGCTGCCGCCGTCCCGGCTATCATCGTTCGCCGATCGAATTCCATGTTCCCTCCGGCGCGACACACCCTCGCTGCTTGTCGTAAGCCGATCCATCTGCGAATCAACGCACCGGATGGCCACCGACCCCGCCCGGATCACGACGCCCGAGCGCACTGCGGAAGACGCGGACGCCGCGCTTCGCCCGAAAAGCCTCGACGAATTCATCGGCCAGCAGTCGGCGCGCGAGAATCTTCGCGTATTCGTCCATGCCGCGAAGAGCCGCGGCGAGCCGCTCGACCATGTCCTGCTCCACGGACCGCCGGGGCTCGGCAAGACGACGCTGGCCGGAATCCTCGCGCGCGAGATGGGGGTCGGCTTCCGCGCCACTTCGGGCCCGGTGATCGCCAAGTCGGGCGACCTCGCCGCGCTTCTGACCAATCTCGAGGACGGCGACGTCCTGTTCATCGACGAGATCCACCGCCTCAATCCCGCGGTCGAGGAAGTGCTCTATCCGGCGATGGAAGACCGAGCGCTCGACCTGATGATCGGCGAAGGCCCGTCGGCCCGGTCGGTCCGGATCGAGCTTCCCCGCTTCACCCTGATCGGGGCGACGACCCGCCAAGGCTTGCTGACGACCCCGCTGCGCGATCGCTTCGGGATCCCGGTGCGCCTCAACTTCTACACGGTCGAGGAGCTGGAGCAGGTGGTGCGCCGAGCGGCCCGGCTGCTCGGCGTCGACCTTGCCGACGACGGCGGGCTCGAGATCGCGCGGCGCTCACGGGGGACTCCGCGCATCGCCGGCCGGCTGCTCCGCCGAGTGCGCGATTTCGCCCATGCGTCCGGCACGGCTTCGATCGGCGCTGAGGTCGCCGACCGGGCCCTCGATCGGCTCGAGATCGACGCGCTTGGCCTCGACGCCATGGACCGGCGCTACCTCACCATGATCGCGGACCTCTACGGCGGCGGGCCGGTGGGCGTGGAGACGCTCGCGGCTGGTCTTTCGGAGCCGCGGGACACGATCGAGGACGTGATCGAGCCGTTCCTCATTCAGCTTGGCCTCATCGCCCGCACGGCACGCGGCCGGTGCCTCAACGGCCGCGGGTACGCCCATCTCGGCCTGCCCGTCCCGCAGGGCAGCCAGGCCGGTTTGTTCGAGGGCGAATAGCGGAGTCTCTTCCATGCAAGACAAACCCCCACCTTCCCACCGCTTCGCGGCGGGGCCCTCCCTCTCCCGCTGTCGGGAGAGGGTTGGGGTGAGGGTCTTCGTTTCACTTCTCGCCCTCGCGGCGGCCTCTCCCGCCGCGGCGCAAGCGCCCGCGCCTGCATCGGTTGCGCCGGCCGCGCCAGACTACAGCATGCATCGCGCGTGGCTCTGCCTGCCGACGCGCAAGACGGTCTGCTCGACGCCCGTCCCGACCACCGCGCTCAACCCCAACGGCTACGGCTCGAGCGGCCCCAGCCCGGTCGCCAACAATCCGCCGCTCGACTGCTTCTATGTTTACCCGACCGTCTCGCGCGACCGGGGCATGAACAGCGATCTCGTCGCCGGGTCCGAAGAGCAGCTCGCCGCCGAAAGCCAGGTTGCCCGCTTCTCGTCGGTGTGCCGCGTCTTCGCGCCCATGTATCGCCAGATGACCATCGCCGCGGTCGCGGCCTATGCGACGGGCGCCAATATCGATGGGGCGGCGGCGCTTGCTTATGCCGACGTGCTCAGCGCCTGGCGCAACTACATCCGCACCCGGAACAATGGGCGGCCGTTCGTCCTGATCGGCCACAGCCAGGGCACGCTCCACCTGATCCAGCTGATCGCGCGCGAGATCGAGACCAACCCGGCGGTTGCGCGCCGGATGAAGCTCGCGATCCTCCCCGGCTACAATGTTCTGGTCCCGGAAGGGAAGCTGGTCGGCGGAAGCTTCCGTAAGACGCCGCTCTGCAGTCGCCCGGGCGAGACTGGCTGCGTCATCGCCTGGGTGAGCTTCCGCGAGAACAACGTGCCGCCGCGCGGCGCGATCTTCGGCTACGCCGACCGGCCGGGAATGACCGTCGCCTGCGTCAATCCCGCTCGGCCGGGCTCGCGCGGCTGGGTTCCGTTCGACAGCTATTTCTTCGCCCGTTCGGCCCTCCCGGTTCCGGGCGGTCCGATCAACTGGTCGAGCCAAGGCCCGCCGCCGACGCCGTACCTGCGCGCCGAAGGGCTGGTGTCGGGCAAATGCATCAACGACGGTCCGCGCGGCTATCTCGCCATCCGCATCAATGCCGACCCCAAGGACAGGCGCACCGACCGCATCGGCGGTGAGGTCGCGATCCTCGGCATGTTCCTCCCGGGCTGGGGCATGCACCTCATCGACATGGCCGCTCCTCAGGGTGACCTCATCCGCGAGCTCGAGGAGCTCAGCCTTCGATCCAGAACAATTCCTCAACGGTGACGCCCAGAGCCTTCGCGAGCTTGATCGCAAGCAGCGCCGAGGGCGTGAACACGCCATTCTCCACCGTGTTGACGGTTTTGCGGGTCACGCCCACCGCCGCGGCCAAGTCCGCTTGGGTCAGGGCAAGCTCCGCCCGACGCCCTTTCAAATTGTTCGCGAGACGGTCAGTCATCGCGCTGCGCGCGCCGCTCCAGCGTTCCAAACCTCAACAGCGCGCTGGCAATGCCGAGCGAGAGGATGACGTGGACCGCGTCGCGACCACCGAGCGGCTCGAACAAGGTG
>NZ_JAPKNM010000074.1 GCF_026460985.1 Sphingomonas sp.
CTTCAAGGGAGGGGTTAGGGGTGGGTTGGCACCGGCCGGGGCTCGATGCCCCGGCCGGTGCCTTTTGCTGCACGATTGGCGAATCTTTTAGGCGCGCAGACGCGCGCACCCACCCCCTGCCCCTCCCTTGAAGGGAGGGGGGCCTTCAGACTGAATGTCGATACAACCTAGGGTCCGTACGCATTGTCGGCCATGGGTTTGGCAGTGGACGACATACGGCTCTTGCGGACTGCGCACCGCCCACCCCGGGCAGGCGGTGCGCCGTGCCTTCACGCCACGCTGGGTTCGGGTTCCGCCTCGGCCGTCTGCGCCTCCGCGGCCTCGGTGGCCGCTGCCACTGCGCTGGCGACTCCGCTTACCCCGCGGACCAGCGGGAGCAAGGGCGGCTGGATCGTCGCCTGCACGGTCGCGTCGTCGAACAATGCCGTCACGCCGAACTCGACATTATAGGCCGTGGTGTGCTGGTAGAGGATCTCCTTCTCCAGCGTCGCATTGTCGGTGATCTGGCCGTATTCGCGCGGCCCCGTGAACAGGTTGTTGTTGTTGCACGCGACGAACGGGTTGGCCGATCCGCCCGCAAAGGTCTCGGCGATCGTGCGCAGCGTGGCGATCTCCGCGCTCATCTCCACGCCGGTATAGTACATCCCGCCGAGCCAGGAGATGACGGTGCTGGTGATCTGCGCCAGCCCCGGCGTGCTGCCGTCGCCCGGCGCCCAGGCGTTGGGCACCAGGTCATGGGCATTGTACTGGTTCGCGTTCCACATCTGGTAGCCGCTGCCGGTGACGATCGGAAAAGCGGCGTCGAACGCGCTCGCGAAGCCCGCGTCCGCCGTGGTCGGCCCCGCGGTCGGGAAGGTGTAGACATTCCCCCAGCCGCTGCCGGTCGTCCCCTTCGGGTAGAGCGTGTAGGCGAGCAGAGGCGTCAGTCCGCCGCCCAGGCTGTGCCCGCAGAACACCAGATCGTCGGACGCGCCCGCCACGCTGCTCAGGAAATCCTGCAGCGTGTTCCCGCCCGCGCTGAGGCTCAGCAGCGCCTGCAGCCCGGCATAGTTGCCGACCGTGACGTTCCCCGCATTGCCGCCCGGCACCGGCACCATGTAATGCGGCACCGCGGCGAGATCCTCGAAGAACACGTTGTACGGCGCGTTCGGATTGGTCGCCGAGATCGGCACGACATAGGTATTCTGGGTGCTGTTGTAGCAGACCGCCACGGCCTGGTCGGAGAAGGTGCTGAACGGCGCTTGCCACACCGCGGGCCCCCAGGCGATCGTCCAGTCGTCGCCATTGTTGAAGTCGCTATCGCTCAGCAGGTCCTGCAGCTGGGTCTCCAGATAGGCCTCCAGCGTCGTCGAATCGCCGGTCTGCGTCGCCGCCGCGCAGATCTTGATCGCCAGACAATAAACTTGCTGCTGAATGGTCGTGCAAACAGACATCGCCTCACTCCTTCCGCTACAAAGAGAACAGACTCACGATATTCTATTGCTCTTCCGCGCAGAGTCCAGATGCGATCTTGGCTAACTTGAATGTTACCAGAATTTGTCTGCGCAGAATTGTGTCATTTACATGAAGTTATTGGGACGTCTCGGCGCACGAAAACCCTCCCCCCGAGCGCGCTCGAGGAGGCCGCGGCCGCCCAGAGCGGTTCTCAGGTCCTGAAGTCGAGCTCCACCACCCGCGTCGGAGTCGCGCGGCAGAACAGCGGCAGGATGCGCTCGGCGTCGGGATAGGTGGCGATGAGCTGGGCGCGGAAGCGCCAGCCGCCATTGCCCGGCTCGATCCAGGTCAGCCGGTCGAAGCGCACCTGCGTGCCGCCGGTCACGCCGACCTGGCGCGCGGCTTCCTGCAAACAGGTGTTCATCGACGGCCGCGAGTCGGCGGGCAACACCGACAGGTCGGCCACCACCTTGGCGGGCGGCCCCGGCGGGAACGGGCCCGCGGGCGCTTCCGGCTCGGGTTCGGGTTCCGGCTCGGGTAGGGGCCGCGCCTCGGGCTCGCGCGGCGGCGGCGGGGGCGGCGGATAATTGCCCACCGCAGACGGCGGCCGCGCATTGTTCCGGCTGCCGAGCAACGCCGCGAGCCCGGCCGCCACGGTCACCCCGCCGATGATCGCCCCGGCGCTCGGGCCGCCGCTTCCCGGACGGTCCCACGAATTGCGTCCATAGCCGTAAGCGAAGGTGCCGCGGCAGTTGCGCGAGACCCAGATATGGCGCTGGTCGTACCCCCAGTTCCCGCGGCCGCATGCCGCGGAGCGCGTCAGCAGTTCGACGCGGTTCTGCGTCCGCGCGTTGCAGCGCTGGGTGCGGTTGTTGCGCGATTCGCAGGTGACGCGCCCCGCAAAGCCGTCGCCCCGCGGCGGCCGGACCTGCGGCCGGCCCGGGACGGGCTGCGGCAGGGGCGTCGGCCGGTCCCAGCCGGGCCGCGTCTGCGCTTCGAGCGCCGGCACGGGCTGTGCCGCCAGCATCGCCATCGCCGCGATCGTGAGCTTGCCTTTCATGTCGACCTCCCGGGACCAGGCCCAGCCCGCCGGAGGAAGCTAGGCCCCCGCCCCGATCCGCACTATCGGCACAAATCCCGATGCGCCGCCGCCCGCGCTGTCGATCGAAGCGCCGATCCGTGGCCATGACGCAACAGGCGTCCGCAAAACGCGCCGGGATACCGACAAATCTCCCGGCATGTCCGGGTTTTCCCGCATTACCCGGCCGCAACACCGCGGCGACCAACGGACATTGTTGGATCAGGCCGGGATGAAAATCATGTCGAAATCCGCACGATCGAGCTGCGTATCGCTCGCCGCGATCGCCATCATGGCGCTCTCCCTCCAGCCCGCGCACGCGCAGACCGAGCCCCAGCCCGCCGCGGAGCCCGAGCCGCAGGACGAAGTCGTCGTCACCGGTTCGCGCATCCGCCGCGATCCGCTCGCGCAGGACGCGCCCGTCGTGCAGGTCGACCAGGCCGATATCTCGAAGACCGGGCTCAGCTCGATCAACGACGTCCTCCAGCGCCTGCCCAGCTCGGGCGGCGGGCTCAATTCGCGGTTCAACAATTCGGGCAATCTCGGCAATCCGCCCGACGGCGGCGGCGTCGGCGCGGGCGCGGCGGAGATCGACCTGCGCTATCTCGGCTCGCGCCGCGTGCTCGTGCTGGTCGACGGCATCCGCTTCGTCAACGGCGCCTCGGCGAGCGGCGTCCCCGGCTCGACCGATCTCAACGCCATCCCCGACAGCGCGATCGAGCGCGTCGAGGTGCTCCAGGACGGCGCCTCGGCCATCTACGGCTCCGACGCCATCGCCGGCGTGGTCAACATCATCACCAAGAAGCGCCAGGACGGCCTCATGGCCTCCGCCCAGCACGGCATGTTCGACGAAGGCGACGGCTTCACCCAGAGCTACCAATTGAGCTGGGGCAATGGCAGCGGCCCGTTCCAGATCGTGGTCGGCGGCAATTATGTGAAGCAGGAAGGCGTGTCGGCGGGCTCCCGCGCCATCTCGCGCTATCCGGCGCCCTATGCCGATAGCTGCGCCGCGGGCGGCTGCTCGGGCTTCCTGCCCAATGGCCGCTACGCGATCTTCGGTCAGGACCTCACGCTGATCGCCCCCGTCCTCGGCCGCGCCGCGACGCCCGCCGATTTCCGCGACTTCGCCGATCCGGGCGACCGCTTCAATTTCGCCCCGTTCAACTATCTCCAGATCCCGCTCGAGCGCTACGGCGCCTTCGCCAATCTGCGCGCCGAGCTGGCCGACAACATCAACTTCTCGGTCAAGGGCATCTGGAACAAGCGCAAGTCGAGCAACCAGGCCGCGCCTTTGCCCTTCGGCGTGGGCCCCGCCGCGGGCATCACCCCCGTGCTAGACGGCACCCCGGTCGATGCCACCAACCCGTACAACCCCTTCGGCGTGACGCTCGACGCCACCAACATGGACTTCATCTTCCGCCGCTTCGTCGAGGGCGGCCCGCGCCGTTTCGACCAGGAAGTCGAGACCCTCTACGGCGTCGCGACGCTGGACGGCGACTTCCAGCTCGCCGGCGGCCGCTGGTATTGGGACGTCAACGCCAGCTACGGCCGCAACAAGGCCGAGCAGCAGATGTTCGGCAACATCCATTCGGGCCGCCTCCGCCAGGCGCTCGGCCCGCTCGCGGCGTGCACCGCGCCCTGCGTGCCCTTCAACCTCTTCGGCGGCGCCGGCTCGATCACCCAGCCGATGCTCGACTATGTCACCTTCGTCCAGGAGGACAGCAGCAAGCAGGAGAGCTGGAACGTCAGCGCCAACCTCTCGGGCTCGCTCTTCGACCTGCCCGGCGGCCGGCTCGGCGTCGCGTTCGGTGCCGAGTATCGCGAGCTCAAGGGCCGCTTCGATCCCGATCCGATCGTCGCCGCCGGCTTCAGCTCGGACATCCCCGCCCAGCCGACCCGCGGCGACTATTCGGTCAAGGAGGCCTATGCCGAGATCGAGGCGCCGATCCTGTCCGACACGCCCTTCTTCCAGTTGCTCGAGCTGAACGGCGCGGTCCGCTATTCGGACTATTCGACCTCGGGCTCGACCACCACCTTCAAGGGCAGCCTCAACTGGAAGCCGATCCGCGACCTCCGGCTGCGCGGCTCCTATTCCGAAGGCTTCCGCGCCCCCTCGATCGGCGAATTGTTCGGCACCCAGTCGCGCTTCGACCAGACGCTCGACGATCCCTGCTCCTCGCACGCGGGCAACACCGCGGCGCGCAACTTCCAGAACGACACGACGGTGCGTACCAACTGCATCGCCGCGGGGGTGCCAGCGAACGGCAGCTACAACCAGGCCAATCCGCAGATATCGGTCCTGGTCGGCGGCAACCAGAACCTGTCGCCCGAAACCTCGAAGGGCTGGGTGGTGGGCGGCGTGTACAGCCCGTCCTGGCTCCGCGGCTTCTCGCTGGAAGCCAATTACTACAACATCAAGATCACCGGCGCGATCCAGACGGTCGATGCCGAGGTGACCGTCGCCAATTGCGTGGTGAGCAACGACCCCACGGCCTGCGCCCTCGTCACCCGCGCCGGCGCGCAACTCACCCAGGTCTCCGGCCTGTTGCAGAACATCGCGGGGATCGAGACCGACGGGCTCGACGTCAACCTTGCCTGGCGCACCGGCGACACGGGGGCCGGCCGCTTCGGCTTCACCTGGAACAATACCTTCCTGTTCAATTACGACGTGATCGTCCCCGGCACCGACGGCACCCAGACGATCCGCCGCGCCGGCACCGAGCAGGGCAGCCCCTCGCAGGGCTTCCCGAAGTGGAAGGCGGTCGGCGCGATCGACTGGGACCTCGGCGATTTCGGCGCGACGATCACCGGCCGCTACATCTCCGCCCTCGACGAAGCCGGCGGCAACGTCCTCCCCTCGCGCTTCTACACCGACCTCCAGCTGCGCCTCTCCACCGGCGCCGACGACCAGTTCGGCTTCGCCCTGGGCGCGAACAACCTGTTCAACATCAGCGCGCCCGGCTGCATCACCTGCGACCTCAACAATATCGACCCGACGGTGCACGACCTTCCGGGCCGGTATATCTATGTGCGGGCGAGCTTGCGGATGTAGGGCGGGAAAATTCCTCCCCGAGCTCGCCTCGGGGAGGGGGACCATTTGCGCAGCAAATGGTGGAGGGGCCGCCGAAGGCGAGGACGTATTTTTCGAATCTTTAGAATCGGTTAGCAGTATTTGCTTAACCTGTTGATTCTGTTATAGTATTGCCTATGGCAGAGACCTCGATCGAGTGGACCGATGTCACTTGGAATCCGGTCGCCGGATGCACGGTTGCGACCGCCGGTTGCACCAACTGCTATGCAATGCGCATGGCGGCGCGATTGGACGCGATGGGCACGCCGAAATATTCGGGTTTGACTCGGAAGAGCGGCGATCGTTTCGTTTGGACCGGAAAGATCTTTCAAGATCAGGCGGCACTAGCCGCACCATTCCGTTGGCGTAAGCCTCGAACGGTGTTCGTAAATTCGATGTCTGACCTCTTCCATCCGGACGTGGACACCGATTTTATCGCTCAAGTCTGGGCGGTCATGGGCGCAACGCCTCGACATACCTATCAAGTGCTCACCAAGCGACCGGAACGGATGCGCCAGCTACTTTCTCGGCCGGAGTTTTCCGTACTGCCGAACGTTTGGCTCGGGACGTCGGTAGAAGACCACAGAGTGCTTTCTCGTATTGATGAGTTACGCGACACTCCTGCGGCGATCAGGTTTATCTCGTTTGAGCCACTGATTGGATCCGTGGCGGAAGCCGACCTCACTGGCGTCGATTGGGCGATCGTTGGAGGAGAGAGCGGGCCTCGCGCACGTCCCATGCCAGCCGAGTGGGTAGAGGAGATTGAGCATTTATGCCGGCTCGCCGGAACCGCCTTCTTCTTCAAGCAGTGGGGCGGGCGGAATAAGAAGGCCGCCGGGCGGCTTCTCAGGGGCCAAACTTACGACGAGATGCCGGCGTATATTTCCGTCTGACATGTTCGACGCCGCGGTTAATTAGCGCTATCGCTGGTGGATTATTTGACAAGCAATATAGCTCAAAGAAATCACTGCCATTAACAATTAATGGTATTGGCTCAGAAACATAACAAAATAGCTTATTCAATTGCTTCCGCGCGAACAAGCTGATTTGCTCTGGCGTGGCAACCCTTCCCTTAGTTTCTACTGGGGTCGGATCGAATAATCCACCTTGAACCGGGCGGGACTGATAAAATTCTTCCTCCCACTCGTCGCTACCAAATATCTGGGCAAGCTTCCGCCGCTTACCTTCGTCAACTCCGCGTATGTCGCGCGCCAGCTGTTGCACAACAGCTTTCCGAGGGAAAAGGTACCACACGTCAACTCGCTTTGTCGCCGCCAACGTTTCAAGGGTTCGCCAGTCGACACTCATCCCATAGGGATCTAGGAAAACGACACCTCGCTGGAGACCTGCTCTGGGATCCGCGGACCATGGGCGAGATGCGAAGAGAGTCCGGAGCTCCAGATTAGCCTCTCCCGTTCGCACGGATATATCTTGAGGGAATTCTGCTTTTAGCGCGGTAAGCGTCTCCGCACGACCTGCATGCTGCTCAGTGAACCAGTAGTGGTTGAATGGCGGTCGGATCTTTAGCGCCTTTCGAGCGCTTCCGTCGAGAATCTCCTCGACTTTTTCGATCGGCTGGCCTTCGAAGATGCCGCCCCTTTGAAGCTCAGCGTGACGATCGCCGGTTCCGGCGAATGCATCAATATACCATGTTTCGAACCCTTGGTTCTTCAGCGCGTTCTGGTAGAAATCCAGATACTCAGTTAGCGCCTTGAGCTTAATTTCGGTCCAAACACCACCGAAGCGATGCGCAACACGCTCATTGGAAGCCAATCCACCCCCCTATTTCACGTGGATCCTATTCGATAAGACGCCTTACCAGTATTGGATACGAAATTCGAGTGTCGTACAATGGCTTACTTCAGCGCTCCTTCCCTAAGCGCAACATCTTTTCCCGCAGATCGAAACTATTGCCTCTGTGGCACGCAACTCCGAATGCCCGTAGTGAAGGCGGCTATCGGGCCGCCCCTCACCCAACCCCTCCCCTTCCCCTCCCCCCATTCCCGCGCTAAGGCCCGCCCCGAATCTCGCATTCGCACCTTACCGGCGCGCCCGCGCGTTCCTGCAAGGATCGCGTCCCCCGAGCGCCCGGGCCGGACAAAGAAAGGATCCCGCGCCCCATGACCGCCATCGGCAACGATACGCTCGGCACCCGCGACACGCTCACCGTCGGCTCGCGCACCTACAGCTTCTACTCGCTGCCCAAGGCGGCGAAGAAGCTCGGCGACATCAGCAGGCTGCCGTTCAGCATGAAGGTGCTGCTCGAGAACATGCTGCGCTTCGAGGACGGCAAGACCGTCACCAGGGACGATGCCCAGGCGATCGTCGACTGGCAGAAGGACGCGCGCTCGAACCGCGAGATCCAGTATCGCCCGGCGCGCGTGCTGATGCAGGACTTCACCGGCGTGCCCTGCGTGGTCGACCTCGCGGCGATGCGCGACGCGATCACCGCGCTCGGCGGCGACGCGGCCAAGATCAATCCGCAGGTCCCCGTCCACCTCGTCATCGATCACTCGGTGATGGTCGACGAGTTCGGCACGCCGCAGTCGTTCGGCCAGAATGTCGAGCTCGAATATGAGCGCAACCTGGAGCGCTACGAGTTCCTGAAATGGGGCTCGAAGGCGCTCGACAATTTCCAGGTCGTCCCCCCGGGCACCGGCATCTGCCACCAGGTCAATCTCGAATATATCGCCCAGTCGGTCTGGTCGTCGGCGGCGCCCGACGGCGCGACGGTGGCCTATCCCGACACGCTCGTCGGCACCGACAGCCACACCACCATGGTCAACGGCCTCGGCGTGCTCGGCTGGGGCGTCGGCGGCATCGAGGCGGAGGCCGCGATGCTCGGCCAGCCGGTGTCGATGCTCATCCCCGAGGTGGTCGGCTTCAAGCTCACCGGCGCGCTCGGCGAGGGCATCACCGCGACCGACCTCGTGCTCACCGTCACCCAGATGCTGCGCGCCAAGGGCGTGGTCGGCCGCTTCGTCGAGTTCTACGGCCCGGGCCTCCACTCGATGACGCTCGCCGATCGCGCGACGATCGCCAACATGGCGCCCGAGTACGGCGCGACCTGCGGCTTCTTCCCGATCGACGAGAAGACCATGGATTATATGCGTCTCACCGGCCGCCCGGACGAGACGATCGCGCTGGTCGAGGCCTATGCCAAGGCGCAGGGCATGTGGCACGACGTCGACAGCCCCGAGCCGGTCTTCACCGACAGCCTCGAGCTCGACATGAGCACCGTGCGCCCGTCGCTCGCCGGCCCCAAGCGCCCGCAGGACCGGGTGAGCCTCGATGCGGTCGACGAAGTGTTCAACGCCGATCTGCTCAAGGTCTACAAGAAGGACCGTCCGGAGCGCGTCGATGTCGAGGGTGTCGAGCACGGCATCGGCGACGGCGACGTGGTGATCGCCGCGATCACTTCGTGCACCAACACCTCGAACCCTTCGGTGCTGATCGCCGCCGGCCTCGTCGCCCGCAAGGCGCGCGCGCTCGGCCTGACCCGCAAGCCGTGGGTCAAGACCTCGCTCGCCCCCGGCAGCCAGGTCGTCACCGACTATCTCAACAAGGCCGGGCTGACCGAGGATCTCGACGCGATCGGGTTCAACCTGGTCGGCTATGGCTGCACCACCTGCATCGGCAATTCGGGCCCGCTCGCCGATCCGATCAGCCAGGCGATCAACGGCAACGACATCGTCGCGGCCTCGGTGCTCTCGGGCAACCGCAATTTCGAGGGCCGCGTGTCGCCCGACGTGCGCGCCAACTTCCTCGCCTCGCCGCCGCTCGTTGTCGCTTATGCCCTCAAGGGCACCGTGACCGAGGACATGTACGAGACGCCGATCGGCGAGGGCACCGACGGTCCCGTCTTCCTCAAGGACATCTGGCCCTCGAACGAGGAAGTCCAGGGCCTGATCGCCGCCAACATCGACGACGAAATGTTCCGTACCCGTTATTCGAACGTTTATGCGGGCGACAATCACTGGCGCGGCATCACGGTGACCGGCTCGGACACCTATTCGTGGCGCGCGGGCAGCACCTACATCGCGAATCCTCCGTATTTCGAGGGGCTTACGATGACCCCGGCGCCGGTTCAGGACATCGTCGAGGCCAAGCCGCTGGCGATCCTCGGCGATTCGATCACCACCGATCACATCTCGCCCGCGGGCAGCATCAAGGCGGACAGCCCCGCCGGGATTTTCCTTCAGGAACATCAGGTTAGCCGGAAGGACTTCAACAGCTACGGCGCCCGTCGCGGCAACCACGAAGTCATGATGCGCGGCACCTTCGCCAATATCCGCATCAAGAACGAGATGGTCGCCGGCGTCGAGGGCGGCATGACCAAATATCATGACCAGGTCATGCCGATCTACGACGCCGCGATGCGCCACAAGGCCGACGGCACCCCGCTGGTCGTCATCGCCGGCAAGGAATACGGCACCGGCTCGTCGCGCGACTGGGCGGCAAAAGGCACGAATCTTCTGGGGGTTAGGGCGGTGATCACCGAGAGCTTCGAGCGCATCCACCGCTCGAACCTGGTCGGCATGGGCGTGCTCCCGCTCCAGTTCGCCGAGGGCGTGACGCGCGAGACGCTCAAGCTCGACGGCTCGGAGACCTTCACCATCACCGGCGTCGCCGGGCTGCGTCCGCGCCAGGACGTCGAGGTCACGCTCACCCGCAAGGACGGCGCGACCGAGACCTTCCAGACCCGCTGCCGCATCGATACGGTCAACGAGCTCGAATATTTCCTCAACGGCGGCATCCTGCAGTACGTGCTGCGCAACCTCGCCGCCTGAGCCACGGAAAACCGACAAAAAACGGCCGCGGTGGACACCCACCGCGGCCTTTTTGCTGCCACCCGTCATCCCGGATCCACTCAATCCTCCCCCGCCAGGGGGAGGTGGCGCCGAAGGCGTCGGAGGGGGCGGAAGCACATCGATAGTGAGTCGCCGTCCTCCCCCTCCGTCAGCCTGCGGCTGACACAGTGTTGGGTCGCCCGTGCCCCCGGCACGGGCTTGGATTGCCGGGGGCAATCCAACCCAACACTCCCTGGCGGGGGAGGATTGGGATCGGCCACCTGCCCGCCGTCCGCGCAACATCCGAGCTTGCAAAATAGGATTACGCGTGGAACAAATCATGAACTCCAGTCCCGACGCAATCGCGTCAATCTTGGAGCACCGCGCACACTTTTCCCTTTTTCCGAAACTGCGGGGAGGAAAATGCGAAAGGAGAGAAAAAGCGGCCTATTCGCCGATGCCGAGCAGCTCGATCTTGAACAGCAGGGTCGCGCCGCCGGGGATCGGGCCCTTGCCGACCGGGCCGTAGGCGAGGTCGGAAGGCGAGGCGATCTCGATCGTGTCGCCTACGCCCATCATCGGCACCGCCATCTGCCAGGCGGGGATCAGCGCACCGAGCGGGAAGCTCGCCGGCTCGCCGCGCGCGAAGGAGCTGTCGAACTCGGTGCCGTCGATCAGCGTGCCGGCATAGTGGATCTTGACCACGTCCTGCACGGTCGGGTGCTGGCCGCGCCCGTCGCCCTTGATCCGCCGCCAGCGCAGGCCGCCCGGCAGCGACTGCCAGCCGTCGCTCGCCTTCAGCTGCGCGAGCGCCAGCATCTGGCGGTTGTGCCACGCCGCATCCTGCGAATGATCCTCACCGCCGGCCTGCATCGCCACCGCGGCGGTGCCGACCAGCACCACTGCAAGGCCGAGCCCGACGAATTTCGCGTTCTTCAAACCAGTCACTCCTGTCCCCGAGACGTTACGGGACAGCGCCATAGCTTGGGAAAGACCCAGGGTCAGCACCCATTGCGGCCATGGGTGCCGGCCCTAGTTGAACAGCGCGAGCAGGACCGCTTTGCCGCGCTTGTCGGCGCCGCGGGTCAGGAACAGGTCGATCATGCCCTTTGCCGGATGCAGGACCCGGTAGGTCTGCTGACCCGCGGGCGCGAGACGGGCGTCCACTTCGAAATAGGCAGTGAAGGGCTGGAAGCGCGCCAGGTCGGCCGGCCGCTTCGAGTCGACCGGGGGGCGCATCACCGCCGCGAGCTTCGCCGGCACCTTGCCCGCCTCGCCCGCGACGAGGAAGCTGACCCCCACCAGCCGCTCCCACTCGGCGACCTCGCTTCGCGACGCCGGTGCGGCCGCACCCTTGCGCGAAGCCGGCGACTTGCCCGCGAGCTGCGCCACGGCCAGCGGCCCCATGCAAGCGGCGGCGGCGGCACCGCCCATGACGAACGTACGCCGCGAGCTGCGACTCATGATTTTCATTTGGTTAGCCCCCCGATTTCGGAAAGCTTAGCGACGCCGAAACCATGGCGCCAGAAACTTATCCGAAATGGAGGTTCCCGATCCCGGACAGTGTCAGCCGAGCGCCCGGCCCGCCACTGCGTCGAGCCGGGCCAGCACGGTGGCATCGCGCGCGGCGGGCGCCGTGATCAGCGCCGCGTCCAGGCAGGTGTCGATCGGCGACGCCGGCCGCACCTCGGGCAGGGCGCGGAGCAGGTGCATCACCATCGCGCGCGCCTTGGCCGCGTTCGCCGAAAGCTGCGCGATCACCTGCGCGACGTCGACCGCCTCCTCGCCCTCGCGCCAGCAATCATAGTCGGTGACCATGCCGACCAGCGCGTAGGGCAATTCGGCCTCGCGGGCGAGCTTGGCCTCGGGCATGGCCGTCATGCCGATGAGGTGGCAGCCCCAGCTGCGGTAGAGATGACTCTCGGCACGCGTCGAGAATTGCGGGCCTTCCATCGCCAGATAGGTGCCGCCGACATGGGTCTGCGCGCCCGCCGCCCGCGCCGCCTCGGCAGCCAGCATGGACAGGCGCGGGCAGACCGGGTCGGCCATCGACACATGCGCCACCATGCCGGTGCCGAAGAAGCTCGACGGCCGGCTTTTGGTGCGATCGATGAACTGGTCGGCGACGGTGAAGCTGCCCGGCGGCCTGTCCTCGACCAGGCTGCCGACCGAGGAGACGGCGAGCACGTCCGTCACCCCGAGCCGTTTGAGCACGTCGATATTGGCGCGCGCGTTGAGCTCGGACGGGCTGATCCGGTGCCCGCGCCCGTGCCGCGGCAGGAACACGGCGCGGACATGGCCGACCCGCCCGACGAAGCACGCGTCCGAGGGCTGGCCCCAGGGGCTCGCCGTCTCGACCCATTCGCCGCCCTCGATCCCCTCGACGTCGTAGAGTCCCGAACCGCCGATGATCCCGATCGTCCAGCCGCTCACATTGCCCCCTTGTCCACGTTGCGCCGCGCCCAAGCGAAGTAGAGCAGCAGCCCGATCAGGTTCCACGCCCCGAACAACAATTGGGTCTGATGGGGGAGGCTTATGAAAAGATAGAGACAGCCGAACGCCGCGCCGAGCCCGACCAGCCAGGCCGCGGGGGTGCGGAACGGGCGGACGGCGTCGGGCGCGCGCCGGCGCATCACCAGCATGCAGATCCCCACCGCCGCGAAGGCGGTCAGCGTGCCCGCATTGGCGAGCGCGGCGATCTGGTCGATCGGGAAGAACGCCGCGAAGAAGGTCACCACGCAGGCCGTGAAGATGGTGATCCGCACCGGCGTGCCCCGCCGCGACACCCGCGCGAGGCTCTCGGGCAGCATGCGATCGCGCGCCATCACGAAGAAGATGCGGCTCTGCCCGAAGAGAAAGGCGAGGATCACCGTCGGCAATGCGATCACCGCCGAGGCGGCGAGGAAGGCCGCGACCTTGGGCTGGCCGATCTCGCGCAGGATCAGCGCCAGCGGCTCGGGGCTGTCGGCGAAGCGCGTGTAGCTGAGCGCCCCCACCGCCGCGACTGCGACGACCATGTAGATCGCGACGCACGCCACCATCGATCCGACGATTCCGATCGCCAGGTCGCGGCTGGGATTCTTGGCCTCCTCCGCAGCGGTCGAGATCGCGTCGAAGCCGTAAAAGGCGAAGAAGATGATCGCCGCCGCCGCCATCACGCCCCGCTCGACCCCGTCGGGGCCCATATGCTTGGCGAAGCCGAAGGGCGCGAAGGGCGCGAGGTTGGCGCTGTCGAAATAGGGCAGGGCCACCGCGACGAACACCGCGAGCGCGATCAGCTTCACCACCACCAGGATCGCGTTGAGCGTCGCGCTCTCCCGGGTCCCGACGATCAGCAGCCCCGCCACCACCGCGACGATGAACAATGCGGGCAGGTTCACGCCCCATTCGACCACCTGCCAGCCCGACATCACCGGCCCATGCGTCAGCGCCGCCGGCAGATGCACGCCGAGCCCGTCGAGGAAGCCGACCGAATAGCCCGACCATCCCACCGCCACGGTCGCCACCACCAGGGTATATTCGGCGAGCAGGCTCCACCCCACCACCCAGGCGACGACCTCGCCGAGCACGGCATAGCTGTACGTGTAGGCGCTGCCCGAGGCCGGGATCATCGTCGCCATCTCGGCATAGGCCAGCGCCGCGCAGGCGCAGATCGCGCCGGCCACGACGAAGGACAGGATCACCGCCGGCCCCGCACGATCGGCGCCCACACCGATCAGCGTCAGGATGCCGGTGCCCACGATCGCGCCGACGCCGAGCGCGACGAGATGCGGCCAGGAGAGCGTGCGCTGGAGGCGATGCGCCTCCGGCCGATCCTCCTCCGCGACGATCGCCTTCAGGCGAAACAGGCTGGCCATGCGCTCTCACCCCCAATTGGTCTGGCAGAGGTGATAGCGCCCCTTGCCCACGCCAAACAACCACACCGTCACCCCGGCATAGAGTGGTTCAGGCTTCGTGCAGCCATCGCCTGCGATCGTTACGCCCTCGATCGCCGGAGGCCCTTCGATGCTGCTCCCTGCCCTCGCTTTGCTGCTCGCCCTTCCCGACGATCCCGCGCCCAACCCGCAGATCGACTATGCCGGCTTCACGACGCTCGCCACCGATGTGCGCGCACTCCGCGCCAAGCGGCTGCTCGACTTCGCCGCCTTCAAGGCCAAGGCGGCGGAAAAGCACGCGCTGATCCTCGACGCCCGCTCGGCGGACAAGTTCGCCGAGGGGCACATCGCGGGCGCGGTCAATTTGCCGCTCACCGACTTCACCGCCGAAGCGCTGGCCGAAGCGATCGGCCCCAATCGCGACCGCCCGATCCTGATCTACTGCAACAACAATTTCTCGAACCACCGCGCCCCGGTGATGCTCAAGAAGCCCGCGCTGGCGCTCAACATCCAGACCTTCATCAACCTGGTCGGCTATGGCTATCCGAACGTCTGGGAGCTGCGCGACGTGGTGGATTTCGAGGATCCACGGGTCGGCTGGACGACCGGCGGCGTGGGTCGGCCCTAGCTCGCCGGATCGTACATGAACTCGCGGAGTTCCTGCGCGCAGCGGCAGGCGACGGCGATCTTCCGCGCCCATTCGACGGCATCTTCGCGCGTCGGCAATTCCAGTACCGTGAACCCGCCCTTCAATCGGCTGCCCGGATAGGTTTGGGCGGAGACCGATCCGTCGCCCGAGACCAGGACGGGGTCGACCTGCTCCTCTATTCCCCCGGCGAACACGTAGACGCCGGCCGCCTTGGCTTCCTCGATCACCGCACGCGCATCGGCGGAGACGATCGGGAACTCTTCCGCCGTGAGCACCATCGCTTCGCTCGGGAAGGAGATGAGGTACTTGGTCATTCTGCAATGATGCATCGTGGCGCCGGGGACAGCAAGCGGACAGACTGCACTTTGCGGTGCATCGGCCCCAATCCGCTTTCGGCACCCGCCGACCCTATAGGGCGCCTGACAACGCCACGCTCAGCTCCGGGCGCATCCGATGCACAACATCCTCCCGATCATTCTCGCCCTCATTGCCGGCCTGTGCGTCGCCGTTCAGACCCCGAGCAACGCGATGCTCGCGCGCAGCACCGGCTCGCTCTGGCTGGCGGCCTCGATCTCGTTCCTCGGCGGCACCATGCTGGTCGTCGCGGCCTGGCTGCTGATCGATCGCACGCCGCTCGCCTCGGTGCGTCAGGCCCCGCCCTGGGCGTGGATCGGCGGACTATACGGCGCCTTCGCCGCGCCGAGGCTGGGGCTGGCCCTCACGCTCACCCTGACGATCGGCGCGCAGCTGACGGCCGCCGTGATCCTGGACCATTTCGGGTTGCTGGGCCTGGATCGTTCCCCGATAACGCTCGCACGCGTGGCGGGCGTGACCTGCATCCTGATCGGCGTGCTGCTGGTTCGGCGGTGACCCAGTCCAGGTTGCCGGCGCCCCATCTTCAACCCTTCAGAGAGCGATATGCTCATGGCCGACATTGGTGATCGGCGGCCATGGCTCCTTCTCCCCTTGTGGGGCGAAAGCGACCACCTACCCCGTCGGACACTTCGCCCCGCTCGCCACCCAGGCCCGCGTCAATTCCCCGAACTCCGCCTGCGTCCCCGGTACCGGCGTCCGGCCCGGCCCCGGGTTCCAGCCCCAGCCGACCAGCGAGTCATGCGCATTGTGCTCGATGATCTGATCGAGGCTCTTGCCGCCGTTGCGCTTGCGGTCCTTGATCTGTGCGCAGATCTGGCCGAGCGTCTTGCCTTCCCACGCCATTGCGATCGGCGCGACATGCCATTCGGGATGCCCGGGCACGCTGCCCGTGCCGTTGGCGAAGGCGACGTTGCGCGGCCCGTGGCAGGTGCCGCATTCGAGCCCCGCCATGCCGCGATCCTGCGGCCCACGCGAAACCGGCGGGTTGTGCGGCTGCATCGCGTCGCCCTGGAGCGGGCGATCGGTGCGCGGGTGGCAGTTCACGCAGCGCGGATGCTGGATCACCTTGCCCATCTCGGTGAAGATCGCCACCGAGCGCGCGGCCGGATCGGCGATCCCGGCAAAGGCGCTGACCGGCTTCAGCCCTTCCACCTTCTGCTCGCGCGCCTGGCTGACGAGCGCGAGGCCGAGGGTCAGCGCCGCGGCGCCGAGTGCGAGTGCGCCCGCCTTCATGCCTTGCCTCCCACGCTGAACGGCAGCCGCCGCACCGCCTTGCCGGTGAGCTTGCGCCACGCATTGGCGACCGCGGGCGCGATCGGCGGCAGCCCCGGCTCGCCCACCCCGGTCGGGTTCTTGTCCGACGCGATGATCGCCACTTCGACCTCGGGCATCTCGGAGATCCTGAGCGAGCGATAGGAGTCGAAATTCTCCTGCTTGACGATCCCGCCCTCGCCGATCTCGACTTCCGAATAGAGCGCGTGGCCGAGCCCGTAGCCGATCCCGCTCTCCATCTGCGCGCGGATCACGTTGGGGTTGACCGCGATCCCGCAATCCACCGCGCACCACACCTTATGGACTTTGGGCAGCCCGTCGGCGCCCTTCGACACCTCGGCGACCTGCGCGACATAGGAGCCGAAACTCTTCCACGCCGCCACGCCGCGCGCACGGCCCGCCGGCGGCTTCTTGTTCCAGCCGGCGATCTCGGCCACCTTGGCGAGCACGGCCCTGGTCCGCTCATCCTCCATCAGCGCTAACCGCCCTGCGACCGGATCCTTGCCCGCCATCTCGAGCAACTCGTCGACGAAGGTCTCGACCGCATAAGCGGTGTGGGTGTTGCCCACCGAGCGCCACCAGAGCGTCGGCACGCCCGCCTCCATGATGTGCTGGCCGACATAATGGTTGGCGAATTTATAGCTCTCAGCGATGCCTTCGGTGAGCGCGTCGTCCACGCCCTTTTCCTTGAGCTCGGGCCCCTCCATCGGCGTGCCCTTCATGAAGCTCTGCGCTGCGACCACCTGGTCCCAGGCGACGATCTTGCCCGAGGGATCGAGCCCGCCGCGGATCGTGTGCACCACGAGCGGGCGATAGCGCCCGCCGCGAATGTCGTTCTCGCGGGTCCAGACATGCTTGATCGGGCCCTTGCCCCAGGCCTTGAACGCCAGCGCCGCCTCGATCGCGAACTCCATCGCCGGCGTCACGCGCCGCCCGAAGCTGCCCCCGGCGAATTGCTGGTGGAGCGTCGCCTTGTCGAGCGGCACGCCGAGCGTGGCGGCGATCGCGGTGAGCTCGCCGACCTGGAACTGGCTGCCCATCCACACATGGAGCCGGTCCCCGTTCATCTCGATCACGGCGTCCAACGGCTCCATCGGCGCATGCGCGAGATAGGGGAACTGGTACACCGCCTCGAGCTTCTTCGCGGCATCCTTGAGCGCTGCAGCGGTGTCGCCGGTCTTCTCGACCTGCTTGCCCGGGCTCTCGCACGCCTCGGCGAATTGGGCGTAGAGCTGGTCGGTGGTGCGTTTCTCGGCCTTGGAGAGATCCCATGTCACGTCGAGCGCGGCCACGCCCCGCCGCGCGGCATAGCTGTCCTTCGCATAGACGACGACGCCGTGCGGGATCGTCCGGACCGCGAGCACGCCGGGCACCGCCAGCGCGGCGGTGTCGACCACCGACTTGACCGTGCCGCCGAACGCCGGCGGATGCGCGATCGCGCTATGCACCATGCCGGGACGCTGGATGTCCATCGTGAACATCGCGGTGCCGTTGGCCTTGGCGACGCTGTCGACCTTGGGCGTGTCCCTGCCGATCAGCGTGAACTGGTCGGGGGTCTTGAGCACCGGCTTTTCGGGCGGCTTGAGCTGCGCCGCGTCCGCTGCGAGTTCGCCGAAGTTCGCCTTGCGCGATCCGCTGGAGACCACGCCCTTCGAGACCTTGATCGCGCTCGCGGGCACGCCCCAGCGCTTCGCCGCCGCCTCGACCAGCATCGCCTTGGCCGAAGCCCCGGCGCTGCGCATCTGCATCCAGCTATTGGCGATCGCAGTCGAGCCGCCGGTGCCCATCGTGCCGAACATGAGGTTCTTGTAGAGCGGGTCATTGGCCGCCGACATCTCGACGCGGACCTGGCTCCAGTCGGCATCCATCTCGTCAGCCACCAGGGTCGCGAGGCCGGTTGCCGGGCCCTGGCCGAACTCGACATGCTTGATGATCACGGTGACCAGATTGTCCGGGCCCACCCGAACGAAGGCGTTGGGCGCGAAGGGCAGTCCGGCCTGGCCGGGCGCGGCCTTCGCCGCCTTGCCGAGCGGAAGCGCCATGCCGAGCACGAGGCCCGTCGACTGTAGGAAGCCGCGTCGGGTGGGAGTGATGGCGTTCATCGCTTCAGCCCTCCATCGCTTGCGCGGCGTCGTGGATCGCCTGGCGGATGCGGGCATATGTGGCGCAGCGGCAGATATTCCCCGCCATCGCGGCGTCGATATCCGCGTCGCTCGGCTTCTTCTTGATCTTGAGCAGCCCGATCGCCGACATCACCTGCCCCGACTGGCAGAAGCCGCATTGCGGCACGTCGATCGCCACCCACGCGCGCTGCACCGCCTTGGCTTCCTTGCCCGCGACGCCCTCGATCGTGGTGACCTGGCGGCCCCCGACCATCGATACCGGCGTGACGCACGAGCGCCGGTTCCTGCCGTCGAGATGGACGGTGCACGCGCCGCACTGGGCTATGCCGCAGCCATATTTGGTGCCGGTCAACCCGAGATGGTCGCGCAGCACATAGAGCAAGGGCGTTTCGGGATCGCCGTCGAACCTCGCCGGCCTGCCGTTGAGCGTGAAATCGGTGGCCATGATCCCCTCCGTTGGCGCCGCTCCGGACGGGATCATAGGCACGTTTCCGAAACGGAATCTACCGCTCCGTGCAAATCCTCCCCCGGAGGGGGAGGTGGCAGCCGAAGGCTGACGGAGGGGTAGCGCGCCACGCGCGAGATCGCTCGTGGAGACTACCCCTCCACCGCTTCGCGGTCCCCCTCCCCCTCCGGGGGAGGATCTAGCTTATTTCAGCGCCTTGAACCGGATCGCCGCGCCGCCACCCGGCGCAAGCCGCAGCGTCATCGCGTCCGCCGCCGTCACCCGCCGTTTCTCGACCACGATCGAGTGCCGCTTCTCGGTGCGATAGTCGGCATCGTCGCCGTCGCGGTAGATCTGCGCCTCATAGGCCTTGCCCGGCGCGAGGAAGTCCAGCCGCACCTCCATCGTACGCGCCTGCTCGTCGCCCACCGCGCCCAGATACCAGTCGGCGCCGCCACGCTCCTTGCGCGCGAAGGTGACGTAATCGCCGACCTCGCCGTTGAGCACCCGCGTATCCTCCCAGTCGGCCGGCACGTCCTTGATGAACTGGAACGCGGCCATGTGCTTCGCGTAATTCTCGGGCAGGTCGGCCGCCATCTGCACCGGCGAATAGAGCACGACGTAGAGGGCGAGCTGCTTCGCCTCGGTCGACAGGATCGGGGTGCCGCCCTTGCCCGTCAGGCTGAGCACGCCGGGGGTGAAGTCCATCGGCCCGGCGAGCATCCGCGTGAACACCATGTTCGCCTCATGCTCGGGCGCGTTCTTGGGCTCGCCCCAGGCGTTATACTCCTGCCCGCGCGCACCCTCGCGGCTCACCCAGTTCGGATAGGTCCGCCTGAGACCGGTGTCCTTGATCGGCTCGTGCGCATCGATCGCGATGCGGTATTTGTGCGCCATCTCGAGCACGCGCAGATGATGCTGCGCCGAGAATTGCCCGTCATGCCATTCGCGCAAGGGCTCGCCGTTGGGCCCGACGCGCTCGAGCTGCCCCGCATCGGTGACGTAACCCGTCTTGACCACGCTCTCGCCATGCGCCGCCGCAAAGGCCATGCCGCGCTCGAGTTGGTCCTCATAATGGCTCGGCGAGCCGCCGGTCTCGTGATGGCCGATCAGCTGCACGCCCTTCTTCTTCGCATAGGCGGCGAGCGCATCGGCGTCGAACCAGGGCGCGGGCTTGTCGAACAGGAAGCCCTTGCCGTTGCCGAACCATTCGGTGTCCCAGCCGACATTCCAGCCCTCGACCAGCACGCCGGGGAAGCCGTGCTTCGCCGCGAAGTCGATGTAGCGCTTCACATTGGCGGTCGTCGCGCCCGGCTTGGGCGTCGAACCCCAGCCGGCGGTGCCGAGATGCATCTCCCACCACACGCCGACATATTTCGACGGTTTGAAATAGCTGACGTCGCCCAGCTTGTTGGGTTCGTTCAGATTGAGCTCGATGTGCGACATGTAGAGCCCGGACGCGTCGTCGCTGATGATCATCGTCCGCCACGGCGTCACGAAGGGCGTGCCGCGCACCACCTTCGCCCCGCCCGCGCTCGGGATCAGCACGGTCTTGAGCTTCGTGCCCTCGACCCGCTGGAGCCAGGTCCCCGAATAATCGACCAACGCCGCCTCGTGGAAGGCGATGTGCGTGCCGTCCCTGAGCTTCACCGTCAGCGGCGTGTGCGCGAGCGGCACCGACGATATCGGCGTGCGATTCCACTGATATTCGTCGCGGTTCCATTCCGAGCCCGGGATCCACCACGCCTCGCCATCCTGCGTCAGCGAAAACTCGGTCATCTCGTCGGCGATATGCGCGGTCTTCAGATTGGGCTGGTCGGGCAATTCGTAGCGGAAGCCCACGCCGTCGTCGAAGACGCGGAACACCACGTCCATCACCCGGCCGAGATCCTTGGTCTCCTTGAAACGGACGCGCAGTTCGTTGTGGCGGTCGCGGATCGTCTTCCACTCGCCCCAGGGCTGCTCCCAGCGCGTGTCCGCGCTGCTGGTCGCGCGGCTCTCGATCCTGAAGTTGCGCTGCATCTTGGGCGCGTCGGTGAACAGGAAGCCCAGCGCCGAGGGCGCGATCAGCTGCTTGCCGCCCCGGCTCACCGTGTAGAGCGGCCGCCCGTCGCCATCGGTGGTAACCGCGACCGTGATCCGCCCGTCGGGCGAGGCGACGCTGGGCACGTTGGCATCGGCGCGCGCGGCGGTCGACTGCTCGACCTGCGCCGCAGCCGGAATCGCGACGATCATCGCGCACAGCGCCACCATCAGCCCAAGCATCACGCCTCTCCTGTAACCGGTTTCACAACAGGATAACGGCGCGGCCGAGCGGCTGGCAAGGCGACGGATGCGCCGCGACGGCATGTATACGAATGCGATGGCCGCATGCCCCTCCCTTTCAAGGGAGGGGTTGGGGGTGGGTGCGTGCGTCTGCGCGCCCAAAAAGACTCATGCCGACGGCAAAAAGCGACGGACGAGGCATCGAGCCTCGCCCGTCGCTAACCCACCCCTTGATCCCCTCCCTTGAAAGGGAGGGGAAACTGATGATCCACCTCAGAACCGCACACGCCCCCCGAGCGAGAACACCAGCGCGCGCGCATTGGTGAGCGTGCCCGAAGTCAGGACCGGCGTCTGCGCCGCAGTGCCCGGATAGGCCGCGGTGACGCGATCGATCGTCGCGTCCTTGAAGTCGACATAGTTAGCCGCGGCATCGAGCGTGAAGCCCGGGGTCAGCGCATAGGAGGCGCCGACGGCGTAGTTCCAGCGATCCGAGTCCGGCACGCGCGCGTCGCGCTCGCCGTCACGGGTCGGGGTCTGGGCATGCTGCACGCCGGCGCGCACCGTCAGCTTGGACGAGGCGGCATAATCCACGCCCGTCGCGAGGCTCCAGCTGTCGCGGTAATTCTCCGGGATCGCGGTGTTGACCGGCGATCCCAGCCGGATCGCGTCGAACTTGCTCCAGCCATAATGGACGACCTGGCCGTTGAGCGTGAGCCGATCGCTCAGCCGGAAGCGCGCGCCGACGATCACCTGCGCCGGCGTGTAGAAATTCGCCTCCACGTCCGAGAGCGACATGTTCGATGCCGCGAGCGGGCCGACGAGCCCGCTGATCTCGAGATCGCCCTTGAGATTGTGCTTGATCGCCGACTTGTACGCGACGCCGATCGTGGCGAAGTCGTTGTGCATCTGGAAGCCGGCGCTCCAGCCCAGATCCCATCCGTTGCCCTTCAGCTCCTGGCGCCCGTCGGGCAGGGTCGCCAGGACGTTGGGCAGCGCGTTGCCGAGGCTGGCATCGGTATATTCGACATTGAGCGCCGCGCCGACGCGTAGCCAGTCGGTCACCGCGAACGCGACCGAGGGCTGGATGTCGACGGTGCGCAGTTCGGTCTTGAGCGCGCTGTACCGTGCCCAGCTCGTCTCGGGATAATCGGTGGTGAAGCTGTAGGGCGAAGTCACGGCGAGGCCGAACGCGAGGCGATCACCGACCGGCACCGCGATCGCGCCCGAGGGCAGCACGCCGTTGTTGATCGGGTTGCGCGTCACCGCATC
The DNA here is from genome assembly GCF_026460985.1 of Sphingomonas sp. GTDB lineage: Bacteria > Pseudomonadota > Alphaproteobacteria > Sphingomonadales > Sphingomonadaceae > Sphingomonas. Next base: position 22,646 of record NZ_JAPKNM010000074.1, read on the forward strand.
GCCGCCGACCGGCGCGAAGGCCTGGCCGGGACGCCGGATCAGCGTGCCGGCATCGGCGACTTCGCCGCGCGGCAGGATCAACGAGGCGCTGACCGTCGCCTCCACATCGGTCAAGCCCGCGATCGAGGCCGGGTTCCACCAGAGCGACGCCGCGCCGGTATCGGCGGCCTCGCCCGAGAAGGCGCGACCCGCGGCGCGCGCGGCCTGCTCCTGGAGGTAGAAGGCCTGGGCATTGGCCGAGGCGGCGAAGCCAGCCGAGCCCGCCAGCGCGGTTGCAATGGCGAGCGGAAGCTTGAGATGGGACATTTTACGCATCCTTGTACGCGGATAGGGAAAGGAACGGGCGGGCGCCTCAGCGCAGGCGGGTCCAGGTCTGGGTCTTGCAGAAGGGCTTGAAGACGCAGCCGCGGACCTTGAGCGTGTCCGGGCCCGCGGGCGTCACGTCGGCGCCATAGGTCTTGCCGTCCTCGGCATTGTAGATCTTGCCGCCGGTCCAGCCATTGCCGCTCTGGGTGAAGCCGGCGAGGATCTGGAGATTGCGGAGCGGCCGGCCCCGCAGCGCGGCATTGCTGTTGTTGACGTCCTTCAGGTTCGGATCGCTTCGAAGCTTCTCCGAGGTGAGGATCCGCCCGCAGATCGAGGTGCCGCAGCGCTGGATCTCGACGATCCCGCCGCGCGTCTGGGTTCGCCAGCGGCCGATCGCCGCATCCGCATTTTGGGGAGGAGCCGCCGCGATCGACAGCCCGAGCAGGGTAAGCAACATACGCATCCTCTCGACACGCCCCCGAAGCTAAGCCCGCGGGAGCCGGGACATCACCGGGTGAAACCCGGATCTTGGGGCGCAACCGCGCCCGGCCGCGCAGGTTCCAGAGCAACCGGACGCAAATATGGCCGATTATGTCCGTTCGGTTGCGCGGACGGCGGTCAGTCGCCCGCGAAACCGAACGGCGTCACGCCGCTCTCGCGCTCGCTCGACAGCATCGCGCGCCCGGCCGACGGCGCCGAACGCTGCGGGCAATCGGGCCGCGTGCACGCCCGGCAGCCCAGCCCGATCGGCGCCGCGCGCGCCGCCAGGTCGCGCCCCGCCGCTACGG
>NZ_JAPKNM010000075.1 GCF_026460985.1 Sphingomonas sp.
CTTCAAGGGAGGGGTTAGGGGTGGGTTGGCACCGGCCGGGGCTCGATGCCCCGGCCGGTGCCTTTTGCTGCACGATTGGCGAATCTTTTAGGCGCGCAGACGCGCGCACCCACCCATGATCGGGTGAACAGCGCCCCGCGCTGTTCAGGCCATGCCGGGGGCATGGCCGGCCCGATCATCCCTCCCTTTCAGGGAGGGGAGCCCTCAAACTGAATATCGATCCTTCCTAGGGTCCCTTCCCAAGCAAACGCTTCACCCGCGTTAAGCTTTACCGTTTCGGATATTTTGAGGCGGATCGCCGAGACAGGCCCGTCGCCGCAAAAAGACAGCGAGGGGTCATGCTTTTCTATCGCGCCAGCTCGTCCGGATTTCCGCGCGCCCTCCGGCTGCGGCTGCTCGCGACGTGCCTCGCGGCGACGCATGTGCCGCTGGTCGCCTGGCTCGGCTGGGGCGCGGCGACGGGGCGGCTGGCGCTTCCCGAGTTCGCGCTGCTGTGGCTGGCGACGCTCGCCGGCAGCGCGGTGGCGCTGTTCGGCGTCGGGGCGTTGCTCGCGCCGCCCCCCGAGCAGGACGACATTGCCGCGCCGCCGGAGCCGCGGGGCGAGGACGTGATCGGCAGCCTGCTCGGCAGCGTCAATCTCGCCGCGAGCGCCGCCGAGGCGCGGATGCGCGAGCTCGCCGCCAAGGAGGACCTGCTCACCGGCGCGCGCAACCGGCGCGGCTTCCTCGCGGATGTCGACGACCTCCTGCCCGCCGAGCGGCGCGGCGCGATCGCATTGCTCGACCTCGACCGCTTCCGGCAGATCAACGACCATCTCGGCCATGACGCCGGCGACCGCGTGCTGCGCGATTTCGCCGCGCGGCTCTCCTCCGAGCTGCGCCGCGGCGACCTGGTCGCGCGCTGGGGCGGCGAGGAATTCGCAGTGCTGTTCCGCGGGGCGACCGAGGAAGAGGCGGCGCGCGTGCTCGAGCGCGTAACCCGGCGGCTGGTCGCCAACCCGCTGGCCGAACTCGACGGACAGGCACTGACCTTCTCGGCCGGGGTCTGCCGTTTCGGCGGAGCCGCCGTGGAGGAAGCGATCGAGCGCGCCGACAAGGCGCTCCGCGGCGCCAAGCAGGCCGGGCGCAACCGCGTGGTCCGCGCGGGCCTGGCCGAGCAGCCGTCCCTGCCGCTCGCCTGAAGCGCGGGGCTTCGACACGGCGGCAAGCTGCGTTAAGGGGAGCGGGATGACCGATCTTCCCACGCCGCCCGTCGCGGCCACACGCCCGCACAGCTTCTCCGCCCATGGCGTCACCATCGACGATCCCTGGGCATGGCTGAAGGACCCCGGCTATCCCGACGTCACCGACAAGGACGTGCTCGGCTATCTAGAGGCGGAGAACGCCTATTTCGAGGCGGTGATCGCGCCGCGCAAGCCGCTGAGCGAGCGGCTGTTCCAGGAGATGCGCGGGCGGATCAAGGAAGACGAATCGACCGTGCCGCAGAAGGACGGCGACTGGCTCTATTGGACCGACTACGAGACCGGGGGCGAATATCCGCGCTGGTGGCGCAAGCCCGTAGGCGGGGGCGACGACCAGCTGATCCTCGACGAGCCGGCGCTCGCCGCGGGCAAGGAATATTTCCGGCTGGGCGCGCTGAGCGTCAGCCCCGACGGGCGCTGGCTGGCTTATGCCGTGGACGACAACGGCTCGGAGCGGTTCGAGGTACGCGTCAAGGACCTCGAGACCGGCGATCTGCTGCCCGACACGATTCCCGGCATGCTCTCCGAGATCGTCTGGACCAGCGATTCCAGGGGCTTCCTCTACGGCATCGCCAACGAGCATTGGCGCACCGACAATGCCCGCTGGCACAGGCTGGGCGAGCCGGTCGAGAACGACGTGGAGCTCTTCAAGGAAGCCGACGAAGGCTATCGGGTCGCGGTGGGCGAGACGAGTTCGCGCAAATGGCTGGTGGTAGCGACGGGCGACCATGTGACCAGCGAAGTGTACCTGCTGCCTGCCGACGATCCCTCTGCTCCGCTGCGCTGCGTCTCTCCGCGCAAGCAGGGCCGCGAATACGATGTCGACGAGCATGACGGCACTTTGTTCATCCACACCAACGACGTGGACCCGCAATTCCGGCTGGTGACCGCCAGCATCGACACTCCCGGCGAATGGATCGAACGGATCGCGCCTTCGAAGCATTTCTACATGACCGGGGTGACCTGCTTCGCCGACTTCTTCATCGTCGAGGGGCGCCAGGACGGGCTCGATCAGGTCGAGCTGCACCGCTACGATGCGGGCATCGCGCCGGTGCGGCTGGAATTCCCCGAGGCGAGCTATGTCGCGGGGCTCGGCGACAATCCCGAATATGCGGTCGACAAGCTTCGGCTGAGCTACGAATCGATGGTCACGCCGGGGACGGTGCAAGACTATGACGTCGCCACCGGCGCGATCGAGACGCTCAAGGTGCAGGAGATACCGAGCGGCTATGACGCGTCGAAATACCGCACCGAGCGGCTGAAGATCGCGGCGCGCGACGGGACTGAGGTGCCGGTCTCGATCGTCTATCCCAAGGATTTCCCGCGCGACGGCAGCGGCAAGCTCTATCTCTACGCCTATGGCGCCTACGGCTATGCGATCCCGCCGGGTTTCTCGACCAGCCGGATGTCGTTCCTCGACCGCGGCATGGCCTTCGCGATCGCGCATATCCGCGGCGGCGACGATCTCGGCCAGCAATGGTATCTCGACGGCAAGCTCGACAAGCGCGCGAACACCTTCAACGATTTCGTCGACGTGGCGAAGGGGCTGATCGCGCGCGGCTTCACCCATGCGGGCGGCATCGCGATCGCTGGGCGCTCGGCCGGCGGCGAATTGATGGGCGCGGTGGTCAATTCGGACCCCGATCTGTGGGGCGCGGTGGTCGCCGACGTGCCGTTCGTCGACGTGCTCAACACGATGCTCGACGAGAGCCTGCCGCTCACGCCCGGCGAATGGCCCGAATGGGGCAACCCGATCGAGGACGCCGCGGCCTTCGCGCTGATCCGCTCCTATTCGCCCTACGACAATGTGACGGCCCAGGCCTATCCGCCGATGTTCATCTCGGGCGGGCTCAACGATCCGCGCGTGACCTATTGGGAGCCCGCCAAATGGGCGGCGAAGCTGCGCGCGACCAAGACCGACGACAATGTGCTGGTGCTCAAGACCAACATGGGCGCCGGGCATGGCGGCAAATCGGGCCGCTGGGAGAGCCTGAAGGAAGCCGCGGACGAGATGGCGTTCGTGCTCTGGCAGCTGGGCGTGGAGGAATAGCGGCGCGACCATCAATCCTCCCCCGCAAGGGGGAGGTGGCGCCGATGGCGACGGAGGGGGCGGACGGCGATCAGCCTGGAGCGCGCTTCGCCGCCGCGTCGCGATCGCAAGGGTTTGTCGAACTGCGCCCCCACACGCACCGCTGTCCTCCCCCTCCGTCATGCTTCGCATGCCACCTCCCCCTGGCGGGGGAGGATTCAATGCCTATCGCGGTCTACGGTCGGCGAGGCGGGTCTCGCGGTGACAGGTGTGGCAGAAGGCGAAGTCGAATATCTCGCTGAGCAGCCAGGCCTGGCGTTCCAGGTTCCATTCCGCCCAGGCGTCGCGCGTGACGGCTGCGCTGCCGCAGCGTCCGCACGCATATTCTACCCGAGGAGCGGTGCCTTCTGCCACGCGCGCATGGTGGCACGCTTCAAGCCCGATTCGGACGGAAGCGTCTCCGAATTGGAGAAATCTGGGCGTGCGCCGGTCAGCCGCGCGGCTGCTGGTCGGCGGGGACCGGGGTGAGCTCGTAGATGTCGAGCTGGCGGGCGTCGGCGCCGGCGACCGCGAGCCGCCAGCGGAAGCCGCCAACACGCTCGACCACGCCGACCATGTCGCGCGCGGGCTCGTTGCCGTAACCGAGCGAATTCTCGCCCGCACGGCGCTGGCGCGCGCCGAGGAAGACGTAGCGCTTGCCGTCGGGATAGAAATAGCCCGCCGCCGGATCGCTGCCGGTCTGCTTGACGAAGGCGACGCCCTCGTCGGTGCTCGACACGAAGCAGAAGTCGTTGGACGAGCTGCGGGCAGTGGCGGGGCCCCGCGCCGGCGTGCGCAGCCGGACGACGCGGCAGTGATAGGATCCGGGCGTGAGCGTGGGCTGATCGAGGCCCGCGGCGGGATCGACCAGCTTGCCCTGGGCGGTGCGCACGCGCGGAGAAAGCCGCGAATGGAGCCCGGCCCAATTGGCGCGCAGGCCCTCCAGCTTCGCCTCACTGTCGGGTGTGATCGAGCTGCGCCATGCCGGCGGCTCCTCGACCGCGACCGTGCTCACGAGCACGACCTGGGGCGGGCCCTTCGCCGCGCAGGCGGCGAGCACCGAACACAAGGCAAGCGTGACGATACGCCGAAACATTGGCGACCCTCCGATCCATGTCCGAATTGTCGAAAACTGTTATCGAAAAATGAACGAAAAGCGTTAACGAATGGTAAACGCCGTAGAGACGCGTCGAGTCGCAGCATAGCTGCGCCGAGTTGCGGAACCAAGGGCCAGGTGGCCGGCCGCACCCTTTCTTCGCCGGCCTATTCCGCGGCGCGGACCTCGGGTTCGTCCTCGGCGACGTCCTCGGGCAGCGCCCAGAGCAGGTCGCCCTTCTGGAGGATGCGGCCGTCATGCGCCTGTACCGTCACCGGCGCGATCGGCCTGCGGTCGCGCGCGTCGACCAGCACCGGGAAGGCGGGGACGCAGGTCTCCCAGCGCTCGCCCCATTGCCGCAGCGCGATCATCGTCGGGAGCAATGCATAGCCCTTGTCGGTCAGGCGGTATTCGATCTTGCGCCGATCCTCGGGACAGGGCCGCCGCTCGAGAATGCCCTTGTCGACCAGGCGCGCAAGCCGGTTGGCGAGGATGTTGCGCGCGATGCCGAGCTCGGACTGGAACTCCTCGAAATGATGGAGCCCGTTGAACGAGCCGCGCAGGATCAGGAACGACCAGCGCTCGCCCATCGCCTCCAGCGCAGCCGGAAGGCTGCAGTCTTTCGCCAGCTCGCGCAGCGACTCTCGGATCGCACCACCCATGACTGAATACCCTACTCCAATTTGGTACCCCACGAAATGGGATAACGTATTGCGACGCAGCAATAGTTTCTGCTTGCAACTTATCTTCTAGTCAATTAGGTATTGATTCGCAACTGATGTTGCAACGACAGCTCCCCAGGAGGAAGACATGACCCGTTATCTTGCCGTCGCGGCAGCTGCCGCGGCCACGCTGGCGCTCACCCCCGCTGCCGGCTTCGCCCAGACCGCCCGCGGCTATTATGCCGCCACGCCGGTGACTTCGCCCGAGAAGGCGAGCCTCGTCACGCGCTCGACCATCTGGAAGTGCGGCGAGGGCGTGTGCGTGGCCTCGAAGGCCAATGCGCGCGACAACATCGTCTGCGAGCTCGTCGCCCGCGAAGTGGGTCAGCTCTCGGCCTTCCGCGCCAACGGCACCGAATTCGACGCCGACGCGCTCGCCAAGTGCAACACCAAGGCGCGCTGATCTGAACGGTGCGCGCTGATACCGCGTTAACGCTCGAAAATCATTGCAATGCAGCAGCACGGGGCGCCATCTAGGCCCCGTGCTGCGTCAATATGAACTTGTAGACCGGGTCCTTTCCTACGACCCCCAGGCCGACGAGGCGTTGCTCAACCGCGCCTATGTGTTCTCGGTCAACGCGCATGGCAGCCAGAAGCGGGCCAGCGGCGACCCCTATTTCAGCCACCCGATCGAAGTGGCGGGCATCCTGACCGACCTGCATCTCGACGACGAGACGATCGCCACCGCGATCCTCCACGACACGATCGAGGACACCGTCGCCACCCCCGAGGAGATCCAGCGGCTGTTCGGCGACAATGTCGCGCGGATGGTGGACGGCGTCACCAAGCTCTCCAAGATCGAGGCGCAGACCGAGAGCGAGCGCGCCGCGGAGAACCTGCGGAAATTCCTGCTCGCGATGTCCGACGACATCCGCGTGCTGCTGGTCAAGCTCGCCGACCGGCTGCACAACATGCGCACGCTGCACTTCATCAAGAGTCCCGATAAGCGGCGGCGGATCGCTGCGGAGACGATGGAGATCTATGCGCCCCTCGCCGAGCGGATCGGCATGGAGGGGCTGAAAGCCGAGCTCGAGGACCTGGCTTTTGCCGAGCTTCGTCCGGACGCCCG
>NZ_JAPKNM010000076.1 GCF_026460985.1 Sphingomonas sp.
GCAGGTCATGGTCGACCTGGGTGCGGAGGCGAATCTCGCCGGATTCAGCCTCACGCCCTCGCGCCAGGTGATGACCGGCGCGGCGCCGCCCAGGGGCTATGTCGCCGAGACGAGCAGCGACGGTACCAATTGGGAACCTGCGGCGACGGGAGAATTCTCCAATATTGCCTATGCCTTATCCACGCAGCGGATCGCCTTCGCCAAAACGCGCCGCGCGCGGTTCCTGCGGTTGCGCTTTTCCGAGACGGCAGTGCCGGCGGCGAAGCTCGCTATCGCCGGCATAGGCGGGTTCATCGCGCTGCCCTGAAGCCCCTCGGCGGCGGCTGCTCTCCCTAAGTCTCTGAATTAAATCGACGAACGGTGCCCGCCAAAGGCATCGGGCGCCGTCCGGGCTGTCGCAACAATGTTCCCGGCATGCGATCTGTAGGGAAACGATAGCACCAAAGTGATTTTTGGTATTGAATTGATATTTCATATATGACAACTTCATGGCGTTGCCGACGATCCGAACGACGGCGTCGACCGCGCGTGGGGAAGTAGAGCTGTGTCAATGAGGACGTCTCGCCGCGGGGCACTCGCGCTAGGGCTGGGCGGCGCCGCTGCGGCTGCCGCGCGGCCGGCGCTGGCGCAGCCCGCACAGCGCGCCTTCCTCCTCTCGACCTGGGATTTCGGAGCGGCCGCCAACAATGCCGCTTATGCGCGCTGGAAGGCGGGCGGCAGCCTGATCGACGCGCTCGAGGCCGGCGCGCAAGTGACCGAGGCGGACGCTTCCAACCATTCGGTCGGCCTGGGCGGCTATCCCGATCGCGACGGCCATGTGACGCTCGATGCGATCATCATGGACGATCGCGGCCATGTCGGCGCGGTCGCCGCGCTCGAGGACATCCTCCACCCCATCTCGGTCGCGCGGCGCGTGATGGAGAAGACCCCGCACACCATGCTGGTGGGGGAGGGCGCGCGCCAGTTCGCGCTCGAGCAGGGCTTCACCACTACCAAGTTGCTGACGCCCGAGTCCGAGGCCGCGTGGCGCGAATGGCTGAAGACCGCGCAGTACAAGCCGGTCGCGAATATCGAGAACCAGCGTGGGTCCGCGCTCGACCATGACACGATCGGCATGCTCGCCTGCGATGCCCAGGGGCGGCTGGCGGGCGCGTGCACGACGTCGGGCATGGCGTTCAAGCTCCACGGCCGCGTCGGGGATTCGCCCCAGGCGGGCTGCGGGCTGTTCGTCGAGGCCGGCGTCGGCGCCGCGACCGCGACGGGCGTGGGCGAGGAAGTCACGCGGATCGCCGGGACGGCGCGCGTGGTCGCGTCGATGCGCGCGGGCATGTCGCCGATGGCGGCATGCCGCGAGGCGGTGACGCATATCGCGAAGCTTCGCGGCGACGCGGTGAAGGATGCGCAGGTCGCGTTCCTCGCCGTCGACCGCGCCGGCCGGACGGGCGCCTTCGCGCTCCAGCCCGGCTTCACCTTTGCCGTGACCGACCAAGCGGGGGTCACGCAAATCCGAGCTGCCGAGAGCCTAAAAGGGCCCGGCGGAACGAAGTGATCGACAACAGATCAACGATCAAAGGGGTCTATGAAATGTCACGTTTGAATCGACTGCTACTGAGCACGACCTGTTTCGCCAGCGTGCTCGCCGTGCCCGCAATGGCGCAGGACGCCGGCGACCAGCCCGTCACGACGGCGCAGGCCGACGATGCCGGCCAGGCCGAGAGCGGCGACAGCGGCGACATCGTCGTCACCGGCAGCCGCATCCGGCGCCCGAACGCGACCGCCGCGGCGCCGATCACGTCGGTCACGTCCGAGGCGATCCGCGCCCAGGCGGCGGTGAACATCGAGGAAGTGCTGAACCGCATCCCGCAGATCGCGCCGGACAGCCAGCAGAACTATCAGGATTCGGACGGCCGCCAGCGCATCAAGCTGCGCAACCTCGGCTTCGAGCGCACGCTGACCCTGATCGACGGCAAGCGCGTCGGCACGATGAACGGCGTCGACGCCAACATGATCCCCACGTCGCTGATCCAGCGCGTCGACGTGCTGACCGGCGGCGCTTCGGCCGTCTATGGTTCGGACGCGGTTGCCGGTGTCGTCAACTTCATCATGAACAATGACTTCGAGGGCATCCAGCTCAACGCGAACTACAATTTCTACGCGCACCAGAACAAGGCGGGCCTCGTCTCGCAGGTCGCCAGCCAGTACGGCTTCGCGCAGCCCAGCCGCGGCTTCGCGACCGACGGCGGCCGCGTCGACCTGTCGCTGACCGCGGGCACCAAGCTGTTCGACGACCGCTTCCACATCTCGGGCTACGTCAACTATCGCAAGGCCGATCTCGTGCCCTTCGAGGCGCGCGAGACCTCGGGCTGCCAGCTGGTCGAGAACGTCAAGGACGGTCCGCTGAGCTGCAGCCTCTCGACCTACACCTATCACGGCTATGTGTCGCCGCGCACCGGCGCGAACAGCGGCAACCAATATGTGAACAATCCGAACGGCACCCGCACCTTCATTCCCTATTCGAATGCGGTCGCGGCCAATCCCTATTCCGATTATTCCTTCCAGCGCGCGAACGAGCGCTGGAACGCCGGCGGCTTCGCGTCGTTCGAGATCTCCGACGCGGCGGAGCTCTATGCCAGCGCGATGTGGTTCCGCGACGAGTCGGCCAACGGCTTCCCGGCGCGGCTCTACAGCTACACCGCCTTCGGCTCGACGCCGTATCAGGTGAACTGCAACAATCCGTTCCTCTCCGCCTCGCAGGCGCAGGTGATCTGCGGCGCCGCCGCCGGCACCGGCACGATGGTGCCGATCGAACTGCGCTATCGCTTCAGCGGTGTGCCGGACCTCGAGGACCGCTATCTGAACAAGGGCCTGCGCATCACCGGCGGCATCCGCGGCGACTTCGCCGAGGGGTGGAGCTATGACGTCGGCGGCGTCTATGCGCGCAACCAGCAGGATTGGAGCTGGTCGTTCCCGGGCATCGACCGCGTCAACAACGCGCTCAACGTCGTCAACGTGAACGGCGTGCCGACCTGCGCCTCGGGCACGGCCGACGGCTGCCTCCCGCTCGATCCGTTCAGCTCCTACTCGACCGTCAACAATTCGGCGGTGTTCAATTATCTGACGCGCGACAGCTACGGCACCGAGAGCACGATCAACAAGCTCTACAACGTCATCGCGACGGTGCAGGGCGACCTCGGCACCTACGGGATCAAGAGCCCCTGGGCCGAGGAAGGCGTGGCGATCGCGCTCGGCGCGGAATATCGCGAGGACAAGCTCGAGAGCTTCGCCGACCAGCTGTGGCGCGACAATATGGGCGGCGCCGACCGGAGCCTTTCGCAGCATGTCTGGGAAACCAATGTCGAGCTCCAGGTGCCGATCGCGCAGCACAAGCCGTTCGCCGACCTGCTGCAGTTCAACGGCGCGTACCGCCTGTCGAAGTACAGCAGCAACCCCACCACCTTCTCGACCTGGAAGGCGGAAGCCCTGTGGGCGCCGATCCCGGACATCACCTTCCGCGCGTCGATCAACCGCGCCCAGCGCGCGCCGACCGTGGTCGAGGCGTTCCAGGGCAGCAACACCAGCTACGGCCGGATCACGACGGCGTTCAACGACATCTGCGCCCCGACCATCACCGGGTCGACGATCGATCCGAACACCGGCCAGCAGATCCCGATCTACGGCGCGCCGGCCGCGTCGCGTGAAGTCTGCGCCGCCACCGGCCTTGCCGACAGTCTCTACGGCAGCGCCACCCTGCTCTGCCCGACCGATGTCGGCTGCACCTATCGCGCCGGCGGGTTCACCGTCGATCCGGAGACGGCCTATACCAAGACCTTCGGCATCGTCCTGAAGCCGCGGTTCCTGCCGGGCCTGGTCCTGTCGGTCGACCGCTTCCTGATCGATCTGAACGATTCGATCGGCTACAACGACTATAGCTACTTCTCGGAAGGCTGCCGCCTCACCGGCAGCGACTTCTTCTGCCAGATGTTCGTGCGCAATTCCGACGGCACGCTCTTCAGCAATCCGGACGGCAATCCGCAGACCGGCTTCATCCGTCAGGGCACGACCAACTATTATAAGAGCAAGTCGCACGGCTGGGACTTCCAGGCCCAATATGCCCTGCCGCTCGGCGCTGCCGGCCGGCTCGACTTCGACTTCTCGGGCTCGCTGACCACCATGGCCGGCGGCCAGGACTCGCCGATCCTGCTCGAGAAGAACTGCGTGGGCTATTATGGCGGCGCGGGCTGCGGCCAGTTCATTCCGAAATGGTCGCACGGCCTGCGCACCACCTACACCACGCAGGACCAGTTCTTCAGCGCGTCGCTGAACTGGCGCCACCTCGGGCCGCTCACCAACGTGTCGAACTCGGGCGAGGAGAGCCTGGGCTGGACGCCGGACGCCGTGCGCACGACGTTCTACCGGATCGGAGCCTATAACTATTTCGATCTCGCGCTGAACTTCCGCGTCGACAAGAGCTTCTCGTTCCGGATCGCGGCGAACAACATCCTCGACAAGACGCCGCCGATCCTGCCGAACTCGTACAATATCGGCCTGTCGCGCGCGAACACGATCTCCGCCCGCTACGACTCGCTCGGCCGGCAGATCGCGTTCGGGACGACGATCAACTTCTGAGCCCCCCGACCCCGGTCCCCCCCGGGGTCACCCAGATGGGCCCGCCTTTCCCTCGAGGCGGGCCCATTTTTTGTCTGCATTCCTTCGTCACCCCGGACTTGTTCCGGGGTCCACTTGGCCTCGCCTGCTGAACCAGGGCCTCTTATCCCGTCCTTGCCTCCCGGTGGATCCCGGACAGCTCAATTTTCTACCCAAATCAAAGATTTGGAGAAAATTGAGCTGTCCGGGATGACGGTAATCGAGTGCGGACCTAGCTCCGCCGCCTGTGCCAATCCTCGACCGCGTCGATCACGCGCCGGCGGACCTGCTCGGGATCGCCGGTGGCGTCGACGACGACGTGGCGCTGCGGGTCGGCGGACGCCTGGTCGAGATAGGACTGGCGGATGCGGCGGTGGAATTCGAGGTCGAGGGTCTCGAACCGCCCCTCGTCGACCGCGGACGCACTGAGCCGCCCCTTGCTGCGCGCCAGGCCGATCCGGGGATCCAGGTCGAGCACGATCACGAGATCGGGCCAGATATCGCCCACCGCGACGCGATGGAGGAGGCGGATGAAGTCCTCCGGAACGCCTCTCCCGGCACCCTGATAGGCGATGGTGGAGCCGACATACCGATCGGAAACCACCGAGCTTCCGCTCGCGAGAGCGGGAAGGATGACGCGCCTGACGTGCTCGACCCGTGCGGCGGTCATCAGGAGCAACTCAGAATGCTGGTCCCAGGCATCGTCGGCGCCCGACAGGATGAGCGAGCGGATCTTCTCGCCCTGGGGCGTCCCGCCGGGCTCGCGGGTCATGATCGCGGGGCGGCCCGTGCTGTTCAGATGCTCGACGAGGTGGCTGACCACGCTCGTCTTGCCGCAGCCGTCGACGCCTTCGATCGCATAGAAGCGGGCGGGTTCATCCATGACGACACGTCCTATCCGGCGAAGCGCCGGTCGGCCGGCTCGTCACGGCGAAACAGCCGACACCCTCGATTGCGACGCTCTTGCCCATGGCCTCAGCCTTAGCACGGGCGGAGGCGATGTCACGGCATGGCGATCAGGTGCCGTAGCGCGCGCCCGCGTCGCCGGGCGCGTGGTCGCCATCGGTGGCGGCGACAGGCTCCCCGAGATGCGCGTCGTGCGCCATCGCGAGCGCCGTCTCCGCCTCGACCGGCTGGCTGTAGAGGAAGCCCTGGCCGTATTCGCAGCCGAGGCCGGCGAGCAGCTCGGCGCTTTCGCCCGATTCGACGCCCTCGGCGGTGACGGGCAGGCCGAGGCCCTCGCTGAGGCTCAGGATCGCGCGGACGATCTGGCCATTGTCGTCGGCGCGCATGTTCTGGACGAAGGCGCGGTCGATCTTGATCCGGTTGAACTGGAGCTCGCGCAGATGCTTGAGGCTCGCATAGCCGGTGCCGAAATCGTCGAGCGCGATCTGGATGCCGGCGCTCTTGAGCGAGAGCAGGATGGCGCGGGCCGCCTCGATGTCCTGCACCAGCCGGTTCTCGGTGATCTCGACGATCAGGCGCCCGGCCGGGAAGCCGGTGGTGCACAGAACCTGCAGGATGCGCTCGGGGAGCCAGGCGTCGTTGAGCTGGAGCGGGGAGATGTTGACCGACAGGGTCAGGTGCTGCGGCCACATCCGCGCCTCGGTGCAGGCGCGCCGCAGTACGGCGAAGCCGAGGTCCTGGATCATGCCCGCATCTTCGGCGATCGGGATGAACACGTTCGGCGCGATCAGCCCGCGCGTCGGGTGGCGCCAGCGGGCGAGCGCCTCGAACCCGACGACCTCGCCGCCGGTGAGTGTCACGATCGGCTGGAACCAGGGGACGAACTCGCCGCGATGGATGCCGGCGTGCATGTCCAGCTCGAGCTGGGCGCGCTCGCGCATCTCCGCCTCCATCTCGGGAACGAAGCGGCACCAGGTCGAACGGCCCGAACGCTTGGCGCGGGACATCGCGAAATCGGCGTCGCGCAGCATCGCCTCCGCGCTCGACGTGCCGGAGGGGCAGGTGACGAGGCCGACCGAGGCGCTGATCTCGGCGAGCCCGCCGCGCAGCTGGACCGGCCGGGCGACCGCGGCGAGGATCGCCTCGGCGATTTCGGCCGGCAGTTCGGCTTCCGGCGGGTGGACGAGCACGCAGGCGAATTCGTCGCCACCCATCCGCGCGACCAGCCCCGCGTCGCCGACCAGCAAGGCGAGACGATCGGCGATGGTGCGCAGCATCGCGTCGCCGCCGCCATGCCCATAGGTGTCGTTGATCGGCTTGAAGCGATCGAGATCGAACATGAGGACGCTGAGCTCGGTTTCAGGCGCGCCGTGGCGGATCTGCGCGTCGAGATGCGCGATCAGCGTCCGGCGATTGGCGAGGCCGGTGAGCGCGTCGTGCCGCGCCAGCTGGTTCGCTTCCCGCTCCGCGTGCCGCCGCAGCCGCAGTTCGCGCCGGAGTATGCGGGTGCGGCAGACGAGGAGGCCCATCGACAGCAGGCCGGCGAGGAAGAAGGCGGGAACGATTTCGTCGAGCTGCCACGCCTCATAGGGATGGACCAGGGCACGGATGCGCTCGCTCAGATCGAACACGACGGCGAGCGCGAGCATCGCCGCCACAGGAACGCCGATGATCAGGTAATCGCGATAGCCGACAAACAACCGACGCAGCCGGCTACCCATGGCCAACCTCCTGCGGCCGGATGCCGCCTCATCTCCTTATAGGAGATTTGCTTACCAGATCGCTTCCCAGGGAAAGCCCGGGTCAGGGAAAGATCGCGCCGATCACCGCGGCGAGGCGCGCCGGATCGCAATCGTCGAGCCCGATCTCCCTCTCCGGATTGCTGCTATAGCCTATCATCCGCCCGTCGCGATCGGACCCGACCGACAGCAGCCGCCAGCCGGCCTCCTCGCGCAGCGCGGCGATGCCGCCGGGGGAGGGGAAGCGCTCGGGATCGACGATCACCACCGCCTGGCCGGGCAGCCCGCCGCCGAGCGTGGCGCGGCAGACCTTGAGCCCGAACGCGCGCGGCCCGGCGGCATGCGGCGCCTCGACCTTCTCGGCGGTCGGCGCGTCGGCGATCAGTCCGTGGGGCAGCGGCGCGCCGAGCACGGGCACGAGGCGGACCGACGCGGCGCCGGGCGCCAGCGGGATCGCCGCCACGACCGCGAGGGTTTCGGTGGGTGCGGGTGCGGGTGCGGATGCGGGCGCCGGCACGGGCACGGGCGCGGCGAGCGACGCGGCGAGCTCGGCGATGCGCGCGCGGCTCCGCTCGTGCCGCAGCGCGGGGTTGGCGACGTTGCCGATGAAGCCGTCGAGTGCGCCGGCCGCGTGCAGCGCCGCGACATGCCCGCGCAGCTCGGTCTCGTTGGGGACCTTGAAGAGCTGGAGCAGCGCGTTCCGGGCGGCGGCGCCCCAGCGATCGAAGGTCTTCTGCGCGTTCTCGATGCGCGAGAGATTGACCGGCGGAAGCCCGTAGTCGCGCTCGATCGCCGCTATGGTGAGCGCGGGGTCGCCGGTGCGGCGGGCGCGCAGCGCGGCGCCGAGCAGCACCGCGAAACGCTCTTCCTCCAAATCGGCAGGTGTGTCGTCGATGAACGGCGCGGCCCATTTGGCGATGTCGAAACCCGGTGCGTCCATGTCGAGCAGGAGGCCAGCGGGCGCGATCCCCAGGGCGTCGGCGATGCGGCGCAGTTCGTCGGGGCGCGGGACGACTTCGCCGCGCTCGATCTTCGACAGGCGGATGTACGGGATCTCGGGAATGCGCGAGGCGAGGCGGAGCAGCCTGGCATGGCCGGCGGCATGGCGTTGCTCGCGGATGCGATTGGGGAAGACGAAGCAGCGGTACAGGTCGACCGGTACGTCACCGGCCGCCGCATGGGCACCGCCCTGCCGCTTCCCATTCCCCTTTGCCATCTAGTCCCTCCGCGGACTGATGCCGCTTTGGACCTATTCTGAAGCGTTTCAAGAATAATGCAAGGTTAACGGCGCCTTCCATAGTGGAATGCACGTCCCGTCCTAATGGAATGCGTGTCTCTTTTAGTGGAGAGAGCGATGCGGGCGGGGTGCGAGAAGCGCACAAGGGCCCGAGGGATCGAGAGCTATTATCGCAAGGAGCGGCACGCTGCCCGTGGCCTGTCGCATCAACCAGCCCGAGGCCGAAGGCGCGGGATGATCGGGCGCGAACGCGACGCCGGTACCGTCGGTGATTACACCATAACCTGCCGGCGGGGCGGGCCAGCGCCCAGCGAGATAGTCGAGCAGTTCGATGCCGGCTTCCTGGAGCGCGCCCTCCTCGGTGTCGACGGGGCAGAAGCCCTCGGGCGAGGCGCTGACTTCGGCGACCAGCGCGAAATCGTCACGGCGCCACCAGATCAGATGGAGCAAGCCGGCCGCGTCGGTCTCGAGCCCCATGAACAGCCCGGCGCCCTCGGGCAGCAGCGCCTGCGCGCAGCGCGCCACTTCGCGGGCCAGCGCGGTGAGGCGGCGGTTGGGGCGGGGGATCATCGCCCAGCCCAGTCCGCCTTCGTTGGTCTCGACTTCGCCGTACATCGGGCCCCTCCTACTATCTGCCTGCATTATAGGAAGATTACGGATATGTGGGTTGTCCGATGCAATTAGTGCAGCGCGGCGCTCGACGGGATCTCGGCATGGGCGAGAAGGATCGCCTCGACCCGCTCGACGCTCTCCGCCGGGGCGGCGAGGGCGATGCCCAGCTCGGCCGGCTGGATGGCGCGGACGCTGGCGAGGCGGTTGTGCGGCTGATCGGCGTCGGGGAGCAGCGACGCGGTGACCGGGGCCGGCTGGCGGCGCTTGGTCGGCGTCGGGCGGCCATATTCGGCCATCACCGCGAAGCGCGGATCGGCGGCGGCGATCTCGGCGATCGTCTTGGCGGCGCGCTTGGTGATCTGGCGAACGCGCTCCTTGGTGACGCCGGTCTCGAGCGACAGGTCGTCGAGGGTCGAGGCCTGGAACACGCGGCGGGCGACGATCTCGCGGTCGCGGGCCAGCTTGGCCTCGAGCTTCTCGAGCTCGGCGGGATCGATGCCGTGGGTGGCGGTGCGGAAGCGCGGGCCTTCGCGGCGCAGCGCTGCTTCCTCGCGCTTCGGACGGGGGCGGCGGCGGAGCGCCTCGATCCCGACCTTGCGGAGGTGATCGACATAGGCGTCGACGAGCGAGGCGATCGCGCCGTCGGCGAGATAGTCCGAGGCGGCAGCCTCGGTGCGGGCGAGGGCGTCCTCGTCCTCGATCAGCGTCTCGGGCGACATTTCCTCGCCGTCGGCGCCGGTGGCGAGCGCGTTGAGCGACACGGTGGTCGCCTCGACCTTCTTCGCCGAGGGGCGCTGGTCGGTCATCAGGCGGAAGCGGAGGCTCTGGAGCTCGCCGCGGATCTGCCAGTTCACGAAGGTGGTGAACTGCGCCTTGGCGGGATCATAGGCCTCGATCGCGCGGTGGACGGCGATCGCGCAGCACTGCTCGGCATCGTCCCAATGGGCGACCAGGCCGTACTGGCGGATGAAGTGGCGGATGCGGGGGGCGATCAGCTTGAGGATCTGGGCGAAGGCACGATCGACATAGACGCGCTGACGGTTGGTGCGGTTGCCGTCGGCGGGCGTGTTCTCGATGACGGTGGCGACGGCTGCTTCGAGCGCGATCGTGATTTTCGACATTTGCGTTCCCCTGGTTTGTGTGAGGGCCGTGAGGCCGCCCGTTCACAGGGAGAGAAATGCCGGTAATCCTTTAACGGATGGAAACCGCTCCTATATGTATAAATACGCAGTTGGGATGCCCCGGAGGGCACCGAAGAACCGCGAAAATCCGCCATGTGCAGTGGTTTACAGGGAATTTACCAACCTGGGGTCGGAGGGCTTCCTGTAAATTAAATATAGGAAGAAATTTACGCAGCGAACGCTTCGGGGCGAATTCTGCGATCGATGAACCCCAGCAGCCACTGGCGGTGCGCCTGGGTCGCGTCGCCTGCGCTGGCGATCCGTTGCTCGGCGGCGGAGGAGCCGATCTGGGCGGAGAGCAGCATGCGCGCGCGGCCGGCCTCGATCCCGCCGCTGAGGAACTTCTTCGCGTCGCCGAGCCCGAGATGGTGGCCAAGATAGGCCGCCTTGGCGAGCGTCTCGGCATCGGTGCGCACGCGTACTCCCGCCTTTTCGAGCCGGTCGAGATTGCCCTTGGCGAGATCGGCGACGCCGAGGATCGACGCCTTGGGATCGTAGCGCAAGGCGAGTAGCTCGGCGCGATTGCCGGTCTGGACGCGGCCGCGCCCGTCGAGCCAGCCGCGCTCGGCGGCATAGGCGTTGAGCCAGGTGCCCTGGGTCTGCGCGAGATCCTGCCAGGTGCCGCTGAGGAACTGGCCGAGCCCCGCGGCGCTCGAGCGCGGATTGCGCGAATGGGTGTTCCAGCTGCCGTCGCCGGTCTTGGCGGCCTCGGCATCGACGATCGCGGCGAGCGCGGTGGCCGGGATGCCGGTGCGCGCCTCGGCGGTGGCGAAGGTCGCGGCGTAGCGGGCATTGGGGCCCAGCTGGAGCCCGCCGGTCGAAGCCGCGCCGGCGGGGGGGGAGACGGCCGCGACGGGGGTGGCCGTGCGGGACTCCTCGGGATCCATGGTGCCGGCGCCGGTGGTGCCGCGTCCGGTGTCGGGGGTCGCGCCGGTTGCGCCGGCACTCGTCGGATTGTGGCAGCTGCAGGGGCAGTGGCAGGCGCAATGGCCCTGCGCGCCGGCAATCTCGCTGCCGCCGCCGAGCAGGCCGAGCAGCGAATCCATCTTCATGTTGTTGGGCGAGAAGGGCGAGGTTTCGTTCGCGTCCTTGCTGTCGCCGTCGCCGAGCGCGGCGCGCCACAGCCGCGTCGAGAGCTGCGACTGCGCCTCGGCATAGATGACCTGGGCGCGCTTCTGCGGGCTGAGCGCGGCGAGCTGGGAGGGGCCGATCATGCCGAGCGCTTCTTGACGATGGCGCGCGCGCGCAGGAAGCGGGCTGCGGCGATGTCGTCGATCGCGCTTTGCTCGGCGAGCGAGAGCACGCGTTCGGCCTCGTCCGAATAACGCTCGGCGGCGCCTTCGATCGCGCGCATCGTGCCATAGGCCTCGACCGCCTGGGCGCGCAGCTTGCCCAGCCGGGCCTGCGCCAGATACGCCGCTTCGTCGAGCCGGGCGCGTTCGGCCTTCATCCGCGCGGTCCAGGCGTCGCTGGCGAAGGGCATCGAATAAGCGAGCGCGCGTTCCTGCTGCACCGTGGCGTCGTGCGTGCGGGTCTGGGTCTCGAGGGTGGTGATGCGCTCGACCTCGACGCTGATCGACACCTTGACGGCATCGACCTCGCGGCGCTGGACGCGGAGCGCGGTGTCGAACGGAGTCATGCGGCGACACCGAGCGGCTCGGCCGCGGATGCCTCGCCGCCGACGATCTCGGCGAGCGCGGCGAAGGCGGCGTCGGCAAAGCCCTGGTCGTGCTTGCCCTGGTTGATCAGCGCCTCGATCTGCGGGGCGAGCGCGACCGCGCGATCGACCTCCTCGGACGACCCGGCCTTATAGGCGCCGAGCCGGACCATCTCCTCCATGTCGGCATAGGTCGACAGCAGCTTCCGGGCGGCGAGGCGGGTCTGGTTGTCGCCGTCGCTCAGGCAATGGGGCAGGGTGCGCGACACCGACTTCAATACGTCGATCGCGGGATAGCGGCCGCGCTCGGCGATCGCACGGCGCATCACGACGTGGCCGTCGAGGATGCCGCGCACCGCGTCGGCGACGGGCTCGTTATGATCGTCGCCGTCGACGAGCACGGTGAACAGCCCGGTGATCATGCCCTTGCCCGGTGCGCCGGGGCCGGCGCGCTCGAGCAGCCGGGGCAGCTCGGCGAAGACGGTGGGGGTATAGCCCTTGGTCGCGGGGGGCTCGCCCGAGGCGAGGCCGATCTCGCGCTGTGCCATGGCGAAGCGGGTGACCGAATCCATCAGGCAGAGGACGTTGAGGCCCTGGTCGCGGAAATGCTCGGCGACGGCGAGGGTGGTCCAGGCGGCCTGGCGGCGCATCAGCGCGGGCTCGTCCGACGTGGCGACGACGACGACCGAGCGGGCCATGCCCTCGGGGCCGAGATCGTCCTCGATGAATTCCTGGACCTCGCGGCCACGCTCGCCGATCAGGCCGATGACGGCGACGTCGCACTGGGTCCAGC
Organism: Sphingomonas sp.; assembly: GCF_026460985.1. GTDB lineage: Bacteria > Pseudomonadota > Alphaproteobacteria > Sphingomonadales > Sphingomonadaceae > Sphingomonas. Next base: position 12,770 of record NZ_JAPKNM010000076.1, read on the forward strand.
GCGCGAGCATCGAGAGGAGGACCGACTTGCCGACGCCCGAGCCGGCGAACAGGCCGAGGCGCTGGCCGATGCAGAGCGGCACGAACAGGTCGAGCGTGCGCACGCCCGTCTCGATGCGCGGGCCGACGCGGGCGCGGTTGGCGGCGGCGGGAGGTGCAGCCTTGATCGGCTGCGGGTCGGCGCCGTTGGGGAGCGGGCCCAGGCCGTCGACCGGGCGGCCGAGGCCGTCGATCATCCGGCCGAGCCAGGCAGTGGAGGGGCGGACGCTGAACTGACCGGCGGCGAGCTCGGCGCGCGAGCCGAGGCCCACGCCCTGCGGATCGACGAAGGGGAGGCAGAGCGCGACTTCGCGGTCGAGCGCGGTGACTTCGGCCTCGACCTTGCCGTTGATGCCCTGGATCTCGACGCGGCTGCCGATCTGCGCGACTCCGGTCAGCCCCTCCACTTCGATCAGCGCGCCGCGAACCGCGACGACGCTGCCGAAGCGGCGATCGGGCACCATGGTGCGGATCGCGCGGGCTGCGCTGGCAAGGGTCTGCATGGCAGCCGGGAGCCCTTACGCGGCCTGGGATTCGGTCGCGGCGTTCTCGAAGCCGATCAGCTCGCGCGCGGCCGAGAGCGCCTTGTAATAGTCGCCCGTCGCCATGTCGTGCGCGAAGGCGATGCAGGCGGCGCGCGCCTCGGGGGCGGTGAGCGTGGCGACGAGGCCGCCGATCAGCCCGACGACATGGTCCTGGTGCTGGGCGCGATTGGCCGGATCGATATAAGCGAGCATCGCCGAGAAATAGAGCTGGCGCGCGGGGGTGGTGGCCTCCTCGGGCTGCATGACCTCGCGGCCGCGCAGGATCGACACCTGGTTCTCGACCGCGATCTGCGTGCGGCCGACCGCGCGGAGCACGGCGCCGTTGACGATCGCCTTCTCGCCGTCGCGAAGCGTGATGCGGAGCATTGGAGCAAACCTTTCGTGTGCGTTTGCTCTCTTATAGGATGAAGGCGGCGGGTTAGGCGGCGCACCCGGCAAATTTTGCCCAGTTGGTCCGATGGCGGGTGCGAACGACGCTACGGCGCTGTCAGATTCGGTGGGCGAATTCGGAATTGTTGCCCACCGCCTCCGGAAACGCGGAACATGGCGGCGCCGAAGTTGACACGGTGCGCGTGCATTGTTCCGCATCGCTCAGCGACGCGGGGACTTTGCGCAATGGCGGGCGACGTGTCCGGTGTTCCGCGGCTATGGCGTGAAGGTCGATACAAGGCCGCACGAAACGCGCCATTTCGTGGGTGCTGACGATGTCAAAGAGCGGGCGGCGAGGCCGGCCGTCTCAGGCAAGCAGACGAAATCCTACATTGCAAGATGGTCGCGGACACGCCCCCAACCTCCGAGGAGCTTTGTGTCCGGAATTGGTGGGAAGCGGACATTCACTGACCTGAGACCATTGGCTGCAATCGCAGAAGACTCGGAAGGGAATCACCGAGGGCGTAGGAAGCCATCGCTGCGCTCACTTCTTCGTAGGTAAGGGTGTCGTTCGCCTTCGCGGCACCGCCAACTGCCCCTCCATTTCGGACGGCTTGGTAGTGCTCGCCGGGACCGCCTTTGCGCACCTCCAAGATATATCGTCCATCGCGGCAGGCGGTTTGCAGGTAGTCCTGTGGGGCTGACTCGATAATCATGAAATCTCGGTTGCCCACTCGCATGAGCGCGCTTTGAATAGCCGCGTCCGTCACCGGACCTTCAAGGTATTCGCCGTTCAAATTCAGGCGCAAGCCTTCCTGAATCTTACGAGCGCTTACCGTGGATTTCGAACGGGCATCCGGTTGGGCGAGCGCCTTCCGCAAGAACCGCTCGAGCGGTTCGGCATCCTTCCGCTCCTTATGTGCCGACCAATATATGAGTGGGCCGCCCACCAAGAAAACCAACGCAATAACGAGAAGTTGACCGCCGGAAGCCTGACCTTCGGAGACCATCTTGAAGAGCAGCCAAGCCATTAACGGGATCAGTAAGGTGAACATCAAAACGCCGTTTAGGTCGGACCCCGCCCTGCCGTGCACGCGCGTGCCAAAGTTGTTAGCTGAGATCAGACCGAACAACATTGGCCCGTAGCGGTCAAAGGCGCTGAACCAAAGGCATATAAAAGGACCAGCGATCCAGCCGCGCGCGCCATTCTTGGCATCGAATATGCCTGTCATCTTCGACCGGATTGCCGCCCTTGCCTCTGCCGGGGGCAGGCTCGCAAAGATTTCGAAGCGGTATCCGAAAGGCTGAAATCCCAATTACCTACCTCGGTCGATTCGTCAGATCGTGACGGAGGTGGCACAGCAGCGAAACGTCCGCAATGGGGCGTTAGAAGACCGTCCGCTTTCGCAGCAGAAAATCGGAACTGGCGGTTGGCGACCGGGTCCGCCCGGCGGAGTCGAGCGGGAGGGGATATTCGCGCCATATGTCGCCCTCATCCTTCCGCGTCTTGAACGGTCCCTCGCTCTCCCGGGAAGCGGGATTTCTCCCGATCCTGCGAAGGTGGGCGCATTCGATCGGCATTTTCGCTTCCGCTGAACGCCGCCCCCGCAAATTCCTTCCTAAAAAGCACCTGAGGCCTGCGCGATCGATCCGCGGGCGTTGTCAGGAGTGATACATTGAGCCTCTATTCCGCTCTCTACGCCGGCGTGTCCGGCCTCAGCGCCCAGGCGAGCGCGATGGCGACCGTCGCCGACAACATCACCAACATCAACACCGTCGGCTACAAGGGCGTCGAAGCCCAGTTCCGCACCATGGTCACCGACGGCCGTGCCAAGAGCAACTATTCGGCGGGCGGCGTCGCCGCGGCGCCGGTCTCGATGGTTTCCAAGCAGGGCCTGCTCCAGGCTTCGGGCAGCAGCACCGATCTCGCGATCGACGGCGGCGGCTTCTTCGTGACGCGCGCCACCTCGGATTCGACCGGTGACGTAGCCTATACCCGCGCCGGCGCGTTCCGGCCCGACGAGGAAGGCTATCTCCGCAACCCGGCCGGCCTCTATCTCTATGGCTGGCGTCTCGACGCCACGGGCGAATATACCAACACCGGCAGCATCGAAGCGCTCGAGCCGGTGCGCGTGAGCGACCTGATCGGCACCGCCTCGCCGACCACGCGCATCCAGGCGCGCATGAACCTCCAGTCCACCACCGCCAACTATACCGGCGCCTATACCGCCGGCGACATGGCGTCGGGCACTGTGACCCCGCAGTTCACCCGCTCGTTCGACGTGTCGGACTCGCAGGGCGGCACGCACCGCGTGACCATGGGCTTCATCAAGACCGGCGCGAACACCTGGCAGAGCGAAGTCTATGCCAGCCCGGCGACCGACGTCACTGCGGCGGGCGGCGTGCTCGCCAGCGGGACGATCCGGTTCAACGGGGACGGCAGCCTCGATCGCAGCGGCTCGACCGCCGCGCTGTTCAACCCGCTCAACGTCAGCTGGACCAACAGCGCCGGTTCGGTTCCGATCACGCTGGCGCTCGGCAGCGACGACGGCATCGACGGCATCACCCAGTTCGGCACCGAGAGCTCGCTGATCTCGTCGAACGTCGACGGCGGCATGCTCGGCAACCTCTCCTCGGTCGAGATCGACAAGGAAGGCGTGGTCAACGCGATCTTCTCCGACGGTTCGACCCGCTCGGTGTTCCAGCTGCCGATCGCGACCTTCCAGAACCCGGACGGCCTCACCCGCGTGTCGGGCAACGCCTATACGATCAGCCGCGCCTCGGGCGGCATGACGCTCAACGCGCCGGGCCAGCTCGGCGCGGGCGCGATCGCCGCCAACTCGCTCGAGGCCTCGACCGTCGACCTCGCCGGCGAGTTCACCAACATGATCCGCTTCCAGCGGGCGTACAGCGCATCGTCGAAGATCATCACCACGGTCGACGACATGCTTCGCGAAGTGAGCGACCTGAAGCGCTAATCCTCCAAAATCCGGGATCATAGCGATGTCGCTCAATCACATCCTCGGATCCGCGGTTTCCGGCCTGGCAGCAGCCCAGGCCGGACTCCGCTCGGTCTCGAACAACATCGCCAATGTCGGCGTGGCGGGTTATGCGCGCGAGCGCGTCAACCTCACCACCGGCGTGGTCTCGGGCCAGGTGGCCGGCGTCGTGGTGGGAGAGCCCAGCCGCGTTGCCGACCGCTTCCTCGAGGCGAATGTCTATCGCCGCGCGGGCGACTATGGCCGCGCGGACGTCACCGCCAGCTATCTCGACCGGCTCCAGTCGCTGCTCGGCGAGCCCGGCGCGGCCTCGGGCCTGCCGGCACGGCTCGACGCGATCACGGCGTCGGCCGTGGCGATGACCGGCTCGCAATCCTCCGCCCAGACCGTCGCGGTGTTCACCTCCGACGTGCAGGACGCGATCGATTCGATGCAGCAGCTCGAAACCGACGTGGCCGGGCTGCGCGGCGACGTCGAATCCGAGGTTGGCTATTCGGTCGACAAGATCAACAGCCTGCTGAGCCGTATCCACGACCTCAACGCCACGGTCGCCCAGGCGACCGGGCTCGGCAAGAATGTCGGCGGCGCCGCCGACCAGCGGATGAGCGCGATCGAGGAGCTGAGCAGCCTCATCTCGGTCAACGTCCGCGAACAGCCCGATGGCCGCGTCTCGATCGAGACCGCGAACGGCGCGGTGCTGCTCGACAAGAAGCTGCGCCAGCTTTCCTATCCCAATTCGGGGCTCGGCGCCTCGCAGCCTATCTACCCGAACATCGAGATCCGCTTCGCCGAGGACAGCGGCGCGATGGGCGCGGCGACGGGCGAGAAGCTCGATTCCGCGGCTGTCGGCGGCAAGCTGGGCGGGCTGCTCGATCTGCGCGATCGCGCGCTGCCGGCCTTTTCCGAACAGATGGGCGTGCTCTTCTCCGGGCTTTCCGAGGCGCTCAACGCAGTCTCGAACGCCGGCACCACCGTGCCGCCGCCCGCGAGCCTGAACGGCCGCCAGACGGGGCTGATCGGCACCGACCGGCTCGGCTTCACCGGCGCGGCGACCTTCGCCGTCACCAAGGCCGACGGGACGCTGGTCGCCAAGACCAGCGTGGACTTCGACGCGATGCCGGCGGGTGCGACGATCGACGACATGGTCGCCGCGATCAACGCCGGGCTGGGCAGCGCGGGCACCGCGAGCTTCACCGACGGCAAGTTGAGCATCACGGCTAGCGGTGCGGGCAACGGCGTCGTCGTCGCGCAGAACGAGACCAATCCGAGCGCGCGCGCCGGGGTGGGCGTCTCGCAATATTTCGGCTTGAACGACTTCGTCCGCAGCGATTCAAGCACGCTGGTCCCCTCGGGTCTCGCAACCGGCGACCCCCATGGCTTCGCTGCGGGCGAAACCGCGCAGATCGTGTTGCGCGATACCACCGGGCGCGCCCTGACCAGCTATACGCTGACGCCGGCCGCGGGCGGCACGGTGGGCGACCTCGTCACCGAGCTCAACGCCAGTCCGCTGGGCGATTTCGGCGATTTCAGCCTCGACGATCGCGGCCGCATGCGCTTCGAGCCCTCGGCCTCGCTGTCGGGCGCGACGCTCTCGATCCCGTCGGATTCGACCGACCGTTATGGCTCGGGGCTGGGATTCTCGACCATGCTCGGCCTCACCGGCGCCTCGAGCGGGCTGGGCGATGCGCAGGTGCGCCCCGCCGTCCTAGCCAGTCCCGGCCAGCTGCCGCTCGCGCGGCTGCAGGAAAGCGCGGCGGTCGGCGCCAAGGCGCTCGGCGCCGGCGATACCCGCGGCGCGACCGCCTTCGTCGACAAGCTCGGCGCGGCGCTCGATCTCGGCAAGGACGGGGTGACCACGCTCGAGCGCTTCTCGAGCCTGCTGCTCGGCCGCACCGGGCTCGAGGCGAGCCAGGCGAATGACAATCTGCTCGACGCCTCGGCGCGGCGCGACGACGCCGTCAACCGGCGCGACAGCTTCTCGGGGGTCAACATCGACGAGGAGCTCGCGCAGATGGTGGTGCTGCAGAACAGCTATTCGGCCGCCGCGCGCGTGATCTCCACCACGTCGGAAATGTACGACACCCTTCTCAACATGGTCTGATCGGAGCCCTTATGTCTCGCGTAGCCACCATCCCGCTCCAGCGCACCATGTCCAGCGCCATCCAGCGTTCGCAGGAGAAGCTGGCGATCACCCAGCAGCGCCTCTCCACCGGCAAGAAGGCGGCGGACTTCGCCGATCTCGGCACCGAGACGGTCCGCAACCTCTCCGCGCACAGCCTGCTCGCCCGCCAGGACGCGCAGTCGACCGTCGCCAAGCGCGTCGGCACCACGCTGTCGCTTTACCAGGGCCATCTGGAGAGCATCGAATCCGCGACCAGCGACCTGAAGTCGCAGATCCTCACCGCGGTCGGCACCGGCAAGGCCGCCGGCCTGCAGGAGGCGATCGAGACCGCGTTCAGCCAGTATCGCAACTCGCTCAACGGCGCCGAGGGCGGCACCCCGCTATTCGGCGGCTCGCAGACCGACGGCAATCCCTTCGTTCCCGACACGCTCGCCGACACCGCGACCATGCCGGCCTCGGCCGCGTTCCGCGACGACGGCGTGCGCTCGAGCGCGCGCGTCGCCGACGGGGTCGACGTGACCTACGGCATCAGCGCGGGCAGCGTCGGCAAGGATCTCTACGCCGCGTTCCAGACGCTGGCGCAGGCCGGCACGATCGGCGAGACGCCGACCGCCGCGCAGCTCACCGCGCTGCAGAATGCGGTGGGCCAGCTCGAGACCGGGCTCGGCAGCCTGCGCACCGTCAACGCCGACAATGGCCGCAAGCAGGTCCAGGTCGAGACGCTGACCACGCGCGGCGAGCAGCGCTCGCTGCTGCTCGAGAGCGTGATCGAAACCAACGAGGACGCCGATCTCGGTCAGGTCGCAATCGACCTCGCGCAGCAGAAGACGATGCTGCAGGCGAGCTATTCGGTCTTCTCGCAGCTCTCCGACCTGAGCCTGGTGAGCTACATCCGGTAAACGGGTCACCCCCTCGGGTCGGCGGGGATCATTACGAAAGGGCTGCCGCGCGCGGTGGCCCTTTTTTGCGCGCGGCGCCACCCAAGAGACCATCATCCCGGCGAAGGCCGGGATCCACTCCTCCACCCGCTGGCACGAAGCGCCTCAAGCCGCACATTCTCAGCGCCGTCCGTGCGGGATTTCGCCCATCAGCATAGTGGACCCCGGCACTTCGGCCGGGGTGACGATATCTTGCTTCTGCTGGCCGCGCCTACGAAGCCGCGTCGAGCAGGTCGCCGATCGCGCCGGCAGGGCTCGCCTGGGGGATGGCGGTCATCGCGGCGCCGATCGCGGCGGGATCGATGCTGGCGACCTTGCGCGTCAGCACGTCGAACGCCTGGCTGCTGGGGAGCGTCTTGAACGCCGCGGCATAGCGCGCGCGGAGCGCTTCGAGCTGGTCCTCGCGGCCGAGCATCGCCAGCGCCACGGCCTGGCGCAGCACCGCGGCCTGGGCGGGCTCGCTCAGGCCCTTGGGGGCGGGGAGGGCGTTCTCGGTGACGAAGCTGCCCCAGTCCTTGACCTGCCAGCGCATCTCGGCGCGGATCGCGGCCGCGTCGGGCAGGCCTTCGAGCGCGGCGTTGGCCGCGTCGATCTTGCCGAGGCGGTGGAGCGCGACGGCCTCCACGCGCTTGCGGTCCTGGCGCATCGCGGGGGAATAGCTGGGCTGCTCGGTCGTGCGGATCGCCTCGAGCGCGCGATCGGGGCGGCCGGCGAGGATGTGGAGCGCGGCGACCTTGATCGAGAGCGGACCCTGGGCGACGTCCTGCGCGCGCTGGGTCAGCTGGTATTCCAGCAGCTCGGCGGCGCGGGCGTAGAGCGAGGCGTCCTGGAGCCGGCCGGCGAGGCGCATCACGAGCGCGTCGCCTTCGCCGCCCGCCGGGGCGAGCTCGCGATAATCCCAATAGAGCCCGGCGGCCTCGGCGAGCGGGACGCCGCTGTCGGCGGCGAGCGCCGCGGAGAGCGCCGCCTGGAGCTCGGCGAGCATCGGCCCGGCCTTCGCGCCGAGCTTGAAATAGCGGATCAGCGCGGCGCCGGCGCGGAGCTGGCCGCGCAAATCGTGCGCTTCGTTGGCGAGGTGGAGCTGGATCTCGAGCGCGCGCTGCTCGACCGCGTCGCCGCGCCAGCCGAAGCGCAGTGCGTCGAGCTGCTTGATCGCGTCAGCGGGGGAGAGGCTGTGCGTGGCGAGTCCGGCCTCGATCATGCCCAGCCTGGCGTTGGCTCGTACCGCGGAATCGCCGTTGCGTGCCGCGCGGTCGAGGCGAAGGCGCCCGCCCGGGACATCGCCGGTGGCGACGAGCGCGCGGCCGCGAAGGACATTGGCTTCGGCGTTCCGGTCGCCGAACAGCTTGAGCCAGGCGAGTGCCGGCTCCGGCCGGCCGGAGTCGATCGCGGCGCCGGCGGCTGCGAGCACGAAGGGCGCGCGCGCCTCGGCACCGCGGCCGTTGATCGCGGGGAGCGCGCAATTGACCTGGCGCACGGCGTCCAGCGCGGCGCCGGCATGCGCGAGCGCGCGCATCCGCCAGGCGCAGGCCTCGGGATTGGCGGCCAATTCGTCGGCGGCGAGCGCCGAGACGGCCTCCTCGTCGTGACCGACGAGCGTCAGCGCGACGCCGCGGGCGAGGAGGAAGGGAGCGACGAGGCCCAGGTCGCGGTCGCTCGACAGCATCACGTCGAGCACGCCGAGCGCCTCCGCGCCGCGATTCTCGGCGATCAGGCCGAGCGCATAGCTCCAGCGGTGCTGCTGGCGGTTCTCCGGGCGCGCGGCGGCGAGCAGCGCCCAGCCGGCCTCGCCGGTCTCGCCGTGCCAGCCCGAGGCGCCGGTGATCATCGGCATCTGCGCGAGGTCGGCGGCGAAGGGGGGCAGCGTCGCGGCGGCGGCATTGACCGCGGGCCCGGCGACGGGCGCGGCATTATGGGGCGCCGGGTGCGGAGTCGCAGCGGCGGTGCCGGCGATCAGGGCAATCAGTGCGCTGCGCATCAGCCGAGCCCGAGCGGGCGAACGACGGCAACGAGAACCCCGCCCGCCGCGCAGGCGAGCAGGAAGAGCCCGGCGGGAAGCAGGGGCAGGCGCTTGTCCTCCACGACGGCAGCAGCGGCAGAGGTAGAGGCAGCCGTAGCGACGCCTGCGAGCGGGCGCGCGCTCCCGTCGATCGCGACGGTGTTGGCGGTGCCCTCGATCGTCGTCGCATCGCCGCGACGGCGCTGGAAGTCGGCCGGATCCTGGACGACGCGCATCCTGCCCGGACGTTGATCGTGACTCACTGACACACCCTCTGGCTCATTTCATTCTATTATAGAGGCATGGGGCGCACTCGACCGCCCGAGCCACGGAGTTTTGACGTGCGTAACAGTCTCGCCGCGCTCGCGCTGACCACGGCGCTGGTGCCCTTTCCGGGCGGCGGCGGCGCACAGGCGTCCGGCGGCGGCAGCAGCTCGCGTGGCAGCCTAAACTTCGTTCCGATGGAAGAAGTGACCGTACCGATCATCGAGGCGGACCGCGTCGCCGGACGCATGCGCGTCAAGCTTGTGCTCGAGGCGAGCACCGGCGAAGTCTTCGCCAAGGCCCGGGCGGAGATGCCCCGGCTGCGCGAGGCGACGATCGCCGCCGCGCTCGAATTCGCGCGGATCAACGCGTCCAGCATGCGCGCGATCGATGCGGGCAAGCTCGATCACGACCTCAATGCCGCCTTGCGGATAGCCGAACCCGGGCTTTCGCGCGTGCTCATCGTCGAAGTCGCCGCCAGCCACAGCTGAGGCGGCCGCCGCCGCTGCGTCGCGCGGCGGTCGGGCTTCGTCGCGGCGCGCTCGCTCCGCGACGAAGCGGCGCACAGAGCCTCGCATCATTTCGATGCGGGAGGCGAAGGTGCGCAGCGTTGGTTTCTTGGGGATGGTCGCAGTGACGATGGCGATGGCGGGCTGCGCCGAGCCGAGCCAGGCGCAAACCGCCGAACCCTGGGTCCTCAAGGGCCGCGTGGTCGACGAGCAGGGGCGGCCGGTGGCGCGCGCCAAGATCCTCGCCGACAACGAGCTCCTCTACAATAGCTACGCCAGCGGCACGACGGGGGCGGACGGCCGCTACCGGATCGTGCTGCCGCGCATCCATGTGACCTGGAATGCAAGCGGCAAGGCCGTTCGCACCGTCGCGGGCGAGAAGATCGAGACCGATCTCGCGCCCGACGACGAGGACAGCTTCGCCGGCAACCAGGGGGCGGTCCGCAACTTCACGCTGCGCACTTCGGGGATGAAGGCCGACGGCACCGGCAGCTATGGCGCGTCGGTGGTCGTCTATACGCCGATCATGTCGGGGATCGATCCGCTCCAGGTCCAGCTCAGGTTCGAGCCGCTCGACGGCGGCGCGCCGTTCGCCGGCACCCCGGTGAGCACCGGCGACGGGCCGGCGGTGAAGGGCGTCGCGGTCAATCGCTATCGCATCTCGGCGACGCTCGGCGGTCGTCCTCTCGGTATCCGCGTGCGGAACCAGGGGGCTTATGGCCGCTTCGTCGAGCCGCAGTTCACCAAGATCATGAGCTCGCTCTACGAACTGTCGCTCGAAGTGAAGTGAGTCCTGGCGTTATGATGGTGCCATGATGGCGCCCCGCGCCTGAACGGCGGGAAGCGGACGCGACCTTCCTAGCCCCTCCCCTTCAGGGGAGGGGCTTAATGGGCTTAGTGGCGCCTCAGCGCGCCGCGGTCTGGCGCTGCGGCTTGGGCGATACGGGGGCGGCGACCGCGGCGGCGCGCGCCGATTTGCGGGCGAGCGCCATGCTCAGCGCGGCGGCGCCCTTGGGGCTCATCGCTGCCATGATCATCGCGGTGGAGCGCTCGCGCATGCGCTGCGCGACCTTCATCTGCACTTCCATGTCGAGCTGCTCGAAGACCATTGCGGCGGCCTTGGGCTTCATCGCCTGGTAGATGCGGGCGAGCTCGTCGAACTGCGCCTCGGGCGGCTCGGCGGGGCCGGCGGCGCCTGCCGCCGAAGCCATTTCGGCTTCCTTCTGCCGCGCTTCGAGGTCCGCCTGCAGGCGCGCCTGCGCCGCCTTGGTCGCCTGCTCGCGCAGGTCGAGCCCGCGCTTGCGGCGCGCGGCGGCGGCGTCGCGCTCGGCGATATCCTGCTCGATCGAGCTGCCGAGCCGCGTCTTGGGCGCATTGTTCTGGGTGGCCTCAGACGCGATGGTCGAGGCGTTGGCGACGATCGCGAGCGCCGATGCGGCTGCGGTCATCAGCAGGAGCGAGGGGCGGGCCATCAGGCGAGCTCGGCTTCGGGCTTGGGCTCGGCGTCCCCGCCTTCGCCTTCGGCTTCGTCGGCTTCCGACGAGCGGACCACATTGGCGAGGCTGACGGCGTTGACCACGCGCTCGCAGGCAGCGTCGGCGATGCCGATCATGTCCGAGAGCTCGTCGCGAAGCCCGCGGGCCTGCTCGACGAGGCGGGCATGCTGGGCGCAATCGGTGCTGAGCGTCGCCTTCATCTCCGAGAGCACCGCGCGGGCGCCGACCGTCGCCTTTTCGAGCGCGGTCACGACCTCGGTCAGCGCGCCGTCCTTCACGGTGCGCAGGCTCCGCATCATCCGCACGCTCTGCACGAGCACGGCCATGCAGAAGATCATCGTCAGCACATTGGCGAGAAGCGCGAAGCTCATGCGTTCATCTTTCCGTGGGAGGAGACGTCGTTGACGAGGCGCACGGCGACCTTGCCGCGGCGCTGGCCGATCTGGGCCTGGGCGAGCGTGACGCCGCCGCAGGCCAGGTCGAGCGCGTCGTCGGGGCTCTTGTGGAGCGCGATGGTCTGGCCGACCTCGAGCGCCTTCAGCTCCGCGATCGCCATCGCCTTCTCGCCGAGCACGACATTGACGTCGACATTGGTCTTGCGGATCTCGGAAGCCATGTGCGCCTCCCAGATGCTGTCGCGGCCGCTCTTCTCGCCCATGAAGCGCTGGAGCAATTTGTGGCGAACGGGCTCGAGCGTCGCATAGGGGAAGACCAGGGTGAACTCGCCGCCGCGGCCGTCCATGTCGACGCGGAAGGTCGCGATCGCGCAGATGTTCGAGGTGCCGGCGATCGCGGCGAAGCGCGGATTGCTCTCGATGCGCTCCAGATCGATGTTGATCGGCTCGATCGGCTCGAACGCCGCAGCGAAGTCGCGCAGGGCGAGCTCGAGCATCCGCGAGACGAGGCCGGTCTCGATGGTGGTGAAGGCGCGACCGTCGATCAGCGTCGGCGATCCACCGCCACGACCGCCGAGCAACGCGTCGACCACGGCATAGATCAGCCCGGATTCGACGGTGACGAGGCCGAAGCTCTCCCATTCCTGCACCTTGAACACGCCGACCATCGCGGGGAGGGCGACGCGGTTCATGAACTCGCCGAAGCGGATCGAGGTGACGTTCTCGAGGCTGACGTCGATCGCGTCCGAGGTGAGGTTGCGCATCGAGCTGGCGAAGGCGCGGACCACGCGGTCGCAGACCACTTCGAGCATCGGCAGACGCTCGTGGCTGATGACCTTGGACTCGATGACCGCGCGCAGGCCCTTCTTCTTCTCGACGGGGCCGCCGAGATCGCCGAACAGCGCGTCGATGTCCGCCTGGTCGAAGCGGACGTCGCCGTCGCCGCCGATCGGGGCGATCGGGGGTTCGGGAAGGTCGAAATCGTCGAGATCGATCATTGCTGGACGAGGTCCTGGATGAGGATGTCCTTGACCACGCCCTCGCCGGCGACCTGGGTGGCGCGGACCAGCATCTCTTCCTTGATGCGGAAGACCGCGGCCGAGCCTGCCAGATCCTCGGGCCGGAGCTCGCGCAGGAAGGGCTGATAGGCGTCGAGGATCAGCGGGAGCTTCTCCTTGATCCCCTCGGGCGAGCCGTGGGCGCCGGGCACGATCATGAAGTGGAGCTTGAGATAGCGCGAGGCGCCGTCGGGCGAACGCAGGTTCACCACCATCGCCGGCACGTCGACATAGGATTCGGCGCTGCCGGCTTCGCCGCCATGGCCGCCGCTCGCGCCCTCGGCCTCGTTCGACGCCGCGCCATGGCCGCCCTCGGCCGCGGTCTCGGCCTTGGCCGAACCGCCCGAGAGCATCATCGCCGCGCCGCCGCCTCCGCCGAGCACCAGCACGCCCGCGGCCGCGCCGATGATGATGAGCTTCTTCTTCGACTTGGGCTGGACGGGCTGCGTGCCCTCCGCACCTTCCTCGACGATCTCGGGTGACGTCATTTCCCTGGCACCTTTCGAAATCTGCGTTCCGGCACCGCGCCGGCTGATTTGCCTCTATTATAGGATGGTCACCCGGCAATTTCTGCCTAGCGACAATTTTCTGAAGGGACCGTCCGGTGGACATCTCGTCTTACGTATTGCTGAGCCAGGAACAGGCGCTGCGGCGCCGGCTCGACGTGGCCGCGAACAATCTCGCCAACATGAACACGGTGGGATTCAAGCGCGAGAAGCCGGTGTTCCGCGAATATGTCGAGCAGGGCGAGACCACGGTCACGCCCGACGCGAAGAAGACGTCGTACGTGCTCGATTACGGCGCGGTGCACGATGCGACTGCCGGGGCCTTCCAGCTCACCGAAAACCCCCTCGACGTCTTCATCGACGGGCCGGGCTATCTGAGCGTCGAGGCGCCGGGCGGTGGCACCGCTTATACGCGCGCGGGCTATATCAAGGTGCTCGAGAGCGGCGAGCTCGCCACCGCGGGCGGCCAGAAGCTGCTCGGCGAGGGCGGCAAGCCGATCAGCGTGCCCCCCGAGAGCGCCGGCCGCCTCACCATCTCCGGCGACGGCACCGTGATGGGCCCCGACGGCCCGCTCGGCCGACTGACCGTCACCGTGTTCAACGAGGCCAACCTCGATCCGCGCGGCGACGGCATGATGAACGGCAAGGAAGGCCGCGAGCTCAGCGCCGCCGAGACCAGGCTCAAGAGCGGCGGCGTCGAGGGTTCGAACGTCAACGCGATCGTCGAGACCACCGACATGGTCGAGATCCTGCGCGCCTATCAGACGAGCATGAACCTCAACGAAAGCATGTCCGACCTTCGCAAGAAGGCGATCGACCGGCTCGGCCGCGTCGGCTGATATTCCAGAAAGGTAGCATCCAATGCGTTCGCTCTCCATCGCCTCGACCGGCATGCTCGCGCAGCAGACCAACGTCGACGTCATCTCGAACAACATCGCCAACATGAACACCACGGGCTTCAAGCGCCAGCGTGCGGAGTTCCAGGACCTGCTCTACGAGCAGATCGAGCGCCCCGGCGGCGCGACCGGCCCCGACACCAAATCGCCCTCGGGCATCCAGATCGGCGCGGGCGTGAAGACCGGCGGCGTCTATCGCATCCAGCAGCAGGGCGCGCTCCAGCAGACCGAGAACCGCTACGACGTGGCGATCACCGGCCGCGGCTATTTCCAGATCACGCTCCCCTCGGGCGACACCGCCTATACCCGCGATGGCTCGTTCGGCGTGTCGGACCAGGGCGAGCTGGTGACGCAGGACGGCTATCCGGTGCAGCCGGGGATCACCATCCCGCAGGCCGCGATCGACGTGACGATCTCCAAGACCGGTGAGGTCCAGGTGATCGTGGCGGGCGATCCCCAGCCGCAGACCGTCGGCCAGCTCGAGCTCGCCACCTTCATGAACGACGCCGGCCTCGAGGCGAAGGGCGACAATCTCTTCCTCGAGACCGCCGCCTCGGGCCAGCCCACGGTCGCCAATCCGGGCGAGCCGGGCCTCGGCACGCTGAGCCAGGGCTTCATCGAAGGCTCGAACGTCAATGCGGTGGCCGAAATCACCGCGCTGATCACTGCGCAGCGCGCCTATGAGATGAACAGCCGCGTGGTGAAGACCGCTGACGAGATGCTGGCGACGACCAGCCAGCTGCGCTGATGGGCCTGCTGCTCGCCCTGGCGCTGCTCGGCGCCGGAACCGCGCCGGCCGAGGACGTGCAGGTCGCCGTCCTCGCGCATCCGGTCGAGAAAGGGACGAGGCTCGAGCCCGGCGACTTCGCCAGCGAGCCGCGGACGCCCGCGGCGGCGCGCGGGGCGCTCTCGGCCGAGGACGCGTCGGGCATGGAGGCCGCGCGCAACCTGTCCACGGGCATGGTCGTGCGCCGCTCGGACCTGATGAAGCCGCAGCTCGTGCGGCGGGGCGAGCCGGTGACGATCCGCATCGTCAGCGGCGCGCTGGTGATCACCGCCTCGGGCCGCGCGCTGAACGGCGGCGGGCAGGGCGAAATGGTGCGGGTGGTGACCAATTCCACCAACCGCACGCTCGATGGAACGATCGAAGGCTCCGGCACCGTCCGGATCGCCGCACCGTAATTCATTGAAGGATTTGAACATGCGTAAGGTCATTCTTCTCGTGGCGCTGGGCGCCACGCTGTCGGGCTGCGGCGCAGTGGGCCGCCTCCAGCAGGTCGGCAAGGCGCCGAAGCTCTCGGGGATGGACCCGGTGGCGACGCCCGAGGTCGAGGCCTCGCTGGCGATGCCGTCGGACCGTGCCGGCACTGCCCGGCCGACCCAGGTCGCAGCGCAGCAGCCGGCGGCGGCGCCGACCGCGTCGCTGTTCCGCACCGGCGCGGGCGCCTTCTTCCGCGATCAGCGCGCGGGCAAGATGGGCGACATCCTGACGATCAAGATCAACATCCAGGACAAGGCCGATATCGGCAACAACACCTCGCGCACGCGCGGCGGTTCGGAGAATGGCGGCCTCGGCGGGCTGCTCGGCATCGCGCCGGTCGCCAAGCTGCTCGGCAACAACGCCGCGGCGGCGCTCGAGACCAATTCGGGCTCCAAATATGCCGGCGGCGGCACCACCGCGCGCTCCGAGACGATCAACATGACGATGGCCGCGATCGTCACCCAGGTGCTGCCCAACGGCAATCTGATGATCCGCGGCAAGCAGGAAGTGCGGGTGAACTTCGAGATGCGCGAGCTGATCGTAACCGGCCTCATCCGGCCCGAGGACATCGCGCGCGACAATTCGATCCAGCACTCGCAGATCGCCGAGGCGCGCGTGATCTATGGCGGCAAGGGCCAGCTCACCGACGCGCAGCAGGCGCGCTGGGGCCAGCAGATCTACGACGCGCTCTTCCCGTTCTAAGCGGAAGCGCGAATCCTCCGGGGGGAGGAGAGGGCTCGTCCGAGCGATCGGACGGGCCCTTCTTGTTTTCCGGCTTTCCCTTCTGCCCAGGACCACAGGCGCGCCATCTGGCGCTTGGCCCGACGGCATGGCAGACTGCGTCTTTCGTCCTGCCGCTCACATGAGGTGTGCCGTGGAGGATCTGAGGACCATCCTCGCCGTGGCGGGGGGCATCATCGCCGTCGTCGTGGCGCTTGTCGGCATCGGCCGCTCCTATGTCAAAAACCAGGAGTTGGTGGACCGCGCGAAGATCCTTGACGAGAATCGCGAGCTCACCGCCAAGATACGCGATGCGAACCGCACGCATGAAGAAGAGGTGCGGGGCCTGACGGGCAAGCTTGCCGAGAGCCAGGCGCAGCGCGACGCGCTTCAGGAGAAGATCGTGCTCATCGGCCGCGCCGGCGGGGCCGCCCTGGCACTGAAATCGGCGCTCGACGGCGAGCTCGAGAAGATCATGCGCATGAGCGGTGCGAGCGGCGGCTCCATCTATGTGCCGGTGCGCGGGCCGCGCGGCAACGTCCGCGGCCTGGCATTCCTGTGCATCGAGCCCTTCACCGCCGACAACCAGAAGCTCAGAAGCCACATCATCCCTTTGCGCAGCCACGCGGGACGATGCTTCACCTCGGGGCTCTCCGAGGCGGTCCTCGAGGTCGCGGCGACCAAGGATCATTTCCGCGAGGCCGACGAGATCGCCAAATATAGCCCGTCCTCGATGCTGAACCTGGCCCTGCGGCACGAAGGCGAGACGATCGGCGTGCTGCAGCTGCTTCGGCGCCAGGGCGAGGCGTCGTTCGTCCAGGCGGACATCTCCGGCATGGCGCCGGTGGCGGAGGACGTCGCCAGGCAGGTCTTCGAGATCACCCGCGATGTCGACAGCGGCAAGCTGCTCGGGCTGTCGGCCGAGGATTTCACGGTCGAGGGGACGATATTGATCTTCGATCTCACGCGATCCTCCATCCTCTTCGAGGAGCTCGCCTCCAGCCACGCGCTTCTCCTCCTCAACGAGTTCTTCGAGCGGATGTGCGAGATCGCCTTCCGGCGCGGCGCGACGCTGGACACGTACATGGGCGACGGCGCGCTGCTGCGCTTCAACGTGCCCCGGCCGCTTCCCGATCACGAACGCGGCGCCGCCGATGCGGCGATCGAGATGGTCGCCGAGTTCGCGCGCCTTCGCGAGCGCTGGCTGGCCTATAGTCCGATGCTCGCCGCGACCCATATCCGGGTCGGCCTCGCGACGGGCCCGCTGCTACGCGCCAATCTGGGCCATTCGCAGGTCCAGCACCTGACGGTGCTCGGCCATCCCGTCTCGGTCGCGGCGGCCCTGTGCGATGCCGCCCCGCGCGATCGTTCGGTGGTCCTCGCCGCGGAGGAAACCGCGGGGCCCATCCGCGGCGCTCTGACGGTGTCGGCCGCCGAAG
Organism: Sphingomonas sp.; assembly: GCF_026460985.1. Classification (GTDB taxonomy): domain Bacteria; phylum Pseudomonadota; class Alphaproteobacteria; order Sphingomonadales; family Sphingomonadaceae; genus Sphingomonas. The sequence goes on from NZ_JAPKNM010000076.1 coordinate 30,324, forward strand.
GCCCGATCTCGGCCAAGGCGGCCCGCTTCACCGCGGGGGCCTATGAAGTCGGCGGCAACCGCGCAGGTTAACCGGCCGATCGTCGTTAACTTTCCGCTAACCATTTAAAATTCGCGGAGGAATTTTGGTCCTCCTGGAAATCTTCCCATGATGAACCTGCGGGGCGTGCATGCGCCCGGTCGCGGATCGGCGCCTCCGATCCGGGTCGCAGAAGCGGCTCTAGTCCAAGAAGGAAATTATCATGGGTTTCTCCGTCAACACCAACGTCGGCGCGATGGCGGCTCTCCAGAGCCTCACCGAGACGAACAAGGGCCTGTCGCAGGTTCAGAGCCGCATCAACACCGGCCTGAACGTTGCTTCGACCAAGGACGACTCGGCTTCGTACACGATCGCTCAGGGCCTGCGTGGCGACATGGGCGGCCTCAAGGCCGTTTCCTCGTCGCTGAGCCGCGCCAAGAGCGTGACCGACGTCGCGGTCGCGGGCGCCGAGCAGATCTCGGACGTCGTCAACCAGATGAAGGCGAAGGCCTATCAGTCTGCTGACGCCGGCATCGACGATGCGACGCGCACGGCGCTGAACAACGACTTCGTGGCTCTGCGCGATCAGATCACCACGATCGTCAACTCGTCGGACTTCAACGGCACCAACCTGCTGAAGGCTTCCGGTGGCAGCGTGACCGCGCTGCAGTCGCTGAAGGACTCGGACACCAGCTCGGCGACGACCTGGAATCCGGATTCGCTCAGCGTTGCGAACCAGGGTCTCGACCTTGGTGGTTCGGTCGTGACCGTTTCGGCCAGCGGCGATATCAGCACGCAGGCCGCCGCGCAGACCATGATCGACACGCTGACCACGACGCAGGACAACCTGAAGACCAGCCTGAGCACGCTCGGCGCGGCATCGCGCAAGATCGACGCTCAGTCGGCCTTCACCAGCAAGCTCTCCGACACCATCGAGGCGGGCATCGGCAACCTTGTCGACGCCGACCTCGCCAAGGAATCGGCGCGTCTGCAGGCCCTGCAGGTCAAGCAGCAGCTCGGTGTGCAGGCTCTGGGGATCGCCAACCAGGCGCCGCAGACCATCACGTCGCTGTTCCGTTAAGGTCAAGCTTTTCCCTGGAAGCTTGCCTGACGAGAGGGGCCGGGACGGCAACGTCCCGGCCTCTTTTTTGCGTGCACGGCGTGCAACTAAAACCGCGCGCCTCCGCCCGTCCAAATGGTTGACCCACCTATAATGATGGGGAGGAGATAGTCGCTTGTTCCCACGCATCCGAGAAATCACCGACGCCTTCGGCAGCAAGCTCCGCGTCAGCGTCGAGGAGCATCCCTCCGGCGCGCTCGTCGTGCTCGAGCGGCCCGACATGACCGGCCGGCCGCGCATCCTGCTCGACGGATACGGCACCGACGTGCTGGCGGGCTACATCATGTCGGCGCGGCTCGCGGTGCCGCATGCGCTTCCCGAGGAGCATATCGACGGCATGTTCGGCACGCGCTTCGAGCTGGGGCTCGAGCCCCGCGCGGCGCTCGAGCTCAGCCAGGAAGGCGATACCAGGCTCGAGATTCCCGCGCCCTTCTGGGATCGGCTCTATGCCGAATTGTGTCTCGTTGCGGCACATGCCCGCGAGCTCGCCCGGCGCGCGGAGGCACGGGTCCACTAGCCTGTCATGCCGGTGTCGTTGATACCGGTAACTCTACGTATCGGGGCATCACCGGACTGTGGCGCCGCGTCGCGCTGAGGCATTGGAACAGCAACCCGGATCGGGGCAAGAACAAGGGTCAAACTCATGAATCTTCGCGACGTCAGCAACGTTCCTGCGACCAAGGCCGCCTTTACCGCGACGTTGACGTTGACTGTCGAAGATGCACGCGCGCTGTGGACCGCCGCCGCCGATAAGGCGATGCAGGCGCCCGGCATGACGCTCTCGGACGTACTGGACACGCTCGGCCCGCGCGAGGATCCTTCGATCGCGGACTGCATCGCGATGCTGGTCGTGCCCGCCGGGGTCGCCGGCTGCGCGCTCGACGATTTCAGCGTCGATGTCGCGCCCGTGAGCGCCGACGTTATCCCGCTGCCGGTGGAAGCGTGCCGCCCGGCGCTGATGCCGGCCGCCAACGGCTGAGCCTCGCCCGCTCCACGGCAACCCATTCGAGCTTCGCGCGGGGGCGCAAACGCAAGAGCCAGGCTGGTAGGGGACCAGCCTGGCTCTTGTCGTTTCAGGCCGTGGGGGACGGCCCGCAAAAGGGAGAAAAGAGACGAGCGGGCCGCAGAGGGGATCGGAACGGACCACCCGTCTCTCTATCTCATTATAGAGCGAATCGGCGCGGGACGCGCGCGAGGGAGATCAGAGAACTTCCGCTAAGTAATTGTACTGGGCTAGAATTCATGAGCACCGGAAAGCAGAGCGCCGGAGCGAGAACCCTCGCCCCGGCGCCATGGATGCCCTTGGGAATGGGAACGCTCAGCCGATGCGGAGCAGCTCGCTCGAGGCGACCTTGAGCCCGTTGATGGTCATCTGCACCGTGCCGTTGTCCAGCTCGACATCGGTGACCTTGCCGTAAGCGTGCGCAGTCGTGGTCACCGCGGCGCCCGACGCGTCCTTGCCCGCTAGCTCGAGCGTGTAGAGGCCCGGATCGACCTTCTTGCCCGCGCTGGTCGTGCCGTCCCAGGTGAAGGCACCGGCGGCGCCGGTGGCGTCGATCGGCAGCGTGTCGACGATCTTGCCTTTCGCGTCCTTGATCGTGGCGGTCATCGACGCGACCTCGCGCGTCGCCGACCAGGTCCATTGCGCCGGCGTGGCGGCGCTGAGGCCCGACGTCGCCGAGCTTGTCTCCACCTGCGCGCCGATCAGCGCCGAGGCCTGCATGAGGTTCTGCGTGCCGAACGCGGCGAGCATCTCCTTGAGCGTCGCGGTCTGCTCGATCGACTGCTCGACCTGCGAATATTGCACGAGCTGCTGGGTGTATTGCGCGGTGTCCATCGGATCCAGCGGGTCCTGGTTCTGCATCTGCGTGGTCAGCAGCTTCAGGAACATGTCGAAGTCGGCATTGAGCTTGGACGAGGCCGCATTGGTGGTGCCGGTGGCGGTCGTGGTGGAAGTGACGGTGGTCATGGGCGTTCCTTAGGCGATGAGGTCGACCTGCCCGTCACTGCGGACGGGGCGGTAGATGGGTTCGGCGGCGCCGGCATCGTCATCGGATGAGGCGAACTGGCCGCGGTTCGATTGCTGGTGTTGCTGTTGCGCCTGCTGGCCGCCGCCATCGCCGGCGCGGCTCTCGAAGCGGAAGCTCTGCGCGTCGGTGCGGACGCCGGCCTGGTCGAGCGTGCGGGCGAGATCGGGCGCGTCCTGGCGGAGCAGGTCCATCGCCTGCGCGCTCTCGGTGCGGACGGTCGCCTGCAGGCTGCCCTTGTCGTCGAAGGCGAGCGTCACTTCGATGCGGCCGAGTTCGATCGGATTGAGGCGGATGCGCAAGGTCTCTTCGCCCAGCTCGACCTTCCGCGCGATCTCGACGCCGAGCGACTGGCCGAGATGGCCGGAGCGCGCCTCGATCACCGGCTCGGTGGGAGCAGGGGCGCTGGTCGGCGCGCCAGGGCCGGCGGCAGTCTGGGTCGGCTGGAAGGCCGGGGCAGGGATATCGGTCCGGGCAACGCCTGCGGGCCGCGCATCGGGCTGGCCTTGCGCGTCGGCATTGGTCTCGCCGCCCGTGGAATCGCCGCGTGCCGCGACGGCATTGGCGAAGTCGGCGGTCGACGGGGTACCGGCGGTTGCACCGGGCTGGCCGGCTTCGCCGGCGGGCGCGTGCGCGGCTGCCGACTTGCGGGTGACCGGTGCGGTGGCGCCGTTCGCGGCCTGCATCGCCTCGCGCGGGGCGGGCTGTTGCGGTTGCGACTGGGCGATGGGCTGGGGCGGCACGCCGGCGGCGAGCAACTCGGCCGGGACCGTGGCTTTGGCATCCGCCGGCTGCGCGGGGTCGGCATCGGCCGCGGCGGTGCGGGGCGCCTTGCGCGAAGTCGGCGGGGTTTCGGTCGGTGCGGCGACGGCCGGGGTCTCGGCCGCGAACGTCTCGCCGAGCTGTGGCTGGCCGTCGGCCGGCAGCGCGGACGTCTGCGTCTGCATCTGCGGTTGCGTGCGGGGCTTGGCGGGGCCGGGCTGGGCCTGCACCTGCGCCTGGGGAGCAATCGGCGCCTCGGGCTGGACCGGCACTTCGGGCGCCTCGGCCACCGTCGCCGGATCGGCGACCGGCGCGTCGGTCGCGGTAGCGGCGGCAGGGGCGAGCGGAGCCGGCTCCGCGACCGGGAGCTTGGCCGCGGTGGTCATCAGCTGCGACAGAGACGTCGGTTGCTGGAGGCCGGGGAGTGTGACGGTCGCCGGGATGGCCTGCGTGTCGAGCTGCGCCTGCGCGAGAAGGGTCTGCGACAGCTTCGCGTCGAAATGGGCAGGCGGCGTGGGCGATGCCGTCAGGCTGATGAACTGCTGCGGCGCGCCGCCCTCGGCGACGACGCCGAGCGCATCGATGAAGCCGAGGCCGGTGCCGGCGAAGGCCGACGCGGATTGTGTGCCCGCGCCGAGCGGAAAGCCGAAGGGGTTGATCTGCATCCGGTCGCCTCTTGCCCGGCCTCGGAGGCCGTCTTCTCATTATAGGATGATTGTTGCGCGAACGGTCTCAACCGATCGTGCCGAGCGCGCGGATCCGGGCGCGGGCGTGGATCTCGTTCTGCGAGAGCACCACCGTCGCCGGGCGCACGCGCTCGATGATCGAGCGGACGAACGGGCGGATCGAGGGGCTGGTGAGCAGGCAGGGGATCTCGCCGTCCTGCGCCAGCCGGTCATAGGTCTCGCGCACCGACTGGATGAACTTCTGCAGCGCGGAGGGCGCCATCGCCAGCTGACGCTCGTCGCCCTGGCCGAGGATCGATTCCGCGAAGGCCTGGTCCCATTCGGCCGAGAGCGTCACCACCGGGATCGCCTCACCGCGCACCTGCGACGCGCTGATCTGGCGCGCCAGCCGGCCGCGGACATGTTCGGTGATCTGGGTGAGGTTGGCGGTCAGCGGCGCGGCCTCGGCGATCCCTTCGAGGATCGTCGGGATGTCGCGGATCGAGATGCCTTCCGAGAGGAGGTTCTGCAGGATGCGCTGGACGCTCGAGATCGAGACCTTGGAGGGGACGATGTCGGCGACGAGCTTCTCGGCGTCCTTGTGGACCTCGGTCAGCAGCTTCTGCGTCTCGGTATAGGAGAGCAGGTCGGCGATATTGTCCTTGACCAGCTCGGTCAGATGCGTGGTGATGATCGTGCCGCAATCGACCACGGTCAGCCCGCGGAAGCCGGCCTCGTCGCGCAGCTCGCGATCGATCCACAAGGCGGGGAGGCCGAACACCGGTTCCTTGGTGTTCTCGCCGGGCAGGCCGACCGGGCCGCCGCCCGGATTGATCAGCAGCAATTTCTCGAGCCGGATCTCGCCGCGTGCCGCCTCGGTCTCCTTGATCGTGATGACATACTCGTTGGGCTTCAGGCCCATATTGTCGATGATGCGGACCGAGGGGAGGACGAAGCCGAAGTCGGTCGCCATCTGGCGGCGCAGCGCGCGGACCTGATCGTCGAGGCGCGGCTCGCGCTGCTCGTCGTTGATCATCGGCAGCAGCGCATAGCCGATCTCGATGCGCACCGCGTCGAGCGCAAGCGTCTGCGAGATAGGCTGCTCGACGATCGCGGCCTGCGCCTGTTCCTGCGCGGCGACGGCGACTTCGAGCGCGGCCTTGGCCTCGGCGCGCTTGGTCATCTTCCAGGCGGCAAAACCCGCGGCGCCGGCGAAGCAGGCGAAGGGCAGGAAGGGCAGGCCGGGCATCAGCGCCAGCGCGCCCATCAGGAACGCGACCATGCCGAACGCCTTGGGGTAGCGGCCCAGCTGGTCGCCCAGGGTTGCGCCGGTCTTGCCCTTGATGCCGCCCTTGGAGACGAGCAGGCCCGCGGCGATCGAGATGATCAGCGCCGGAATCTGGCTGACCAGGCCCTCGCCCGCGGTGAGCACGGTATAGGTGTGGAACGCCTCGCCGATCGGCACGCCGTGCGAGACGACGCCGATGGTCAGGCCGACGATGATGTTGACCGCGGTGATCAGCAAGGCGGCGATCGCGTCGCCCTTCACGAACTTCGAGGCACCGTCCATCGAGCCGTAGAAGCCGCTCTCGGCCTCGATCTCGGCGCGGCGCTCGCGCGCCTGCTCCTCGGTGATCATGCCGGCCGAGAGGTCGGCGTCGATCGCCATCTGCTTGCCGGGCATCGCGTCGAGGCTGAAGCGCGCCGCGACTTCGGCGATGCGGCCCGCACCCTTGGTGATCACGACGAAATTGATGACGATCAGGATCATGAAGATGGTGAGGCCGATGATGACCTCGCCGCCCATCAGGAACTCGCCGAACGCACCGATCACCCCGCCCGCGGCGTTGTGGCCCTCATGGCCATGGGTGAGGATGAGGCGCGTCGAGGCCAGGTTGAGGCCCAGCCGCAGCATCGTCGCGATCAGCAGGATCGTCGGGAAGGCGCTGAGTTCCAGCGGCTTCTCGATGAACAGGGCCGTCATCAGGATCATCACCGCGATCGTGATCGACAGCGCGAGGCCCAGATCGAGCAGCCAGCCCGGCATCGGCAGGATCAGCATCGCGATGATCGCGACGACCGAGCCGGCGAGCGCGAGGTCGCGGTTCATGCCGATGCGGTTGAGGAGGGCGGTGAGGGCGGGGGGCATCAATCTCTTCCGTTCGCCCTGAGCTTGTCGAAGGGCTGTTGTTCTTCGGGCCCGAACCGGGACAGCGCTTCGACAAGCTCAGCGCGAACGGTAAGGGTGGCGTGCATCAGGGCGCCGGGGCGACGGCGATCCCGGCCTCGATGAAGGTGCGCAGCTTGTTGCGCATCGTCCGGACCGAGATGCCGAGGATGTTCGACGCCGAGGTGCGGTTGCCGTGGCAGCGCTCCAGCGTGTGCAGGATCAGCTCGCGCTCGACTTCCTCGACGGTGCGGCCGACCAGGCCCTCGATCTGCAGCCCGCCGGGCTCGGCGAGCTCGAGGTCGAGGAGGCGCGTGCCGTCCGAGCGGACGAGATCGTGCGGCTCGATCGCCGGGCCCTGCGCGAGCAGGACGGCGCGGTGGATGCAATCCTCGAGCTCGCGGATGTTGCCGGGCCAGGTATAGCGGCTGAGCAGCACGAGCGCCGCTTCGCCGAACGGGCGGACGGGGACGCCGTCGGCCTCGGCGAGGCGCGTGGCGAAATGCTGCGCGAGCTGCGCCACGTCGCCGCCGCGCGCGCGGAGCGGCGGGACCTCGACGCGGACGAGCCCGAGGCGGACGAGCAGGTCGGCGCGGAAGGCGCCGGCCTCGACCGCGGCCTCGAGGTCCATCCTGGTCGAGGCGATCAGCCGCGCATGGAACGGCACGACTTCGTCGCCGCCGATGCGGCGGAAGCGCTGCTCCTGGAGCGCCGACAGCAGGCGCGCCTGGGTGGCGGGGGCGAGGCTGCCGACCTCGCGGAGGAAGATCGTGCCGTGCCCGGCCTTTTCCAGCCGGCCGACGCGGCGCGCCACGGCGCCGGGAAATGCGCCCGCCTCGTGTCCGAACAGCTCGGATTCGAGCACTTCGGCGCCGACGCCGGCGCATTCGACGACGTGGAGCCGGTTGGTGCGGCCCGATGCCTCGTGGATCGCGCGCGCCATGACTTCCTTGCCGGTGCCCTTCTCGCCGGTGACGAGCACGGGTGCGGCGGTGGGGGCCACGGCGGTGGCGAGCGCCAGCGCCCGGGCGAGCACGGGATGGTCGCCGATGCGGATCGGCGCCTTGCGCTCGATCACCGAGGCGATCGCCGCGGCGATCAGCTCGCGCTGCGGGGGCAGGGGAACATAGTCCTTGGCGCCGGCGCGGATCGCCGCGACCGCGCGTTCGGCCGGGGCCTGGATACCGCAGGCGAGCACGGGGAGCGTGAAGCGTTCGGCGCGCAGGCTGGTGATGAAGCCGGCGATGTCGGCCTCGACGTCGATCATCACCATGTCGCCGCCGCCTTCGCGGAGCAGGTCGAGCGCCTGGGACGGCATATCGGCCATCGCCACGTCGGCGCCCGCGTCGCGCGCCAGCCCGGCGGCGCGACGGAACTCGCTGCCGGGGGCGCCGATCAGGATCATACGGACGGTCCCGGGCATCAGCGGTCCTGCCGCACGATTTCGGTGAGCGTCACGCCGAGCGCATTGTCGATCAGCACCACTTCGCCGCGTGCTATCAGGCGATCGTTGACGAAGATGTCGACCGGCTCGCCGACGCGGCGGTCGAGCTCGACCACCGTGCCTGCGCCGAGGTGGAGCAACTCGCCGACGGGCATCCGCGCGCGGCCGAGCACCGCCTGGACCTTGACCGGAACGTCATGGACCGCCTCGAGGCCTTCCGAGCCGGCGGGCATATGGTCGCCGGTGGGGAAGGGATCGAAATCCTCGAACACGGGGCCGTTCGCTTCGCCGCCGTCGGTGGGGATGATGTCGTGGGGTTCGGTAGGCATCGTCAAATCCTTACGAGTTCATCCACTGGCGGATCACCGAGGCCGCTTCGGGCGGGCTCGCATGGATCACGTCGCCAATGCGTTTGAGGGCGGAGAGCTTGATGCGGCCGTCGACCTGGGCGAGCGCGATCTCCTGGTCGAGGAGCGCCTGGTCGCCGTTACCCAGGGCTTCGAGCTGCTGCATGGCCTCGTCGTCGCCGTCCGCCGCGCGCTCGGCGAGCGCGAGCATCTCGGGCGACTGGCCGGTGAGCGGGGTGACGCCTTCGGGCGCCGCGATCGCCGCGACGGGCAGCTGCGGCAGGATCTTCGGCTTGATCATCTTGAGCGCGATCAGGCCGACCACGCCGATCACCAGGATCTGCAGCAGGCCCCAGATGCGGTCCATCGGCAGCTGCGAGAGGAAGCCGGCTTCCTTGTCGGCGAGCGAATCGTCGGCGGCGAAGCGCATGCTCTCGACCACCACGCTGTCGCCGCGCTCGGCATCCATGCCTACTGCGTTCTCGACGAGGCGCTGGAGGCGCTGCATCTGCGGCTGGGGCAGGCCGTTCGCGCCGCCATCGACCATCACCGCCACGGTGAGGCGCGTGACCTTGCCCGGGCTGCGCAGCGTGACCGTCTTGGTCGAGCTGTTGTCGTAGGTCGTATCCTCGGAAGTCTGGTTGCTGCGCGACTGGCGGCCGGTGCCGCCCGGGCCGCCGGGCGCCTGGCCCTGCGCCTCGGGGAGCTGGTTGCCCACGCTCGCGGTCTGCGCGCCGGCATCCTGCTCGCTGTTCTGCTCGCCATTCTCGACGCTGACCTGGCGCGCGATCACCTGCTTGTCGGGATCGAAGGTGTTCGATTCCTCGCGGGTCTGGTCGCGGTCGATCTGCGCGGAAACTTCGGCGCGGACCTTGCCCTGGCCGACGATCGGCTCGAGCAGCGCCTCGACTTCCTCGCGCAGCTTGGCCTCGACGGCCTGCTGGCGCTCGTCGGCATCGGCGCCGCCGGCCGAACCCGCCTCGCCCGCACGGGCGAGCAGGGCGCCGGTCTGGTCGACCACCGAGACCGCCTCGGGCGAAAGCTCGGGAACTGAGGAGGAGACGAGATAGCGGATCGAGGCGATCGTCTCGGACGAGAGGCGCCCCTTGGTCTTGACCGTCACCGCCGCGCTCGCCTTGCGGCTCTCGGCGGCGAACATCGCACGCTCGGGCATCACGATATGGACGCGCGCGGCGCTGACATTCTGGATGGTCTGGATCGACTTGGAGAGCTCGCCTTCGACGGCGCGCGTCTCGTTCATCTTGGCGCGGCTCGCGGAAACGCCGAAGGGCTGCTCCTCGTCGAGCACCTCATAGCCGATCTTGCCGCCGAGCTTCTCGCCGGCCATCGACATGCGCAGCTCGGCGAGCTTGTCCTGCGGCGCCATGATCGAAGTGCCGTCGGCCGAGAGCTGGTATTCGACGTTCTGCGACTTGAGCTTCTCGGTGATCGTCGCCGCGGCCGAGGGATCGAGATCGGTGTAGAGATAGCCCATCTGCGGATCGGAGCCGCGCGTCGCGACGAAGGCGAGCGCGGCGAGCAGCACGAACGCCACCCCGCCCATCAGCATCAGCCGCTTCGGGCTAAGCTGCCCGGCAAATTTCTTGATCGCTTCCAATGCCGCCCCGTGATGTGGCTTGGGGGCAGGAGCGCCCCTCTCCCTTCATTTATAGGAGGGGCGCGGGCGGCAGTTTGTGCCGGGTGGGAATTTTTTGCCTAGTGGCGGGTGGGAAGGGGCGCAGATACGAAAATCCTCCCCGAGCTTGTCTCGGGGAGGGGGACCGCGCCCGTAGGGCGTGGTGGAGGGGCACCGGGCAGCGGCGTTGTCCCTATCGGCAAGCGGCGGCCGCCTTCGGCGCGCCCTTCCACCATGCTTCGCATGGTCCCCCTCCCCGAGCGAGCTCGGGGAGGAATTGTTCAATTCGCGCCGGCGGCCGAGGGCAGCAGCGTCTCGAGTTCCTCGATCACCGCCTTGCGGCGCGCGGAGGCGTCGAGGGCGAGGCCGCCTTGCTCCCAGCCGATCAGCGCATCGCCGACCGCGAGGGTCACGTCGCCCACCACGGTCAGGTGGAGCTTGCGGCGGTCCTTGGACTGGCGATCGGCGATCCGCGCCTCGATCGCTTCGATCAGGTCCGGGTGGACGCGGATCTCGAGCTCGGTGCCGCGCGCGACCTGGCTGAGCGCGCGGCCGATGGCGGCGTCGATCGTCTCCGCGGGCGCGGCATCGATCGCGCGGCCGGCGATCATGTCGGCGGCGGCGAGCGCGATCTCGGCCGCCTCGCCGGTGACGCGGCGGGACACGTCGTCGAAGCGCTCGTCGAGCGATTCGATGCCGGCGTGGAGGGCGTCGACTGCGCTCAGCAGCGCGACGTCGCGCTCGGCGCGTGCCTGGGCGAGCCCGGCGTCGAAGCCCTGGGCGCGGGCGAGCGAGACCTGCGCCTCGACGTCCGATCGGAGCAAGGCGAGCTCGGCGCGCAGCGCGGAGATCTCGAGCAGCATGTCGCCGCTCGGCACCGTGGCGCTGTCGCTCGTCGGCGTGGTGAAGATGCGGTCGAAGGCGAAGCGTTCGACGGTCTGGAAGTTCATGCCCATCTCAGATGATCATCGCGTCGTCGGACTTGGGATCGACGAGAAGGATCTCGCCGCGGTCGGCCAGGCTCTTGGCGAGGCGGACGAGCGAGGATTGCGCCTCCTCGCAGTCGCGCGCGCGCACCGGACCCATTGCCGCCATGTCCTCGCGCATCAGCTTGGCCGCACGCTCGGTCATCGCGCCGAAGAACATCTGCTTGAGCTGGTCCGGGGCGCCCTTCAGCGCCATCGCCATCTCGCGCTTGTCGGCGTTGCGGACGATCGTCGAGATCGCGGTCGGCAACAGGTTCGCCAAATCCTCGAAGGTGAACATCAGCGCGCGGATGCGCTCGGCGCTGTCGGGCGCGCGGTTGTCGAGCGCGGTGAGCATCGCTTCCTCGGTCGAGCGGTCGAGCGAGTTGAACAGCTCGGCCATCGCCTCGTGCGGATCGCGCCGCTGCGAGCGCGACAAGTTGGTCATGAACTCGCTCTTGAGCGTCTGCTCGACCTGCTGGATCACTTCCTTCTGGACGGTCTCCATGCGCAGCATGCGCATCACGACGTCGACCGAGAAGTCGCGCGGCAGCTCGGCGATCACGCGCGCGGCGTGATCGGGGCGCAGCTTGGACAGGATCACCGCGACGGTCTGCGGATATTCGTGCTTGAGCGCGCCGGCGAGCACGGTCTCGCTGACGTTGGAGAGCTTGTCCCACATCGTCCGGCCCGAGGGGCCGCGGATGTCCTCCATGATCTCCCGAACCTTCTCGCCCGGCAGGATCCCGCCGAGCAGGCGCTCGGTGGTCTCGTAGCTGCCGTGGAGCGACGCCATCGAGGCGACTTCGCCGGTGAACTGGACGAGCAGATGCTCGACGACGTTCGCGGGAATGCGCCCCAGGCCCGAGATCGTCGAGGAGAGCTCCTTGATCTCGTCGGTGGTGAGCTGCTCCCAGATCGGGGCGCCATGCTGCTTGCCCAGTGCCAGCATCAGCGCGGCCGCGCGCTGCGCACCGCTATAGCGCTTGAGTTCGACCGGCTCGGCAATCGGCGCCATCAGGCTCATTCTGGACCCCTCGCGGAAAATTCGTGGGCGGACGCAAGAAAGCGTTCACTCATCCTATTATAGGAGCGTGGGGGAAGGGTCGGCTTTCATGACGGTTAATTTCTCAAGCAGTCTGGCGGGGTTGAGCCTGCTCACGGGCACGAACGCGTTCACTTCGGTGAGCGAGGTCACCTATGACAGCAAGGCCGTGCGTGCCGCCAAGGCGCTGTTCACGCTCGAGGAGACCACGCCGCCCTGGAAGGAGGCGCTGACCAGCACCCCGCTCTCGACCCAGGCCTCCACGATCAAGGCGATGAAGACGATCATCGACAAGGCGGGAACCGGCTCGGACACGCTGCCCGAGGACGTCCAGACCTCGTTCATCGCCTACAAGGCGCTGGACCGGCTGCGCGTGCTCGCCGAAGCCGCGTCGGCGAAGACGATGTCCGCCGCGCAGCGCACCTCGCTGCAGAAGAGCTTCGCGCAGGGGCTGACCGACCTGCAATCCTTCCTGGTCAACGCGCCTTCCGACAAGATCAACCTGGCCTTCTACCAGCCCAATCGCGGCCTCAACAGCATCGCGATCGGCGCGCCCGATCAGTACAAGGTCCCCGGCAAGGGGCTGGTCAAGGCACGCACCGACGCGCTTCCCGGCCTCACCGGCCAGGAGAAATTCTCGGTGACGCTGGCCAAGCCCGGCGCGACCGATACGGTCACCGTCGATCTGTCGCAGGGGCCGCAGCCGCCGACGGTGGATTCGGTCACCACCGCGATCAACGCCGCGATCGCCGCCATTCCCCAGCGCAATGTCGACGGCACGGTGCGCCTCGACGCCCAGGGCAACCCGGTGCCGCGCTGGATGGCGCGGTTCGAGGCGGCCAAGAGCGGCGACAAATGGGGCATGACGCTCAACGCGCCGAGCGGAGTCGAGCGCGTCACGCTCGACGAGATCGGCGCGAAGGACGCGCTGGTGGTCGCCACCGGCCAGACCGCGCTCGACGCGCCGACCGCGACCAGCGTGTTCCGGATCGACGATCCGGCGGGCGCCGCGACGCGCAATTCGATGGCGACGATCTCGGCGCTCGATCGCGCGGGGACCGCCCGCGCGGCCCTGCTCGGCAAGACCACGACCAACACCACCACCAAGACCGACATGGACGGCAAGGTCACCACGGTGACCACCAAGACCAGCAACGTTTACGCCAACACCGACGCGATGTCGGTGGCGACCGACGCCTTCGGCAACTCCTATGTCGTCGGTACGACCAAGGGCGATCTCGGCGCCAACCGTTCGGACGGTGACGACAATCTGTTCCTCACCAAGATGGACGGCGAGGGCAGGGTGCTGTGGCAGCGCAGCCTCGGCGCCGGCGGCTCGTCCTCGGGCGCGGCGGTGAGCATCGCGCCCGACGGCAACGTCGTCGTGGCGGGCACGGTCAACGGCAGCTTCAACGGGGCGTCGACCGACGGCGACATGCTCGTCGCCAAGTTCGACGCGGAAGGCGACGAGAAATTCTCGACCGTGGTGCGCTCGACCGGGGCGGACACCGCCAAGGCGCTGGCGATCGGCGCCGACGGCTCGATCTTCGTCGGCGGCAAGGCCGCGAGCGGCGGCGGGGACGCCTTCGTCGCGCGGATCGACGCCACCGGCAAGCTCGCCGAGCGGCGGACGATCGCGGGAGCCGGCAGCGGCAGCGTCAACGGCCTCGCGGTCGACGGCAGCGGCAATGTGCTCGCCTTGGTCTCCAACAACGGCGTGGCGGAGGTGCGCAAGCTCAGCGGCTCGGCGCTCACCACCGAATTGGGCACGATCAGCCTCGGCACTGCCGATGCGCGCGCGATCGCGGTTGCCGACGACGGCACCATCGCGGTGGGCGGCGCGACCGGCGCGGCGCTGAACGGCACCCAGGTCAACGGCACGAGCGGCGCCCGCGACGGCTTCGTCGCGCGGATCGATTCCGGCCTGTCGGGCGCGAGCGTGACCTATCTCGGCTCCTCGGCCGACGACCAGGTCGACAGCATCGCCTTCATGAACGGCGAGCTCTATGCCGGCGGCCGCACCACGGGCGATCTCGGCGCGACGCGCAAGGGCGCGACCGACGGCTTCGTGTCGCGGATCGACATGGCGACCGGCGCGATCGAGAACACCAACCAGTTCGGCGCCTCGCTACTGCGCACCGAGCCGGTGCGCATCGCCGCCAGCAAGGGCGGCGCGAGCAGCCTCTCGGCATTGGGCTTCGGGCGCGGCACGATCAACGCCGAGGTTTCCGACAAGGTGACCACGCAAACCTCGCTGCGCCCCGGCGACAGCTTCTCGATCCGCGTCGACGACGGAACCCTGCGCAAGATCGAGATCACCGCCGACGACACGATGAAGACGCTGGCCGATCGCATCCGCGGGATCACCGGATCGAAGGCGACGATCACCACGCCCAAGACCGGCAGCACGCAGTCGCTCCGGATCGACACCAAGGCGGGGCATTCGATCCAGTTCGTCGCGGGGCCGGGCGACACCGACGCGCTCGCCAAGCTCGGCATCGATCCGCAGCGGATCGAATCCCCCGAGACCGTCTCGAAGAGCGCGCCCAAGGTGCGCCCGGGCGGCAGCTTCGGCCTGATGCTGACCGAGGCGCTCAACATCTCGACCGAGGCCGACGCCAAGGTGGCGATGAAGAAGGTCGAGGAAGCGGTCTCGATGTCGCAGACCGCCTATCGCTCGCTTTATTGGGACGACGGCAAGGCCCGCCTGGTCGACGGCGTCAAGAACACCGCGACCGGCACGCAATCGACCGCGCGCGAGACCGCGCAGCTCAAAAACTATCAGGCGGCACTTTCGCGGCTCAGCGCCGGCGCCTCCTCAAGCCTGGGATTCTGATCATGAACACACCTCCGATCCTGGCCGGCATCCGCGAGCGGATGCAGAACCTGTCCGAGCGCCAGCGCGTGGTCGCCCAGAACCTCGCGAACAGCGAGACGCCGGGCTACAAGGCGCGCGAGGTCTCCGAGCCCAATTTCGCGAGCCTGGTGGGCGGCAGCGGCATGATCGCCGCGCCGCGCGTCGAGCTGACGTCGCGGATGAAGAGCCTCGGCGCGATCCAGCCGGTCGGCGCCGGCGTGATCCTCGACAAGGACATCACCGAGACCAAGCCCGACGGCAACAACGTCACGCTCGAGGACCAGCTGCTCAAGATGGGCGAGATCCAGGCCGACTTCACCGCGATGACCGGTCTCTACCGCAAGCAGATGTCGATGCTGAAGACCGCGGTCGGCGGCCGCGGCGGCTGATAGCGGCGCGCTGTCGGGGGCTTGGGGCGCGGAGTGCGCTCTGTGGAGTAGCGAGATTCCAATCCTCACCCGCCAGGGGGAGGTGTCGCCGAAGGCGACGGAGGGGGAGGAAGCACGCCGCGAGGTTAGTGCTTCCTCCCCCTCCGTCATGCTTCGCATGCCACCTCCCCCTGGCGGGGGAGGATTTGGAACATCCGCAATCGGGCGGCACGCATCGCGCGGCGTTCGACGCATCCCCCGGGAAAAGCCAGACCCCCTGCCGCCTAGGTCCCAGCGGGAACGTCAGAGGCGAGATGCCAGCCGTGGCTGTCCTTCACCATCGGTTTGCCGCAGCCGATGCAATGGCTGCGCACCACCGGCCCGTCATGCCAGGCATGTGGTCTGTCGCGGTGATGTTGTCCGAAGATGCAACGCGGCAATTGCAGGAGGTTCATCGCCGTTCTCCAGAGCCGGTCCGGGCTCCAGTCGAAGAGCATACACCTTCCAGGCGATATCACCTAGCGGCGTTATCGCATTGTTTCGAGGCGATCCGGAGGCGTGAGCGCGCCCGCTTGCGCGGGCTCGCCGTCACAGCTTCGCGTTGATCGAGATCGGCGCGGGTGCGTCCATGCCGCCGAGCCCGCCGCACGCGCCATAGGTGGTGCTGCGCGTGCCGGTGAGGCGCTGCGCCTCGGCTGCGATCGCGCCCATCATCTCGACCGAAAGCTCGATCTGGCGCGACAGGATCTGCTGGTTGACCGTCGAGGCGTCGCGCAGGTTGCGGCTCGCGTCCGAAAGCTGGATGCGCTCCTCCTCGTCGAGCTTCTCGGCCCAATCGGGGCTCTCGCGCTTGAGCCGGGCGAAGTCGGCTTCGATCCGGCCGGTGAGGCGCAGCTTGGCCGCAGCGATCTCGCCGAGCTCGGGGACATAGGCCTTGCAGGCGAGCTGCTCGCTCTCTTCCTCCATGAGGGCCGTGAGCGAAACCATCGCGTCGATGAGCTGAACGGTCATTATTGTCCCTGCTGGAGCTTGAGGATCGAATCGAGCACGGCGGGCGCGAGGCCGACGCCGCCGCGGCTGGCGATCTCGGTGCCGAGCTTCTCGGCGAGAACGCCCTGGAACATCTCTTCGCCGGCGCCGCCGTTGAACTCGCCCTTCTGGACGCTTTCGAGCATCATCTTGGTCATCTGGCCCAGGAACATCGCCTCGAATTCCTTGGCGGTCTCGGCGTTCTTAGGATCGACCTTGCGGACCGGGGCGGTCGCGGAGGCGGCGGAAAGGGCGTTGAGTTCGTTCATCACTGGACCTCGATCTCGGCCTGGAGCGCGCCGGCGCTCTTCACGGCCTGAAGGATGGTGATCAGGTCGCGCGGGGACACGCCGAGCGTGTTCAGCCCGCTGACCAGCGACTGGAGCGAGGCGCCGCTGACCATGGCGAGATGCGCGCCGTTGCCGTCGTCGACCTGGACCTGGGTGCGTGGCACCACGGTGGTCTCGCCGTTCGACAGCGGCGCGGGCTGCGAGACCTGCGGACGCTCGGAGACGGTGATGGTGAGGCCGCCCTGCGCGATCGCAACGGGAGTGATCCGCACGTCGTTGTTCATGACGACGGTGCCCGAGGCCTCGTTGATCACGACGCGCGCCGGCTGGTCGACCTTGACCTCGAGATCGCCGACGCGGGTGACGAGATCGATGACGTTGCCGACGAAGTTGGCGGCGGGCGCGACCTGGACCGTGCCCGGGTCGAGCACGATCGCGCTGCCCGGGAAGCGGCCGTTGATCGCGCTGGCGATGCGGTCGGCGGTGGCGAAATCGGGGTTCTTGAGCGCGAGCTTGAGGCTCGCGGCGGATTGGAGCGAATAGGGGACCTCGCGCTCGACGATCGCGCCGCCGGCGATCCGCGCCGAAGTGGTGACGCCGCGCGTGACGCTCGCCGCCGCACCCTGGCCCTTGAAGCCCGAGACCGCGACCGGGCCCTGCGCCACGGCATAGATCTCGCCGTCGAGCGCGCGCAGCGACGAGGCGATCAGCGTGCCGCCCTGCAGGCTGGACGCGTCGCCCAGCGCGGAGACCTGCACGTCGATCCGCGAGCCGGAACGCGAGAAGGGCGGCATGGTCGCGGTGATCGAGACCGCCGCCACGTTCTGCGTGCGCATGTTCGTGCCACGGATGTTGACGCCCATCCGCTCGAGCATCGCCTGCATCGATTCCTCGGTGAAGGGCGCGTTGCGCATGCGATCGCCCGTGCCGGCGAGGCCGACGACGAGGCCGTATCCGACGAGCTGGTTCTCGCGGACATTCTCGACATCGACGATGTCCTTGATCCGCGTCTGCGCCAGCGCGTTCGGGCTGGCGATCAGCGCCAGGAGCATCAGGAGGAGCGGGGCGGCGAACCGGTGCATAAACCCTCGGGAAAAGTGGAAAATCCGCGGTAACTTTCTTATAGAGGGATTAAGCCCAATGCGGGCCGAGAGGACCTGATTTCGTGCGTATCGACAGCCTGACGCCGCTGATGGCACGCAGCCTGCTGGCTGCGCTGCCCAAGGCTGCGCCGGGTTTTCCGGTCGCCGAGGAGGAGGCCGCGGCCCGGCAGATGCCGGTGCCGATGCAGGGTCCCGGCACCAACCAGCCCGTGCCTTCGGTGGCGATGCTGGTGACGCTCGCCGCCGCGGACCCCGCGATCGAGCGCCGCCGCAAGCAGGCCAAGGATGCCGAGCGCGGGATCGACGCGCTCGAGCGGCTCCACAAGGAACTGGCGACGGGCACCCCCAGCGTCGAACGGCTGCGCGAGATCGTCGAATGGTCGGAGAATTTCGAGGCGTCGGACGATCCGGTGCTCCAGTCGATCCTCTCCGAAATCGAGCTGCGCGTCCGCGTCGAGCTCGCCAAGCTCGACGTTCAGGCTTAGTCCTTACGTTATTCCCCTCCCTGCAAGGGAGGGGTTAGGGGTGGGTGTAGCGAAGGGCGGAGCTCGATGCTCCGCCCTTCGCTGTTTTGGCGGATCGGGAATGAGTCTTTTCGGGCGCGCAGACGCGCGCACCCACCCCCAAACCCCTCCCTGCAAAGCAGGGAGGGGAGTCCTTAGGGCTCAGCGCAGATCGAAGCGATCGGCGTCCATCACCTTGGTCCAGGCCTTCACGAAATCCTGCACGAACTTCGTGCCGGCGTCGTCCGAGGCATAGACTTCGGAGATCGCGCGGAGCTGCGAGTTGGAGCCGAACACCAGGTCGGTGCGCGACGCGGTCCACTTCTGCGCGCCCGAGGCGCGATCGGTGCCGACGAACTCCTCGTCGCTCGTCTCGGACACCTGCTTCCAGGCGGTGTCCATGTCGAGGATGTTGACGAAGAAGTCGTTGGTGAGCTGGCCGAGCCGGTTCGTGAACTGGCCGTGCTTGCCCGCCTTGGCGTGGTTGGCGCCGAGGACGCGCAGGCCGCCGATCAGCACCGTCATCTCGGGCGCCGAGAGGTCGAGCAACTGGGCGCGGTCGACCAGCAGCTCCTCGGTGGGGACGTTGAACTTCACCCCGAGATAGTTGCGGAAGCCCTCGGCCCGCGGCTCGAGCGGCGCGAAGCTGTCGGCGTCGGTCGCTTCCGCGGTGGCGTCGCCGCGGCCCGAGCTGAAGGGCACGCGCACGTCGTGGCCCGCCGCCTTCGCGGCCTGCTCGACGCCCAGATTGCCGCCGAGCACGATCAGGTCGGCGATGCTGACATTGCCGTGCTCCGCCTTGATGCCCTCATAGACCTGAAGGACCTTGGCGAGCTCGGCCGGCTCGTTGGCTTCCCAGTCCTTCTGCGGGGCGAGGCGGATGCGCGCGCCATTGGCGCCGCCGCGCTTGTCCGAGTTGCGGAAGGTGGAGGCCGAGGCCCAGGCAGTCTTGACCAGCTGCTGCACGCTCAGCCCGGAGCCGGCGATCTTGCCCTTGAGCGTGGCGACGTCGGCATCGCTGAGCTGCGTGCCGGCGGGGATCGGATCCTGCCAGATCAGATCCTCGGCGGGCACTTCCGGACCGAGATAGCGGGCCTTGGGCCCCATGTCGCGGTGCGTCAGCTTGAACCAGGCGCGGGCGAAGGCGTCGGCGAAATAGGCCGGATCGGCGCGGAACTTCTCGAGGATCTTGCGATAGTCGGCATCGTCCTTGAACGCCTTGTCGGCGGTGGTCATCATCGTCGGGACCTTCTTGCCCGGCGTGTGCGCCGCCGGCGCCTGGGTCTCCTCGGGGTTGCCGACCGGCTGCCACTGCTTGGCCCCCGCGGGGCTCTTCACCAGTTCGTATTCATGGTCGAGCAGCATGTCGAAATAGCTCATGTCCCATTTCGTCGGCGTCGGGGTCCATGCGCCTTCGATGCCCGAGGTGATCGTGTCATCGCCCATGCCGCTCTCGTGGGTCGACGCCCAGCCGAGGCCCATCTGCGCGATGTCGGCGGCTTCGGGCTCGGGGCCGACCTTCGCGGCATCGCCCGCACCATGCGCCTTGCCGAAGGTGTGCCCGCCCGCGGTGAGCGCCGCGGTCTCCTCGTCGTTCATCGCCATGTTGGCGAAGGTCCGCCGCAGGTCGCGCGCCGAGCCCTTGGTGTCGGGCTTGCCGCCGGGGCCTTCGGGATTGACGTAGATCAGGCCCATCTGGATCGCGGCGAGCGGCTCCTCGAGCGCCATGCCGGCCTCGTCGTCGATGCGGGTCTTGTTGTCGGGATGGCCGACCCATTGCTCCTCGGTGCCCCAATAGATGTCGCGCTCGGGCTCGAAGATGTCCTCGCGGCCGCCGCCGAAGCCGAAGGTGGGCCCGCCCATCGACTCGATCGCGACGTTGCCGGTGAGGATGAACAGGTCCGCCCAGCTGATCGCGGCGCCGTATTTCTTCTTGATCGGCCAGAGCAGGCGGCGGGCCTTGTCGAGATTGCCGTTGTCCGGCCACGAGTTGAGCGGGGCGAAGCGCTGCGAGCCCGAGGACGAGCCGCCGCGGCCGTCGCCGGTGCGGTACGTGCCCGCCGAGTGCCACGCCATGCGGATGAAGAAGGGGCCGTAATGCCCGTAATCGGCCGGCCACCAGGGCTGGCTGTCGGTCATCAGCGCGGTCAGGTCGGCCTTGAGCGCGGCGTAATCGAGCTTCTTGAACGCCTCGCGATAGTTGAAGCCCGGGTCGTGCGGATCGGGCGAGACGCCGCCCTGGGTGAGGATCTCGAGGCTCAGCGCCTCGGGCCACCAGTCGCGATTGGTGCGTCCCAGCAGCGTGCGGAGCGCAGCGGGCTCCTTGCCGGGGTCGCTGAGCGGGCTGCCTGTGGTCGGTGCGTCCATGGCTCGATTCCTTCCTGTGGGGGAGATTTGCCCACAGGGTAGGTCCGGACGACGAAAGGCAAAAACGATTAAAACCGCTCACCGCAAGCGCGAAAATAAATGACGCGCTGCAGCGTCATCGCGCGTTGTTACCGCTTCGCCTTGGCGATCCTGAGTACGTAGCTGATCACTTCCGCCACGGCGGCATAATGCTCGACCGGGATCGGATGGTCGATCTCGGCCGAGGCGTAGAGCGCGCGGGCGAGGGGGCGATTCTCGACCAGCGGGATATTGTGCTCGCCGGCGATCTCGCGGATCTTGAGCGCGAGCGCGTCGACGCCCTTGGCGACGACCACCGGGGCGTTCATCGCGCCGTGATCGTACTGGAGCGCGACGGCGTAATGGGTCGGGTTGGTGATCACCACGCTGGCCTTGGGCACGTTGGCCATCATCCGGCTCTTGGCCCGCTGCATCTGGAGCTGGCGGATCTTGCCCTTGATCTTCGGGTCGCCCTCGCTCTGCTTATACTCGTCCTTGATCTCCTGCTTCGTCATCCGCATCTTTTTCAGGAACGCGAAGCGCTGCCAGGCGAAGTCGAACAGCGCGAGCGCGCCGACCAGCATCGCGATCGGCACCAGCATCGCATGGACGATGTCGTTCGCGGCCGCGCCCATCGAGACCATGTCGGCGCCGACCAGCCGGTCGATCCCCGCGGCATGCGGCCAGGCGATCCACGCGCCGATGCCGACGACGAGGCAGAGCTTGGCGAGCGTCTTGACGAACTCGATCAGCGACTGCTTGCTGAAGGTGCGCAGGAAGCCGCTCACCGGATTGAGCTTGGACCATTTGGGCTTGATCCGGCTGAACGACAGCATCGGCCTGCCCTGGAGGAAGCCACCGAGCAGCGCGAAGCCGAACAGGGCGGCGAGGATCGGCGTGAGCGTGGTGAAGATCGCGCCGAACAGGCCGGTCGCGAAATCCTGCGCGCCGGCCGGGTCCATGCGGAAATCCTCCGCGCTGCCCCAGAGCCGGATGAACAGCGACCCCATCGCTTGCATCGTATAGGTGCCGAGACCGCCCATCACGACCAGCGCCGCGACGAACATCGCGGCGTGCTTCATTTCGGGCGCCATCGGCACTTCGCCGCGTTGGCGGGCGTCCTCGAGCTTCTTGTCTGTTGGGGCTTCTGTCTTGTCTTCCTGGTCCGTATCGCCCGACATCACCAGCCTCCCTGCATCGCGTCGCCCATCTGGGTGGCGAAGACGGTGAGCATGGTGCCGACGGTGGCGGCGAAGATGCTGAGCCCGAGCAGCAGGTTGAGCGGCTGGGCGATGAAGAAGACCTGGATCGCGGGAGCGATGCGCGCCGAGAGGCCGAGCGCGACGTTGAAGACGATGCCGTAGACGATCAGCGGCGCGGCGAGGCTGATGCCGAGCGTCATCGAGCGCCCGACGGCGGCGATGGCGAGCTGGGCGAAGTCCTGCATCGGGGGCAGCCCGCCGATCGGGAAGCTCTGATAGCTGTGGATGATCGCGCCGAGCCAGAGGTGGTGGACCTGCATGCCCATGCACACGAGCGCGGCGGCGATGCCGACGAACTTGGAGATCATCGGCGCCTGGCTCGCCTGCGCCGGATCGAAGATCACCGCGGCGGAGAGGCCGACCTGCATGCTGACGATCGAGCCGGCCATCGAGATCGCGAAGAACAGGATCTTGACGATCATGCCCATGGCGAGCCCGGTCATCAGCTCGGTGACGAGCACCGCGGGGAGCACCGCACCGCCCTGCAACGCCGCGCGGGCGGGCTCGCCGAGCGCGCCGTAGAGCGCCGCCGACATGGCGAAGGCGATCATCATCCGGATGCGGCCGGGGATCGAATCCTCGCCGAACACGGGCAGCAGCATCAGCACCGCGCCGACGCGGGCGAAGACGATGAAGAAGGCGGAGACCTGGAATTCCAGGTCGGCGGGGATGGTCATCCGGTGATGATCAGGTCGCTGATCTTGGCCATGAAGCCGGACAGCGCCTGCCCCATGGTAGGCATCATCAGCAGGAAGACCAGCCCCATCGCGAGCAGCTTGGGAACGAAGGTGAGCGTGGTCTCCTGGATCTGCGTCAGCGCCTGGAGCAGGCCGATGACGGTGCCGACGATCAGCGACGTCAGCAGCAGCGGGCCCACCACGGTGAGCACCAGCAGCAGCGCCGCTTCGACCAGCTGGATGACCTCGCTCGGCGACATCGTCAGATCTGCATGCGCATGATGTCGGTATAGGCGCTGACGACGCGGTCACGCACGGCGACCATCGTGTCGAGCGCGGTCTCGGCGGCGCCGATCGCAGTGACGACGTCGATCAGGTCGCCCTTGCCGGCAACCTGCATGGCCGAAGCGTGCTCGGCGGCGCGCATCTGCTGCGCTGTGCCGCTGACGAGGTCCTCGACCATCGAGCCGAAGCCTTCGGCGCCGTCGGTCTTGCCGACCGGGGATTTGCCGAGGGCGCTGCCGATCCCTGCGACCTTGCCATAAGCGGAGGTCGCATCAAGTGCTCCAATGGACATGAGATTTTTCCCTTACTTGAGGAGATCGATGGTGCGCATCGTCAGGCTCTTGGCGGCCTCGATGGCATTGAGATTGGCTTCGTAGCTGCGCTGGGCCGCCTTCATGTCGGCGCTCTCGACGAGGCCGTTGACGTTGGGACGCAGCACATAGCCTTCACCGTCCGCGGCCGGGTGGCCCGGCTGGTAGACGCGGGTGAAGTCGGACTTGTCGGTCTCGATCGACTGGACCTTGACCCCGGTGGCGCCGGTGGCGCTGTCGACCTGGGCCTTGAAGCTGGCGACGCGGCGCCGATAGGGATCGCCGCCGGGGGTCTGCGCCACCGAATCCTGGTTGGCCAGGTTCTCCGCGATCACGCGCATCCGGAGCGACTGGGCGCGAAGCCCCGATGCCGAGACGCCGAGCGATGCCTTCAAGTCCATGTGGGTCGAACTCCAGTGCGGCCGAGCGGCCATTTCCTCCATCATAGGCAATTCTTGCCGGGGGTGAGTTCGAGACGCGGAAAAAATGGTCCTAGGCAAAATTTGCCGGGTCATGCGCCGGGGGGCGGACAATGCTTCCTATAAGGCATTCTGAAAGGGGCGCGCATGTCCGTACTCGACGAAATTATGATCGACCTGTCGATCGTGCTCGGCTCGGCCGAGGTGCCGATCCGGCAGATGCTCAAGATGAGCCGCGGGGCGATGATCCCGCTCGATTGCGGCCAGGACGATCCCAGCCTGGTCTATGTGAACGGCGAGCTGGTCGCCAAGGGCCGCATCCTCGTCGACGGCGACCAGATGTCGCTCGAAATCTCCGAGCTCGTGAAGAAGCAGCGCCACTGATGGATATCCTGTCGATGATGCGCACCTTCGGGGCGCTGGGTATCGTGCTGGCGATGCTGGCGGGCGCGCTCTGGGTGGTGCGCCGCTACGACATCAAGCTGCCGGGCCGCGTCTCGGGCTCGGCACGCAAGCGCGTCGAGCTGGTCGAGCGCCTCGCGGTCGACGCCAAGCGTTCGATCGCGCTGATCCGCCGCGACGGCTGCGAGCACCTCATCCTGATCGGGCCCGAGGGGCATGTTACGCTCGAGACCGGCATTACCGCGCCCGAGCCGGTTGTCGCTCCGGCGCCCGCACAGCCCGAGCCCGTCGCCGATTTCCGGGGCGATCTCGCCGCCTTCACCAGCAATTTCGGCAAGCTCGTCGACCTGTCGCGCGCCAAGATCGCTGCGGTGCGCGGCGCGAACGACGACGAGCGCGTTGATGATGAGGACGAAGCGGCGCCTAACGACGTCGTCGAACTGTCCCCGTCGGCGCCCCGCAAGCGCACCCGCCGTCCGCGCGACACCAAGCGCTGGAACCGCGCCGCGGTGCGCGAGGCGCTCAATGCGTAGATTGCTGATCGCGGCCGTCGCCGCGCTCGTGCTGCTGCCGGTGGCGGCGCACGCGCAGGCGGCCGGCGGCACGACCATCAACCTGGGCGGCGGTGGCGCCGGCGAGGGCCAGCTCTCGGCGCGGGCGATCCAGCTCGTGCTGATGCTGACCGTGCTCAGCCTCGCGCCGGGCCTGTTGATGACGATCACCAGCTTCACCCGCATGGTGGTGGCATTGTCGCTGCTGCGCACCGGCATCGGCGCGCCCGGCGTGCCGCCCAACCCGGTGATCATCAGCCTGGCGCTGTTCCTCTCGTTCTTCGTGATGGCGCCGACCTTCGAGAAGGCGTGGAACGAGGGCGTCGATCCCTACACCAAGGGCAAGATCACCGAGCAGGTCGCGTTCGAGAAGACCGCCGAGCCGTTCCGCGTGTTCATGCTCAGCCAGGTGCGTGACAGCGACCTCAAGATGTTCGCCGATCTGGCCGGCAAGCAGATCCCGACCCGCGCCGAAACGCCGCTCTCGACGCTCGCTCCGGCCTTCATGATCTCCGAGCTGCGCCGCGCCTTCGAGATCGGCTTCCTGCTGCTGCTGCCGTTCCTCGTGATCGATCTCGCCGTCTCGGCGGTGCTGATGGCGATGGGCATGATGATGCTCCCGCCACCGACGATATCCCTGCCGATGAAGATCATCTTCTTCGTGCTGGTCGACGGCTGGGCATTGGTGGCCGGGTCGCTGATCAAGAGCTTCGCGACGTAGCGGCCGCGCCCTTCTTAGCCCCTCCCCTTCAGGGGAGGGGTTGGGTCGTATCGACATTCTGTCTGAAGGCTCCCCTCCCTGCTTGCAGGGAGGGGCAGGGGGTGGGTGCGCGCGTCTGCGCGCCTAATAAAG
>NZ_JAPKNM010000077.1 GCF_026460985.1 Sphingomonas sp.
CTGAAGGGGAGGGGCTAGAGGAATAGAATGCCCGACCTCAAGACCATCCTCTCCGCCACCCGCCCCCTCACCCTCGCGGGCGCCCCGACCGGCTTTCTCCCCTGGATGCTGGCCGACCTCGCCCGCGCGGGGAGCATGGCCGTGTTCATCGCGCCCGACGAGGCGGCGATGCGCGCGATCGCGTCTACCGCGCCCTATTTCGCCCCCGAGCTCGACATCCTCGCCTATCCGGCCTGGGACTGCCTTCCCTACGACCGCGCCAGCCCCACGCTGCGCGTCATGGCCGAGCGCCTCGCCACGCTCCAGGCGCTCCAGTCCAAATCCGGCAAGCCGCGCCTGCTCGTCACCACCGTCAATGCCGCCACCCAGCGCACCCTCACCCCCTTCCGCATCCGCCAGCTCGTCGCGCGCCTCGCCCCGGGCGAGCGGATCGGCCTCGACAAGCTCTCGGCGCTGCTCCAGGCGAACGGCTATGTCCGCGTCGACACGGTGAGCGACTCGGGCGAGTTCGCGGTGCGCGGCGGCCTCGTCGACCTCTTCCCCTCAGGTTCCGAGCAGGCGCTCCGCCTCGATTTCTTCGGCGACGAGATCGAGAGCCTGCGCACCTTCTCGCCCGAGGACCAGCGCACCATCGGCCGCGTCGACGGCTTCACCTTGCTCCCCGCCTCCGAAGCGCTGCTCGACGAGGAGTCGATCAAGCGCTTCCGCACCCGCTATCGCGAGCAGTTCGGCGCCACCGCGACCGGCGATCCGCTCTACCAGGCGATCAGCGACGGCCGCCGCCTCGCCGGCATGGAGCATTGGCTGCCCTTGTTCGAGGAACGGCTCGATACGCTGTTCGCGCATTTGCCCGACGAAGCGGTGATCGTCCGCGACACCGCCACCGCGGGTGCGGGCGAACAGCGCTTCGAGGCGATCGCCGACTATCAGCAGAACCGCGTCCGCGCCGAATCGACCGCGCCGGGCAGCTATCGCCCGCTCGCCGCCGATACACTCTATCTCTCGCCCGACGAATGGGCCCGCGCGCTCGATCATGGCCCGGTCCATATCGCCACGTCCTTCCACGAACCTGAGTCCGCCACCGTGCTCGACTTCCTTGTCGACGGTCCCCGCGATTTCGCACCCGAACGCGCCGCCGGATCGAACGTCTACGAAGCGGTGGTCGCACACCTCGCCAAGGTGCGGAAAGACGGCAGGAAGCCGATCCTCGCCAGCTATTCGAACGGCGCGCGCGAGCGCCTCGCCGGCCTGCTCGGCGATCACGGCCTCAAGGGCGCGCGCAATGCGGAGAGCTGGCAGGAAGCGCTCGGCGCCGCCGACAAGGGCGTGGCCCTGATCGTCCTGCCGCTCGATCATGGCTTCACCGCGCCCGATGTCGCGGTGCTCACCGAGCAGGACATGCTCGGCGACCGTCTCGTCCGCCGCTCGAAGCGCCGCAAGAACACCGACGCCTTCCTCCAGGAGCTCGCCACGCTCTCGCCGGGCGATCTCGTCGTGCATATCGAGCACGGCATCGGCCGCTATGACGGGCTGACCCAGATCCCGGTGCAGAAGGCTCCGCACGATTGCGTCGCGCTCGAATATGCCGGCGGCGACAAGCTCTACGTCCCCGTCGAGAATCTCGAGGTGCTCAGCCGCTACGGCGCGGGCGAGGACGGCGCGACGCTCGACCGGCTCGGCGGCGAGGCGTGGCAGCGCCGCAAGTCGCGCATGAAGGAGCGGATCCGCGAGATCGCGGGCGAGCTCATCGCCACTGCCGCCAAGCGCGCCACCCGCCCCGCCGAAGTCGCCGAGCCCGATCATGGCGGCTACCCCGCCTTCGTCGACCGCTTTCCCTATGAGGAGACCGACGACCAGGACCGCGCGATCGGCGACGTGCTCGAGGATCTCGCCGCGGGCCGCCCGATGGACCGGCTCATCGTCGGCGATGTCGGCTTCGGCAAGACCGAGGTCGCGCTGCGCGCCGCCTTCGTCGCGGCGATGGCGGGGATGCAGGTCGCGGTGGTCTGCCCGACCACCCTCCTCGCCCGCCAGCACCACCGCAATTTCGTCGAGCGCTTCCAGGGCTTCCCGATCGAGATCGGCCGCCTCTCCCGCCTCGTCCCTGCCGCCGAGGCCAAGGCGACGCGCGAGAAGCTCGCCGAGGGCAAGATCGACGTGGTCGTCGGCACGCATGCGATTCTCGCCAAGACGATCGACTTCAAGCGGCTCGGCCTCGTCATCGTCGACGAGGAGCAGCGCTTCGGCGTGACGCACAAGGAGCGGCTGAAGGCGATGAAGGCGGACGTCCATGTCCTCACCCTCACCGCCACGCCGATCCCGCGCACCCTCCAGATGGCGATGTCGGGCCTGCGCGAGTTGTCCGTGATCCAGACCCCGCCGGTCGATCGCCTCGCGGTGCGCACCTATGTCATGCCCTGGGACCCGGTCGTCCTCCGCGAAGCGCTGCTGCGCGAACATTATCGCGGCGGCCAGGCCTATTTCGTCACGCCGCGCATCTCGGACCTGCCGGAGATCGAGGAGTTCCTCCGCAACGACGTCCCCGAGATCAGCTACGTCATCGCGCACGGCCAGATGGCGCCGACCGAAGTCGAGGAGCGCATGTCGGCCTTTTACGACCGCCGCTACGACCTGCTCGTCTCGACCACGATCATCGAATCCGGGCTCGACATCCCCAGCGCCAACACGCTGATCGTCAACCGCGCCGACAAGTTCGGCCTCGCGCAGCTCTACCAAATCCGCGGTCGTGTCGGACGCTCCAAGACCCGCGCTTATGCCTATCTCACCACCCCGTCCGAGCGGCTGATGACCGAGGCGGCGGAGAAGCGCCTGAAGGTCCTTTCAGACCTCGAGACGCTGGGGGCAGGCTTCCAGCTCGCCTCCCATGATCTCGACATTCGCGGCGCAGGCAATCTGCTCGGCGACGAGCAGTCGGGGCACATCAAGGAAGTCGGCTACGAACTCTACCAGTCGATGCTCGAGGAGGCGATCCTCGACGCCAAGGCCGGCGGCCTGCGCGACGACATCCGCCCCAAGGACCTGTCGCCGCAGATCACCGTCGACGCGCCGATCATGATCCCCGAGGACTATGTCCCCGATCTCGACCTGCGCATGGGGCTCTATCGCCGCCTCAACGAAGTCGAGGACAAGCAGGGCATCGAGGCCTTCGCCGCCGAATTGATCGACCGCTTCGGCAAGCTCCCCGAGCCTACCGACAATCTGCTCCGCCTGATCGAGGCCAAGCTCAACGCCAAGAAGGCGTGCATCGCCAAGATCGACGTCGGCCCCAAGGGCGCGCTGGTGACCTTCCACGAGGACAAGTTCCCCAACGTCCCTGGCCTGCTCGCCTATGTCGACAAGCTCGGCGAGACCGCACGGCTGCGCCCCGACATGCGGCTGGTGATCAACCGCGCCTGGGCCGATCCGGCCGCGCGGCTCCACGGCGCGCTGCAGCTCTCGCGCGGGCTCGCCAAGGCGGCGGGCTGACGCAGATACGAAAACCCCCGCCGTCCACGATCGGACGACGGGGGTAATCTTCGTCAGTGGCGTGCGATCAGAGCTCGCGCTCGATCCACTGCTTGATGCCGCTCTTGGGCATCGCACCGACCTGGGTGGCGGCCGGCTGGCCGTTCTTGAACAGGATCATCGTCGGGATGCCGCGCACGCCATACTTGGTCGGCGCGTCGGGATTCTCGTCGATGTCGAGCTTGACGATATTGACCTTCTCGCCGAGCTCGTCGGCCAGTTCCTCGAGCGCCGGCGCGATCATCCGGCACGGCCCGCACCATTCGGCCCAAAAATCGACGAGGACAGGCTTGTCGGCCTGGAGGACATCGGTGTCGAAGCTGGCGTCGGTGGTAGCCTGAGTGGCCATGGAAACTTCTCCTGATAGCGTCTTGGCGTCTTATCTATGTGCGCGATCGTTCCGGCTCAAGCGCGCGAAGCCAAGCTTTGCTCCATGGCCACCAAGTCCGCCTTTTGCGCCGCGAGCAGCTCCGGCGGCAGCAGGTGGAGCGTCGGCCCCGCGGTGTAGAGCAACGCAGCCTCGATCCGACGGCCGGGAAAGATCACCCCCAGTGCCCCCGCATAGGCGGCCATCTGGCGCAAATGATAGGGTGGGATCGCGTCCACGCTCGCCGGTGCCCGCCGTGCGGTCTTGAAGTCGACGACGCGCACGCTGTCCGGCGTCACGATCAGCCGGTCGACCGTCCCCGAAACCACCAGCCCCTCGACCACCGCCGCGATCGGCGCCTCGGCCAGCGCCTCGGGCACGAACCATTCGGCGAAACGCGGGTCCCCGATCACCGTCAGCGCCGCCGCGGCGATCTCGGTCCGCGCATCGGCGTCCGCGACTCCGCCCGGCCCCGCCAGCCAGCGCTCCGCCGCTTCCGCGCGCGCATCGGCTCCCAGCGCCGGCAATCGCTCGAACAGCGCGTGGAGCAACCGCCCGCGCTCGGCCGCCACGCGCATTGCCGGCGTCGGCGGCGGATCGGCGGCAAGGTCTTCGCCCAGCGACGAGGGCGCAAGCGGTCGCGGCGGCCGCGCCTCGGCCGGGGCAGGCTTTGCGATCCAGCCCGGCAGCGCCGATGGCTCCGCCACCTCGCCGCTCTGCTTCGCCGCGACCGGAAGCGGTGCCGCGGGCGCGATCCCGCGGAACATCCGCAGTTCGCCCTCCGGCACCTCAAGCGCGTCGAACGCCCGCGAACACGCCGCATACCAGCTCGCCTCGGGCGGCACGCCCTTGGCCATCGGCCCCAGCGCCCCCGCGATCACCAGCCGCTCCTCGGCGCGCGTCGCCGCGACGTAGAACAGCCGCCAATGCTCCTGCAGCTCGCGCGCATCGGCGAGCGAAAGCACCGCATCGAGCGCCCCGCCCCGCTCCGCCGCACGCGGCCGGAAGATCGGGAAGGGTGCGCCTTCATGATCCTCAGGACCCCAGAGCAGGAAGTCGCGCGGACTCCGCGTCGGATCGACCGTCGCGTCGGCGAGGATCACCAACGGCGCCTGCAGCCCCTTGGCGCCATGCGCGGTCATCACCCGCACCGCCCCCGCCGGCTGCGCCGCGTCGCGGACGATCTCGACATCGCCACGATCGAACCAGTCGAGGAAGCGCTGGAGCGACGGCGTCGCCAGATTCTCGAAATTGAGCGCGGCATTGAGCAGTTCCTCGATCGGATCGCGCGCTTCCTCGCCCAGGCGCAGCACCAGCTTGCGCCGCCCGTCGAGCGGACCCGAGAGGATCTCCTCCAGGAAACGATAGGGCGTGGTGAAATCGGCGCGGTTGAGCAAAGCCTCGAGCGGCGCGATCCGTTCGCCGCCGGTCGCGCGCAGATGCGCCCAGAGCGACGCGCCCTTCGGCCGCAGCGCCGCTTCCATCAGCGCGTCCTGGCTCCACCCGATCAGCGGAGAGACCAGCAGCGACGCCAGCGACAGATCGTCCTCGGGCTGGAGCACGAAGCGCACCGCCGCGAGCAGGTCCTGCACCGCCAGCGGCGCGTTGAGCCGCAGCCGGTCGACCCCGGCCACCGGCACGCCCTCGGCATAGAGCCGCGCGACGATCAGCGAGGCCAGCTCGCCGCGCCGCTTGACGAGGATCATCACATCCTCGGGCCGCAGTGCCCTGCCCTTGCTCTCGAGCATCAGCCCTTGTGCCAGCCATGCCTTGATCGCCCGCGCGATATCGCCGGCGAGCTTGCGGGTCGCGTCGCCGACCCATTCCTCCTCGTCGGCCTCGCTCCCGCCCTCGACGGTCGCCGGCCAGAGCGTGACCGTCCCCGGCCCCGGCACTTCGCTGGCATGCGGCTCGGCGTCACTGAGATCGCCCATTCCCGGCGCGGGCAGCGTCCCCAGTGCCGCATCGACGAATTCGAGCACCGGCCGGGTCGAGCGGAAGCTGTGCGTCAGCGACAGCGATTCCAGCTCGGCCGCCTCGACGTCGTACTCCGCCTGCACCCGCGAGGCTCGCCAGAAGCGCTCGAACGCCGCGCGGAAATAGATCGGGTCGGTGCCCTGGAAGCCGAAGATCGCCTGCTTGTAGTCGCCGACGGTGAACAGCGTGCGCACCGCCTCTCCGCGCGCGCCCTCGCCCGCGAAGAACTCGTCGGCGATCGCGCTGACGATCGCCCATTGCTGCGGATTGGTGTCCTGCGCCTCGTCGATCAGCACATGCTCGGTCACCTGATCGAGCTTGTAGCGCACCCATTCGCCCATGCCCGGCTCGGCGAGCAGCGCCACGGTCTTGCGGATCAGATCGTTGAAATCGACCGCACCCACCCGTCGCTTCGCCCGGGCATAGGTGTCGGCATAGGCGCGCCCCGCCTCGAGCCCGCGCGCGAGCAGGTCGGCGAAATCGGCCTGGACCTTCATCCCGATCAGCTCGCTACAGCGCCCATGCAGCCGCATCGCCAGATCGGCATAGCCGGGCTCCTGCGACGCCTGTCCCTTGCCGAACGAGCGCGGCTCGCCCTTGGCGGTGGCCCAGACCGAGTGGAGATCGGCCAGCCGCAGCGCGCGCTTGCCCGGGGGCAGCGTGAGCCACATCGCGATCTCCTCGGCGCGTGCCAGCCCCGACTTGGTCCCCCAGGCCGCGTTCATCGCGGCGACTTCGCGCAAGGCAGCCAGATCGAACGCATCGTCGCCGCAACTCGTCTCGATCTCGGCGTCGATATCGCCCGACGGCAAGTCCATCGCCCTACGCAGGAAAGGTTGGATCCCGCTCGGCAGCCCCGCCATCGCCTCGGCATTGGCCGCGCACATCTTCAGGAACGCCTCGGCCTTGCCCTCGCCCAGCCTGAGGCTCAGCGCGCCCACCGAGTCGATCAGCGCCGTCCGCCCCTCGCGCCCGGCATCGATCAGCATCTCGGCCAGCGCCTCGCGCGCGAGCACCGCCTCCTCGCGCTGGTCGAGCGGGCGGAAACCGGGGACGAGCCCTGCCTCGACCGGAAAGGCCGCTAGCAGCGACTGGCAAAAGCTGTGGATCGTCTGGATGCGGATCCCGCCCCCCGGCGCGTCGAGCACCTTGGCGAACAGCGTCCGCGCCCGCGCACGCCCCTCGGGCGCGATGCTCTCGCCCAGCGCCTCGAGATCGGCGACCAGCTCGGCATCGCTCGCCCGCACCCAGCGCGCCAGCCGGCTGGTTATACGCTCGGACATCTCGGCCGCGCCCGCCTTGGTGAAGGTCAGGCACAGGATCGCCCCTGGATCGACCCCCGCGAGCAGCAGCCGCCACACCCGCGCCGCAAGCACCTGCGTCTTGCCGGTCCCGGCCGAAGCCGACAGCCAGATATGCCGCGCCGGATCGCTCGCGCGGCGCTGATTGCCCTTGAGGCGGTGCAGGGGACGGACTTCACTCACGCCCATACCACTCATCCCGCCGCATCAGCTGGTCGTACTCGGCATAGGGCGCGTAATCCGGGTGCAGCTTGGCAGTGAACGGCTCGTCCCCGGTGAGCCACATCCGCGCCGCGCCCTCGAACTGATCCACCGCGCGATCGATGAACTCATCCGCCGGCAGATAGTCCCGCCGCCGCGTGTCGCATGGGCTCTCGACATAGCCGAACCCGCCTCCGCGATTGCGCGACAGCGACCAATATTCGAAATGCTTGGCTCGCCCCGCGATCCCCTCGAACCCGCCCCGCTCGGCGATCAGCCCGAGCAGCCCCAATTGCAGGCTGAACCCCTCGCGCACCGCGGCGAGGCTCGGCGGCTTGCCGGTCTTGTAGTCGACGATCGCGAGGCTGCCGTCGTCCATCCGGTCGATGCGATCGAAGGTGCCGCTCAATTCCACGCCTGCGAACGGGATCATCCCGCGCTTCTCGACCGCGATCACCTTGCGCGAAGGATCGACAGCGATCTGCGCGGCGATCCAGCCGACTGCCTCCATCAGCCGCGGTGCCCAGAGCGCGCGCATCATCGGATGCGTCCGCTCGTCGGCGAGCATCGCCTCGGCGCGCGCGCGGAGCTTCTCGGGCGCGCAATCATCCTCGGCGAACCAGCGCTCGAGCACCGCATGCACCGCGGTGCCACGCCACGCCGCGCTCGGATCGGCGTCGACCGGATCGAGCGGCATCAGCCGCAACATCCGCCGCGCGTAGAAGGCATAGGGATCGGCCTTGAGCCGATCGACCTCGGTCACCGACAACGCCTTGGGCCGCAATTCCACCGCAGGCTGCGGCGCAGGCCGCTCGGCCGGCTGGTGCTCGCCCGGATCATCGATCGCCCGCAGCCACGCCTCGACTTCGCGCGCCCGGTCGAGCCCGCCCGACAGCGCCTCCAACCGCAGCCAGAAGCGCGATGCGATCGTCGGCGCGCTCGCATCGCGCCGCGCCCGGGTGAGCAGCACTTGCGGTGCCCCGAGCGCCCCCGCCAGATCATGCGCCGAAAGCCCGATCCGTCGCTCGAGGCCCGGCAGGCCCAGCTCGGCGCGAATCCGCGGCGCCAGCCACGGATCGGGCGCGGGCAGCCCGGGCCACACGCCTTCGTTCAATCCGCCGAGGATCATCAGGTCGGCGGTCTGCAGCCGCGCCTCGATCAAACCGAGGATCGCCAGCCGCGGATGTCCGCCCTGCGGCGGCCGCACCGCTTGCTCGTCCATCAGCGTGCGCAGCATCGGCGCCAGCGCCTCGGGCTCGGCGCTCGGCGGGCCGTTGGCCGCCTCGCGCTCCGCCGCATCGAGCAGATCGGCGGCGGCACGTCCCTCGGCCCGCACCCAGAGCGCATCGCCGCCCAAGGCCTGCGCCGTCTCGCGCAACGCCGCGAGCAACGCCGGCAACGGCCGCGCCCCACTCGCGAACACATTCTCCAGCGGTGCCAGCAGGCCTCGCGCCTCGGGCCACCAACGCAGCGCCGCGCGACGCAGATGCCCGTCCCGCCCCTCCTGCTCGGCCAGATGCCGGTCGATCCCCGCAAGCCCCGGCGCGGGGCGCGGCCCGCGCAGCGCGCGGTCGAGCAGCCGCACGCCTTCGAGCCATTCGCCGCGCCGCTCGGCCATCACCAGCGGATGCTTGAGCAGGGTCAGCAGCGGCAGCGGCGCAAAGCCCTGTGCCGCGGCATCGGCGAGCGCGAGCAGCAAGGTCCCCGGCGGCAGGATCGACAATGGCTGGCCGGCGGAATCGTCGACCACGATCCCCCAGCGCGCGCAATGCGCCGCCACCCGCCGCGCCAGCGCGCGATCCGGTGTCACCAGCGCCGCGGTCCGCCCCGGCGCCTCGAGCACTTCACGCAGCGCCAGCGCGATCCCCTGCGCCTCCTCGGCCGGCGTCGCCACGTCGAGCGCGCGCACCCCGTCGAGCCGCCGCTCGGCCGCCGGAAGCGCGGTCCAGCCATGCGTCAGCTCGGGCGGCGCCATCGCCGAGGCGATCGCCTTGCTTCGTGCCGGCGGCGCGTCATGCTCGCTCGCCGCGCGCCATGGGTCGAACTCGCTGCGGTGCACGCCCATCCGGTCGAGCAGCAGCTTGAGATGATATTGCGGGTGGCTTTCGAGACTGCGCCGCCGCCGCCCGGTCACGGGATCGGGCTTGTGCGGCCCGAGCGCATCCCATTCGGTATCGCTGATCCCGGTGGCGAGCCCGGGCAGCACCACCATCCCACGCGGCAGCCCCGCCACGGTGCGCAGCAGCCGCGCGAACGCCGGCGCCGAGGCGGTCACCCCCGCCGCGCAGACGAACCCAGCAGGCGGCGCGCTCCGCCAGCTTCTCGCCACCTTGTCGACCAGCCGCCGCCGCCGCTCGGCGAGATCGATCCGCCCGAGCCGTTCGAGCGCCTTCGGCCAGCGCGTCAGCACCACTTCGAACAGCGCGAGCGAGCGCTCCCAATGCGCCGAAAGCTCCTGGCTGAGCTCGATCTCCTTGAGCGCGCGCGGCGCGACTTCCTCGATCAGCAGCTGATCGAGCGTGTTGGCGAGGTCGCCCGCCAGCCGCACTGCCTCGGCGGCGTCGACCGGCGCGCCCGCCTCCTGGATCAGCCGCGCGAGGATCATCCGCCGCTGGAGCGGATCGACCGCCGCCGGGATCGGCTCGGCATCGTCGGCGGCGTCGAACACCGCCTCGTCGAGCTCGGGATCGCCCACCGCGACCAGCCGCGGCAACAACAGCCCGTTCTCGCTCTCGCGCACGAACGCGTCGTGGATCGCCCGCTTGGCACGGTTGTTGGGCAGCAGCACCAGCCCGCGCGCCAGCTTGAGCGGGTCGCTCCCGAACCGCCGGATCAGCCCGATCGCCAGCGCATCGGCAAAGGCGCGGTGCGGCGGGATGGTGTAGAGATGCAGGCGTTCGGGCATTGGTCGAGCGAGCCTAGCTGCGCCGTCACATCTCCGCCAGCACTGCCTCCGCCGCGCCGATCGCCGCCGGGGTGCCGACGTCGAACCACAGCCCCTGGTGCACCACGCCCCACAGCCGCCCCGCCTCCAGCGCGCGGTTCCAGAACAAATTGGTCGAGAACGGCCCCTCGGGCCAGTCCCGGATCACCCGCGGCGAGAGGATCTGCACGCCGGTATAGACGAAGGGCGCGAGTCGGCCGGGCTTCCTGCGTTCGGTGATCCGCCCGAGCGCGTCGAGACGGAAGTCGCCCTGCCCGCGATGGCTGTGCGCCCGCGCCAGCGGCACCAGCAGCAGCAGCGCGTCCATCCGGTCGTCATCCCACTGCGCCGCGAGCCCACGGATCGCGTCGATCGGCCCGTCGACCCACAGATTGTCGCTGTTGACGCAGAGGAACGGCTGGTCGCCGATCATCTCCCGCGCCTGGACGATCCCGCCGCCGGTCTCCATCAACTGCCTGCGCTCGTCGGAGATCAGCAGCTCGATATCGGTCACTCGCGCCTTGAGATGCGCCTCCATCTGGTCGGCGAGATAATGGACGTTGACGATCGCACGCCTCACCCCCGCCACGCGGAGATGATCAAAGGTGTAGTCGATCAACGTCTTGCCCTGGACTTCGACCAGCGGCTTGGGTCGCGTCGCTGTCAGCGGCCGCATCCTTTTGCCGAGCCCGGCGGCCATCACCATCGCCGTCTCGGGCACGGGCGCCGTAGGCTGCGGCCGCAGCGAATAGACCGCGCTGGTACTCATTCGCCGACGATCGCCAGCGGGTCGCCGCGCAGCGCGGCCGGCACATGCGCGTCGAACCAGTCGGCTACAGGCTTCAATGCCGGATGCTTCAGGTCGCGCTCCAGATAGCCCCAGACGCGCGGGCAGAGCCCCGGGTAGCGCGGCTTGCCGTCGCGCTTCCACAGCCGGGTGAAGATGCCGATGATCTTGGCGTTCCGCTGCGCGCCGAGCACGTGATAGGCCACGTCGAAGCTATCGCCCGCTCCGGTGATCCTCTTGTAGCGGTCGAGCATCGCGGTCTCGAGATCGGGCGCCACGTCGCGCCGCGCATCCTGCAGCAGCGAGACGAGGTCATAGGCGGGATGCCCCGCCAGCGCGTCCTGGAAGTCGAGCAGGCCCAAGCTCTCGCTGCCTTCGATCAGCATGATGTTCTCGGCGTGGTAATCGCGCAGCACCGTGACCGGTGTATGACCCGTCAGCACCGGCGCGAGCACCTGATCCCAGGCATCGGCATAGCCCTGCATGTCGACGCTGAGCCCCACCGCGGGCGTGTACCATTCGGGCAGCAAAGCCGCCTCGCGCTGATATTCGGCCAGGGTGTAGGGGCGGATGTCCGCCGCCTGATGCTGGCCCAGCCGGATCAGCAGGTCGACCGCCTCCTCATAGAAACGGAGCTCGCTCTCGGGCGCGGCGTCCACGGTCTCGCGCAGCCGCGCGTCGCCGAAATCCTCGAGCAGCACGAGGCCGTGGTCGAGGTTCTCGGCGAGGATCGCCGGTGCCGCGAAGCCGTTGCCGGTGAGCCAGCGCGCGATCGAGATGAACGGGCGCGGGTCCTCGTGCGGGGGCGGCGCGTCCATCAGAATCGCGCTGCGGTCGTGGTGGACGACGCGGAAATAGCGGCGGAACGAGGCGTCGCCGGCGAGCGGCCGGATCTCGGCCCCGTCCCATCCGGCGGCGATCAGGAAGTCGGGCGCCGCGGGGGGCGGATTCATGTCAGCTATAGGATTTGGGGCCATCGGCCTCTCCATGCCTCCGGGACCTGCGCTGTCAAGGCACGCGCGCCGTCCGGCGTCGGTTCCAGGGTGAGCCACAGCGCATCGCGCCAGTAATCCATGCCCAGGCGCTCCGGCCATTCGACGAGCAGCAGCGAATCGCCGCGCGCATCGTCGAGCCCAAGTTCCTCCGCCTCGTCGGGATCCTCGATGCGATAGAGATCGACGTGCAGGACCGGAAAGCGCACCTCGGGCGGCGCATAGGGCTGGACGATCGCGAAGCTCGGGCTCGGCGCCTCCTCCTCCAGCCCCAACGCAGCGAGCAGCCCCCGCGCGATGCTCGTCTTGCCCGCGCCGAGCGGGCCGGAAAGCGCGATCACGTCGCCGGGCCGGGCGATTTCCGCGAGCCACGCGCCCAGCGCCAGCGAATCTTCGGGAGAAGCGAGCCGCATCAGAATCCTCCCCCGGAGGGGGAGGGGGACCGCCGAAGGCGGTGGAGGGGTAGCGCGCCCCAAGCGACATCGCCCGTGGAGACTACCCCTCCACCAGCTTCGCTGGTCCCCCTCCCCCTCCGGGGGAGGATTTCGTCAAAGTCCCCCCTCACCGCGGCAGCTCCACCGTCACCAGCGTCCCCTCGCCCGGCTCGGAGATCAGCTCGATCCGCCCGCCATGCGCTTCGACGAACTGCTTGGCGAGCGGCATGCCCAGTCCCAGCGCGCGCTCGCCGCTGCGCGATATGCCGTGCTGGGCGAAGCTGTCGAACGCCCTGGCCACTGCCTCCGCGCTCATCCCAGGCCCATTGTCCGATACGATCACCCGCGCGACCTTGGCGTTGCCGTCGAGGTGGAGCAGCACGCGGCCGTCCTCGGGCGTGCACGCCACCGCGTGGCGCAGCAGATGCTCGATCACTTGCCGCAGCCGCCTGAGGTCGCCCGTCACGCTCCCCGCGGTGCCGGCATCCTCCACCACCAATTCGATCCTCTTGGCCTTGGCGAGCGGCGCGATCGCCTCGGCCGCAGTATTCGCCGCCAGCTCGAGATCGACCGGCACCCGGTCCATCGGCGTGCCTTCGCTCTGGGTCAGATCGAGCACGTCGTCGACCAGCGCGCTCAGCCGGTCGACCGAGGTGAGGATCGCCTCGGTATATTCGACCGCGCTCTTGGTCAGCTTGCCGGCGAACCCGCCGTGCAGCATCTCGGTGAAGCCCTTGATCGAGGTGAGCGGCGTGCGCAGCTCGTAGCTCATATTGGCGACGAAGGCGGTCTTGACCCGGTCCGCCGCTTCCAGCGCCTCGTTGCGATCCCGAAGCGCACGCTCGGCCCGGTGATGATCAGTGGTGTCGAGCATCGTCACCAGCGCGTTGCCGTCGGGGAGCGGAACCGCGGTGAGGTCGAAATGGCGCCCGTCGGCGAAGGCGATGGTGCTGCCGCGCGTCTGCCGGTCCTTGGCGGCCAGCCGGATCAGGTCGCCCAGCACGTCGGCGCGCCCCGGATTAGTGAGCTTGGGGCCCGCCGCCTTCACCAATTGCCCGATCTGCGGATGCCCGTCGAGGAAGCTGTCCTCGAAGCCCCAGACCTGGCGGAACTTGCGGTTCCACAGCTGCAGCCGCCCCTTGCCGAACACCGCCACCGCCTCGGCGAGGCTCTCGAGCGTCGCGGTGCGCACCTGCTGCATCTCGCCATGCTCGCGCTGGAGCTCGAACTGCTGGGTGCGGTCCTCGAAGATCAGCAGCAGCCCGCCCTCGGGAAGCGGCTGCGCGACCACGCGCAGATGCGTGCCCGCGACGCTCCACGTCTCCTCGACCGCATCGGGCGACGTGAACCATTCGCGGCGCTCGGCCTTCCACGCCGGATAGTCGCGCACCTCGGGCAACCGGTTCGCCTCGCGCATGCGATCGAGCACGCGGTCGAACTCGGGGCGATCCGCCAGCCATTCGTTCCGCATCGCGAACATGCGGCGGAAGGGCTGGTTGCAGAACGCCATACTGCGGTCCGGCGCGAACTGGGCGACGCCCGCGGAGAGCCGGTCGAGCATCGCGCGCTGCGCCTCGCCGAAGCGCTTGAGCCCGCCGCGCAGCTGCTCGAATTCCTCGATGTCGATCGCGAAGCCCGCCACGCCGCCGGTCGGCAACGGTACGTCGTGGAGCCGCAGCATCCGCCGCGCGCCGCCGATCGTCGCGGGCATCGCGGCAGTCTGCGGCTCGCCGGTATCGCGCGCGATCGCGGCGTTGGCGAGCGGACCGCCGAGCCCGGCGCCCTCGACCAGCTCGAGCCCGTGCGCGACGACATCCTCGCTGTCGCCGCCCTCGACCGCGCGGACATAGGCCGAATTGACCATCAGCAGCTTGAGATCGGGCCCGCGATACCACATCGGCATCGGCGCCGCCTCGATCAACGCGGTGAGCGCGTCGAACGCCGCGCGCAGCCGCGATGCCTCGCGCTGCAGCCGGTTGATCTCGCTCTGGCTCTCGGTCGCGTCGAGGAACCACAGCACCACGCCGCCCGGCGCGCGCATGCTGTCGCTCGCGCGCTCGCCGATCACCAGCAACGCGCGCTCGGAGCCCTGCGCCCGCACCGACAGGCTGAACGGCTGGCCGGCCTTCTGCGCCGCGATCACATAGGCCTCGAGCGCAGTCGCATCGTCCGCGACCAGCCCGCTCTCGATCCCGGCAAGGTCGGCGAGCTCGCGCGGGAGCAGGTCGAGGCCGAGCCAGTCGGCCAGCCGTCGCGGCACCTCGACGCGGCCGTCGGCGCGCACGATCATCGCCTGCGCGGGCGATCCGGCGACCAGGGCCGCCAGCCGCGCGTCGCGATCGGCGGTTTCCCTGGCTTCGGCGCGGAGCCGCAGCCCCGCGAACAGCATCCAGGTCGCGCCGAGCACCAGCAGCGCGAGCACCGCCCCCGCCCCTATCGCCGCCGATTGCGGAATCTCGATCAAGCCGCCTCTCCGCGGCTTCGCTGCGCCATCATGGCGCAATCCTTAGGCAAAGCGCCGCCGATCGGAAAGCGGCTTGCGCACCGGCTAGGCGTGAGGCGCCCCGCCATTCTTGCCGAGCAGCCGGCGCAGCAATGGGTGACGCGCCTGCGACACCGTCGTCGCGGCCCGGAAATCCACGCCCGCATTGTCGAGCGGCTCGATCGAGAGCTGCAGCATGAGCCGCCGCGTCTCGTCTTCCAGCGCCTCT
The DNA here is from genome assembly GCF_026460985.1 of Sphingomonas sp. Taxonomy (GTDB): domain Bacteria; phylum Pseudomonadota; class Alphaproteobacteria; order Sphingomonadales; family Sphingomonadaceae; genus Sphingomonas. Next base: position 15,219 of record NZ_JAPKNM010000077.1, read on the forward strand.
TCCTCGGGCGCGCCCAAGGCCGAACGCAGGATCTCGCCGATCCTCTCACGTGCAGCCCCGGCTTCGGGATTTGCTTCGTTGTTACTCACGATCCGGGAGTGAAACGAAGCAGCGCCCGCCCGGCCGCAATCTCCAGCACGGTCTCGCGACGATCTGACGCAAACACCGGATCGGCCGACTCGAAGTGTGTCGAGACCAAAGAAAAGGGGGCCGGCTCGCACCGGCCCCCTTTTCCTGCAATCTACCCGGCTTCAGAAGCTCGGCAGCTTCACCCGCGCGCCGACGAAACCGAATCGGCCTATCGAGTTGACCGGATAGATGCTGGTCCCGAGGTCGGGCTTCTGGCCCCAGAGGTTGCGGACGCCACCATAGATCTGGAATTTGTCGTTCACGTCGTAGCTGGCATAGATGTCGTGCTGCCAGCGTTCCTTGAGCCACAGATACTCAGGCGCGACGATGTCGGGGTCGCCCGCCACCTCCTGATTGCTGTAGCGCAGCGTCTTGCTGAACCACAGGATGCCATAATTCACCGTCAGGCCGCCCTTCTGCCACGTCAGATCGGCATTCACCGTATATTTCGGGGCCCGGAACAGCGCTTCCTGGCGGCGGTTGGTCACATCGGCACCAGGGGTGCCGATGAACTCCAGCCGGTCGAGATAGTTGCCGACTATCGACAGGTTGAACGTACCGAGATTGTCGGTGCGCAGACGGTAGTTGAAGTTCACGTCGAGGCCCGCGGTGCTGAAGTTCGCGACGTTCTGCGGAAGCACCGTGAAGCCCACGATATTGCCCGCGAGAGCCGTGCCCGCGGCGCCATTCTGACGGACGATTCCGGGGCAGAACGGATTGTCGAGGGTCGGCTGATCGACGCAGAGCTGCGCGAGCTGCTCGGACGTCACCGTATTGATCGCATTCTTCAGCTTGATGTCATACCAGTCGGCGCGCAGCGACAGCCCCGGGATGAAGCTCGGCTGGATGATCGCACCCGCGGTCCAGGTCGTCGCCTCTTCCTCGGAGAGGTTGGGGTTGCCCCCTGCGAAGCCCGGGATGTTGGTCGAGCGCACATCTTCATAAGTCGCCGGGTCGGCACCAAGCGAGGTCAGCAGCGCCTGGCAGTTCGCCGCGCGATACTGCGTGCCGAACTGGATCTCGTCGGGCAAACACGGATCGGTGATGAACTCGAACGTCTGCGAATTGCCCGAGAAGAGCTCGCCGATGTTCGGCGCGCGTACCGCCTTCGAGTAGGTACCGGTGAAGGTGATGTCGCGGATCGGCGCGAAAGCACCGTCGACTTTCCACGACGTCGTGGTGCCGATGGTCGAATAATCCGAATAGCGCACCGCGCCGCCGATCTCGAGCCGATGGATGAAGCGGTCCTTGAGCAGCGGCACGCGCAACTCGCCGAACACTTCCTTGACGTCATACTCGCCCGCGTCGGTGGTCAGCGCGTTGGTGAAGGTCAGCCCCTGCGCGGCCAGCGGGTCGGGCGTGAAACGGCTCTTTTCCTTGCGATATTCCGCGCCGACCGAGAAGCCGACGGCGCCCCCCGGCAACGTGAAGAGCCCGCCCAGGTCGCCGCTCAGATAGGCCGAGGCGACATGCTGCTCGATGCGCGACCGATCGACCGTGTCGGTGAGGATCCAGTCGAGCGCGGCCTGGCTGTTCAGCCCTTCGCCGAACAGATTGATCGGAATGCACTGGCCCGGTTGGAACGTCGTCGGCGCGTGTTCTTCGCGCGTATAGTTATAGGGTTGGGTCGGCGTCCAGGTCGGGTCGATATTGACGCGGCAGGTGGGGCCGTTCGGCCCCTGCACCGCGTCGATCGCCGCATAGAAGCGATCGTCGAGGATGTCGTTGACGTAGCGGTTGCGCACATCGGTGCGGCCATAGGTGTACGATGCTTCGTAGTTGAGGTGGCTGCTCAGCTCGCCGCGCACGCCGATGACGCCGCGCCACGTCTCGCGGCGAATGTCCTCGCCACGCTGGCCGAAGTCGAAATTGTCGCGGTTGACGAGCACGCTCCCCAGGCCCTCGGCGGCGACCAGCGGCTGCAGCGATGCCGGGATGAAGGGATTGTCCTCGGGGATCACCAGATAATAGTCGAAGGTCGGCTGAGCGAGCGAGAAGCTGCGCGTATTGGCGTATTTGGCCTCCGCGAAGATCGTCACTGCGTCCGAAACGTCGAAGTGCGCGAGCGCGTTGACCACGTGCCGCTCGACCTTGGGAAGCAGGTCGTTGCGATAGTCGGAGACGAGCGTGGCGTTGCCGCCCTGCTGGTAGAAATTCGGGACGAACGTGCCCGGATCGAACGGAACGACCGCACCGCTCGCATTCACCAGATAATCGGGGAAGCCATCCTGATCGATGTCGATGCCGCCCTCGCGGTTGGTATCGAAATAACGGATGTTGTTCAGCGGCACATAGGTCGGGCTGGTGCCATTGGGATTGCGATAGAAGCCGATCGCATCGGTGCCGCGCAGATTGGCGCGATCGCGCGTCTGGAGCCGATCGTCGATGCCATATTCATAGGAGACGGCGAAATTGCCGCGCCCTCCGGCGAAGTTCTTGCCGGCAGTGATCGAGAAGAGCCGCTGGCCCGCATCGCCATATTCGGAGATGCCCGCCTGGGCGCGCGCGGTGATACCGTCGAAATCCTTCTTGAGGATGAAGTTGACGACGCCGGTCACGCCGTCGGCGCCGTAGATCGCCGACGCGCCACCGGTGAGCACCTCGATGCGCTCGACCAGGTCGTTCGGGATCGTGTTGATGTCGATCGCCGCGCTGCCGGGCACGCCCGCGACGTGGCGGCGGCCGTCGACCAGCACCAGCGTGCGCTGGGTACCGAGATTGCGCAGGTCGAGCAGGTTGAGACCGGTAAAGCCGATGCCCGCGCGGTCGCCTGAATTGTCGCCCGAAGTCGACGAACCCTGCAACGCCGGATAGCCGGTCAGGAAATCGGTCAGGTTGGTCGTGCCGGAGGCCTGGAGCGTCTCGGAACCGATCGACACCACCGGATTGGGCGTATCGAAGCCCGGCGTCTGGCGGATGCGCGAGCCGGTGACCACCACCTCGGTCGCTTCGGGTTCCTGCGGTGCATCCTGCGCGGCGGCGGTTTCGGGAGCACTGTCCTCTGCCTGGCCGGGCGCGGCGGTCTGCGCGTTTGCGGAAAGACATGCCAGCGAGAGCGCGGCAGCGGAAACGGTAAGCAGTCCGCGCGAGCGGAAAACACGGTACGCCATCATTATCCCCTTTTACGGTTATGGCTAACGCCTCCTTCCGTTACGCTTCCGGCGTGATTCCGATCCTTGTTCCGGCGCAATGTTGGTACGGTTCCCGCAAAAGTGTAGCATTGTTGCAACACACCGATATCCGCTCAAACAAAAAAGGCCGCGCCTCCGGGAGGGAGACGCGGCCTTTTCCGAACCTGCTGGCAAGGACTTAGTAGCGGTAGTGATCCGGCTTGAACGGCCCTTCCACCGGCACGCCGATATAGTTGGCCTGCTTCTGGGTGAGCTTCGAAAGCTTTACGCCGAGCTTCTCGAGGTGCAGCGCCGCGACCTTCTCGTCGAGATGCTTCGGCAGCACATAGACTTCGTTCTTGTACTGGTCGCCCTTGGTCCACAGCTCGATCTGCGCGAGCGTCTGGTTGGTGAAGGACGACGACATAACGAACGACGGGTGGCCGGTCGCGCAGCCCAGGTTCACCAGGCGGCCCTTGGCGAGCACGATGATCTGCTTGCCGTCGGGGAACTTGACCAGGTCGGTGCCCGGCTTCACTTCGGTCCACTCATAGTTGCTGAGCGCCGCGATCTGGATCTCGCTGTCGAAGTGGCCGATGTTGCAGACGATCGACATCGGCTTCATCGCCTTCATGTGATCGGCGGTGATCACGTCGGCATTGCCCGTCGCGGTGCAGAAGATGTCGGCGCGCTTGACCGCCTCTTCCATCGTCACGACCTCGAAGCCCTCCATCGCCGCCTGCAGCGCGCAGATCGGGTCGATCTCGGTGACGAGCACGCGCGCGCCGCCGTTGCGGAGCGACTGGGCCGAGCCCTTGCCGACGTCGCCGAAGCCGGCGACGCAAGCGACCTTGCCGGCGAGCATCACGTCGGTGGCGCGGCGGATCGCGTCGACCAGCGATTCCTTGCAGCCATAAAGGTTGTCGAACTTCGACTTGGTGACGCTGTCATTCACGTTGATCGCCGGGAAGGGCAGCTCGCCCTTCTTGGCGATCTCGTACAGGCGGTGGACGCCGGTGGTGGTCTCTTCCGAGACGCCCTTCAGGTTCTTGACCGTCTCGGTCAGGTAGCCCGGATACTTGGCGATGAACGCCTTGAGCGCGCGCTGGAACTCGACTTCCTCGTCATTCTCCGGCTCGCCGAGCGTCGCGCCGGCCTCGAGCTTGGCACCCCACAAAGCGAACATCGTCGCGTCGCCGCCGTCGTCCAGGATGATGTTGGCGGTGGTGCCGTCGCCGTCCGCGCCCCAGTTGAAGATGTCGCCGACATAGTCCCAATATTCGGCCAGGCTCTCGCCCTTCACCGCGAAGACGGGGATGCCCGCGGCGGCGATGGCGGCAGCGGCATGGTCCTGCGTCGAGAAGATGTTGCAGGTCGCCCAGCGGACGTCGGCGCCGAGCGCGGTCAGCGTCTCGATCAGCACCGCGGTCTGGATCGTCATGTGGAGCGAACCGGTGATGCGCGCGCCCTTGAGCGGCTGCGACGCGCCGAATTCCTCGCGCAGCGCCATCAGGCCCGGCATCTCGGTCTCGGCGATCTCGATCTCCTTGCGGCCGAAATCGGCGAGTTCGATGTCCTTGATGACATAGTCGTTCTTGTCGAGCACGGTAGCCACGGGCTGCATCTCCAGCATGTGAAAGGTTTGGCGCGCCGGAATCGCCGGCCGCGATTGGCGCGCCCTACCGCGTCAGGTGGGAATGCGCAAGTCAGATATAAAGATATCTTTATATGTCCCGTCAACCAACCAACCCCGCTTCGGTGAGCCTGAGCCGGCGCAGATCGAGGTTCATGTCCTTGCGGAAGCGCGCCGCCGCCGCGTCGGAGAGCCGCGCGGCCGCACCAGCATCGCGCCGCGCCGCATCCGAATAAGCCGATCCCTGCGCCACGAAGTTGAGCATGAACGTCTCCGCCAACGCCTGCCGATCGGCGTCGGCCATCTTCGCGAAGGCCGGGCTCGCGCCGAGCGCCCGCGCCACTTGCCCCCGCACCGCCTGCACCTGCGCGCGGCTGGCGAAGGACACCTTGTTCGCGATCTGCCAGTTCTGCACCCAATAGGCCGCCATCGCGTCCGCCACGTCGCCGCGCCGCAGCCCGTCCACGGCGACATGCCTTTCCCACATGCCCAACAGGTCCTGCTGCTGGACGGCCTTGCGCAGGCGATCCGCATTGGCCGGGTCGACCCGCGCCACGAAGTCCGCGAATTGCCCGCGAACCTTGGCGGAAACCGCTGGCGACCCACGATAGCCTGTGCTGGCGACCGCCGCCGTCCGGGTCGGTCGGCTTGTCGAGCGATCGGCACCCCGACTCCGCACCGTCGCGCCGAGCACGTTGTTCATCTGCCCGACCGACGCCATCGAGGCACCGAAATCGACATATTGGCTGCCGATCGCCGGGAAGTCCTGCGCGCCCACCGGCGCCCCGGCGGAAGACAGGACCGCGAGCATGGCTGCAAGGCGATATCGCATCCCGAACTTTCTCCGATCGACCGGCCAGGGGAAGCACGATGATGCCGTCGCGACGCCGTTCGGACCAGCCGCGGTCGGCCGCATCCCGTCCCGCGAAAGCGCCGCTACACCGCATCTTCGGGGATGGGCCGCCCCGGAAATGCGCCGAACACCGTCGATCGTCCGCAGCGTTTCCGATAGGCCGGCGCTACGTAGCCCGTCCGGAGGACTCGACCCCATGCCCGCCCGCATCGTGCTCCTTGCTCTCGTCGCCAGCCTCGCCACGCCCGCCGCCGCGCAGGACATGCCGACCGTCCTCCCTTCCAATTACGAGCTGCTCGACATCCTCAACAAGCAGCGGATCGAAGCGTCGATCGGCACGCGGCAGCCCCGGGCGACGCTGCCCGCGGCGTCCACGAGCAGGAAGAGCAGGCCGGTCCGTTCCCAGGCCCCGGACACGACGACCGGCTACCGCCCCTCGCCCGCCGTGAGCGCGCGCGTTCGCCGGCAGTTCGTCACGACGATGGGCGAAAGGGTCGGTGCCGCCAATGCCCGCCAGCTCGCCGCCGTGATGGAGCGCGGCGATCCAATCGCCAGCTGGTCGCGGATCGTTACGAGCGACGGCTTGCGTAGCGGCGACGTAGCGGACGCATTGGCAGCCTATTGGCTCCTGAACTGGACCATGGCCAACGGCAAAGAGGGCAATCAGACCCAGGTGCTTGCCGTCCGCGATCAGGTCCACGCGATCCTCGTTTCCAACCCGCGCCATGCCGCGTTGAGCGAGGCGCAGCGCCAGGAAATGGCCGAGACCCTGATGCTCAACTTCCTGGTCCAGCACGCCGCCTATGGCGACGCGTTCAAGCGCGGCGACCAGGCGATGATGCGCCGGCTGGGCGATGCCGCGGTCGCCCGCTTCCGGGGCGAGATGGGGATCGACCTGCGCCGACTGCAGCTGGGCGATACGGGCTTCACGCCGATCGGCTAGGCCAGGCGCTGCAAGCCCTCGATCGTCCGCGGATCCGCCTCTCCGCCGCACAGCCGCCGCAACGCCTCGCCGAAGACCAACTCCGGCGGATCGATCTCGGCGAACAGCGTCATCGACGAGCGGAACTTTAGATGATCGGGATAACCGAACACGGCCTCCGCCGTCCGCCCGCTGGTGAGTGCCGCCGCGCTGGCCTCCCGCAGCCGAGGTCCCAGAATCGGATGGCGGAGATAGGCCTCGGCCTCCTTCCGCGATCGTATCGCGAAATATTGCGAGGTCGGGCTCGCCCCCAGCCCGGCGAGCTGCGGGAACACGAACCACATCCAATGCGTCCGCTTGCGCCCCGCCCGCAGCTCCGTAAGCGCATCCGCATACACCGGCGCCTGGGCCGCCACGAACCGTTCGAGATCGAAGTCCGCGCTCACCGCACCAGCCGGTAGCTCACAAACGCCACCTGCTTCGCGTCGGGCGACCAGCTCGGCACGTTGATCGTCCCCTGCCCGCCGAACAGCCGTGTCAGCACCTTTGGCGGCGCGCTGCCGTCGGCGGGCATGATCTTGAGGACCACGTCCTCGCGATTGGGCGGATGGTCGCTCAGCGCGACATCGAGCCCGAACGACACGAAGACGATCCACTTCCCGTCGGGAGAGACGTGCGGGAACCAGTCGCGCCGCTCTGGATCCTTGGTGAGCTGCACCGGATCGCTGCCGTCGGCGTTCGCGCGCCAGATCGCCATCGCCCCGCTGCGGGTCGAGTTGAAGTAGAGATGCTTGCCGTCGGGCGAATATTCGGGTCCGTCGTCCACCCCCGGCCCGACGATCAGCGGCCGTGCCGGCCCGCCGGCCAGGTCCTTTGCCCATATGTCGTAGCTCTCATCCCCGGTGCCGACCCGGACATAGGCAAGCGTCTTCCCGTCCGGGCTCCAGCCATGCCAGTAGGACCGCGCCCTGGGATCGCTCACCACTTCGCGCGGGTGCTCCGATCCGGCGAGCGGCAGCACGTAGATGCGCGAGAGATTGTCGGGCTCGGACTGGTCCGAGATCACGAGGCTGTTGCCATCGGGCGAGATGCCGTGATCGTTGTTGTTGCGGATGTTGCGCCCCGTCGCGATCCCCGCCGGCTCGCCGCCCTCCACCGGGATCCGCCAGATCCGTCCATCGGCGTTGTACACCAACGCCTTGCCGTCGCGCGTCCAGTTGGGCGCCTCGATCTTGCCGGGGAAATGGCGGACGACGCGGCGGCTCTGGACGCCGCCCACTTCGATCACCTCGAGCGTGCTCTCGACCTTCGCGGCGTACCCCGTGTCGGGCACATAAGCGAGCCGCGGCACGTCGATCTCGACATTGGAGAAGGTCGCGGTCTCGGTGACGCTGTCGTCGTGCGCCGACAGCGCGAGCCCGACCAGATAGGGAGCCTGGAACGCGATCCGGTAGCTGCCTCCGGCATGGGCAAGCCTACCGTCCGCGCCCGCGACCGAGAAGTAGACGAAGTCCCCCTCGCGCTCGAGCCGCACCCGCCGAGGATGCCAGACGGCCGAAACGATCTGCCGCGTCGGCCCGTCCTGCACCTCGCGATATTGGAGCGAGACCATCCCGTCGCCATGCACCATCACATCGGCATAGGGCGATCCGGGCGTACGGTTCTGCCGGATCATCAGCCCCGCCTTGCGGTGCGGATCCTTGCCCTTGCCTTCCCAGGCGATGTCGGCGGCGATGTGGAGGTCGCCGGAGCGCTGCGTCCAGGCATAATGGAACGCGTCCTTCTCGCCCCAGATGTTCGCACCGCCAGCGGTCATCCGGTAGCGGCCCGCATCATGGGCAACGCTGCCCGGAGTGGCGGTCTCGCCGATATCGGCATGGTTCGCGAAGATCCCGACGCTCTGCGCCGCCGCCGGGGACGCGCACAGCGCCATCGCGCATGCGATCAGGAAGTGCCGCATCCTCCGCCCCTCTCGCTTCGCCGAAATCAGGTTCGGTCGCGAGCGCATGTTAACGCTAACCATCGCCAAAGCGAAACCCTTTCGCTGCCCTGTTCCGCGCGGCGGCGACTCACGCCGTCCCGGTGCTGTTCGCCAGCAGCCGCGGATCGACCCCCGCGGCTTCGAAGCCCTTCGCCCAGCGCCGCCCGGCATCGACTTCATAGAGCAGCCGCGTGTCGCCGCTGGTGCTGAACCAGCCGTGCCGGGTCATCTCCTCGTCGAGCTGCCCTTCGCCCCAGCCGGCATAGCCGAGCGCGACCAGCCAGCGGCTCGGCCCCGTCCCCTCGGCGATCGCCTTGAGCACGTCGATCGTGCCCGAGAGCGCCCAGCGCCCGCCGACGTCGATCGTGTCCTGCCCGCCCCAGTCGGTCGAGTGGAGCACGAAGCCGCGCCGCGGCTCGACCGGGCCGCCGAAATGGACCGGGGCGTCAGGCACGTCGCCCGGATCGATCTCGAATTGCCGGAGCAATTCGTGGAGCCCCAGCCCCTCGATCGTCTCGCCGATCCCGATGCCGAGCGCGCCTTCGTCGTCATGCGCGCACATCGCGATCACCGCGCGCTCGAAGCGCGGATCGCCGATCCCCGGCATCGCGAGGAGGAACTGGCCGGTGAGATAAGGCGTCGAATCCATGCCCCGACAACTTATCGCCTGGGTTTCGGGTCCGCCACGCTTGAAAATCGAATGGTGGAAACCTGTCCCGAGCTCGTCGAGGGGCTGTTCGCCCCGGCTTGTCGAAGGGGCGTTCTTCTTCTACCGCCCAGCCCGAACCAGTACGGGCCTTCGACAAGCTCAGGCCGAACGGAAGCAGGAGAAAGACCATGACCATCCAGGTTGGCGACCGCATCCCCACCACTCAGTTCGTCAAGGTGACCGAAGCCGGCCCCGAGCAGATCGGCTCGGACGAGTTCTTCGCCGGCCGCAAGGTCGCGCTCTTCTCGGTGCCCGGCGCCTTCACGCCGACCTGCTCGGCCAAGCACCTTCCCGGCTTCGTCGAGAAGGCCGACGAATTGAAGGCCAAGGGCGTCGACGAGATCGCCTGCACCGCGGTCAACGACGCCTTCGTGATGGGTGCCTGGGGCAAGGCCTCAGGCGTCGACGGCAAGGTGACGATGCTCGCCGACGGCAACGGCACTTTCGCCAAGGCAGTGGATCTCGAGATGGACGGCAGTGGCTTCGGCCTCGGCATCCGCGGCAAGCGCTATTCGATGCTGGTGAACGACGGCGTCGTCGAGCAGCTCCATGTCGAGGCGCCCGGCCAGTTCGAGGTCAGCTCGGCCGATTATCTGCTCGCCCGGCTGTAAGCGCCGGGCCCGTAACGGAACTGGCGTGCGGGTGCGTGAGTTGTTCCCTGTAACTTCTTTGAAAGGGAAGCGTCATGGCCAACAGCGATAGCAGCAACAGCACCAACGGTTCCGGCAACGAGAGCGCGAGCCAGGGCCAGGCATCGGAGAAGTCGTTCCTCGCCAGCGCGCAGGAAACGGTCGCCGGCGCGGTCGATGCCACGGTGCAGGCCGTGAAGGATCATCCGGTTGCCGCGGCCGCGGTCGCCGCCAGTGCAGCCGCCGCGGTCGGCGGCGCGGTCTATGCGGCTACCCAATTGGGCGGCGACAAGGGCGCGCAGGCCAAGGAATAAGCCGATCGGCTCCTTTCCACGGGGAAGGGAGCCGGTGGTCTTGCCAGAGTCATCTTCGCGCATTAGCGATCGAAGATGACTCAAGCATCCGATATCGTCGCCGAGCTGGACCGCCTCTATCGCGCCTCGGTGGAACGCCTTCAGGCCGCCCTCACCCGCTATCTGACCGACGGCACGCCGCCGGCCCCCTCGAGCCGCACCGACGGCTCCTTCGCCTATCCCGAGATCCGGCTTACCTATCGCGGCGGCCATGATCGCCCCGCCCCGCGCCGCTCGTTCGGCCGGCTGGTCGATCCCGGCGAATATCGCATCAGCGTCACCAAGCCGGCGATGTTCTCCGACTATCTGGTCGAGCAGCTCACCTTCCTGATGGAGGATTACGACGTCGAGGTCGACGCGACCACCGGGCGGCAGGAGATCCCCTTCGCCTATGTGCTCGATCCCGGCCACGCGCTCAGCCTCGACGAAGTCTCGGCGACCGAGCTCGCCCGCCACTTCCCCGCGACCGAGCTCGCGCATATCGGCGACGAGATCGCCGACGGCCTGTGGATGTCGCACGACGGCACCCGCCCGCTGGCGCTGTTCGACGGGCTGCGCACCGATTTCTCGCTGGCGCGTCTCCGCCACTATACCGGCACGCCGACCGAGCATGTCCAGCAGTACATCCTGTTCACCAACTATCACCGCTATGTCGACGAGTTCGTCCGCTGGGCCTGTTCGCAGCTCGGCCCCAATGAACAGGGTGAACCGAGCCGCTTCACCGGCGTCTCGGGCGCGGGCGGGATCGTCGTCGAGCGCGCCGAGGAGATGGACCGGCTGATCTCGGACAGCGCGTGGCGCCGCCACCAGATGCCTGCCTATCACCTGATGGCGCCGGGCCGCACCGGCATCACCCTGGTCAATATCGGCGTCGGCCCGTCCAACGCCAAGACGATCACCGACCATCTCGCGGTGCTGCGCCCCGAGGCGTGGCTGATGATCGGCCATTGCGGCGGACTGCGCCCCAGCCAGCGGATCGGCGACTATGTCCTCGCCCACGCCTATCTGCGCGACGATCACATCATGGACGACGTGCTCCCGCCCGAGATCCCGATCCCAGCGATCGCCGAGGTCCAGCTCGCGCTCGCCCGCGCCGCCGAGACCGTCTCGGGCCAGTCGGGAGACGAACTCAAGCAGCGCCTGCGCACCGGCACGATCGTCACCACCGACGACCGCAACTGGGAGCTGCGCTATTCCCGCACGGCCTTGCGCTTCTCGCTGAGCCGCGCGGTCGGGGTCGACATGGAGTCCGCCACGCTCGCCGCGCAGGGCTATCGCTTCCGCGTGCCCTACGGGACCCTGCTCTGCGTCTCGGACAAGCCGCTCCACGGCGAATTGAAGCTGCCCGGCCAGGCCAACCGCTTCTACGAGCGCGCGATCAACGAGCATCTCCGCATCGGCATCGAGACCGTCGAGGAACTCCGCCGCGAGGGCGCGAAGCTGCACTCCCGGAAACTCCGCGCATTCAACGAGCCGCCGTTCCGCTGATCGTCATCCCGGCGAAAGCCGGGATCCCAGGCAGCAAGCGAACGGCCGACGGCACGAGATCTCGGCTTGCGCCGGGATGACGGAATTGGCGGGGTGCCGCCTCAGCGGCTGAGCTGGAACTCCACCACGAGGCTGGCATTCACCGTGACAGTGTCGGCGGCACCGTCCTTCTTGGGCGCGACGATCGATACGACCTCGCCGATCAGCGCGAGCGCCCCGGCGGTCGGATCCTGCTTCTCGCTGACCTTGGTGATCGCAGACTTCCGCAGCCCCAGCGTCGCGGCATAGGCGTCGGCCTCGCCCTGCGCCTTCTTGATCGCCGCCGCCTTGGCCTGGCGCGTCGGACCGACATAGTCGGTGAGCAGCGGAATCACGTCGTCGTCCAGCTTGCCGCCATTCGCCTCGATCGGCGCGCGGACGCTCTCGACCGCGGCGCGCGTCGGCGCGTCGAAGGTCAGGGTCTCGGTCGCGGTCGATTGCGGAGTCTCGTCGCTATCCTCCTCGGGCGTGTCGAGAGTGAAGCTGGGTTTCGACTTCATGCTCCCGAAGCTCATGAGCAGGCCCATCAACGAATTGGTCGTGCTGACTTCGCCCTGCGCCTCGCGGACATTGAGCCCTGCCAGCGCCTGAATCAGCTTCGTCTTGTTCGCGGCAAGCGTCGCGCCGGCTGCCGCCTCGTCCTTGCCCTTGGCGGTGAGCGTCACCGAAAGGCGGTAGCGCTGCGCCGGCACCTGAACCTGTCCGTTGCTGACGATCTCGACCGAGACCGGCCCGGTGGCCGTCTGTGCCTGCGCCGCCAGCGGGGCCGCCAGAATTCCCAGCGCGATTGCGTATCTCATCATTCCGTTTCCCCTTTTTGAGTCGGTCACCAGCCTTGCGGCTGGCCCTTGTTCTGCTGGTCGAGCCACTTCCTGAGCGGCGCGAAATATTCCATCATCGGCTTGCCCGAGATCTCACGCGTGCCGGTGAAGACCTGGAGCGCGTCGGGCCAGGGCTTGGAGGCGCCCATCTCGAGCATCTTGTTCAGCCGCGCGCCGACTTCCTTGTTGCCGTAGAAGGAGCAGCGGTGGAGCGGCCCCTTCCAGCCGGCCTGGTCGCATGCCGCCTTGAAGAACTGGAACTGGAGCAGCCGCGCGAGGAAATAGCGCGTATAGGGCACGTTGCCGGGGATATGGTATTTCGCGCCCGGATCGAACCGCGTCTCGTCGCGCGCGACCGGCGCCGCCACGCCCTGATAGTCGCGGCGGAGCTTGTCCCAGCCAGCCTGGTAGCTGCCCGCCGGGATCGATCCGTCGAACACCGCCCAGCGCCATTTGTCGATCAGCAGCCCGAACGGCAGGAAGGCGACCTTGTCCATCGCCTGGCGCAGCAACAGCCCGATATCCTTGTCGGCGCTCGGCACCTGCGCGCGGTCGAGCAGCCCGATCTGGACGAGATATTCGGGCGTGATCGAAAGCGCTACGAAGTCGCCGATCGCCTCGTGGAAGCCGTCGTTCGCGCCGTTGCGGTAGAGCTGCGGCAGATCCTTGTAGGCGCGCTGATAGTAATTGTGCCCCAGCTCGTGATGGATCGTGACGAAGTCGTCGGAATTGACCTTGATGCACATCTTGATGCGCAAATCGTCCTTCTCGTCCACGTTCCACGCCGAGGCGTGGCACAGGACCTCGCGATCCTGCGGCTTCAGGAACTGCGAGCGCGTCCAGAAGGTCTCGGGCAAAGGCGCGAAGCCGAGCGAGGAATAGAAGCCCTCGCCGGTCTGGACCATCTTCTTCCAGTCATAGCCCTTGGCCTTGAGCAGCTCGCCGGTGTCGAAGCCGAGGTCGCCCGCGCCGGGCGGCGCGACGACATCGTAGATATTGCCCCATTCCTGCGCCCACATGTTGCCGAGCAGGTCGGCGCGGATCGGCCCCGTCTTCGCCTGGACGGCGTCGCCATATTTCTCGTTGAGCTTGCGCCGGACATAGGTGTGGAGCGCCACATAGAGCGGCTTCACATCGGCCCAGAGCTTATCGGTGAGCTTGGCGAACTCCTCGGGCGGCATGTCATAGGCCGAACGCCACATCGTGCCCGTGTCGGCGAAGCCGAGATCGGTCGCGCCCTGATTGGCGATGCCGACGATCTTCGCATAGTCGCCGCGCATCGGCGCGCCGACCTGATCGTGCCAGCTGACCCACATCTCCTTGAGCGCCGCGGGATCGCGGCTCTCGCCCATCGCCGCCTCGATGTCGCTGCCGCTGATCGGCTTGCCGTTCAGCGTACCCTTGCCCTTGCCGTACATCGAGCCGAGGCGCGTCGACAGCTCGGCAAGCGTGTTCGCGGCGCCCGGCGTGGTCGGCGCCGGCAAGGTGATCGCGGTGCGCAGCATGTCGAGCTGGCGCCTCTGCTCGGCCGAGAGCCCCGGCGCCTTCTGGAAGCGCGCCGCCTCGGTCGCATAGCGCACCGACATCTCGGTACCCCGTGCGCCATATTCGGCGGCCAGCGCGTCGGTATCGTCGGTGATGAAGGTCGCGTTGACCCATTGGACGCGCTGGCTGATCAGGTTGAACTCGGTCACTTCCTTCTGGGCGCGATCGAGAAAGGCCTGCGCCTCGGCGGCGGTGGGCGTGGATTGCGTCGTTGTGGGCGCAGTCTGCGAGACCGCCGGCGCCGCCAGGAACGCGGCGAGCGCGAGCATCGAAATGCCGGTACGGATCATGATGTGAGGAACCCCTGAGGACCTTGGATGACGCGACAGTCGCGCGCCGTCCGGCGGGCGTCAAGCGGCCAGAAACGCCACGATCGCATCGCCCAGTTCGGGCTTCATCACCGCGCTCATGTGGTTGCCCGGAATCTCGACGAAGCGCCCCTGCGGCAGCAGGTCCGCCACTTCCTGCGCCGACCCGTTGTCGAAATCCTCGGCCCCGGTGACGACCAGGGTCGGCAGGTCGATCGCGGCGATCTCCGCCTCGGACGTGTCGACGAAGGTCTGGAGGATCAGCAGTAGCGCCTCGGGATCGCCCTTGACGGTCTTGAGGAACGCCTCGGTCAACCATTCCGAGCTGCCGCGCTCGAAGCTGCCGAGATTGGTGAGCACCCGCCGGAAATAGGTCCCCCGCCCCCCGGTGTCGGTCAAACCCGCCAGCCCCATGCCGCACAGCACCGCGCGCCGCGGCTTCGCGCCATGGACGAGCATGCGCAAAGTCGTCCGCCCGCCGAGCGAATAGCCGCCAAGGTCGTAGTCGGTCAGCCCGAGATGCTCGATCAGAGCGAACCCGTCGCGCATCAGCACGTCGGGCGGATAGGCGGCGGGATCGTGCGGCCGATCGCTGAGGCCATGCCCGCGCAGATCGGGCATGATCACGCGGAAGCCGCGCGCGGCGAGTTTCGCCGCATGGCCGTACTTGATCCAATTGACCTCGGCGGTGGAGAAATAGCCGTGGATCAGCACCACCGGCCTGCCCTCTCCCATCTCGGTCCAGGCGAGCTCGACGCCGTCGAAACTCGTGAAGCGGTGCGTCTCAGTCGGGAAGCTTGCCAACTTTTTCCATCCAGCGGCGAACGAGGTTCTGGTTCTCGTCGGTCCGTGTCGCGGGCAGGTGGCTGGTGTCAAGCCAGTCGCGGTGCCAACTCTCGCAGCCCGAGTGCGAGGTCGGCTTGAAGCGATAGGGATCGTCGAAGCTGCCGACGGTCAGGTCCATATGCGGCGCCTCCGGGAACCAGAAGGTCAGCGGGGTGCCGCATGCCGAGCAGAAGCCGCGCTCGGCGATCGGCGACGAACGGTAGAGATCGGGCTCGCGCTCCCATTCCACGTCCGCCTTTTGGATGCTCTTGAACGCGATCGAGACGCCGCCCGTCGCGCGCTGGCACATCCGACAATGGCACAGATACGCCTCGTCGTCGCGCATCGTCGCGCGGTAGCGCACGCGCCCGCACTGGCACCCGCCCGTCATTTCCTCCGCCATGTTGCTCTCCCTGCAATTGCCGCTTCGCACAACGCAATCAGGTCCTCGATTGCAATCGATAAGCCTGCTTACTATGTGCACACTATGCCCGAGAATATAGGCTTCCTCCTCGCCGATGTCGCACGTTCGATGCGGCGCCGCTTCGACGAGCGCGCGCGCAAGAGCGGCGCGACCGGCACGCAATGGCGAACGCTCAAGATCCTCGAACGACACGAGGGACTGAACCAGGGACAGATCGCCGAGTTGCTCGAGGTCGAGCCGATCACCTGCTGCCGGATGATCGACCGGCTCGAGGAAGCCGGGCTGGTCGAGCGCCGGCGCGACCCAGCCGACCGCCGCGCGTGGCGCATCTTCCTGACCGACAAGGCACGCCCCGTGCTCGCCGAGCTCCGCGACATCGCCGACGCGATGATCGAAACGGCGCTTCAGGGGTTGAGCGCAGCTGAGCGCGACGCGCTGATCGCGTCCCTCAACGTGATCCGGTCGAACGTGACCCAGACCCAAGAGAGCAAAGAGGCCGCAAATGGCTGATGCCGATCCCAAGATCGAAAAGGCGCCCGCGGAGGCGATCATCATCGAGCCTGCCCAAGAAGCGTCCGCGCCGGAGGCCGCCGAGCCCCGCGCGAAGCGCCGCTGGCTGCGTCCGTTGCTGATGTTCGGCGTGCCGCTGATCATCCTCGGCATCGCCGGCTGGTTCTGGATGACCTCGGGTCGCGTCGCGTCGACCGACAATGCCTATGTCCAGCACGACAAGGTCTCGGTCTCGGCCGAGGTCGCCGGCCGCATCGTCAACGTCGCGGTGCGCGAGAACCAGCGGGTCAAGAAGGGCGACCTGCTCTTCGAGATCGATCCCGCGCCCTATCGCATCGCGGTGGCGCAGGCCGACGCGGCGATCGCCAATGCGCAGGTCGAGCTCAAGACGCTCCAGACCAGCTATGCCGGCACCGGCGCCGACATCCAGGCGGCGCGCGACACGATCCAGGCGGCGCAGGAAGACTATACCCGCCAGGCCGAGCTGATGCGCAGCGGCTTCACCACGCGCGCCCGGCTCCAGCAGTCCGAGCACGCGCTGGAACAGGCGCGTGCCACGCTCCAGCGCGCCAATGCCGATGCCGCCGAGGCGCGCTCGAAGCTCGCCACGGGCGCCGCGGTGCCCGGCGAGAACCCGCAGATCGCCGCCGCCCGCGTCCAGCGCGAGCAGGCGCTGCTCAACCTCAGCCGCACCAAGGTCTACGCCCCCGCCGACGGCGTGGTCAGCCAGGCCGATCGGCTGCAGGTCGGTCAGCAGATGATGACCGGTCTTCCCGCGGTGACCATCGTGACCAGCGACCGTTCCTGGGTCGAGGCCAATTTCAAGGAAACCGACCTCAACAAGATGCGCGTCGGCCAGTGCGCCGAAGTCGGCCTCGACGCCTATCCGGGGCTCAAGCTCAAGGGCCATGTCGCATCGATCGGCGCGCTCACCGGGTCGGAATCCTCGGTGCTGCCCGCACAGAACGCCAACGGCAATTGGGTGAAGGTGACCCAGCGCGTGCCGGTGCGCATCGCGATCGACGAGCAGAGCCCGCGCCCGCTGATCGCGGGCCTGTCATCGGACGTCGAGGTCGATCTGCGGGCACAGTGCAGGTGACCAAACGTCATCCCGGCGAAAGCCAGGATCTCAAGCGGCGGCGCGATGCGGCTCGCGATCCCGGCTTTCGCCGGGATGACGTGTAGAGAGGCGAAACCCATGGCCACCGCCGCCCGCCCTGCCCAGCCCACCGCAACGCCGCCCGCGCCGCAGCCGGGCGTCGCCGCGCTTCCGGTCACCAATCGCGGGCTGCTCACCTTCGGCGTTATGCTGGCGACGATCATGCAGATCCTCGACACGACGATCGCCAACGTCGCGCTGCCGCACATGCAGACCTCGCTCGGCGCGACTGCGGACACCGTCACCTGGGTGCTGACCAGCTATATCGTCGCCTCGGCGATCGCGATCCCGATCACCGGCTGGCTCTCGGACCGGATCGGCTCGCGTAACCTGTTCCTCATTTCCACCGTCGGCTTCATCATCGCCTCGGCGCTGTGCGGCATGGCGCAGAGCCTCGAGGAGATGGTGGCCTTCCGCCTGCTCCAGGGCGTCTCCGCAGCGTTCATGAATCCGCTCAGCCAGACCGTGATGCTCGACATCAACCCGCCCGAGCGGCAGGCCAAGGCGATGTCGATCTGGGGCATGGGGATCATGGTCGGCCCGATCATGGGCCCGGTGATCGGCGGCTGGCTGACCGACAATTTCAACTGGCGCTGGGTGTTCTACGTCAATCTGCCGCTCGGCGTGATCTGCATCGCGATCCTGTGGTGGCTGCTGCCCTCGCGGCCGATCCGCAAGCGGCGCTTCGACATCTTCGGCTTCTCGATGCTCTCCTTGGGCATCGCCGGGCTTCAGCTGATGCTCGACCGTGGCCAGACCGAGGACTGGTTCCAGTCGACCGAGGTGTGGATCGAGATGCTCGTCGCGATCATCGCCTTCTGGATGTTCACGGTGCACATGTTCACCGCGAAGAACCCGATGTTCGAGCGCGACCTGTGGAAGAACCGCAACCTCGTCACCGCCGTGCTCTTCATGCTGGTGATCGGCGTGGTGATGATGGCGACGATGGCGCTGCTCCCGCCGATGCTCCAGACGCTCTACGGCCATTCGGTGTTCGACACCGGCGTGCTGCTGATGCCGCGCGGCTTCGGGGTGGTGCTGACCATGGCGATCTCGGCGCAGCTCGTGCAGCGCGGCTTCGATCCGCGCTGGCTGGTGGGTACCGGCTTCCTCATCGCCGCCTTCTCGCTGTGGGAAATGACGCACTGGTCGCTCGAGATGGGCTCCACCCCGATCATCCTCTCGGGCTTCGTCCAGGGGCTGGGCATGGGCATGATCTTCATGCCGCTCCAGGGCATGGCCTTCGCCACTTTGCCCCCGCAATACCGCACCGAGGGCTCGAGCCTGATGAACCTGACGCGCAACATCGGCGCGTCGGTGGGCATCTCGCTGGTCACCACGATGCTCGCGCGCAGCATACAGACCAGCCATGCCGCGCTCGCGCCCAACATCTCGGCGCAGACGCTCGACGGGCTCGATCCCTATTTCCTCCAGGCGCTAGGCGGGATCGGCCAGGCCGCCTATGCGATGGCCGATGCCGAGATCAATCGCCAGGCAATGATGATCGGTTATCTCAACGATTTCTGGGGCATGGCGATCGTCACCGCGCTGTCGGTGCCCTTGGTGCTGTTCCTCCGGCGGCCGAAGGGCCCGGCGGAGAAGCCGGACCCGTCGGCGGCGGGACACTGAAGGAACCCTCCGACAGGCCGTCCCGTCCTGCGATCCTCTATAAGAAGGGCATATCCTGCGCCCTTGCGGCGATGCTCTCTTTCGAGGAGTCCCATGCTCGCCCGGTTCAACGCCCTGTCGCTCGCCACCAAGACGACCACGCTCACGATCGCCGCGCTGCTGACGCTGGCGCTCACCATCTTCGTGATCGCCGACCGCTCGATCACCGCCGATGCCGAGCGTCAGGCGGCCGAGCGTCAGGAGACCAACATGCGCGTCGCCTGGGACGTCCTGCGCGGCCATGGTGAGGAGTTCCGCGCCGAGGGCGAGCTGCTCTATGTCGGCGACAAGAAGCTCAACGACTGGACCCAGCCCGTCGATCTGGTGAAGACCCTGGTCGGCGGCACCGCCACCGTGTTCCGCGGCGACAAGCGCATCACCACCAACGTCACCAAACCCGACGGCAGCCGTGCAGTGGGCACGACGCTCGCCGCCGGCCCGGCGCGCGACGCCGTGCTCGGCAAAGGCATGCCCTTCCGCGGCGACGCCGACATCCTCGGCCGCGCTTTCTTCACCGCTTACGATCCGATCAAGGACAAGGCCGGCAACGTGATCGGTGTGCTCTATGTCGGCATTCCCAAGGACGAGGCGCTGGCCGCCGTCTCCTCGCTGCGCTGGTCGATGGCGATCGGCGTGCTCCTCGCGACTTTGGTGATCGCGGCAGGGATCTTCGCGCTGAGCCGCGCGATGTTCCGTCCGCTCGGCACCATGAATGCCGTGATGCAGGATCTCGCCAAGGGTTCGACCACGATCGACATCCCCGGCCGCGAGCGTCGCGACGAGATCGGCCACATGGCCGCGGCACTCGTCTCCTTCCGTGACGCCGCGATCGCCCGCCAGCGCATCGAGGCGAGCAGCCGCGAGGCCGATGCCGAGCGCCAGGCCGCGATGACCATACTCAACGAGTCGCTCCGCCGCGTGTCGCAGGGCGATCTGAGCGCGGCGCTCGATGCCCGCTTCCCCACCAGCTACGCCGAGCTACGCACCAACTTCAACGATGCGCTCGACAACCTCTCGACATTGGTCGGCACCGTGCTCGAGAGCACCGATGCGATCCGCAGCGGGTCGACAGAGATCGCCACCGCTTCAGAGGACCTCGCCCGCCGCACCGAAGGCGCCGCCGCCAGCCTCGAGCAGACCGCCGCCGCCGTCACCCAGATGAACGGCCGCGTCGGCGAGACTGCCTCGGCCGCGACCCGCACCGTCGAGCGCGCCGATCGCGCGATCACGGTGGTCGATACCGGCCGCGCGGTCGCCGACGATGCGGTGCAGGCAATGGGCCGCGTCGCCGAGAGCACCAAGGGCATCGACGCGGTCATCGAAGGCCTCGACAAGATCGCCTTCCAGACCCGCGTCCTCGCGATGAACGCCGCGGTCGAGGCCGGCCGCGCCGGCGAGGCGGGCCGCGGCTTCGCAGTCGTGGCCGACCTCGTCTCGGCCTTGGCCATGCGTGCCGAAGAGGAAGCCGGACGCGCCCGCGACCAGCTCACCGCCACCCAGACCGACATCGGCGCTGCGGTGGACGCGGTCGAAAAGGTCGATTCGGCGCTGTCCGAGATCGTCGGCACCGTGGGCGAGGTCCATGGCCTGCTCGCGACGATCGCCACCGACAATTCCGCCCAGTCGACCGCGATCGGCGAGATCAGCACCGCGATCGGCGCGATGGACCGCTCGACCCAGCAGAACGCCGCGATGGTCGAAGAGACCTCGGCGGCCGCGCGCAACCTCTCCGATCAGGTCGAGCGCCTCGCCGAGCACGCCCGGGCGTTCCGGGTGCAGGGCGATGCCCGAAGCGCGCGCCGCAACGCCTTCGAAGTCGCGGGGCCAGCAACGGCGCAATAGCCTGAACTCCCCTCCCTGCAAGGGAGGGGTCGGGGGTGGGTGGCGAGCGAAGCGAGCCCTTCCACGCTCCCCGCAAAGGAAAAGGCCGGGGCATCGAGCCCCGACCTTTCCCAAACCCACCCCTTGATCCCCTCCCTTGCAGGGAGGGGAAACAGGGATCTCAGGCCGCCTTCTTCAGGTGCCGCCGGCCGAGCAGCTCGGCGATCTGCACGGCATTGAGCGCCGCGCCCTTGCGGAGATTGTCGCTCACGCACCACAGGCTCAGGCCGTTGTCGACGGTCGAATCCTCGCGGACGCGGCTGATATAGGTCGCATATTCGCCGACGCATTCGATCGGCGTGACGTAACCGCCGTCCTCATGCTTGTCGACGAGCATCACCCCCGGCGCCTCGCGCAGGATCTTCTTCGCCTGCTCCGCCGAGAGCTCGTCCTCGAACTCGATGTTGATCGCCTCGGAATGGCCGACGAACACGGGGACGCGCACGCAGGTGGCGGTCACCTTGATCTTCGGGTCGAGGATCTTCTTGGTCTCGACCACCATCTTCCATTCTTCCTTGGTCGAACCGTCGTCGAGGAAGCTGTCGATGTGCGGGATCACGTTGAACGCGATCTGCTTGGTGAACTTCCTGGGCTCGGCCTGGTCGCCGACGAAGATGTTGCGGCTCTGCTCGAACAGCTCGTCCATGCCCGCCTTGCCCGCGCCCGACACCGACTGGTAGGTCGCGACGACGACGCGCTTGATCTTCGCGGCATCGTGCAGCGGCTTCAACGCCACCACCATCTGCGCAGTCGAGCAGTTCGGGTTCGCGATGATGTTGCGCTTGGTATAGCCGTCGATCGCCTCGGGGTTCACTTCGGGGACGATCAGCGGCACGTCCGGATCCATGCGGTAGAGCGACGCATTGTCGATCACCGTGCAGCCCGCCGCGGCGAACTTCGGCGCGTACGTCTTGCTGCCGTCCGAACCGATCGCGAACAGCGCGATGTCCCAGCCCGTGGGATCGAAATGCTCGATGTTCTGGACCTTGAGCTTCTTGCCGGTATCGCCGAAATCGATCTCGTCGCCCTGGCTGCGCGCGGAGGCGAGCACGGCGATCTCGTCGATCGGGAATTCCCGCTCGGCGAGGATGTTCAGCATTTCACGCCCGACATTGCCGGTGGCGCCTGCGACCACGACACGGTAGCCCATTTTCGTCCTTCCATCAGGATCGTCGCACGTCCGGCGACGAATGGTTCATTGGTGGTAGATGTGGCGGAATGCCAGCGCATTCCAGTTGCTTCGACACAAAGCAGCGCTTTGCGCGCCTGACGCTCAGGCGCGTTTGGTAATTCGCGTGGTAGTTCGCGGTTTTCGAAGCATGGCGCGCCCCTAACAGAACAAAAGCTGCGTGGCGAGGCCCGTTTTTGAAAAAATCCGAAAGCGCCGCCTATGCCGGTTCGGGCGTCGCGGATACGGGCAGTTCGCGGCGGCGCCGGAAGGGCTGCCAGTGGACATAGGCCAGCGAGCGCCACGCCCATTCGAGCGGGCCGTTGGCGAAATAGCGCACCCACAGATTCGCGACCACCAGCTGCAACGCGATCACCGCGAGCGCGATTCCGGCCATGCTCGCCCAGCCCACGCGATCCCACAGCCCAGGCCCCCAGGGCGCGAACAGGATCCAGAGCCCGATGATCTGCTGCATGAAGTAGAGCGAGAAGGCAGTCCGCCCCGCCGCCTTGAACGGCGCGAACACCGCGCGGCCCGCGGCCGACTTCACGGCCAGGTTGATCATCGCGAGATGCCCGATCGAGACCGCGATGCGCGCGAACTCCTGGGTGAACCAGGATATCCGCGGCATCGGCATCATCACCAGATGCTCCGACGCCCCCCATGCCCGAAGCGCGAAGCCGGGAATGTAGCAGGCGAGCATCAGCAGCAGATAGAAACGCGCGCTGCGCTGGCCCTGGATCACGCCCCATTTCCACAGCGCGATACCGATCAGCATCACGCAGAATGCCTCGGCTATGGTCGGGAGGAGCTGGGGATAGATGAACTGCATGTAGAAGCCGATGTTCATACCCGCATAGGCCAGCAGGCCGCCCGAATGCCCCTTCCTCTCGAGCTCGGCGACCGTTTTCATCTCGGGCCCGCCAGTTCGCCGCCGCTCGACCAGCTTTTTCCAATCGTCGAGCGTCTTCTTCTCGGCCGCGGTGAGCGCGGTGCCCGACGCCTGCTTGGCGACCACCGCCTGCGATCGCTCGACCACGCCCGCGCGCTCGGCATAGCGCATCCCGCCGCCGATCAGCACGAACAGCGCAAAGCCCAATCCGAGCGCCAGCAGCAGCTTCGGCCCCAGCTTGCGGAACGGAAACAGCAGCAAAGCGGCGAGCGCGTAGACATGAAGGATATCGCCCGCCCAGAGCAGCACGAAGATGTCGAGCAGCCCGAAGCCGAGCAGCCAGAGATTGCGGCGCAGATAGAGGTCGGCCACCGCGACCGGCCCGTCGGGCGTCATCGCCCTGGCCGCGAGCACCATCATCCCCGCGCCGAACAGCAATTGGAGCAACCCACGCTGGGTGCCTTCGAGCAGCACCTGCAGCGTCCACCAGCTCGCCTGGTCGGCGGGCGTCCAGCCGACCGAGGCGGCATCGAGGAACAATTTGGCGATCGGCACCGCCATGAAAGGCACGTTCAGGAAGAAGATGCCGAGGATCGCGAAACCCCGCAGCATGTCCAGAACGTCGATCCGCGCCTTGCCCGTCACGGGCGCGAGTCCGATCCCCTGTTCCACCGTCTTTCCCCCGCTGGCTCAGCGAGGGAAAGCTATATCAACGCGCCGATATGTCGAGTCAGGGTTTGGCTGGAGCCGCCCCGGTGTGCCGGTCGAGGAAGTCGAAGATCGTCCCCCACAGATGCTCGCTCACCCCCGGCCCGCCGACCTTATGGGTGTGACCGGGATAGAGCATCATCTCGAACGGCACCTTCCGCTGCTGGAGCGTCGCCGCCATCGCGGTGGTGTGCTCGAGCACGACATTGTCGTCGGCCATGCCGTGGACGATCAGCAGCGGATCGGCGATCTTCGCGGCATCGCCGATCGTGTCCGAACGCCGGTACGCCTCGATCACCTTGGTCGGGTCGCCCATGTAGCGCTCGGTATAATGGGTGTCGTAGAGGTCCCACTTGCTTACCGGCGCCCCGGCCACGCCCGCCGCGAAGGTGCCCGGCGCGGCCTCGAGCATCTTGAGCGTCATATAGCCGCCATACGACCAGCCATAGGTGACGATCTTCGCCGGATCGACGAAATCGAGCGTCTTGAGATAATTGGTGCCCGCGACCTGATCCTCGACCTCGACCGAACCCATCGCGTGCCAGATCGCGTCCTCGAACGCCTTGCCGCGATTGGCCGAGCCGCGATTGTCGATCTGGAACCAGATATAGCCGCGATCGACGATATACTGCTGGAGCGCACCGCCCCAGGCCTTGCTCACCGTCTGCGAGTGCGGGCCGCCATAATGCTGGAAGAACACCGGATAGCGCTTGCCCGGCTCGCGCTTCGGCGTGACCATCTCCCAGTGCAGAATGCTGCCGTCGGGGCCCTTGATCGTCCCGAAGGTCCGCTCGTGGTGGTTCGCGAGATACGGGTTGTAGGGGTGGTCCGCCGCGGTCACGGCGTTCTCGTTCACCCAGGCGATGCGCTTGCCCGCGGTATCGGCGAGATAGACCTGCGTGGGCTGGCCGGTGTTGGAGCGGGTGACGATCGCACGTGTGCCCTCGGGATCCATCACCGCGCTGTTCCACCAACCCGTCTCGGTCAACCGCGTGACCGCGCCGGGCTTGCGATAGCTCGCCGCATAGAGATGCCGCTCGAGCACCCCGTCCTTGTTGCCGAGGAAGAAGACACGGCCCGCTTTCTGGTCGACACCGACCACGTCGGGCGTGACTTCCCACTCGCCCGTGGTCAGCTGGGTCCATTTGCCCTTGGCGAAGCGATAGAGGTGCCCGTGACCGTCGCGCTCGGACCACCAGATCAGGCTGCCGTCGTCCAGCGGGGTCAGCGCGTTCGAAAGGTTCACCCAGCTCTTCGGCCCGGACTTCTCGCTGAACAGCACCACGGACTTGCCCGTCGCCGGATCGACCGCGAGCACGTCGAGCACCGTCTGGTCGCGATTCTGGCGCTGGACGTAGAGCGTCTTGCCGTCGCGCGACCAGTCGACGCGCGCGAGATAGATGTCGGTCTCGGTGCCGAGATCGACCTTGACCTTCTCGCTGCCGTCGGGCCGCATCACATGGAGTTCCACCAGCGCGTTGGGCGTGCCCGCCTTGGGATAACGCTGCTGATAGATGCTGGTGCTCTCGGCGCCGATCGCGGTGCGGGTGACGATGCCCACCGGCGCCTCGTCGAAGCGCTCGACCGCGACGCGGCTGTCGTCGCGCGCCCACCAATGGCCGGTGAACCGGTCCATTTCCTCCTGCGCGACGAACTCGGCCTCGCCCCAATGGACGGTGTCCGCGCCGTCCTCGGTGACACGCTTCGGCGTACCGGTGGCGAGGTCCATCACGAACAGGTTCTGGTCCTGGACATAGCTCGCATAGCGGCCCGCCGGGCTCACCACGGCGTTGAGCTTGGGGCCCGCCGCAGCGGCGAGCTTCCGCACCTGGCCGTCGAGCCGCGCGAGATAGAGCTCGCCGTCGAGCGGCACGAGGATCGACTGCGAATCCGCCGACCAGTCATAGGAGACGATGCCCTTGGTCCCGCCGATGCGCGCGCGCTCGCGCTGCATCTTCTCGGCCTCGGAAAGCGCGGCGCCGGTGCCGAGCTTCTTCGAATCGACCAGCATCCGCCATTCGCCGGTGCGCGTGTCCATCGCCCAGAGGTCGAAGCGCTCCTTCTCGTCGGCGCGGTTGCGCAGCAGCGTGACGAACTTGCCGTCGGGCGAGAGCGTCAGCTTGCGCGGCGTGGTGCCGGCCAGGTCGGGGCTGGCGAAGACGCGCTCGAGCGTCAGGTCCTTGCCCTGCGCGACCGCCTCACCGGTCATCAGCGGTGCTCCCAGCGCGACCAAAGCCAGTCCCAGCAACCATTTACGCATTCCCGTTCTCTCCGGAGGCAGCACCCGGCGAGCGCGGGCGAACGCGCCTTATCGCGAGCCGTGGGGGCTTGGTAAAGCCTGTTACTATTCGAGATCGAGCGCGACCTTGCGCGAGACGAGGATGAAGCGTGGCCCCGTGCCGTTCTGCGCCGCGCGGTCGTCCGGATTGTAGAGCGCGCACTTCTTCAGGCTCAGGCAGCCGCAGCCGATGCAGCCGTCGAGATCGTCGAGCGTGCGCTGGAGCTGCGCCACCCGCGTCTCGATCACTTGCCGGAAGCCGCGGCTGATCCGTTTCCAGTCGGTGGCGCTCGGCGCCCTGCCCTCGGGCAATTTGCCGAGCTCGGCGGCGATCTGCGGCAGCGTGAAGCCCAATTGCTGCGCGATCAGCGCGAACGAGACGCGGCGGATGTCCGATCGCAGGAAACGACGCTGGTTGCCCGCGGTGCGGATCGGATGCACCAGCCCCTTGCCCTCGTAGAAGCGCACCGCCGACACCGACAGCCCCGTGCGCGCCGCCAGCTCGCCGATCGTCAGCAGCTCGTTCCCGCGGTTCATTCCCGTCTCCGATTTTGACGCTTGACCTCAACTTAGGTTGAGGTTGTAGCTGCTTGTCGCATGGCCTCCAACCGGGAAAGGGACCCCATGCCGCAGCCTTATATCGAGCACGTCAACCTCACCGTCCGCAGCCCCGAGCGCACCGCGCAACTGCTTGCCGATCTGTTCGACTGGCATATCCGCTGGGAAGGCCCGGCGCGCGACAACGGCCGCACGATCCATGTCGGCGACGAACGCACCTATCTCGCGGTCTACACCCCGCCCGAAGCTCCCGACGACAGCGTCTTCGAGAAGGGCCGCCCGCTCAACCATGTCGGCATCCTCGTCGACGATCTCGACGATATCGAGCGGCGCGTGATCGCCGCCGGGCTCGTGCCCTTCGCGCACGCCGATTACGATCCCGGCCGGCGCTTCTACTTCTTCGACCACGACGGCACCGAGTTCGAGATCGTCAGCTACGCGTGAGGGTAGCCACGGGCGGCCAACAGATCCCCCTCCCTGCAAGGGAGGGGTTAGGGGTGGGTGAGCCGAGACGAGGCTCGATGCCTCGGCTCGGCTGCAGCGACAGGAGCGCGGCTTGCGCCGCGCACCCACCCCCAGCCCCTCCCTTGCAGGGAGGGGAGCTCATATGCGCAAAAGAAAAGGGCGCGGTGGCCATCGCCACCGCGCCCTTCGCTTTGTCTCGGAAGAACCGAAGCTGTTACTCGGCGGCGGCAACCTCGGTCGGGCGCACGTCGCGGCGCTCGGCGATACGTGCCGACTTGCCGGTGCGGCCGCGCAGATAATAGAGCTTGGCGCGACGGACGACGCCCTTGCGGACGACCTCGATCGAATCGATGTTCGGCGAATAGAGCGGGAAGACGCGCTCGACGCCCTCGCCGAACGAGATCTTGCGAACGGTGAAGCTCGAACCCATGCCCTTGTTGGCACGGGCGATGCACACGCCCTCATAGTTCTGGACGCGGGTGCGCTCGCCTTCGACGACCTTCACGCCGACGCGGAGAGTGTCGCCCGGGCGGAATTCCGGAATCTTCTTCGCCTCGTTGAACTTGGCGATCTGCTCGGCTTCGAGCGTCTGGATGACGTTCATGACTAGTCGTTCCTGTTTCGTCGCCGCGCGCCAGAGGGAGGTTGGACCCGAGCGCCCTCGTGGCGCTCCCAAAGGTCCGGCCTCCTTAGCCGTGTGTCGGTCTCGGCCTGAGCGCGTCGCCAGGCTTCGATCCTCGCATGATCCCCCGATCGCAGCACTTCGGGGATCGTGCGCCCTTCCCATGTAGCAGGTCGGGTATATTGCGGATATTCGAGCAGCCCCGTCTCGAAGCTCTCGTCCATGCCGCTGGAAGGCGCGCCCATTACTCCGGGAAGCAGCCGAATGCAAGCGTCGAGCAGGGTCAGCGCCGCCATCTCGCCGCCGGAGAGGATATAGTCGCCGATCGAGACCTGCTCGATCTCGCGCCCTTCGAACAGCCGCTCGTCGATCCCCTCGAAGCGGCCGCACAGGATCGTCACGCCGGGACCGTCCGCCAGCCCCCGTACGCGCTCCTGGGCGAGCGGGCGCCCGCGCGGCGTCATCGCCAGCACCGGCCGGCCCGGCGCAACGCTGTCGAGCGCGGCGGCGAGCACGTCGGCGCGCATCACCATCCCCGCCCCGCCCCCGGCCGGCGTATCGTCGACCGAGCGGTGCTTGTCGGTGGCGAAATCGCGGATCTGCACCGCCTCGAGGCTCCACAGCCCCTCGCGCAGCGCCCGCCCGGCCAGCGAAATGCCCAGCGGCCCGGGAAACATCTCAGGGTAGAGCGTCAGGATCGTCGCGGTGAAAGCCATGCGCGCGTTTCGCGCCCGCGCGCCGCTTTGGCAAGCGGTCAGCCGCGGCCGGCCCCGCTCTCCAGATGCGCCTTCATGCACGCCAGTCCCTGCGCCATCATCGGCGAGACTCGATCGGCGAGCGAATCCGGCAGCAGGTCGGCGGTCCAGACCACCCGGGCGCCCTCCGGCGCCTCCAGGACCTGGAGCGCGCCGTTGTGATGCTCGAACGCCTTGATCGCCCACACCAAGCGGCGGCGGGCGTCGTCCACGGAGACGATCGTCTCGTCAGCCACCGCGCCGTTGACGAACGTCACCCGGCGCACCGGCGCGCCCTCGACGTCCAGCATCTCGGTGGCTGCGACGAAGCCAGGGACCAATCGGTCGTGCAGCCTATCGACTTCGCGCGCGGCGCCCCAGACGGTGCCGGGGTCGGCGGCGATGAAGACCTCGTGGTGAAGCGATGCCATGAATTTCACTCCGCTGAAATGTCGCGAGCAGGCGTAGCGTCCGCCCACCACCGCCGCTGGCAGAAATCGGACGCGATCATCGCCGCCGAACGACAAGCACCAGGAAAGCACTTATGATGCAGCGAATGACGCAGCCGATCGATCCGGAGGCCCAACTCGATTTCGCCACCTGCGAGCAGGCGCGATATGCGCGCGACCCGGCGTTCGACGGGGTGATCTTCATCGCGGTCAAGTCGACCCGGATCTATTGCCGCCCGGTCTGCCCGGTGCGGCAACCGCTGACCCGCAACGTCCATTACTATCCGAGCGCAGCCGCGGCCGAGGCGGCAGGGTTCCGCCCCTGTCTCCGCTGCCGGCCCGAGACCGCGCCGCACTCGCCCGCCTGGAACGGCACGCGGGCGACCGTGGACCGCGCGCTCCGGCTCATCGAGCAAGGCGCGCTCGACGAAGCGGGAGTCGAGGCGCTAGCCGGCCGGCTGGGCATGGGGGCGCGGCATCTCACGCGGCTGTTCCGGCGCTATCTGGACACCACGCCGCTCGCCGCGGCGCGCACCGCGCGGATCCAGCGCGCCAAGCGGCTTCTCGACACCACCGATCTCGGCATGACCGAAATCGCGCTGGCGGCGGGCTTCGGCAGCGTGCGGTCGTTCAACGCCGCCTTCCAGCAGGTCTATCGGACTCCGCCGGGTGCCCTGAAACGGCGCGGCGTGCGTTGAGGCGCGGAGGTGATCCGGGAGTCCGGATCCTAGCTCCCGCAGCCGCCGCACCCCCCGCCGCCGCAGCCGCCGTCTCCACCGCCGCCGCTGTCGCCGCCGCCCGAGCCTCCGTCCCCGCTGGACCTCCGCATCTCGTGATAGTCGGACCAGGGCGAGCCGGCGAGCACCGCGGTGCCGAACAGCGCCACAGCCAGGTCGGCCTCGTCGGGTGCGGGCGCGCGCCGCAACCGGCTTCCCCCCGATTGCGCCTCCGCCACCGCCGCCTGCCCCGCCCGGGTCCGCCGGTCTACCGCGGCGAAGCGGATGACCGCCAGGACCGCCGTCACCGCGAGCAGGACCGTCAGGAAGCCCACCGGCCGCTCGCGATCGACGCCGATCATCCATTTGGTGGCGCCGAAGGCGAACAGCAGCAGATAGGGCGAGGTCTGCCAGAAGCGCAGCTGCAGTCTGGTCGCCCCGTCAAGCAGCAGCCCGGCATCGATCAGCCCGCGCTCCACCGGCTCGGCGGCCCGGCCGAGCGTTCCCTCCAGCGTCTGCCATTTGATGGGCGACGTGAGCGCGAGGGCCTGCCGCTCGACCTCGCTGCGCCCGTCGCGCTCGCCCGTCCAGAAATATTTGCCGCCGGTCCTGAGCTGTTCCCCGGCCAGCAGCCGCGCGACGACCGTGTCGACGAAGCGCGCCTTCCCGCCCGTCAGGATGGCGAGCTGGTCGCGATCGACGGCGCGGACGCGCCCGCCATCGGGCCGCAGCCAGTTGGGGATGAGCCACCCCGATACGATCGTGACGACGAGCAGCACCCCGTACAATGCCAGGAAGGGCCCGCCAGTAAGGTCGAATGGTCCCAGTGACATAAGGTCTCCTATCTCCTCCTAGAGAGTGATCCACGATGCGACGAGCAATGCACCCGCCACGACCGCCAGCGCCGCCCAGACGGCGCGGCGGGGGATGATGAAGACGTCGCGCGGATGGACGCGCCGCGCCCGGGGATCCTCGATCAGCCGGCGCGCGGCGCTCGGCCACATATCCTCGGGCGGCGTACCGAATACCGCCTCGTAGCTCCGCAGCGTCTCGGCATATTGGCGGAAATAGCGGTCGTGCTCGGCCGCGCCGCCCGCGGTCGGACCATGGTGGAGCGGCCGCCCGAGCACCGGGCAGAAGCGCTCCCAATAGTCGCGGCTATAGGTCAGATGGAGGTGCCAGGCCTGGTCGACCGCGTCCGAGGGCGTGACCGGGTGGCCGGCGGTGACCGCGAGGAAGCAGAAGCGGCGATATTCCTCGATCACCCGCTCGGCATGCGCGGTGCGCCAGCCATTCTCGCGCGCAAGGCGCTCGGCGAAGCTCAGTGCCGCGTCGGGAGGGCCGAAAGTGTAATGGGAGAGCGCCGACCAGAGCGGGTGGTCCGGGGCATCAGCGGTAAGACCAGGGGCCTTTCGCATCTGAATATCCATTAGCATAATGGACATTCAGCCGCAAGCGGCGATGTCTACGGCTTCCCCGTAGCCAGGGCCCGCGCCCAATCGCTCCGCCCCTCGCGCTCCGCCTTCACGGCGGCGCCAGCGTGATCGTAAACCACTGCGTGAAAAGCGATTTCCCCACCCTCGACGATCGCATAGCGCGCCCGTGCGTCTTCCCCTTCGACGACATGGGGAAAAGGGTGGTCGTCGTGAAAGCCCTGCAGGCCGACGCTGCCGGGGTTCGCCACGCCGCGCCCGTCCGCCAGCCGCCGGAATCCCGGAATATGCGAATGCCCGCAAAGCGTGAGCGGCTCGGCCCGGCCGCCCAGCCGGTCCGCGACTTCGGCCTCCGTGGCCCGGCGAAGCCCGGCGGGCTCGACGGTCTCGAGGAAATGCTCGACGTCGCTGCCGGGGGTTCCGTGGCACAGGAACAGCTCTTCGAGCGCCAGCATCTCCGGCAGTGCCGCCAGCCAGCGGAGTTGCGCGTCCGAAAGCAGCGGCCGGGTGAAAGCGTCGGAAGCGTTCATCCGCTCGGGCGCCAGGCGGAGCAGCTGCCGCTCATGATTGCCCGCGATCGTCGGCCAGTCGCGCGCCATCAGATAGGCCGCGGTCTCCGCCGGCCAGAGCGGGCCGGACAGGATGTCGCCCAGGTTCAGGAAGCGCGCGCAGCCCCGCGCCTCCGCGTCGGCGACGACCGCTTCGAGGGCGGGCAGGTTGCCATGGATGTCCGAAAGAACCGCGATGCGGCTCATTCGACGAAGCCCGCGGCCACCACCAGCCGCTCGTCATTCCATTCGGGAACCGCCTCGGGGCGCATCGGCACCATGAAGCGCTTGCCGTTCGGGCGCTCGATCTCGAGCACGTCGCCGGCGCCGTAATTGTCGATCGCGACCACAATGCCCAGCACATCTCCCGCGTCTGAGACCGCGGCGAGCCCGAGCAGGTCGACATGATAATATTCGCCCTCGCCGAGCGGCGGCAGCGCCGAGCGCGGGACGGTGAGCTGGGTGCCGCGCAGCGCCTCGGCGGCGTTGCGGTCGGCAATCTCGGCGAAGCGCGCGATCGCACCGTTCGAGCCCGAGCGCAGGCTCCTGAGCGTCAGCGCGCCCTGGTTGAAGCTCTTGTAGCTGGCGAGATCGTCGGCGAAAACCTTGAGGCGGACTTCGCCGGCGATGCCGTGCGCGCCGATGATCGCGGCGAGCGTGACGGGGCGGTCGGCGTTCATGCCCCCCGCCCCGTCAGCGCCAATGCCGCGCATCGGGTCTGCTGGCCATCCTGCGCTCGGGACGTATCGCGTCCGGCGAGACGCACGATGGCCGGCAAGTGCCTCAGCCTTCCGAGGCTTCTTCGGCGGCGGCTTCGGCCGGAGCCTCTTCCGCAGTCGCTTCGGCGGCCGGAGCCTCGACAGCCGGAGCCGCTTCCTCGGTCACTTCCTCGGCAACCGGCTCGGGCGCGGGCGCGGCGGCTGCCTCGGCAGCGGCTTCCTCGGCGGCCTTCAGCTTCTCGGCACGCTCCTCGGCGCGCTCCTTGGCCTTCTCGCCCGGCTCGGCCTTCTTCGGGTTGTTGCGCGCGGCACGCTCCTTGACGCCCGCGACGTCGAGGAAGCGGGCGACGCGGTCGGTCGGCTGCGCGCCGACGCTCAGCCAATGCTTGGCGCGGTCGCCGTCGAGCACGATGCGCTTCTCGTCGTCCTTGGCGAGCAGCGGGTTGTAGGTGCCGATCTTCTCGATGAACTTGCCGTCACGGGGCGAGCGCGCATCGGCGATCACGATCCGGTAGTACGGACGCTTCTTCGAACCGCCGCGCGAAAGACGCATAGAGAGAGCCATTACTTCACTTCCTTCATCGTCATCCCGGCGAAAGCCGGGATCTTTCCAATTGTTGATCCTTGCCTCACGAGATCCCGGCCTTCGCCAGGATGACGCGGGGCGTCACTTCTTCTTCAAGAAATTCTCGAAACCGGGCGGGAGGTTGGCGCCACCAGGAAGGCCGGGAAGCCCGCCGCCCATCTTGCCCATCATCTCGCCCATCTCGGGACCGCCGAGCGCGTTGCCGACGCCCGCCATCCCGCCGCCGGGGCCGCCCTTGCCGAGCATGCCCAGCATGCCCTTGAGGCCGCCCATCTTCTTCAAGCGCTTCATCGCCGTCTGCATCTCCTGATGCATCTTCAGGAGCTTGTTGACGTCCTGAACGGTGGTGCCGCTGCCCTTGGCGACGCGGATCTTGCGCTTGGCGTTGAGCAGTTCGGGCTTGGCGCGCTCCTTGACCGTCATCGATCCGATCATCGCGTCCATGCGGAGCAGGATCTTCTCGTCGACCGCGCCCGAGGCCATCGCCGCCTGCGCCTTCTTCATGCCGGGGATCATCCCCGCCAGCGCGCCCAGCCCGCCCATGCGGCGCATCTGCTGGAGCTGGCTGCGCAGGTCGTTCATGTCGAACTGGCCCTTGGCGAGCCGGCTCGCCATGCGCTCGGCGTCTTCCTGCTGGATCGATTCGGCAGCGCGCTCGACCAGCGACACCACGTCGCCCATGCCGAGGATGCGACCGGCGACGCGCTTGGGATGGAACGGCTCGATCGCGTCGAGCTTCTCGCCCATGCCGGCGAACTTGATCGGCTTGCCGGTGACCGCACGCATCGATAGCGCCGCGCCGCCGCGGGCGTCGCCGTCCATGCGGGTGAGGATCACGCCGGTGAGCGGCACCTGCTCGGAGAAGCTGGAAGCGACGTTGACCGCGTCCTGGCCGGTCAGGCTGTCGACGACGAGCAGGATCTCGGCCGGGTTGGCGATGTCCGCCACCGCCTTCATCTCGTCCATCAGCGCCTGATCGACGTGGAGGCGACCCGCGGTGTCGAGCATCAGCACGTCGAAGCCCTGGAGCTTCGCCGAGCTGAGCGCGCGCCTGGCGATCTCGACCGGGGTCTGGCCCGCGACGATCGGCAGGGTCGCCACTTCGGTCTGGGTGCCGAGCACGGCGAGCTGCTCCTGCGCGGCCGGGCGATTGACGTCGAGCGACGCCATCATCACCTTCTTGCCCTGCGCCTTGGTCAGCAGCTTCGCCAGCTTGGCGGTGGTCGTCGTCTTGCCCGAGCCCTGAAGGCCGACGAGCATGATCACGGCGGGCGGCGTGACGCCGATCTCGAGCTCGGCGGTGTCGCTGCCGAGCATGTCGATCAGCGCGTCATGGACGATCTTGACGACCTGCTGGCCCGGCGTGACCGAGCGCAGCACCTGCTGGCCGATCGCCTGCTCGGTCACCTTGTCGACGAAGTCGCGCGCCACGGGAAGCGCGACATCGGCCTCCAGCAGCGCGATCCGCACTTCGCGCATCGCGGTGCGGACATCGCCCTCATTGAGCGCACCACGCCCGCGCAGACGCTCGAAGACGCCGCCTAGCCGATCGCTCAGACTGTCGAACATGGGACCAAGATCACTCCAAAATCACGAGCCGATCCGCCAAACGCAAAACACGCCGGCGGACGAAACCTCGTCGGCCGGCGTCACCCCTCGGGGTGCACAATGTTCGCGTTCCACGGGAACGGTCGGAGCCGCACATAGCGCCGGATGGCGGATCGCGCAACCCAAGGGTCCGCATCGGACGGGTAAGGTTTCGGAAAGCTCCGCATTTAACCCGATCTACACCCTCACCGACGAAAACACGCGCTTGTCAATTAGGGGGCGGGCATCGGCCATGTCGCTGGATCTCGAGGAAGACATGATGCAGGGGCGGGGTCCGCGCACCAACGTGATCACCGGCGCGATCAGCATCGCCGCCATCCTGCTGTTCGTCGGGATCGGCAGCTCGGTGCTGTCCCAGTCGCTGCAGCATTATTTCCAGGGCGCGGAGCCGCCGAGCCAGCCGCTCGTCATCGCATTGCTGCTCAACGTGGCGCTGATCCTGTTCGGCTGGCGCCGTCATTCGGAGCTGAGCCACGAGCTCCAGATCCGCTCCGCCGCCGAGGAACGCGCCCAGCAGCTCGCCAGCCGCGATCCGCTCACCGGCTTCCTCAACCGCCGCAGCCTCGCCGAAGAGGGCGCAGCGATGTTCGTCCGCGCCCAGCGCCGCCGCAAGGCGATGGCTTTGGTGATGCTGGACCTCGATCACTTCAAGACGATCAACGACATGCACGGCCATGCCGTGGGCGACGCGCTGCTCCGTGCGGTGGCGAGCGAGATCGCGCACTTCATGCCCCCGATCGCGCTCACCGCCCGGCTGGGCGGCGACGAGTTCGCCTGCGGCTTCCTGTTCGACGCCGACGAGCCGGGAACGGTCGAGCGCATCGCCGAGAAGCTGATCAGCCGCATGGCGCAGCCCTTCGAGGCGGAGGGGCTCCGGCTCCATATCAGCTGCTCGCTCGGCATCGCGCGCTCGGACTTCGACTGCGCCGGGATCGACGCGCTGATGCGCGCCGCCGACATCGCCATGTACCAGGCCAAGAAGGCCGGCCGGAACCGCTTCGCCTGGTTCGATCATTCGATGGAGCGCGAGCTCCAGCTCCGCAACGAGCTCGAATCGGGCCTCCGCCTCGCCATCCCGCGGCAGGAAGTCGTCCCCTATTTCGAGCAGCAGATCGATCTCTCGACCGGCCGCCTCCACGGCTTCGAAGTGCTCGCGCGCTGGGAGCATCCGCAGCGCGGCATGATCAGCCCCGAGCTGTTCATCCCGATCGCCGAGGAGACCGGCATGATCGGCGACCTCTCGCTGTCGATCATGCGCCAGGCGCTGCTCGCCGCGCGCGACTGGGATCCCTCGCTCAACGTCTCGATCAACATCTCGCCCTGGCAGCTGCGAGACGCGTGGCTGGCGCAGAAGATCATCAAGGTGCTGACCGAGACGGGCTTCCCGGCCAATCGGCTCGAGGTCGAGATCACCGAGAGCGCATTGTTCGACAATCTCGCGCTCGCCCAGTCGATCGTCGGCAGCCTCAAGAACCAGGGCGTGCAGCTCGCGCTCGACGATTTCGGCACCGGCTATTCGTCGCTGGCGCACCTGCGCGCCTTGCCCTTCGATCGCATCAAGATCGACAAGAGCTTCATCATGTCGCTGAACGAGAGCGCGGATTCCGCGGCGATCGTCAACGCGATCATCAGCCTGGGCGAGAGCCTCAACCTGCCGATCACCGCCGAGGGCGTCGAGGACGCGGAGATCGAGGCGCGGCTGCGCGCGCTCGGCTGCGCCAAGGCGCAGGGCTGGCATTACGGCAAGCCGCTCTCGACCGCGAGCGTCCGCCGCCTGCTCGCCGAACGCCGCCTGCTCCGCCATTCGACGCCGGCCGAAACGCCGGTCGCGGTCACCAGCCAGCGCCTGGTAGGCTGACGCGTAACTCCCCTCCCTGCTTGCAGGGAGGGGCTGGGGGTGGGTGCGCGCGTCTGCGCGCCCACAAGACTCAATCGCCCAGACATAAGCACCGAACGGGGCATCGAGCCCCGTCCGCCGCTACCCACCCCTGGCCCCTCCCTTGCAGGGAGGGGAACGCGAACTGTCGGACGATAGA
>NZ_JAPKNM010000078.1 GCF_026460985.1 Sphingomonas sp.
TCTTGCCCAGAAGCGGGATGATGTGGCGGTTGATCCGGCCGAGGTCGGTGATCTTGGTGCTGGCCTTCTTCGGCCGCCCGCCCTTGCCGAGGATGCGGCCGGCATCGAGTTCGGCGATGTATAGCTCGCACAGCTCCTTCACCGAGATAGCCTTGCGCGCGCTGTTCCGATCTTCGAGCGGGTCGTTGCCCTTGGAGACATCCGCCAGGGCTTGAATGGCCAGCGTGCGCGCCTGCTCGGCGGTGATCTGACCGTGCCGGCCCAGCTTCATCCGGCGTCGCACATTGTTGGCGTTCCGGTAATCGACGAAGTAGGTTCGGGTGCCGGAAGGCAGGACGAAGACGCCAAAGCCCTTCAGCTCGCCGCACCAAACGGTATATTGCCGGTCGCGTGGCTCAGCCTTGTCCACGACGGTTTTCGTAAGTTTCGACATATGCACCTCGCTAGAGCGGGCTCAAAAAACTCACCAAAAACTCACCACGGGATCGAAAACAGTGGGTGTCGTTGGCGTAGCTCAGAGAACCTCATGAGTCAATAAAACGCCGCATAAACAGTGGTTTAGCGTGCTCTAGCGTTGGGTTGGCAAGCCTGTCGTAGCGCTGTAGTTCTAGCTCCGAAGGCAGAGGCCACAGGTTCGAATCCTGTCGGGTGCGCCAGCTTTTCCGCCAATCTTGCTACCGACACCGGTTTTTGCGCCGGTGTCCGTCCTGCGAGGGCGCCTTCCAGGCAAGAAGATCAGGCGACCCGGAGGTTCCTTCTTGCAGAGAGACCTTGTCTGCTGGTCTGGTCGCACCGTCGACAAGCAGAGCGAGGGGCACGAAGATGGGAACCAAATGCCAGATCGTGGTCGTGGGAGGCGGTGCGGGCGGCCTTGAGCTCGTTCGGAAGCTGGGCGCCCGCTACGGGCGCAAGCGACACGACATCATCCTGGTCGAGAAGAACCGAACCCATATCTGGAAACCACTGCTGCATGAAGTCGCGGCGGGCTCGCTGGACGCGAATCTCGATGAGGTAGGCTATCGTAGCCATTGCCATCGCTGGGGCTACCGCTTCTTCTGCGGCACCTTCGCTGGCGTCGATCGCAAGGCGCGCGAAGTGATCATCGCGCCTCTGCTCGACGATGACGGCAGCGAACTCATCGGTGAGCACAGGATCCGCTACGACTATCTCGTATTGGCCGTAGGCGCAGTGAGCAACGACTTCGGAACGCCCGGTGTCATGCGCAACTGCCTGTTCCTCGACGATCGCGCCTCCGCCGACCGGTTCCGGAACAAGCTGCTCAACCATTGTCTTCGAGTGTCCCGCGCCATGGGCGCCCGACCGGCAGAGGATGCACATGTTCGCGTGGTCGTCGTGGGCGGAGGCGCTACGGGCGTCGAGCTTGCGGCCGAGCTCTACAACGCAGCGGCGGCGCTGCGGCATTACGGCCTGGAGGTATTCGACGAAACGCGTCTCAGCGTTACGCTGATCGAGGCAGGACCTCGCATTCTCCCCGCATTGCCCGACCGGCTTGCCGAGGCCGCCCATGCGGAATTGGAGAATCTCGGAGTCCGGGTGCTGACGGGGCGGAGAGTGACCGAGTCCCGGCCGGATGCCATCGTCACCGACGTCGGCGACATCGGGGCCGATCTCCAGATCTGGGCCGCCGGCGTGAAAGGCGCCGTTCCGTCGGATATGGACGGACTCGAGCTAAGCCGTGGCCACCAACTGGTCGTACGGCCGACGCTGCAGACGAGCGCCGATGACCGAATCTTCGCGATGGGCGATTGCTGCTGTTACGTTCCGGCCGGGGAGAGTCGACCGATCCCCCCTCGCGCCCAGGCGGCCCACCAGATGGCATCGATGGTGCTGGCCAATCTCGACCGGATCCAGAAGGGCAAGCAACTCGGGTCGTTCGTGTATCACGACCATGGCTCGCTGGTGTCCCTCAGCCGTTTCTCGACCGTGGGAAGCTTGATGGGCAATCTGATCGGCGGACGGATGGCGATCGAGGGTCGCCTGGCGCGCTTCGTCTACAAATCGCTTTACCGGATGCACCTCATCGCCGTGCACGGATGGATCAAGGGTGCGATCCTCCTGACCGTCGGCAGGGTCAACGCGATCATTCGCCCCCGCCTGAAACTGCACTGAAGGCGAAAACCCCAAGGCGAGTGCCACCGGCAATCATTCCAAGCCGGCTTCAGAAAGCCGCCAGCCGTGGTTGGACGCATAGCGGACGCACTCGGCGCAACTGAGGCGAAATATCTGCACGAATAGGAAGGTTCGTGCTAGCCTGTGGCGGCCAAAGGAGGCGTGCCATGGGGACCGCTTATCTGTTGCTGCCGCTCACGTTGCTGGCGACCCTCGCTTTGCCGCAGCAAGCCCTCTCGCCCGCCGACCAGGCCGCGGCGTTCCGTGCGGCCGGGTTCAAATTGGAGGGCAGGCAATGGAAGGCCTGCGGCGATCCCGGCACGGCCGGCTATATGCCCGGCGCGATCGAGCGTGTCGTCGACCTCAATGGCGACGGCCGGCCCGAGGCGGTGATCACCGAGGGCAGCGGCTACTGCTTCGGCATGACCGGGACCGGCTATGCGATCGTCGGCAAGCAGGCGGACGGATCGTGGAAGCGGATCGCCCAGGGGCCCGGCATCGTCACCGTGCTGGCGACCAGAAGCGCAGGCGGCTGGGCGGACATCGAGATCGGCGGTCCCGGCTTCTGCTTCCCGGTCCTGCGCTGGAACGGGCGCGCTTACGTGCGCGTGCGCCACGAATATGAGGGCAAGCCCTGCAGGCCGGGGAACTGACCGAAGGCGCGCGGCTCAGGCCAGCGCCGCCACCGCCGCGCCCCAGGCACGAGCCTCGTCGTCGCGCCGGGCATGGATCGTCACTTCCGCCACGCTGCCGGTCGCCGGATCGATCTCGACGCTCGCATCGTAGAGGAAGCTGGCATTGCCGCTGATCGTCACCACCCGGTCGGCGGCCGCGCACCCGCGCACCAGCCCGCCCTTGTTGAACACGCGCACCTCGGCGCCCAGCGGCACGCGGCCGGTGAGCCCCGCCGCCAGCACCGAGGCGGCCATGGCGCTGCCGCAGCTGTCGGTCAGCCCCACGCCGCGCTCGAAGGTGCGCACGAACAGGTCGGGCCCGCGCAATTCGACGAACGAGACGTTCGCCCGTCCGGGGATCAGCGCCGGCCCCGTCTCGCAATATTCGCCCAGCGCCACCAGTTCGGCCTCGTCGACCTGCTCGACGAAAGTCACCAGATGCGGGTTGGGCATCGCCACCGCAGTGAATGCGCGAGCGCTCGGCAGCTCGGACAAGGCCCCGCGCACGCCGACATCGGCAAGGTCGGTCGAGGCCGGGCCGACCACGGTGCGGACCGTCACCACCCCCGGCGCCAGCTCCGCCTCGCGCGCCACCTCGGCCGAGCTGGTCTTGAGCTTCACCCGCGCCGCGTCCACGCCCAGCGCCTCGAACCCGGCGCGCGCCACGCAGCGCAGCCCGTTGAGGCAGGTCTCCGCCTCGGACCCGTCCGAATTGAACATCCGCATCCCGAAGGCATGCGCGTCGTCGCCCGCGGTGAGCAGCAGCAGCCCGTCGCCGCCCACCGGCCCGTCGCGATCGGCGAGCGCCCGCGCCACGCGCGCCCATTCGGCATCGTCCAGCGCCAGCGCGCGCGCGTCGATCAGCGGGAAGTCGTTTCCCGAGCCATGGCATTTGGTGAAGGCGAGCCGCATGCCGCCCATCTAGGGCCCGTAGCCGGCACCCGCAACGGCCGTGACGACGCGGCTCGCCTACCCGTCAGGCGGCCTGTTGCGCGGTCACCGGTCCGCCCATCGCCGTCACCATCGCCTGGTCCTTGGCGATGATTTCGGCGAAACTCGGCCGCGCCAGCATCGCCTCGACATAGGCCGCAGTGCGCGGATGCCGCGCGGCATTCACCTTGACGCCGATGCAGCCGAGCGTCGCGAAGGGACTCGCCACGGCGATGTCGGCCAGGGTCAGCCGGTCCTCGACCAGGAAGCCGCTCGCCGGGATCACATTCTC
Organism: Sphingomonas sp.; assembly: GCF_026460985.1. Classification (GTDB taxonomy): domain Bacteria; phylum Pseudomonadota; class Alphaproteobacteria; order Sphingomonadales; family Sphingomonadaceae; genus Sphingomonas. The sequence goes on from NZ_JAPKNM010000078.1 coordinate 4,027, forward strand.
GAGATGGTCGAAGATCGGCGGCAGCAGGTCGCGCTCGGCCGCCTCCGCGGCGGCATGGTCGCACTCCTGCTTGAGCACGCGCGGCCGCACGAAGCGGTTGCCGAAGATCGCGGCGCCGGCCGGCATCATCAGCGTATCCGCCAGCTCGTCGAACCAGATCGTCCGCGCCCGCGCCCGCGGCTCGAGCGGGATCAGGTTGGGATCGGGAAACTTGGCCTCGAGATAGGCGACGATCGCGGACGAATCGGAGATCAGGAAGTCCTCGTCCTTGAAGCCGGGTATCTTGCCGAAGGGGCTGGCGGCCTGGAAATCGGGCCCGCCACGCCCGAGGCCGGCCGGCTGGAGCTCTAGTTCCAGCCCTTTTTCGGCCCCGAACACCATGCATTTACGGACATAGGGCGACAGCGTCGAACCAAATACGATCATGGGACATTCCCCTCCATGATGCCGCAAAACTGGCACTCCGGACCCGGGGAACACCTAGTTTGCCACGACAGCGCGAAACCGCTGTGCCAAGGAGAAGCCGGTGAACGCCTTCACGCTCCTGCTCGCCCTTGGTGTCGGCGCGGCCTTCTTCGTGGTCCTGCGTCGCCTGACTGTTGTGGAACAGGAGTTGCGCCGCGTCGAGTCACTCCTGGCCCGGATCGAGGAGCGGACGTCCCATTTCGTCGCAATTGATACGACGCCCATCGCCGAACACCCTGCGGAAGCCGCGCCGCCGCCGGCCCGCACCGCGCCGTCCAGGCCGCCGATCAACCTCGAATCGCTGATCGGCGGCAGCCTGCCGATCTGGATCGGCGGCGCCGCGCTCGTCCTCGCGGGCTTCTTCCTCGTGCGCTATTCGATCGAGAGCGGGCTGCTCGGCCCCGCCACACGGACGGTGCTCGCGGCCCTGTTCGGCCTGGTGCTGATCGCCGCGAGCGAAGCCGCGCGCCGCCTGCCCGCGACCGCCGAGGATCCGCGCGTCGCGCAGGTGCTCGCCGGCGCGGGCATCGCGAGCCTCTACGGCACGCTCTACATGGCGGCCGCGCTCTACCATCTGATCACCCCGCTCACGGCGTTCGTCGCGGTCGTCCTCGTCACCGCCGCGGCGATGGGGCTCGCGCTGCGCCACGGCCCGCCCACCGCGGTGATGGCGCTGATCGGCGGCTTCGTCGCGCCTTTGGTGGCGGGGTTCGACGCCGCCGGAGTCGGGCCGCTGCTCGTCTATCTCGCTTTGTTCACCGGCGCCTTGTTCGGGCTCGCCATCCATCGCGGCTGGGGCTGGCTGGCGCTGGCGGCGAGCATCGCCGGCTTCGCCTGGATCAACTTCCTGATCGCCGCGCTCCACGGCCGCGGCGACGATCTGTCCGCGGTGGGCGGCTTCACCATGCTGCTCGCCGCCTGCGGCAGCGCCGCCCTGCCCGCCACGGGGATGCGCAATCCCTGGCTGCGCCTCGCCCCGCTCGTCGCGGGCTTCGTCCAGCTGCTCGCGCTCGCCCCCTCGCTCGAATTCGGTCCGCTCGCCTGGAGCTTCTACCTCGTCCTCGCCGCGGCCGCCCTGTTCCTGTCGTGGCGCGAGGCGCTCTATCTCCCCGCCGCGCTCGCCGCGCTCGGCTTCCTGCTGGTGCTGGAGGCGCTCGCGCTGTTGCAGCCCGAACGCAGCGCCACCCCGGTCGCCGCGGCGATCGCCACCTTGCTCTTCGCGGCCGCCGGCCACCTCCTCGCGAGCCGCAGCCGGGGCTGGGCCGCACTGGCGCTTGGCGGCACCGCGGGGCCCGTGCTCGTCGCCCATGCCTGCGCGCCGTCGCTGCTCGCGCCCTGGGCATGGGGCGGCCTCGAGCTGCTCGCGACGGCCGCCTGCGCGCACCTCGCCTGGCGGCACAAGAGCGACGCGGACGACCCGGTGCTGACCGCCGCGAGCCTGACGACGGGTCTGCTCGCCACGCTCGGCCTCGCCCAGTTCGTGCCCGACGCCTGGCTCAGCCTGCCGCTCACTTTGGTGCTGCTCGGTCTCGCCGGCTGGGCGCGCGTCGCCAGGGCGCCCGCCTTGTTCACGCTCCCGGCGCTGCCCTATCTCGCAGCCTTGCTGGCGGCCGCGCTGCCGCTGATCGACCTCGTCCAGATGATCAGCACGTCGCTCGGCGGCGACCGGCTGCCCTTGCTGCGGCTTCCCGCGCTTGCCGAACTGTTCCGCGCGCTCGCTTTACCGACGCTGGCGCTGCTCGGCGTGCTGATCGACCCGCGCCAACTCGGCCGCGCGCGGCGCGCGGTCGGCAGCGTGGCGACCGGCGTCGCCATCCTGCTCCTCTACGCGCTGGCCAAGCAAATCCTCGCGATCGGCACGCTGCCGCGCTTCGTCGCGTTCGGCTTCGTCGAGCGCGCCTTGCTGACCCAGGCGAGCCTCGCCGCCGGCTGGTATCTGCTGCGCAGCCGCCGCCTGCCCGCGCTCGCCGCCTTTCTGCTCGGGCTCGGGTTGGTGCGGCTGGCCTGGTTCGACCTGCTGATCCTCAACCCCGCGATCGAGGCGCAGGCGGTTGGCCCGATCCCGCTGCTCAACGCCGCGACGCTCCACATGGCGCTCGCCGCCTTCTGGCTGTGGACGCTGCCCAGGTCGCAGGCATGGCGCGCCGGCGCCGCATTGCTGACCATCGCCGCCGTGCTCGCATTGGTACGGCAGGCGACGCATGGCAGCATCCTCACCGGGCCGGTGCGCACGCTCGAGAATGGCGGCTATTCGGCCGTCTTGCTCGGCGTCGCGCTCTTCTGGCTGTGGCGCGGCATCACCGCCGGGATCTACGACCTGCGGATCGCCGGGCTCGCATTGCTGACCCTCGTCACCTTCAAGGTCTTCCTGGTCGACGCGGCGGCGCTGGACGGGCTGATGCGCATCCTCTCCTTCCTCGCGCTCGGCGTCACGCTGATCGGGATCAGCTGGGCCTATAGCCGCTTCCTCGCGCGACCGGCGCCGTCGCCGGAAGCGCCGCCAGCCGCCGAGGCCTGACGCGCCTTCAGGGCAGACGGTAATGATCGGCAATGCGATCGAGCGCGAAGGTCAGGACGAGCTTGCCCGCGCGGCTCGGCCAGCCGAGCGCCTTCTCCGCCGCGACCAGCCCCTCGCCCGCGCAGACCACGCGCCACAGCACATCCGAGAGCCCGGACCCCGCCGCCGCGATCGCCGCGTCGAAGCGCCGCCGCGCCGCGATCTGGGCGAGCGTCGGGTCGAGCGCCTCGGGAGGGCCGCGCCGCCCGCCCACGCGGGGGCTCGCGTCCCAGCGCATCGTCACGCGCGGCCCCAATTGGGCGGTCTCGTAATCGGCGCGCAGCCGCTCGCCCGCCTCGAACTGGCGCGCGTCCAGATGACCGCGCGCGCGCAGCCAGGTCAGCGGCGATTCGGCTAGATTGACCGTCACGCTCCGCCGTGCACGCCGCGCCGGGGCGCCCGTGGCGCCGAGCTGGTGGATGTCCCGCTCGATCAGCTCGCGCATTTTTGATCTCCTTTTGTTCTGATTCGTCCCTCTTGCCATAGAGTCCTGTTTGTAGGAAAGAGAAAAAACCAAATCGGTTAGGAGTTGCGTAGATGATCACGGCGATCCGCGAAGTCAGGCGCGCAAAGGGTCTCACGCTCGAGGAAGTCGCGCAGCGCTGCGTGCCGCCCACCACCGCGCAGACGATCGGGCGGCTCGAGACGGGGACGCGTACCGTCTCGGTGGGCTGGCTCAACCGCATCGCCGCCGCGCTCGGCGTCGATGCCTCGGACCTCGTCCGGCTTCCCGATCGTCCCGAGATCGCGGTCGCCGCGGTGCTCGACGGCAGCGGCGTGCAGGCGCCGCGCCGCCCGGCTTCGGTCGTCCCGCCGCGCGGCGAGCCGGGCATGGTCGCGGTCACGGTCGGCGGCGGGATCGGCGATTATCGCGCCGGCGACGAGATCTGGTGCGACCGCCTGGGCCCCGACGCCTATGCGCGCGCGCTCAACCGCGACGTGCTCGTGCCGCGCCCGGCGGGGCGCTTCCTGTTCGGCCGGCTGATCGGGCGCGAGGGCGACAAGCTCCATCTGTTGCCGCTCGGCGCCGGCGCGCGCCAGCAGGTGGTGAGCGATCCCCCCTGGATCGCCTGCGCGGTACGTCTCGTCCGCGCGCTCTAGGCCCTTGCGATCCCTCTTGCCGGGCGCCCCGCGGAGGCGCAGTCTGTTCCCACAAAAGGGGTAAGAACAGGAGGGGATTGCGATGATCCGAATGGCAATGACGATCGCCGCCACGCTGACGTTCGCCGCGCCGGCGCTGGCGGAGGATTGGGACTTCATGCTCACCAACAATACCGGCAAGGCGATCAAGTCGATCGAGATCTCGGCGGCGGGCGCGGGCAGCTGGGCGCCCAACAAGTTCGACCCCGAGCTGCGCAAGGAAGCCTCGGTCAAAGCGGGCGGCAAGACCACCGTGCATTTCGACAAGGGCTCGGGCTGCAAATACGATCTCAAGGCCAATTTCGAGGACGGCACCTCGGCGGTGTGGCCTGGGATCGACGTGTGCGCCAACAGCTATGTCACCATCCGCTACGACGGGGGAAAGCCGAGCTTCAAGACAAGCTGAGCGCGGCGGGGGCAAGGCCGGCGCTCGCGCCACGCCTCACTTCGCAAGCAGATCCGACAGCGCCTGCGGAGATGCGATCACGCCCTCCTCGGTCAGATAGCCCGAGACCAACGCGGCGGGCGTGATGTCGAACGCAGGGTTGCGCGCAGGAGAGGCGATGGTGGCGACGCGGCGCATCACGCCGTCTTCGTCGGGGCCCTGCAAGTAGCGCACTTCGTTCGCAGAGCGCTCCTCGATCGGCACGCTCGCCCCGTCGGGGGTGCCGGGATCATAGGTGCTCGACGGGAGCGCGACATAGAAAGGCACGCCGTGCGCCGCCGCGGCCAGCGCCTTCAGATAGGTGCCGATCTTGTTGCAGACGTCGCCATTGGCGGTCACGCGATCGGTCCCGACGATCACCATGTCGACCTCTCCGCGCTGCATCAGCAGCCCGCCGGCATTGTCGGTGATCACGCTGTGCGGAACCCCGTGGCCGGCAAGCTCGAAGGCGGTCAGCGCGCCCTGGTTGCGCGGCCGCGTCTCGTCCACCCACACATGGAGGGGGATGCCCTTGTCGTGCGCGAGATAGATCGGCGCGGTCGCCGTGCCCCAGTCGACCGTGGCCAGCCAGCCGGGGTTGCAATGCGTCATCACGTTCACCGGGCCGCCCTTGTTGCGCGCGACCTGCTCGATCAGCGGCAGTGCCGCCGCGCCGATCGCCCGGTTCGCGGCGACATCCTCGTCGCAGATCGTGCCCGCGACGGCATAAGCGGCGGCGGCGCGCTCGGCGGGCGGGAGCGGCAGCACCGCTGCCCGTACCCGCTCGAGCGCCCAGCGCAGGTTGACGGCGGTCGGGCGGGTCTTGAGCAGCGCGGCGAAGGCGGTTTCCAGCCCGGCATCGGACGGATCGTCGCGCAGCGCGAGCGCGAGGCCATAGGCGGCCACCGCGCCGATCAGCGGGGCGCCGCGGGTCGCCATGTCGGCAATGGCCTCGGCCGCTGCCTCCAGCCCGGTCAGCCGCATCCGCCGGACCTCCCAGGGGAGATGCCGCTGGTCGAAGATGCCGACGCTCCACCCGTCGGGCTCGAGCCAGATCGAGCGCGTCGCTTCCCCGTCGATCTTCATGCGGCTTCCTCCGGCAGGATGGCGTCGAAACTGGATGCGACCGGATAGCGGTCCGCCGTCGCGGTGCCGTCGCGGGCGAGCAAAATGACCGACAGGCCCGCCTTATGGGCGGCGTCGAGCTCCTCGACCACGTCGGACAGGAACAGGATCGCCTGCGGCTCCACTCCGATCGCGCGGGCGATGGCCGCATAGGAGCCGGACTCGCGCTTGGCTCCGATCGCGGTGTCGAAATAACCGGCGAAGAGCGGCGTCAGGTCGCCCGCGTCGCTATGGCCGAACAGCAGCTTCTGCGCCGCGACCGATCCCGACGAATAGACGTAGAGCGGGATCCCGCGCGCATGCCAGCGCCGCAGCCCGGCGGCCGCATCGGGATAGACATGGCCGGTGAAGGCGCCCGTCGCATAGCCCTCCGCCCAGATCATGCCCTGCAGCGTCTTCAGTGGACCGATCTTGCGGTCCGCGTCGTGCCAGGCGAGCAGGCGCGCGATGCAGCCCTCCCTATCGAGGTCCGGCGCGCCCGCCTCCACGCGCACTTGCGCCAGCACCGGCGCCGCGGCCTCCGGGTTCGCGCGCAGGAAATCGGCGAGCCCCGCGCGCGCATAGGGGAACAGCACTTCGGCGACGAACGCGATGCTGGAGGTCGTCCCCTCGATATCGGTGACGATCGCGCGCGGGCTCACGCGGCGCCTTCATAGAGCGGGATCGATTCCGCGATCGGATCGCCGGTGAAGCGCGCAACCCAGCCGTCCGGCGTGGTGAACAGCCGGATCGCGGTGAAACGCGGCCGCGCGCCGGTGTCGAACCAGTGCCGGGTGCCGGCCGGCAGGACGATCAGGTCGCCCGCGGTGCATTCGAGCGCGTGCACGGTCGCGTCGCCGCGGATGTAGAACAGGCCGGAGCCCTCGACGAAGAAGCGGACCTCGTCGTCGTCATGGACATGTTCGGACAGGAACTTGGCGCGCAGCTCGGCGCGCTGGGGATGATCGGGCGTCAGCCGCACGACATCGCACGAACGATAGCCGCCCCGCGCCTTGAGCCGGTCGATCTCCTCGGCGAACAATGCGAGGATCGCGGCGTCGCTCGGCTCGTCGCCCAACTCGACGGCAGCCCAGCGTTCGAGACGCACGCCGGTCGGCGCCAGCGCCGCCGCGATGGCCGCATGGTCTCGGATCTCGTTCTCCGCGCCGAACGGCGCCGTATCGCGATATTGCGTCAGCCGGGTCATTGCCGTGCTCCCTCGCCTTTCGCCGCTTCCCATTCGCAGGCGAGCAGATATTCGCTGCCCTCGGCCACGGCCTCGGCCGCCGCCATCGTCGCGCCCCAGGCATAGAGGCCGTGCCCGCGGATGTAGAAGGCCGGCAGGATCGGCGACCGCGCGGCGAGCAGCGGGCGAAGCGTTTCCGCCAGCGCCGCCATGTCCTGGCTGTTCTCGACCAGCGGCATCGCCACCGACGTCGCATGGGTATCGATGCCGGGATAGATCTTGAGCAGCTCGTATCCGGACAGGAGGATGGCGCTCGCATCGGCCAGCCTGCGGCTCAGCACGACGCCGGGGATCGAATGGGTATGCAGGATCGCGCCCGCGCCCGGATCCACCGCATAGATCAGGCAGTGCAGCAAGGTCTCCGCCGACGGCTTCTTGCCGTCGAGCGGCGCGCCGTCCGGGGCGACGCGCATGACCTGGTCGCGACCGAGACGCCCCTTGTGCGCGCCGGAGACGGTGATCGCCAGCGTGCCGTCCGCGAGCCGCATCGAGTAATTGCCCGCGGTGGCGGGCGCGAGACCGCGCTGGTCCAGCCGGTTGCCCGCGGCGACGATGGCTTCGGCGGCTTCGGCAAAGCTGGTCATGCGATCCTTCATCGACGGGCGCCCGATCGCCCTTCGAGCTGTGGTATGACGACCTGATGACACTGGCCAGGCGTCGAATTGCCGGATCGGCGATCTAGCGCGGATCGACGTTCAGGCGAGCGCGGCCTTTCCATCCTCCCCCGCCAGGGGGAGGTGGCACGCATAGCGTGACGGAGGGGGCGGAATCACTGCGCTCAATTGGAGAGGGCGCTGCTTACCTCCCCCTCCGACGCCTTCGGCGCCACCTCCCCCTGGCGGGGGAGGATTTGGATGTCGATACGATCTAGCGCGCCGTCGCGTTTGTATCGACCTCGAACAGATCGCTCCGCAGGAACGTCGCGACATCGCGCTGGTCCACATGGATGGACCGGCCCTTGCGCCCCGGCCGGTACACCGCGCCCGACACCGGGCCGCGGAACGCGACGTCGTTCGGGCCCGTGTAGAGCAAAAGGACGGTGTCCCGGTCCGGAACCGATCCGGCGGGCCGCGATTGCGCGATGGTTGCGGCACGCAGGATGCCGTTTCGCGCGGCGGCGCTTCTTCTGCCGTTGCAGCATGTCATTGCTTCAATCCCGTTCCTGGCCGTCCGCCGGCGGCAGATCGATGGCGGGGGGCTCCGCGACGCTTCGCAGCGCGGCCGCGAGATGCTCGATCGCGCAGGCGGCGCCCGACAGGCCCAGCCACAGGACGACGATCTGCGCGGCGCCGCTTCCCAGCCAGAAGGCGAAGGGCAATGCGAACCACAGGCTGAGACAATAGGGGCAATCCATCCATCGCCCCCATTGTCCCCGCCCTGCCCGGAGCCGCAGGGTCGCGATCAGGTCGAACGGTCCGTCCTCATGCGCCACCAGGTGGCACAGTCGCCACGTCGCAAGCGCGGCGACGAGGAAGCCGAACCATTCAGCCATCGGCGATCCCGCGGCCCGGCTCCTCAATCGGCATTGAACACCGAGAACGCGACGCTCGGGTAGATCGGCGCGTGATCGGGATCATATTGCCAGGGCGGCACGACGAGATGCCCGCCGTCGAACCCGCTCGGGCTGAACGACCGCGAGGAGACGGTGCCGCCGAAGCTGTAGGTTCCCTGCGCCGCCAATGCGGGCAGCCGGTAGATGACCTGCAAGGTCTGGCTGTTGTCGCCGGGGCTGTCGTGCCAATGCCAATAGGCCCCGCCGAAGAAGCTGCCGCCACTGTGGCTGAACACGGCGAAGTCGCCCGATCCGCATCCCGAGGCCGCGAGACTGAGCGACCGGAGATGCAGCGCCGCGCCGGTGAAGGTCACGCGGAAATACATGTCGTGCGGCGTGCTGCCGCGTCGTACGACCGGGCAGATCGTGTCGATCGGCACCCAGGGGCCGCTCGACGATGCGGAGGTCTCGACCAGGAACGACGCGGTCGGGGCGCTGTTGTCGACGGTGAAGGCCACCGGATCGGACTCCGAGCTCGTCGTGGTGGCGTCGCCCAACTCGAGCACCACCGAATAGAGACCGCCCGGCATGTTGTAGCTCGGCCAGTCGAGCAGCAGGTCCTGCGGCAGCCAGGGGTTGGGCCCGGGCGGCAGCGCGATCGGATACCAGCCATTGCCGTCCGCCATCGCGACATGCCATTCGCCGACCCCCGAGCCGTTGAGCCGGTAGAGCGGCCAGCTGAGCCCGACGAAGGGCGTGGGCGGCGTGAAGGTGGCGCCGTGATCGGCGCTGTAGCGATAGACCAGGCGATAATGGGTCGCCGCGGCGTCGGTCCGGTTGCAGCCGAACAGCGACAGCACGCCCCTGAGCGGGGACTGCGCCGCGCCCGGCATCGGATCGACGACATTGCCCGAGGGATGCGAGCGGTTGGTGCGCACCGCATAGCCCGTCGCGCTGTCATAGGTCGCCGGATCGCCGGTGACCGGTAGGCGCCCGGCGAGCACGATCGCCGGCTGGTTGCCGCACGGCACCGGCGGCGCGCCGCAGATCGTGGAGGTGCGCGCATTGGGGGCGGCGTGCAGCGTCACCGGCGGGATCGGGCCGGCGTTCCAGCGGACCTGGAAATGGCCCTCGCCGTAGATCTGCTCCTCGACGCCGTCGCCATTGGTGTCCTGCAGCACGCGGAAGGTGATGTCGGGCACGTCGATGATCGGCGACCAGACCGGCACGAGCACGTCGAAGCAGCGCTTGAACGGCCCGATATAGCGCCGCAGGTCGAGGCCCCGCAGGTCCTCCGGATTGATCGCGAGCTGGTGCCCCAGCGTCGCCGCCGCGGGATGCGTGTCCGCGACCTTCGACGACCGGGTCGGCTTGGGCACCGGAAGCGACCGCAGCTCCGCCGGCAGCGGGGGACGGATATGATCGAGCAGCGCCGGCGCCGCGAGCTCGGCGTCGATCGCGGCGCTGCTGGTGCCGAAGCCGGCGGGGATCTGCAGCCTGCTGACCTTGGTCGCGATGTCGCGGCCGAAACTCTCGGCGACCTTGGCCACCAGCTCGCCGCGGCCGATCCGCTCGAACGGCGCGGGATCGGGGCCGGGCCCCGGGCGCGGGAAGTCCGGGATGCGCTCGGGGATCAGGTGGTCGATGATGTCCCGGATGTCGGGGCGTTCGAACAGGATCGGGAAGCAGCGCCGCTCGAGGCGGAAACGCAGCACCCAATCGATGTCGAACCGCGGGATCCAGACGCAGAAATTACCGCATTCGTCGGTCTGCGCGGTGGCGATCACTTCGCGGTGGCAGAGGATCGGGAAATACCAGCTCCAGGGCGATTCGACCGGGAAGAAGCCGAGGAACGAGCAGTCGGTATCCTCGACCTGCACGGTCGCGAAGGGAACGGGCTGGTCGACGCCGGTCACCGGATCGGTCTTGACCACGCGGCCGCAGACCTTGCGGAACAGCAGCAGCGTCAAGTCGATCTCGAAGGGGTATTTCTTGGCGATGTCGGCGAGGGTCTGGCCGGCCAGCCTTTCGGCGGGGAGGTCGGTGAGGGCGGCGAGGCGGGCCGCGGAGGCCTTGCCCAGCTTGAACTTCGCCGGATCGGCATTGGTCTTGGTTACGCGCGTTTCACGAGGCATCGTCTTGCTCCTAGTCTATGTCCAGAAGCGACCGATTAGCTATTTCTTGGGGAGTGACGCGGGCATGCGCCACACTCCCGTATTCACAGGATAAATGCGCGCCCTGTCTTTATTGAACGGTATTGGGGTCTTATCAGCCCACGCAACCCGACTCGATAATGGTAAACGCCAATCGCTTCAAAATCAACCTGCGCCATCGGCCCGTTGATTTGCCCGAATGATCGCCTTCGAGGGAGACGCGGAGCGCCCGGTCGATCAGGGCAGCGTTCGATCGTCCCGCGTTACGCCCGTACCGGACGAGCCGGGACGCACCGGCGCGACACGATCGCGGTTCGTTCAGACGGCCAGCTGCACCGCCCGTTCGGCATTGACGCGCCCCCAGCCGTACCAGGCGCTCCGCCCCGAGGCATCGTAATTGCCGTTGGCCGGATCGATCCGATCGCAGGACTGGCGGAGAAGCGTGCTCACCTCGTCACGCGACAGCGTCGGTTTGACCGAGAGCATCAGCGCGACGACGCCCGCCACGCCGGGGCAGGCGCTCGAGGTCCCGCCGAACCGGCTGGTGAAATAGCCCGCGGCATCGCCCTCGCTGGCGTGCCCGCTGTTATAGCCGCGATGTCCGCGCCGGTCGGTCGTCCAGATACCCTGCGTCAAGGGCTTCGGCCGGCCGCTGGGCGCATGCGCGAAGTCGTTGCTCGGGAAGGCACACCAGACCGCTGCGCCATAGTCGCTATAGCAGCTCCGCACGCCGCGGTCGTTGCACGCTGCGACCGCTATCACCTCGGGATAGCTCGCATAGCCGTCATGTTGCACATCCTCGTTGCCGTTGCCGGCGGCGAACAGGATGATGCACCCCGAGCCGTTTCGGCCGTGCGTGGCCGCATGATCGATCGCGAGCCGCGTGCTGGCCGGGATCGGCCAGGTTCGGGTGTGCAGCGGATCGTGGGGATTGTCCCACTTGCCATCCGCCGGCCCCCAGCTGCACGAGATGACGTCCGCACCCTTGTCGGAGGCCCATTTGAACGCGTCGGCCTCGGCAGTGGAGCCGAGCGCCGACGAGAGGCGGATCGGCATCAGCTCGGCGTCGGGCGCCACGCCGCACGCACCCACGCTGCCGGCGGCGCAGGCGACTCCCGCGCAGGCGGTGCCGTGATTCTCGGGGTATAGGGGATGGCTGTCCTTCGGGCGCGGATCGCCCGTGCCGAGCGTGGCGTCGCGCGGGGCCACGATCCTGCCGGCGAATTCGGGGTGGTCGATATCGAACCCGTCATCGATGACGGCGATCGTGACTCCGGCTCCGGTCGCGATCTCCAGTGCCGCCCCGACATGGGCGTGCGCGCTGACCGCCACGCCGGCGATCGTCGCGTCCGCGAGGTGCCATTGCTCGGGATAGGGGCCCTTGGGCACGCGCCGCCGCACGATCTCGGGATGGGCGAACTCGACATCGCCGCGCTCGAGGAGCCTGTCGGCGATCTCGAAGACCTCCTGCCCTCTGCCGTCCGCGGCCGCGATCCAGGCGTTTTCCGCATAGTCGACACGGCGCTTCGCCGTCAGATGATAGTCGGCAAGGATCGCGCGGCATATGTCGTCGTCGAGGGCGTCGATGAACTTGACGAACAGATTCTCGGTATAGACGACCGGTTCGCCGGATTCGTCGACCAGGACTCTCCCGGCGAAGCGGACGTCGTCGGTCATCCCGCGAAGCATCGCCTTGGTGGATTCGGCGGCCTCGGCCGTGGCTTCGGGCAGGCGATAGACCCCGACATTGGCCTCGGGAAAGCTCGCGACTAGCGCCGTATCGGCCAGGACGCGTTCGAGCGGCCCGTCCACCGGCGGACCGCGCCGCGCGATCGGACGATGTGTCCGGACGGCTATGAACTCGTTGGTCTGCGCCAGTGTCGTCGCCGGCTCATCCTTCCGGCCAAAGCGGACTTCGGGCATCGCGGATCCCCCAATTGGTTGGACCACAGCACGCTACGTCACGGCCAAGCCAATAGCTGCGCCAGGTCGACCATATCGACCCAGTGGCTTGGCACGCATTTACGAAAAAACTGTCATGATATCTTTGATCATGATGAGTCTTACATTGACATATCTTTATCGTTTCTGTCAATTGACTTCGATTTCGCCAAAGTCGTCGTGCATCTTATTGGGAATCATGCTTCTCTGCATGTCCGGCGTCTGCCGCACCGCTCAGTTGAGAACGAGCATGACGCGAAGATTGGCGCCTCTCGCCGGGGTGCCGACCGCGCTCCAGCTTCGATTGCCGCCGAGATTGAGCAGCGAAAGCCGCATGGCGACGCGATCGGACAGGGCGTATCGGCCGCCCAGATCCGCCTCGACATGGCCGCTCGTCGTCCGCGGGCCAGTCGGAATCGCGCTGTCGGCGAAGCTGCTGTTGCCGCGAAGCATGGCGGTCGCCTCCCAGGGGCCATGCTGCCAGGTCACGCGCACATTGCCGGTCCAGGCCGGGCGCCAGCGGAGCGGAGTCGCGCTGTCGATCGCCAGATAGGTGAGCGCGCCGCGGACGGACCATCCGTTCCCCGCCGCGGCCTCGGCGGCAAGCTCCGCTCCCTGCGTGCCGACCCGGGCGCGATTGACGAGCCGGAAGCTGCCGGCATCGAAATCGATCAGGTTGCGGAAACGGTTGTCGAACAAGGTCAGCGCCAGACGTCCGCGGCCGAGCGGCCAATCGATTCCGGCTTCGATGCTGCGCCCCGTCTCCGGCGCCAGCGCCGGATTGCCGATCAGCGGGTGGCCCAGCGCGTAGAGGCTGGGCCGCTTATAGCCGTTCGCGGCGCGGGCGGAGAGCGTGGGACCATCGGGCGCGACTTGCCAGGCGATGGCGCCGCGGCCCGCCCAATGGCCGTCGCCGCCGGAGAGATGGTCGTAGCGCGTCGCCCCGGTGAGCGTCAGGCGTGCCGCGAGGCGGAGCGTCGCCTCGGCGAAACCGCTATGCGTCACGCGGGTGAGCGCGAAGCGCACCGGGAGCGGGAAGCCGAAGTCGAGCGTGCCGTCGCTGCTGCCGTCCTCGCGCAGGATCGCGCTCCCCAGGGCAAGCGTCGCGGGGCCCGCATCCGCCGCGAGCGAGGCGGTCGCCTCCAGCCGGGCGAAGCGGGCTTGCACGCGCGTCGCCGGAACGCCGTCGAGCACGCCGGGCGCGATCGGCGGGCTGTCGCTGTCGTGATGCTGGAGCGTATAGCCGAGCGAGAAAGCGGGCCGCACGCGCGCCGCGGGGTCGCGGGCGATCGAGACGCCGGCAAGCGAGAGATCGCCGTCCCGTACCTCCCGGGTGCGGATCACCGCGAGCAAAGGCCCGCCGCTGTCCTGTGGAAAGGCCGTGCCGTGCGTCGTGGCGTGCAGGCCGATCGCATCCATATGGAAGCCGCCGATCGCCTGCCGGGCGCGCGCTAGCGCCTGGGTACGGCGAATGCTCCCGGCAGGGTCGTCGTCGCCGCTGTCATATCGGCCCAGCGCGCCCAGCAGGCCGCCGCCGCCCCAGCCAGCGGCCGCCATCGCCGTCGCGGCGCCACTCCCGCGGCTATCCAGCCAGGCCGAGCCGCCCAGGTCGAATCCCTCGGCGGGCGGCGCGCGCGTCACGATCTGCACCACGCCGGAAAGCGCGTCCGAACCGTGGATCGCCGATCCTGCGCTGCGCGCCACCTCGACGCGCTCCACGATCGCCGGATCGAGCAGCGTGAAATCGAAAGCGCCGCCCTCGCTGTTGGTGGGATCGTTGAGGCGGATCCCGTCGATCAGCACCGCGGTGAAATTGCCTTCGCCGCCGCGGATCGACAACAGGCTCGGCCCCGCCGGACCGGCGAGCGGCGCGGCGCGGACGCCGGGCAGGTCCGCGAGCATCTCGAGCAGCGACTGGGGCTGGCGCCGCTCGATCGCCTGCCGGCCCGCGATCTCCACGCCCGCCGGGTCGCCGGTCCGCGAGGCCGTGACGAGGATGACGTCCGGTCCGGCCGGATCCGCGGTCTGCGCCTGGGCGACGCCGGAGATCGCGAACGCGATGGCGGGCGCGGAAAACCGCGCGAAGCGAATGCGCAAGCCGGCCCTCAGTGGCTGCGCATCGCGCGGCTGAGCTTCGCGAAATTCGGCTTCTGCGCGGGCGCTGGCTCGGCGAGCTTCCTGGGCGCCGCACCGCCGCCCAGGAAATTGTACAGCAGCCGGCGCTGGCCCGCGGTCATGTCGCGCGTCACGGGCATGAAGCGGAAGCTCTCGAAATTGGCCGGATCGGTGAGCTTGCGGATCGCCGTACCGTAGGCGCGCACTTGCGCCTCGTCGCCGAGCAGGAGCCAATTGTCCATGCACGGCGCCATCGCCTCCCAGTTCGACAGCACGTAATTGTGCACATTGTCCCAGCTCGGCTCCATCGCGCCGACGGCCGCATCGGCGGGGAGCACCCGCAGGTACATGTAGGTATAGGTCTGGGTGTCGAAGGCGTTCTCGGTCACCGGAAGCGTCGGGTCGTCGCCCGGCTGGAACACCAGCCCGACGACCGTCCCCGTCGCGCCGGCGAGGGGGAAGCGCACCTGCCCCGCCGCGTCGGTGGTCCGGCCCAGCCCGGTCGCCTGGGTCGCCCCGAGCTCGGACATGGTGACCTTGACCCCCGCGCCGGCGGGCACGCCGCGATCATAGACCTGGACGAGCGTCTCCACCGAATCGCCCTCGTCGATATAGAGGTTGGGCTGGCTGGGAACGGCACGCAGCGGCGCTTCGTCGAGATATCGGGTGCCGTCGCCGCCGAGCAGGCCGAGGTCCATCTTCGCGAGTGTCGCGGCGAGGCCGGGATCGAGTGGAATGTCGACGATGCCCGACGTCGCCTCATAGGCGGCCTGGTCGTATCCGGCGGCCGGGATCGTCGCGACGTTCATCACCGCGACGGCCGGCGGCGGATCGGCGGCCACGATCGTGAGGTCGCCGAGATCGACCTTGGTGGGCGTGCGGCTGTTCCAGGGAATGCAGTTCGACAGGTCGAGCGTGAGGCGATCGCTTCCCACGCGCGCCCAGGCGGTGCCGCACACGGCCGGCGCGATCTTGGGATCGCTGCTGACCGGGATGGGCACGCTGGTGGTCAGCAGCGCCCGATCGCCCGGCTCGTGCATCGAATCGCCGCGGCGCCAGAGCCCCACCGTGCCGACGAGCAGGCTGCGCGCGGGATTGGGCTGGAAGCCGCCGGCGTTCAGCTTGGCCTGCAGCGCCTGGCCGGCCGCGGCGGTGGCGGGGGAGCGGTTGGAAAGCGTGGGGTCGTCATAATAGACGGTGCGATAGGTGACGAAGCGCACCATCACCCCGAGCACGTCCTCGTCGCCGTTCACGCATGCGGAGAGGGCGGCGAGCGCCGCCGAATCGTGCGCGTCGATCGTCAGTCCCAGATGCTTGTCGAAACAGGTCTGCCAGACCACCGAGGCGACGCCGGCGATCATGTTGTTGGCGGGATTGGCCGAGAAGTTGACATAGCGGTCGGTGAAGCGCGTCACGCGCTTGCCGAAGATGCGGCAGCCGCCGTCGATGCCGAAGCACATGTCGTCGAAGAACAATTGCGAGGAATAGGCGCCATAGGGCTCGCAGTCGACGAGCATCCCGGTGAACGAGACCGGCGAACCCACGAACGGGTCGCTCGTGTCGAGCCCCTGGCCCAGGTCCACGCCCGAGATGCAGCTGCTGTAGAAAGGCGACCGATAGGTTCCGGCCGGGTTCCAATTGCCCGCGCTGACGATCTCGTCGATCGCCGCGGTGCGGAAGCCGGCGACGTTGGCGCTCCCCACCGTCTGGGCATTCAACGTCGAATCGCAATCATCCTCGTCATAGCCGGCAGGGGCCTGGTTCGACGGATAGTTGTTGGTGGTGACCGGATCCCAGCTCACCTCGCCCTTGAAATAGACGCGCGGAATCTCGAGCACGCTCATGCCGCGTCTCCCTTGGTTTGAGATTCGCCTGCCGTTCCGGCGGGCCCTGCCAGATAGAGAAAGGCCGGCCCCGCTACCGAGACGCCGTCGGCGAGCGGGGTGTTGAGCGCCCGGATCGCCGCCATGCGGAGATCGAACATCGCGCGCACCGCGATGCCGAGCCCCGCCGCATTGCCGCTGAACGCTGTCGTGAGCGCGTCGACCATCGCCGTGAACGCCGCGTTGCATTCGGCCTGCGCCTGCTGCGCGGCGGGCGGATCCTGGGAGAAATCATGGGTCTCGGGATCGGGTATCGCGGGATAGACCGCCTGCCAGTCGACGCCGAGCGGACCGCCCCAGGCATAGCCCACCGGATTGGGGTCCTTCTCGAGCACCTGGTTCTGGAAGACTTCCCAGAAACGGTAATAATGCGCGAGATAATGTTCGAAATCGAGCGGGCTGCCGGGATTGTCCGGCGACACCGGCGTGCCTTCGCCCTCGGAGACGATGTTGCCGATCGCGCGATGCGCGTCGGCATAGCCGTTGACCGCGAAGAGCTCGCCCTGGAAGAACTGCGCGTCGGTGATCTGGTTGCGGTTGGCGGTCCAGGCCGATGCGGGCAGCGCCGCCAGGGCCGCGTCCAGGCGTTCATAATATTCGCCGATCGTTACCCCCGGCGCCGCCGCCAGCTTGCGCTGGGGCGGGTCGATCGGCTCGGACGGCTCCTCGATCGCCATGCCCTGCTGCATCGCCGCCTCCGAGAAAGGCAGGAGGTGCAGGATCAGCCCGCCGCCCACGTCTCCGGGCAGCGAGCCGGGATAATGCGGCGGGTTGATCGCGGGCGTGCCGCCGATCGCGTTCATGATGTTGCACGCCAGGCACATGTGGATCATTTCCTCGCGCACGATCGAATCGAGGCGGCTCGCCGCCGGCGCGTTGCTGTCGGGCAGGATCGAGAATTTGGCGTAGAGATAGGGCGGCAGCGTCGCGAACTCGAGGTCGACGGCGTTCTGGACGAGCTGCTGCACGTCCTCCACGCTCTGCGGTTCCGTCCAGAGAACGCGTATCATGGGCCCCTCCCGGCAGCCGCCAGCGCGGCCGCGATGACGTGCGGTCCGACACCCGGGAGATTGCGCGCCTGCCGAAGACGGCCGAAAATCGGCAATAGTTCCCCGCTCCGGCCCGACAGGCCGAAGTGCAACCGGCAGAAACGCGAAATACCCGAGAGTTATCTTATTTGAGGCGACTCGCCCTGATCCACAGGGATACGATCAGGCTATGTAATGTGCGTCCGCATGACAAGTAACATTTGTCGACAACGGACCCATATGAAGAATGCATGGATTGAGCTTGTATTCGGATCGTAATATTGCTCGTCCATGGGATATGCCGCCGGCAGTGCCGGCAGGGGAGGGAAGATGCGCAAGGCGCTGCTGTTCGGTCCGGTCTCTGCCACCCTCCTGAGCCTTTCCTTGCCGGCGCATGCACAGGTCTACCAGACCTATGGCGCGCACAATCCGGCCGAGGCCAGCCCTTGCCAGGTGAAGAATTGCGTATATCCGCGCGGGCCCGGCGAACCCGCCGATCCGATCTGGCCGGAATATTGGCAGTCGGACTGGACGATGTACCGCGTCTTCAACGGCTACGACAAATATCCGCCGCCCTATCCCGGCGCCCCGCCCAAGGCATTGAAGGACGGAACCGACTATCAGGTGTCCCATGGCGCGAGCTTCTATGATTCCACCTGGCGCAGCGCATCGGGCGAGGGCGCGATGATGGAGCGCTACGACAAGTTCTGCCTGCCGATCTTCCCGATCGAGAACAATTATTCGTGCAAGTTCATCTCGCTGGGCGACACCGCCTATTTCGTGGCGGGAGAGGGCCGGCCGGCCTGGATGCCGCGCATCTGCCTCTTTTCGCCCAAGAACCATCCGCCGCGCCGCGACTTCATCTCGCACCTGCCCTATAGCGCGGCGGACAGCCAGCGGATCGGCAAGGGCGGGCAGGCCTATTCCTTCTGGGTCAGCGCGGCCAACGGCTATGTGATGCAAGTGGGCGCCAGCCCTGATCGCACCCAGGACGCCGGCATCCTGTTCGGCTACGGCTTCCAGACCGACGCTAAGGGCGGGCTGGTTCCCCAGTCCTTCTACTTCTCGGGTTACCCCATGGCGCCGGCGAACGCGCCGATCGTGAGCCAGAACTACACCAACTTCGCCGCGACCCAGCCCCCGCCGGATACCTGGGCGGAAGTGGCCGGGCTCGATCCCGACACGCTGCCGCGCTGCCAATTGTTCGACCCGCCCAGCACAAGCGACGCAAAGGGCAAGCTGACCGCCACACCGGCGAAGCGCGCGCCTACCTGGGGCGATATCGGGCGCTGGAAACCCTAGAGCGTTTTCCGAGCGACGTGAATCGTTAGGGATTCCCAAGGGCGTAGTTTTCTGATTCACGCTTCCTGCTGGTGAAGGAGGCCGGCGTGGATGGGTCGGATGCTTTCG
>NZ_JAPKNM010000079.1 GCF_026460985.1 Sphingomonas sp.
AAAGGACATGTACGAGCAGCTTGTTGCTTAACCTGATTACTCGCGCCCTGAGGCCACGAGACCAGGAGCCGCCGCCCACATGTCCCTTCATCTAAATCACTATGTCAAAGAGCGCGGACCTGCCCCGCAAGGAGCCTGCCCCACACTAAAAGGCGCATGTCGGACTGCAGAACAATCCGCCAGGAGCCAAAGAGCGTGATTTCTCGCGTCGGTCGTGAACCACCGCGAAAGTTCCGGCGACGCTTTCGCATCGTGCCGGGAGCGCCGCATTTATGGAGGCGGCCCCGACCCGTCAACCCACAGAATCAAAAAAAGTGACATAAATCGATTCCGTCCGGCGCTCCGCGGGAATCCGCCGGCTCGACCCTTCCTGCTGCGCGGCTCCGGCATCGAAGCCCGGCCCGGTCCTCAGAGATCCGTTATCCGCGTCCAGTCCAGCCCGAATCGTCCCAGGTACTTCCGCAGCCGATCGGCGTCGTTGGCGCTGGTGCGTCGCGTGCGCGACGCCGCGAAGAGCGTGCGCCCGGCCTCGGAAAGCGAACGACTCTTCCGACAGATGCGAACGGCCTCGGCGAGCTGCACGCGGTCGAACGGATCGATCTCCGCAAGCGCCTCGGGCGCAAGAATCTCCGTCAGCACGCTGGCGCCGTCGTCACGCTGCCCGGACCATAGGCGCTTCAAGCGTCCCATCTCGGCCTCGACGCAATCCATGTCGATGCGGCCTTTGGGGCTGAGCGTCGCCATGCGGGTGACGCTGGCCGCGAGATCGCGGAAATTGCCCGGCCAGTTCGCGTCCGGGCTGGTCGCGAAGGCGAGATAGCGCTGACGTGCCTCCTTGTTGAAGCTGGCACGATCGCCCTCGCGCTCGGCGAAGCGGTCCAGCTCATAGTCGAGATTGGGCTCGATATCCTCGCGCCGCTCCGCGAGACCGGGCAACTGGAACGTCCACAGGTTGAGCCGAGCATAAAGGTCGTCGCGGAACGTGCCCGCGGCCACCGCCTCACCCAGATCGCGATTGGTGCCGGCGATCAGCTGAAACTCCGACGCCGCCTCCTTGTCCGAGCCCACGGGCAGGAAACGTTTGTCCTCGATCGCGCGCAGGATCATCGCCTGCTCGTCGAGCCCCAGCTCGCCGATCTCGTCGAGGAACAACATGCCCTCGTCGGCGGCACGCAGCAGCCCGGGCCGATCCGCCACCGCGCCGGTGAAGGCGCCCTTGCGGTGCCCGAACAGGGCGGACATCGCGCCATCGCCCTTCAACGTTGCGCAATTCACCTCGACGAAGGTCCCTGCGATCTGGTGCTTGAGACGCTTGAGCTCGTAGATGCGCCGGGCGAGTTGGCTCTTGCCCGCGCCGGTCGGCCCCATCAGCAGGATCGGCGCCTTGGACCGCAACGCCACCCGCTCGATCTCGTCGATCATGCGGTTGAAGGCAGCATTCCGCGTCTCGATCCCGGATTTCAGAAACGAGGTTCCTTCCTGCGCGGCAACGGCGAAGCGCGTGGCGATGCTGTCGTAGCGGGACAGGTCGAGATCGATCGTGTTCCAGATCCCCGCAGGGTTGAGCGTACCGCGTTCGGGTTGGGTCTGGAGGAGGCGCCCGGGCAGATAGCGCGCTTCGGTGAGCAGAAAGAGGCAGATCTGCGCCACATGCGTGCCCGTGGTGATGTGGATCAGGTAATCCTCAGCCTCCGGATCAAAGGGCTCGGCGCGGGCGAAGTCGAGGAGCTTGCCGTAGACTTCCTCGAAGTCCCACGGATCGCGGAAGTCGAGCACGCGCATTTCGACCGCGGTCTCGGGCGAAACCGACGCGATGTCCTCGGCGACATATTCGGCGAGGCGCCGGTGCGCGGTGCCATGGATCAGGGTCAGCCGATCGACGCGGAGATCCTGATGCATCGCGAGTCCGACGGTCGGGCGCCACTTGTTCCAGCGGGATGGCCCGAACTTGCTGGCGTCGAGCGTGGAGCCGAGGAATCCGATCACGACATTAGGCTTCATGCTTATACGATAAGATAATCTCTGATCCGAATCGATAGGGGTTTCTGTGGACTTCAATTGGTCGGCGGATCGCTGATTGACAATCAGTGCTCAATCTAACGCCGTATTATCAATCTCTTATCGGAATTTGAGCCGCGCTACCGGCAAGTTGGCACGCGTCCTGCGAAGTAGATTGTCGTCGGATGGGAGCGGTCGAACCTTCCAGCCGGCGGCAAGATGCGGGGCGGCCGGAATGGGCCGGCCGCCCCAAAAGGAATTCACAGGGCGTAGCTCAGTCTGCGCGAGAGCGCCCGCCTTGGGAGCGGGAGGTCGCAGGTTCAAATCCTGCCGCCCTGACCAGTTGAGGAGTTGGACGATGGCCAACAAGGGACTTTTCGCTTCGGCAGTGGCGAAGCTGTTGCCGCGTGCGGACACGCTGAACCGCGAGTTCGCCCCGGCCTACACCTATGGGCCGGAGCACAAGCTCGCGCAGCTCGCCGCGACCGGCACGCTGGCCGACAATTTCTACGGCGCCGCGGAAACGCAGCTGGCCGAGGTGCTGGAAGCGGCACGCGCTTGCGATCCCTATTTCGTAGCGCAGGCCGCTATCTATGCCCGCCAGTCGGGCGCGATGAAGGACATGCCGGCGCTACTCGCGGCGTACCTCACCGTCGCCGATCCCGATCTGGCGGTCCCGGTGTTCAACCGCGTCATCGACAACGGCCGCATGCTGCGCAACTTCGTGCAGATCATGCGCTCGGGCCAGGTCGGCCGGACGTCGCTCGGCTCACGGCCGAAGCGTCTGGTCCAGCGTTGGCTGGAGCAGGCGTCGATGCCGCAGCTGATGGCCGCGGCGACGGGCAAGGATCCGAGCCTGGCGGATATCGTCCGCATGGCTCACCCCAAGCCCGCCGATGCGGCACGGCGCGCCTTCTATGGCTGGCTGATCGGCCGTCCCTACGACGTCGCCGCACTGCCCGCCGAGATCGCCGCGTTCGAGGCATGGAAGGCGGACCGTTCGCTTCCGCTGCCGCCGGTGCCGTTCGAGTGGCTGACCGCCTTTCCGCTCACTGCGGAGAATTGGGCGGAACTGGCCGGGCGCATCGGGTGGCAGGCGCTGCGGATGAACCTCAACACGCTGGCGCGCAATGGCGCGTTCGGCGTGGCGGGGGTCGCCGACATGGTCGCTGCGCGGCTCGCCGACGGCGATACGCTCGCGAAGGTCCGTCCCATGCCCTACCAGCTGATGGTGGCGCTGGGGCAGGTCGGTGAGGGCGTGCCGCTCAAGGTCCAGGCGGCGCTGGAGGATGCGCTCGAGCAGTCGCTCGTCCGCGTGCCCGCGGTGCCGGGCCGGGTGGTCGTCTGCCCCGACGTGTCGGGATCGATGGGTTCGCCGGCGACCGGCTATCGCAAGGGCGCCTCGTCCAAGGTGCGGTGCATCGATGTCGCGGCTCTGGTCGCGGCGGCGATGCTGCGGACCAACCGCGATGCCCGGGTCCTGCCGTTCGAGCAGGCGGTGGTGAAACTGACGCTGGATCGCCACGCCCGCGTCGCCGTCAATGCGGCGAAGCTGGCGGCGATCGGCGGGGGCGGAACCAGCGTCTCGGCGCCGTTGGCGCTGCTCAACGCGGAGCGGGCGCAGGTCGACCTGGTCGTGATCGTCTCGGACAACGAGTCCTGGGTGGACGTCACCCGCGGCGGAGCGACCGCGACGATGCGCGAATGGAACGAGCTGAAGCGCCGCAATCCGGGCGCCAAGCTCGTGTGCATCGACATCCAGCCCTACGGCACCAGCCAGGTGCCGCAGGGTCGGGCGGACATACTCAATGTCGGAGGCTTCTCCGACGCGGTGTTCGATGCGGTCGCGCGCTTCGTCTCGAACGAGACGCGCGACTGGGTGAGCATCGTCAAGCAGACGGAGGTCTGACGAATAGGGCCGTGGCGAATGCCGACGGGATTACATTGCTCCAAGGGGAAACCCGAAAGTCCAGAGTAGAGCGCCCGGGAAGCAGAAATGCCGAACGGGAGATGGGGTTCGAGTCCCCCCGTTGCAGCGGTAGCTCAAGGACGTTCTCGTCACTCTTGTCGCCACGGCCCGATACGAACATCACGGCGAATGCCGGGCAGGACTACATATGGTAATGCGGGTGTCGCGGGTTCGAATCCCGCCTGCTCCTCCTGTGGGCAGTAGCTCAGCGGATAGAGCACCGGCCCTTCGGGGCAGTCCTTCCCATCCCTCGTCGCCGTGACCCATTTTCTCCGGCGGATGCCGCGTTGGACTACACCTTGCCAAAGTGTCCCCTCGGGGAACGTCCAGCGCACCTCTCGCCGCCGGAACCCAATGCAACGCTGGCGAATGCCGGCGGGACTACATGGTAAGGCCGCAAGGCCGTGGCGGTTCAAATCCGCCCCCGGGCCCGCCCGGGCTGTCTCGCCAAACATCGTCGCCGGCACCATGATCGAATGTAGAGGAAATACCGTGACCGAGACTTTGTACGACAATCAGCACGTCGAGGGGGGCGTGCCGATCAAGATGTGGACGCGCGGCGTGCCGGTCGAGGACGAAGCGCGGGCCCAGCTCGCGCGCGCGGCGCGGATGCCGTTCGTGTTCAAGCACGTCGCCGCCATGCCCGACGTCCATGTCGGCATCGGCGCGACCGTGGGCTCGGTGATCCCGACCAAGGGGGCGGTGATCCCGGCGGCCGTGGGCGTCGATATCGGCTGCGGCATGATGGCGGCGCGTACCTCGCTGGCGGCGGGCGACTTGCCCGACAATCTGGAAGGCATCCGCTCGGCGATCGAGCAGGCGGTGCCGCACGGCCGTTCGGTCGGCCGCGGCAAGCGCGACCAGGGCTCGTGGGGCGATCCGCCCGCGGCCATCGTCGAGGCCTGGGCGACGCTGGCGGCGCGGTTCGATCGGATCACCGAGAAGTACCCGCGGTTCAAGAACACCAATCAACTGGTGCATCTGGGGACGCTGGGCACGGGGAATCACTTCATCGAACTGTGCCTCGACGAGGCGCAGCGTGTGTGGGTGATGCTCCATTCGGGCTCGCGCGGGATCGGGAATGCGATCGGCAGCTTCTTCATCGAGCTGGCGAAGCAGGACATGCGCAAGTGGCACATCAACCTGCCCGACGAGAACCTCGCCTATTTCCCGGAAGGGACCGACCATTTCGACGACTATGTCGAGGCGGTCGGCTGGGCGCAGGATTTCGCCGCGCTCAATCGTCGGATGATGATGACCAACGTCATCCGCGCGCTGCGGGGACAGATCGCCAAGCCGTTCGACGCGGAGCTGGAGGCAGTCAACTGCCACCATAATTACGTCCAGCGCGAGAATCACTTCGGCGAGAATGTGCTGGTCACCCGCAAGGGCGCGGTCCGCGCGGCCAAGGGCGTGCTCGGGATCATCCCGGGATCGATGGGCGCCAAGTCGTTCATCGTGCGGGGACTGGGCAACGCGGCATCGTTCGACAGCTGCAGCCACGGCGCTGGGCGCGTGATGTCCCGCACCGCGGCGAAGAAGCTGGTGACGCTCGACGAGCATATCCGCGACACCGCGGGCGTCGAGTGCCGCAAGGACGAGGGCGTGATCGACGAGACCCCGAAGGCCTACAAGCCGATCGAGGCCGTGATGGCGGCGCAGGCCGATCTGGTCGAGATCGTCCATACGCTCAAGCAGGTGGTGTGCGTGAAAGGGTGATCAGGCGAGAAGCGGCATGCCGCAGCCTGATCACCGACGCCCCGATCGTCTCTTCCTGGAATTGGTGAACACATGATCGTCATCGACGGAGCGGAGGGCGAAGGCGGCGGCCAGGTGGTGCGCAACGCGCTTGCGCTGTCGCTGGTCACGGGCCGGCCCTTCCGCATCGCCAATATCCGCGGGGGCCGCGAGAAGCCGGGTCTGATGCGCCAGCATCTGACCGCGGTGGAAGCGGCGTGCGCGATCGGCGGGGCAACCTGCGAGGGCGCGTCGGTGGGCGCTTCCGAGTTCGCCTTCACGCCCGGCAGGGTCGTGCCCGGCCAATATCGCTTCGCGGTCGGCACCGCGGGAAGCACAAGCCTGGTGCTCCAGACGGTGCTCATGCCGCTCCTCTTGGCCGACGCGCCTTCGCGCCTGGTGCTGGAGGGCGGCACGCACAACATGATGGCGCCGCCGTTCGAGTTCCTCGAGCGGGTGTTCCTGCCCCTCGTCAATCGCATGGGGCCCAGGATCTCCGCGCGGCTCGTACGGCACGGCTTCTTCCCCCGCGGCGGCGGGCGGATCGAAGTGGAGATCGCGCCGGCCCCGCTGGCGCCGATCGATTGCGTCGAGCGCGGCGCGCTGCGATCGGTATCGGCCACGGCCCTGTTCGCGGCGCTGCCGTTCAACATCGCCGATCGCGAGATCGAGACGGCGCGCAGGCTGCTGCCCGATTGGCCGGAAGAGGCCTTCGCGGTGCGCCAGCTCCCCGACGAGCAGGGGCCCGGCAACGTGCTGCTGCTCGAAGCGGCGTTCGAGCATGCGACCGAGATCGTCACGGGCTTCGGCAAGCTGGGCGTGTCCGCCGAATCGCTCGCCAGGACCGCGGCGCAGCGCATGGCCGGCTTCCTGGCTTCCGACGCGTTCGTCGGCCCCTATCTGGCGGACCAGCTTCTGCTGCCCTTCGCGCTGGCGCGCGGCGGATGCTTCACCACGGTGAAGCCGAGCCAGCATGCGCGGACCGCGGCAGAGGTGATCGAGCGCTTCACCGGCCAATGCTGGGTGTTCGAGCAGCAATCGAACGGCTGCCACCTGGTGCGGCTTCCGTAGGCGGGACAGCGTCGTGCTTCTCTGGGCGCTCAACCCATTCGCGGAAATGTCGGCGAATGGGAAAATGGTGCCCAGAAGAGAACTCGATTAGTTTAAATAACAATTTGAATAGATTAGATTATCTAGAAGTAAAAAACTCTACAATACCCATTTAATGGCCAGTGTTTTTTCACTCTGCTTAATTGTTAGACGATTTGATTACATTAACTCCCAAGTTATGTCAAATTGTCTTGCTATGTCCTCCACGTCTTTGGGCTGTGAGTCACTAGGCTGCGAGGATATCTTCAATGCGCGCGCTGAGCCTGAGCCCGGGCACTGCGGAGCCGACCCGATATCAGCGCTGAATGACACATGCGGTGTCGTTTGCCGCCCGTCCGCTTACGGCGCGGCGTTATCACCGACGAGTGGCTCGAACTGCGTGGAGAGAGGTCGTTGCTCTCGGGTCCTCCAGCTTCGCGCTTTGAACAGATCCGATGGGGACGATGGGGAAACGCGTTCCTAATGCAGCAAACGCCGCTTTGCCGTCAGCGCGGGCAGCGAAATGGCGGAAAATCACTTCCGAACTCACGGTCCAAACGAAATCATGCCGAAGAGCACATCGCCCGGTGCGCTGGTCTCTATGCGGTGATATCGCGATTACAGATGTTCGATCCCCCCTCCCCTCATCCCCTGGACCACGACTGGCGCTACGACGAAGCCACCGCTCGGCGGCTCGCGGATCGTCTCACCGGCATGCAGCCGGTGCTATGCCTTGGCGCTCCCAGCGTCGCCCGTCTTCTTGAACAGCGGGGCGTCGACGTCACCTTAGTGGATCGACAGCCATTACAGGGCGTCGCGCGCCATTTGGTCCAGTCAGTCGAGCGGTTCACCGCAGACCGCCGTTACCGGTCAGCCCTGGTTGACCCGCCATGGTATCCGCGTCAGCTTCAAGAATGGTCCAACGCTGCGGCTCGCGCGGTCGGCAACGGCGGCGCGATTCTTGTGTCGGTGTGGCCCTGGGACACGAGACCCAGTGCGCGTGCGGAGCTGGACGACGCGATGAGCATCTTCGGCCGATGGGCGGTAGTCCGGCGCTCCGTCGACAGTTTGCAATATGAGCCGCCGCAGTTCGAGCTCGTGGCCCACCGACACGCCGGGGAACCCGATCTGTCGCGATCCCCATTGGTCGGCGAGCTGCTGCATCTCACGGTCACCGGAACGCCTCCCCCGCCATTCGTCCTGTCGCCGGGCGTCAGATGGCGTCGCTTCACGGCGGACTGCTATCAGCTTGCAGTCCGGGAGGGTGGAGACACCAAGCTGGATATCGCCTTCGTACCGGGCGCCGATGGCTGGCACTGGCCCTACGTGAGCGCGCGGGCCCCTGACATCGGGCGAATCGACGTCTGGAGCTCAGAAGGGGAGGTAGCCGGCTGCGGCGCGGGCGACGCTCTAGCGGCAATCCTGCGCCGCGCCTTAGCCAGCCCTGACGCGCGCGCCTTCGACGAGGCCATGGCGCAGGCCCCGTCCCTGCTCACGTGGGGAATTCCACGTCCGCCATACAAGAGATGGATAGAATGGCAGCACCAGCAATAGCACTGCGCTTCCGTGACACGACGGTGGGTGTGGACACGATCGACGAACACCGCAAGCTGCTCGACCAGACCGGCAGGGTCGGCTGGGGCTGGTGGAAGAAGGAGTTCGAGGCCGCCGAGCACGAGCGGATCTTCGATCTCCTACGAGAATCGGAAGAGGTCGAGATTGTCCTCATCGACCGGTCGACGAGCCGGGCGTTTCGCTGCGCATGCACCGCCTACCATTCACCCGCCGAGGCCGATCCCGCCACCGTGCCGTCGTATTACCGTGACCACCTCGACGAAACCGCCGGCGTGTTCGTCATGCGGTCACTCGCCGACACCGACTTTGACCCCGCGCTCGCGGACGCGATAGGCGACCAGACGTTCCTTTGGATCGGAACCAAGGCCGATCCGACACTCGGCCACCTCGCCGAACCTGCGCAGGCGCCAGGTCGCTCATGTGTGCTGCATTTGTCCGACCTTCACTTCGGAGCGGACTACGGGTTCAGGCTCCAAGACGAGGCTCTCGAGATCGGCGACCCGCGGCGCACCCTCACCGAATGCGTGGTGGAAGATCTGAAGCGGCTCGGATTGGAGAACGAGATCGCCGCCGTGATCGTGACGGGCGACTTCATGACCAACGGCAAATTCGACGACGATCCGAAAAAAGCAGCCTTGGCGGAGTTCGACGCGTTGCGATCGGCGCTCAGACTTGAGCGGGATCAGATCATCGCGGTGCCAGGCAACCACGACGTCGTGCGCTACCCGCCAGGCGAGAAGATCGATATCCGCGACCGCGCCGTGGAGACGCAGACCAATTCGAAGCACGAAATCAGTTTCCGGCTTTTCGTCGACGAGCTCGTCGGCCGCGACTGGAAGGCGTCCCTGAACTATGTGCGCCGCATCCACCTGGGCGACGCGGACCTGGATGTCTGCGTCCTCAACTCTTGCACCGTGGTGGCCACCGAGTGGACCGAATACGGCTATGTTGGCCGCAGCGGCCTGGATGCGATCGCCGAGCTGCGTGGCAAGCCCGCTGAGCGACCGACCTTCCGCTTCCTCGCGCTCCACCATCACTTGCTGCCGGTCGCGGGGGTCGAGGCTCCGAAGTCAAAGGGGGTGACCCTGACCCTCGACGCCTCCGACCTGCTGATGGCCGCCCAGCGGGCTGGCGTGCACGTCGCGCTGCATGGGCATCAGCACAAGCCCAAGATAACGCGCTACCAG
The DNA here is from genome assembly GCF_026460985.1 of Sphingomonas sp. Classification (GTDB taxonomy): domain Bacteria; phylum Pseudomonadota; class Alphaproteobacteria; order Sphingomonadales; family Sphingomonadaceae; genus Sphingomonas. The sequence goes on from NZ_JAPKNM010000079.1 coordinate 9,556, forward strand.
AACTTCGGACTGAACGGTGAACCGACCTTCGATCCGATCTACGTCGTCGCGAACGGCAGCGCAGGGGTCAGGAACGCGAGGCTCCCGGCGGGAGAGCGGAACACCTACTGTCTCTTCAGGCTCGACGCGGGCTCCATCGAGCTCTGGATTCGCGAACTGCGCCTCGACGGAGCGGCCGGTGCCCAGACGTTCCAGGGCAATTTGCCCGCCTCACCCCTAACGAGCTAACGAGGGAGCGCTTCGGCCGGAAAGCGCTCCTCCGCCCAGCCATGCCCGCTTCCTCGACCAGCCAAGACTGGGCCTTGAACAGACTTTGAATAGTGCCGAACACCGACGCGACACATGGGGGAGGTCCGCGCCCGCATTCAGATGGTCGATGATGACCGGCTCGCCAAAGGCTCCCGGTCGAGCCTAGCCTGTGGTGTTAGCCACATCTCGGCGGCTCGCTGAGCCTAATCTTCGACTGTTCGGCTGCGCCCGCACTAATGCATCGAGCCGAATGATGGATCTTGCACAGCTAGATTCCGCCGGTCGCGATCCGCGCGGGGCGTCCGGCGCGGCGCAGGACATCCGCAATATGTGAGGTCATCCCGAACTGCCCGATGACGTTGACGCCGCTTCCCTCGGGTGCGTCGGCGAGCAACACGCGAAGCGCCTCCAGGCCGTCGCCAACGGTGAAATCCAGCCAGTGCGTTGCGTCACCCGGTACAACTTCTGTCGCTGTCGATGCTGTAGCCCCGAGATGCAGCTGCACAATCCACGTCTTTTGCCCGTCATGCACCCACTCGAAGCGTACTGGTCCGAATGCCGTGTCCAGCGCGCGAAAGCTTGTCACAACGTCGCTGATAACCCGCTCAGGGAGTTCCTCCGGGTCACGCGCGCCGAGCATAAACAGATCACCTTCCCCGGCGAGACCCTCGACCGCCAAGGTATCGTCCGCCTGGACAATCGCCGCGCCCGAAAATCGTGCCGGGACCGCATCCTGCCTGAGCACTGAAGCCAGCACATCGCAGGAGGGGTCTTCCTTCGTGAGCAGCGCGAACGGGTCGGTCCAACCCTTGACCGTGGTGTATAGCCCGGGGTGTGGCTCGGCCGGACAGGTCCGCGTCCACACCTCCGACGACCCGGTTGCCGTGCCGAACGAGAAGGGCGCAATCCGGCGCGGTATCGCCAGCGTACGCGGCACCCGATGTCCAGCCAGATGCGCCATCAGCAGCCCGAACGCCTTGTCACCAATATGGCGACTGAAGCGATTCGGCCAGCGCGCGGTCGCCTCGGCCTGACCGGGCACATCATCCTCTTGCTCCCAAAGCAAGGTATGCGTTCCACGCCACCCCCGCCGTAGCGGATGGATCGAGAATTCGGTGCGCCGACCGGGCCGGCTCTCGAGCTCGGGACGGAAGCCGTAAACCAAGGTCAACAGCTTCATGCCGACCTCGAACGGCAGCGAAACCACGCCAGGCTTCTCGACGCAGCGAGGCGTATCGTCGGGAGCAAACTCGATAAGGTCACCCTGGACCACGCCCGACACGCCGCCATCACGCACGTCAATCGTCTCGTTTACAATCAGATGTAGCCCCTCATTGGCGAACCGCGTGACGACGGCGAGCGCGGCCTCGACCGACGTCAGGCCATAGACAAACTCACGGCTGCGTGGGTCATGAGGCAAATAGCTACGGACGTTAACCATCGCGCTGCCGCTAGCGGCAAGCAGCGCGGCAATCGCCTCGATGGCGCCGGAAAACGGGGTGTTCGGGTCCATGTCGCGCAAGCGGCAGAAGGACTGCTTCAGACCGCCGGCGACCGGACGCAATGCAACGAACTGCGCGACATTCGCCTCATCCGCGAGACGATCGAGCACTTCGTCCTTTTGCAGGTCCATTGTCTTTGCGTCCTCCCAACCGGCGCTCAACTGGCTGATGTTTTGCCGATCCCGCATATTACGGATCGCGGCGTGATGGCCCATGCAATTTTCCCCGAATCTGAATCACCGCACTCTATACGTGCGAACAGGCCCTCCGGTAGAGAGGCGAATAACAAAGGAACGATTACGAACCCTACATGAAGGCACTGGCATGCACCATTTGCGGCGAGCCGAGATCGGCACGCCGCCAACATGCTAGGGCTTGTCCGACGCCACCGCGTGCGGCGCTTTCCAGATTTCCTTGAGGATCTTATCGTCGCGCACCGCATGTACAGCGAGTACAAAATCGGCAACGTCCGGCACCGAATGATCGACCACCAGTTCGACGACATTATTTGATGGCTGGCGCGTCTTGGCCCGCGCGGCGAACGGAAAGTCGGTAATGCGCTTGAATGTGTCCAGGCCTCGCGGCTGCGCTTTGAACAGAGTGGAGCCGCTGTTTATCGGGCTGAGCCAGATGCGTGGTCCATGCTTTGCAACGAGCGACGCCGTGTCCAACGTCAGCACGGTCTGCGTGACGTTGCGATAGGCGCGCGCACCGAGCAGACGCCAGATGCGTTCGCGCGACAGCCAAAAGAAGGTCCGCGAGTTGAGTAGCTCATACCATTGTTGCGGCGTCAGCCCGTCCTCAAGGCAGTTCGCCAGAACGTCGTCACGCATCGGCTTTTGATCGCGTAGCACTGCCAGCGGCATGCCTTCTGCTTTGAGCGGTACCGATTCCGGCCGACGGCACGACCCTAAGGTGTGGCGCTGCGGGTCTTTAATCCCATAATCATCGAGTAGTGCCGATGCACTTTTCAGGCCATGGTTCCTGATCGCGTCCCAAGCGCCGTCATGAGCCATATGATATAGCCGAGGGTAGTGCGTGATCAGCTCGTCCTGCGTCATGTCTAAAAATTCCGTTCAATCACGCCGTCGAGGGCGAATTCCTTTGAAATAAGCGTGACCGCGGTGCCCGCGACGCGCTCCAGTCGTACGATGAAGTCGCGCGCAGCTTCGTTCAATTCATTGAATGTAGTTGCTTTGCGATTTTCGACCCCGAGATAGTCAGCAAAGGTAACAGCGATATCGGTTGCACCATTCAATTCCGCTGAACGCCGGATCTGCGCCCAGTCAAACTCGGCAACGCGACGCTCGACACCCGAGATTGTGCCTTTCTCGACCTTGCGAAATTCATCTAGCGAAATGCCCGAGCGCTTCGAGACGTCGGCTAAGGTTAGGTTACGACCCATCCAGCCCGAGGTGCCTCCCACGCGGATTGGGTAGGTGCGCACCACCATAATCACCTTGCGTATGCGATTGGGCGAGATGCCGGCATCCGACAGGCAGCCGGCCGCCGACGTTTCGCGCGAGGTGACGCTCGGCCAAAAGCCATGATGGATACTGAGCAGGGTACCCTGCGTGCCTTCCAGTAGCACACGCGTACCATTGGCAAAGTGCTTGTCGAGTTCCGCACGCACATCGCGCACGAAGTCGCGCAACTGCGCGACGTCCCTCGCAAGGCACACCGGCGGCCCGAGCATCGGCGTGGCGCCGCGATTGGCTATCTTGCGGGCGGAGGCGGCGCCTACGCCCTGTTTAGTCGACGAAATCGATCCCAGCGCTCCTGCTTCGAGACGGCGGTCCTCGTCATCAATGACCATCGCCTGCGGATCGATCGATAGTCGCTCGGAGGTAAGCTTCAGATCCATGATTTCGCGCAGCAGTTGCGGCAGCCACAACGTCGATCCAGCGCCGATCAGAATCTTGGCGTCCGGGTTCGACCCGGTGCCCGAGGGCAGCTGAACATACTTATACTCCGGCTCCTTAACGAGGTGCCCAGCATTCGGCCCGCCGATCCGCATCAGCACCCCGTAATGCTTGGCAAGATGCGCGCAGACATTGCCCTTGCCCTCGCTGCCATATTGGCCGCCGACGATCACGTCGACCAACGCTGCCCGCTCACGCACGCCTGGACCCTCCCGCCAGTCAAGCGCGGTCGCGGCAAGCGTCTCGGGCGCGACATGGTCGGCGTCGAGCACTAAATCCGCGATCTCGCACAGCGCTCCGACTGACGCCTCGGTGGCGTTCAGCCGGACCTCTTCGTAGGTCGCGAACTCCTTCAGATGCGGCGGGCGACTGAGATACCGACGCGACAGAACCTCGTCCTGCGCGTGAAGATGGACGTGGAACACTTTGTCGCCCCAGCGCGCGCGCAGCGCCGCGACCTGCGGAACGATCCGCACCGAATCGAGCAACAGGACTGCATCTGACGCCTCTTGGCTCTCGCGCTCGGACACGGCGTCGACGACCCAAGCGCCGCCTGTATCGATATCAAGCTGATCGCCGGCGGCTTGAAGTGCACGACGATCGTCCAAGGTTCCGGTACGTGTTTGAATGAACTTGCGGGTCGAGACTTTGAGCGCGCCGCTCAGTTTGATGAGCTCGTCACCAAACGATGATTTTCCGACCGCAATCGGGCCTGACAGAACAATGAGCAAGCGCATTCAATCCCCCCGGATGAACAATACGACACAGTAGAGCAGCAATTCTCAGCCACGTCACGGGATTGCACATCAACGCCACCAGATCGGATACAAGTTGAAGTTCTGTCGGCGGGGTGACGCCTTCGATGAGTTAACCCCCAAAATGTTGCCGGCCATCGATACCTGGATTGCGCTTAGTACAATAGCGCATTCTTCGCTGCTGCTTATCTTTGACGCCAAGCGCGAGTCCCGCCAGGCGCTTTGCGGGGATCTTATCTGTGTCTCCAATCGCCCTCACGACGCGCGCCCCTGCCCGGGACGTTTACCGGGAAAGCCGGCGCGGCAGGCTTCGGCTCATCAGCGAGATTAGCAGCTCCGGCGTCTCGGGACTGGTCAGCCTTGGCCCTGATCGCCGCGGCATAGGTCACCTTCATCTGCGCTGCGACATTACGGATCAGCGGGTTGCTTGAGTATCCGGCCGTTTTCGCGTCAATCGCACGTTCCATCTCGCGAACCGCCTCTTCGACACTGGCTGGATCATTGGGATTGAACCGAAGTTGGGCGATGGTGCCGTCCATCGAACCAAGAACCTTGCTGGCATCGGAGAGCGTCCGCTGCAGCTTGTCTAACCCTGTGATTTTCATGTCTTCCTCACTTTGACCAGTGGCCGAGGACCCATTCCCACTGGCGGCGATCATAGTCGTAGCGCCAGTGCGCCTTGATCCACTTGGTCTTTCCCAATGGGCGCAACGTCTTCATGTTTTGCATCCGATCAATCGGCTTGGGTGGACGCGGGGGGCGAATCTTCCTGAACATTTGCTTCTCCAAAAAAGAAGCCGCAGCTTTTGCTGCGGCTTCGTTGCTTAACCTTTCGGCGGGTTAGGATCGTTGCCGTGGCTGTCGCTGCTGGCGATCTTGCCGTCGCGATTGTGGATGACGAACTCAGTCCCCGCGTTCCGGCTGATCTCCCGCCCGCGATCGACGGCGGCCTGCTTGGTATCGAAATGACCGCTGGACCGTTCACCGCCGCCGCGCTTCACGTCCCAGCCGCCGTCCTTGTTGGGCACCACATGGTGCGTATCACGCCCTTTGCTCATTCGACTTTCCTTCCTTCGTTTCGGTATATTTAGTACCGCTACACCGAACAAAATGCGCGATTGCCATTCGGCAGTCAAGTGCGTAAAGTGCGCCTACACCGAACAACGAAAAATCAAGGAGATAGGTCGCGTTGCCGAACATGCTGGGGGATAAGATTCGGAAACTTCGGAAGGAAAAAGGGCTGACGCTGGACGCGCTTGCCGACCTGACCGATTCGAGCAAAAGCTACATCTGGGAACTGGAGAACAAGAACCCGCCGCGGCCATCGGCAGAAAAGCTGGCCAAGATCGCCGAGAAACTCGACACCACGCTCGAATTTCTTCTCGACGAAGGTGACACGGTGACCGAAGAAGACGCAGCGGATGCCCGTTTTTATCGTGACTATCGAAAGATGGACGCCGCCACCAAGACCAAGATACGCCAGATGGTGAAGCTTTGGGGGGACGATGAATGACCACGCGTCTGTCCCCGCACCGCGCTGCTAACGATCTAACTCGTTTGCTCAATGCGGCGTTTGGGACAGGCCCCGACCGTTTTCCGGTCAATGTAGCGACAGTCGCAAAGGATTATTCGAACCAGTTTTTTCCCGAAGATCCGATAACCCTGGTCAAGGGTGATGCGCTGCCGAATTTCGATGGGGGCCTATACAAGGCCCCTCCCGGCAAAAAGGGCTGGGGAATTCTATATAACGACGCGATCACCTCACCGGGGCGGATCAATTTCACCCTTGGCCACGAACTCGGCCATTATCTGCTGCACCGATTGCTATTCCCGGACGGGCTCGAATGCCGCCCTCAGGACATGGTGCGTTGGGATAGCGAATATGCCGAGATCGAGCATGAGGCGAATGTCTTTGCCGCCGGGCTCCTCATGCCGCTTGATGATTTCCGCCGTCAGATCGACGGACGCAGCAAACCTTCTTTGGATGATCTTGGCACCTGTGCCGATCGCTACCGCGTCTCCCTGATCGCTGCGGCCCTGCGGTGGCTCGAATATACGGAAAGGCGCGCGGTTCTCGTCGTATCCCGCGATGGATATATTTTGTGGTCGCGCTCAAGTGCGTCCGCCCTCAAGACCGGAGCCTATTTCAAAACAAGTGGTCGCCCCCCGATTGCCGTTCCATCGACATCTCTCGCAGTCCGTTCTGACCTGCTCGTGAAAAGCAAGGGCGTCCTGCCGCACGAGGCAGACGTGTGGCTTCACGATCCTTGCGAGGAAATGGCGCTGCTGTCTGACCAATATGATTTCACGATCTCGCTCCTCCATCTCGATAACGCATCGCCGCGTTGGGGACGGGACGAGGAAGAAGAACAAGACGTTTTCGACAAGTTCGCGCCGCAGACAGGCATGCGGCTGTTCGAGCAAGGTTAGGGCAGCGGCTTGTGGGATCGCCGGTGGGCCGATCTAACGATCGCTATCGGGCGCTTACCTGCCGCGTTTTGCTTGTTTCGGACGAGAAGTTGCAACCATTCTTTCGCCGGCCTCTCGTTGATCGAGCCCTATCGTTCTGGCAGCCATCCACTCCGGTATATGCCAGCTTTCCGGGAGCGATCTGGCGACAGCGCCCGGCAGAATAGCCATCAACAGCATCGCGCCCGCCGCGGCACCGATACCGGTGGAGATAAGCAAGCGGCGCTGATGGTGTGCAGCCCGGCCGTGATCGACCATCGTGTCGAGCCGGCCAATGGCCCGAATCATCTCGTCGCGGACGTCATGCATCTGCTTCCGGTCCGCCGCACGCGCAGCTTCGCTGGCCTTGACGATCTCGGCCGCCATCACAGCCGGTGAGAGGCTGATGGCAGGGCTGCGCTCGATCCGGCTCAGGCGGTCGTCGGCACCCTTTTGCACCGCGAGCATCTCGCCAAGCGTGTCGCTATAGTCGGGGATACGCTCGCGTGCGGCGGTCAGTCCTTCGACCGCAGCGCGTGTCAGGCTGACAGCTCTGCGCAGCTCCTCGAACGCAGCGGTCGGATCATCTGCAGGGGCGGTTTGAGTGGATTCGTTGGTCACGGGGCGAGCCTAACGGCTCAATCCCCGCCCACGCGAGAGGCCGGGACTATTCAGGAGCTCGTGGGAAAGTGCCCCCCCACTGAGCTTGCCGATTCCGAGGTCTTTCACCCGATTCCGCAGCAGCGACTCGAGCTGCGGGTCGCGGTGCAGGCTCTTCGCCATGTCCGTGAGATTGCTCCTGACCCGGTCGCCGGCGTCATAGTCGCCGCTGCGCTCATGAGCATGGAGCCGGCGCACGTTGTACTGCCAGGCAGCGACGAACTGATCGGCGCGCCGGGCACCGTCGATCCGCAGCTCGGCTTCCAGCGCCATCGCGCGGATCGCCGCCGCGCTCCTGCCGTTCGCCGCCTGATCGATGAGCCCGTGATCCGCATTGAACGCGCTGCGCAGATCGCGCGCCGCATCCGGCCGGATCGCATCCAGTTCCCTGCCCGCCTGGGCGAAAGCGGTTCGCTGGTGCGGAAGCTCATCCATGCCGCGAGCGCGCATGCGCAGGATGTCCGCGGCGGCGCGGGCATAGCGTTCGACCGCCTTATCGAGCGATGTCGCCTGTGGCTCGGCCGCAGGTGCACGTCCAAGTTTCAAGCCGGCGAACGGAGTGCGCGGCGGCGATGGTACATGCGCCGGTTCCGGCACTCGCTGGTAATCCGACGCCATATCCTTGCCGCGCTCGCGCGACAGCGCACGCACCAACCTGCCCGGATCGGCGAAATCGTCCCGTCCATAGTGGACATCAACCGCATCGCGATGCCGCGACAGCGCGACATAGGCGGCATGCCGGTCAAGCCCGGGCGTGGCGAGCACATGGACGCGATCAACGGTCACGCCCTGCGCCTTGTGCACTGTCGCGGCGTAGCCGTGATCGATGCTGGCATAATCCTTCACGTCGAACACGACCGCGCGGCCATCGTCGAGCATCACCGCCATCCGCGCCGGCGTGAGCGACTCCACCTTGCCGAGCGTCCCGTTCTTCACGCCCAGACTGCTCTCATTGCGCAGGAACATCACACGGTCTCCGGCCGCGAGCACCCGCTCTCCGCGCTCGGCGCTAACCGTGACATCCCCGCCAAGCTCCCCACGCGAACGCAGCCGCTCGCGTGCCGCGATATTGAGCGCGCGGACCTCGTCGTTGGTGTGGGTGAGGATGATCCGGGTGGCGCCGGGCGAAGCGCGGCGATCTCGATCCCAACGCTCGATCAGCTCGCCTCTCGCCTGATCGCGGGTGTCGGTTGCGTGAATGCGCCCACGCTCTTCATATGCCGTAATCGCTTCGGCCGTTCGGCCGGTCGCGAGCTGGCGGGTCGCATCACGCTGCCAATCCTCGCGCTGACGGCGAATCTGGGTGATCTCGACGCAGCCGTGACGCTCGGCCGTGGCGCGGAACGCCGCGCCGGCTTCGATTGCCTGAAGCTGCTCGGGATCGCCGACCAGCACGATCTTGGCGCCGCGCCTCTGCGCTTCGCTGATCACCCGCTCCATCTGGCGCGTGCCGATCATCCCGGCTTCATCGATGACAAGCACGTCGCGGTCGGTCAGCAACTTGCGACCTTGCGCCCATTGATGTTCCATGCTCGCGATGGTGCGCGACGCGATGCCCGATCCACTCTCCAGATTTTCAGCGGCGATGCCGGACAACGCAGCACCCCGGACCGAATAGCCAGCACTCTCCCATGTGTCGCGGGCAACGCCGAGCATCGCCGACTTTCCGGTACCGGCGTAGCCGATGACGACGCCAAGGCCCTTCGCCTCAGTAACATGCTCGAGCGCCGACCGCTGCTCGGTCGAGAGGATCATTCCCCCCGCCGCGGCTCGCGCCAGGGCAGCGTCGCGATGCCGATCCAGCGCGGCGTGACGATCGCGATTCGCCATGACGCTGGTCGCGCACTCGAGCCGCTGCTCGGTCTCGATCATCGCGCGGCTGGTGAAGCGCGGCTCGCCGCGTCCGTCCTTGCCGAGCGCAACCAGTTCGGGCGCGGCCTTCACCGCCGCCATGACGCGATCGAACTGTTCCTTACCTTCACTATGGCGATGCACGAACATCGCCAGGTCGCGCGTGGTGAAGGTCGCCTGATTGTGGGTGATCGCGTCGATCGCCAGCGCCGGATTTGCCAGCAGCTTTTCGCCATTGGCACGAGCGATGGCGTGATGCTCGTCGAGCCGCTCGGACGCCAGACCCTGCGCCGCCATGCGCGACGCGGCCGGGCCGATTTTGTCCTGTGGCTCCAGCTCGATCCCTTGCGCCTGGATCGACCGGTGATCGATGCGCGCATCGATATCGAGTTCGGCAAGACGCTGGTTGACGTGTTCGGCCCAGCGCTCGCGCCATTTCTCCAGCAGGTCGGTCCGGTTCCAGTCGCGGTTCTTCTTGCCGAACCCATCCTCGCCGACGTCGCGCAATGTCAGCATCACGTGCGCGTGCGGCTTCGCCAGCCCATCCGCACCGATGTCCCAATGCACATTGAGGTCGGCGATCATCCCACGATCGACGAATTCGCGCCGAACAAACTCGCGGGCGAGGTCAATCCCCCTTTCTGGGGATAGCTCGCGCGGGATCGCGAACTCGACCTCACGCGCCAGCTGCGAGTCGATCCGCTTCTCTGCCGCCTCGACCGCGTTCCAGAGTTTCTCGCGATCGGAGAGATGCTCGGGTGCACCGTCCGGCAACATCACCTCGGAGTGAACGACGCCGGCCTTGTTCGAGAAGTCGTGGTGGCGATCGAGCCGCTCGTCATAGAGCCGCGACGCCGAGCGATAGGCGGCGGACGCGAGCGCGGACGACCCGTTGGCGCGGGAGATGATCTTGGCTGAGAAGTGGTAGATCGCCATGGCGATCACACCATCTACACTTCAAGCGGCACGTCGGCACGACGTATAAGCGCGCCCTCGAAAGAATTCATCTTTCTCGGGACTGCAGAATCCCACTGCGTTTCAGGGGATTTACGCTGATCGAGCGCTCCGATAACTGGACTGTCCTCATCGCACTATAGAGGACAGACCCATGCGCAAACCTCGCGACTATGACGCGGAACTCAGAGCACTCGATGACAAGGCCAAGCGTCTCAAGGTTCGCAAGGTCCAGCAGCTCGGCGAGCTGGTGGTCGCGTGCGGCGCCGACGCGATCCCGCTCGATCAACTAGCGGGCGCCTTGCTCATCGCAGCGTCGAGCGCTGACCCCACGGCGAAGGAGAACTGGCGCAAGCGCGGCGCCGCGTTCTTTCAAGGATCGCGCGGCGATGGCGACGGCAATCGCCGCAACGGTCGCGGCGCTGCGGCGCGCGCAGGCGGCGCGCAACCGGATGCAACTGACCCGGGCGCGGCATGACACGCGCGTCTGGGCTGTGAAGCGCCGCGAGCGAACGCGCCAGCTGATCGAACTTGGCGGTCTCGTCGCCAAGGCGAATCTGGTCGAGCTAACAGACGATGATCGAGCAGTAATGCTCGGACTCATGATTGAAGCCGCTGCGACGCTGCGGAGCGAACGCCGCGAACAGGCAATTGCACTATGGCGGCGGCGCGGAAAACGCGCCTTTGAGCAATCAGTCGCCGATGAAAATCGTCGTTCCCGCGGCAACTAAGCGCCCCAATCTCAGCCGTTCAGAGACATCGTTGCTTATCCCAGAAGCTGCCGTTCATTGATGCGCTTAACAACCTTGCCCCCGAACCAGGGATTTGGGAACTTAGATTCAAGGCTGTCAGTCCTTGTACGTTATGTGGCCGCCGGTGTCGGCGCGAATGGGGCGCCATCCAGCAACTGCTGCGCCTGGACGAGGACGGTGCAGCTGCGACGCGCCCGCGTGATCGCGTTATAGAGAAGCCGCCGCCGTTGATCATCACCGTTGGGGACTCGGTGCGGCCAGATCACGACCACGTGATCAAACTCACGGTTTTTAGCCTGATGGATTGTCATCGCGGACAAAGTTGGATCGCGCCGGCCGCCAAACTGGCGTCGCCGTGTTACCAGCCGTTCGACTTGAGCACGGACTTCGGCTGCGGCTATGTGGGTAATGCCAGAAGTGCGCTCCTTGCTCTTTAGCCAATCTCTTGTCCGCAGTAGTATCGGGTCGGCGCGGACCTCGTGCAGAGCTGCGATCGCGTCGTTGATCTGGCATTGTCCGTTAAGCGCGACGCGGTTCCAGATACCGTCGAGATCCTCCGCGTCGCTGTTTTCCCAACTGATGGTGAAGGGGCCGCTCTGCTGACGTCCAATCGGTCCAGTCGCAACGCGGGCAACGGCAGCTGCGGCAGGCCCCCCGCGGGACGGTGTCAGGACTGCTAGAGTTCCACCATTTCGCCGAAACCTCACAGCATTGGCCAACCATGTCGCCATCAATGGCAAGCTTGGCGCAGCGGTGAGGCGAAACTCACGGCCTCCATCAGGAATGGCCAATCCTTGCCGGACAGCATCGGCAGCGGCAAGCAACTGAGCAATGTTCGTCCGTCGATTGCCTTGCAACGTAGCTGGAGGCGCGTTCTCCGCGAGCCATGCTTTAATAGGAACGGGGCGAAGTTCGGGCGCGAGGCATTGGAATTCGTCGAACGCCAGGATCACGGTGACCGTGGCCGAAAGGGCTGAAACGATCGCGGTACGGTTGGCGCACAGGTCCTGCGCCTCGTCGACAATCATGATTGGGAAGGAGGATTTTACCCACTGCGCGACGATCGGGATAGCTACGAGCCGGGCCGCTATCGCGCAGCAGGCATCGAAATCACGTTCCCGCGGCACGGCGAACCCAAGATGGGCGATCAGCCTGCGCCAGCGTTGGATCAAGCACCAAGCGAATCCATCCAGCACGACCGCTTCGTAGCGACCCCGGAGCGGCTCGATCATCGAGAGGCGGCTTTCCAGCCGGCGCCGGGAGCCGTGCATGAACGTCACTGCAAGCACGCGCTGATGTGATTCCAGCGGCTCGCGTTCAAGGGCAGCGACAAGTTCGTCCATCAGCCGATGCGTCTTGCCGCAACCCGCCGGTCCTTCGAACGCGGTCATCGTCACGGCACGAACACCATGATCGGCACCGCCTGCCCCTGGTTCTGATGGACGAACCGAGCCGTAGGCTTCTCGCAGGCGACGTCGGCAATGCCCTGAAGAATTTGCGCAGCTCGATTTCTGCAGGCGGTCCGGCGCGCCAGCGCATTGGCGATCGTCTCGTGAGCGATCCGATCGTCTTTCAGTCCATTTGGCTCGACCCCGCTTCGTTTCGCCTTCAGGCGAATGATCAGCGTTGCGAGGTCGCCGGGAGCAGTCGGGAGATCGGTATTGAGAATGGCCAGCACTGCCCCTTCGTCCGCCTGTATTGTCCAAGCGATAGCATCCTCAATCGTCCAGCCATCGGGCCAACGCAGGATCGCCCCACAGGTCTGGGCTTGAACGAGGGCGGTCGAGTAATCGTGTCCAGCGGGGTCTCCGTCAACCAAGGCGATAACATGGGGATGACCGCGAGAGAGAGAAGCGCATGTCACTTCGACGCACGAATCATGAGTCGGGATGACGCCGACGTGGCTTCCGAACGAGCAATTGATCTCACCGCCGTCGCCCAGTTCGACCACTCGCAGCAGCAGATCGAGCCATTCGAAGTCGAACCGGCCTTCGGGCACGAGCACCCTGTCGCTCATCATGGCAGCAGCCGTCTCGATCCGGTTGATCTGGAAGAGCTTACGAACGCCGTTGGAGACGTCCGCGGCGAGAGGCGCCCTAAGAAGCGGCTTGGCGTTGAGGGAGCCCGCGTCATTTCGAACGATGAGAAGTGAGGTCGGCTCGCAATAGGCGGAGATGAGCGGCGAATGCGTCGTGACAATCGTCTGGGTCGAAAGCGCCTGGAGTCGGGCCAGGATTCTGCGCTGCACGCTTGGTGGCAAATGCAGCTCCGGCTCCTCAAGCGCCATCATGAAGCTGCCGCCCTCCTCGATCCGTTTTTGCGCAAAATGGAGGAGGAGAAAGAGGCTTTGCAGCGAAATGAGCCCATTCCCCTGCCGCTTGGACGGAACCGGCAACTGGGCCGCGTTCGAGAAATGTGGTGCGATCGCTTCGAGGACGCCGACGCTGTCGGTTGATGTGAGGCGGAGGCGCAGTGCGGAGACGCCATCGCCCATGAGGCGAGACATCTCGTCATTGACCGCATCGACGATCGGCTTGAATCGTGGATCCTCGTCGAGCTTGTTTTCAGGATCGCGCAAGCGATCGCGCTCCTCCAGGACGGTATCCGATGGCATGCCATCGGCTGATCGAACGACCCGTCGGAATAGTTCGGAGCTGAATGACAGCATCCGGTCCCATGTTCGGCTAGCGGGCATGATGAACAGCCCGAGTTCCCGAATGAGTTTGGGTGAAACAGAAACGAAGCTTTCTTCGCCGAACACGTCGATATCGTCCGCATCGGCAAAATGCCGCGCGGTTTCCACCTCCAAGGAGTCACGATCGAAGCGCGCGGAAAAGATGATCTGGCACGCTAGGGTCTGGGTGTCATTCGCCCGCTCCGGAACGACGCCTTCCGTCGCGGGGTCGAACCAAAAAGGCACCCCCCGCCCATCGCGAAACCAGTCCGGATGATCGGCGGGGTCTTCGGTTCCAAATCCGATCACTGTCGCAACTATCTTGAGGCGGTCGTTCGCGGCCGGATCGGAGCCAAAGAAATCGTGCTCTGTCAACGACCGGACGAGACGGTCTCGTCCAAGGACTAAGGCCAGTGCCTCGACCACGGTTGTCTTACCGCTGTTATTAGGTCCGATCAAAACCGAGTGGTCCCCGAAGACCACCTTTCCCGACCTAATCCCACGAAAATTTTCAATTTCGAGAAGCGCTATTCTCATAATCCCCCTAGCACGGCCATATATCTTCCGATGGGAGGACTGTGGCAACACAGTCCTCCCCAGACCAACTATAGGTCGGCGGAGCATGATGGAAAAATGCGCCCCTGAAGCTCACCATCAAGGAGCTCGTTCCGATTACTGCAAGTGCCAAAATAGTCTAGTGCCCTATCTAGTGGGGAGGGTCGCGATCTTCGTCATCAGACTCGTCCCATCCATTGGCCTCGTCCGACTCGAAAATATTGTCCCAATCCTGGTCGTCCTCTTCGTCTAATTCCGAAACATATCTCTCGCCGGCCAGAAGTTCGCGGAGTAATCTCAACCGTTCCAGCAGTTCGTCAAACGTGATGACACGCACGTCCTTGAACTGGCTTCGGATCAATTCGAATGAGGTGATTTCCGCCTCGGTGGGTGGCGTCCGTCCCGCCAGGACAACGCACTCCACCGCCGACACATCAAGATCATTGATCTTACTGTTATAGCGAGTCTGAGCGATGTTGGTGAGTAGCTTGAGACGCTGATCGAGCACCTGGGATACCGAACCCATTAGCTCACGCGAAGGGGGATGAACGCCTCCGCGATATTCACTGCCGAGCAGAGGGGTCTTCGGCCGCTTTATCTCAACCAAAGCCGCATTGTGGGTCAGGGGGTTGGCCGCAAGGAAGTCAGCGATTTTCGTGCCACTGCCATCGAACGTTTGCCCGCCCACAGATGCGCTTGGTCGGAGGATCACAATGGGCTGACCAAATAGCATCGAGAGAAGAAATGGGTTGAGTTCCAGCAATCTCTGCCATGCACTCTCGATGCTATTGCGCCGCATATGTGATTCAAATGACGCGATGAGCCGATCGAGGCCCACTACCTCAATGTCTTTCTGAAGCTGCACAAACTCCTTTGGATCGCGGCGCGCTATGGCTTCCGCATTACTGGCCAATGCATTGATCAGACCTAAACGGTCTTTGCCGCGCAAGTTAACAACTGAACTCTTGTTGCCGCCTAGTAGCTTGAAGACAGTGCCCGGTTTATAGGGGCGCTCCTTGAACTCGAATTGGCCGGGTTGAGCGAGATGGATAGAAGCGTTGTGCGCCATTATTTCGCGCTCAGTGAGGCTTTCGGCTTGGTGCACCCGTGCGATACGGTTCATGCCGTTCCTCAGGGCGTTGTATTCTTCCAACTCCAGATAGAAGGTGTCGCCCTCAACGCGGGTACGTTCATCGAGCGCAAGCACCAGTCGAGTAACACCTTTGATTTTCTCCACCGAGTTAATGAGCGGGCGCATCTCCTTGACAACGCCAAGGCCGAATGACGGGTCTTTGATAAATCCCATCAGGATGCCCTGCATAACGTCGACGACGCCGAAATGCTCGTCGGGAATCTCCACGTGTTCCGGTAACGGAATCTGGATTTCACGGATGCTGCGATACTTTTGCCCGTAAAGTCGGTCGGAGAAATAGATGAGCTGTGGGAAAATGCTTATCGTCTGGGCATCGAAGTCGATTTGAAGCGCAGTGCGTGGCTCGGGCTCCTCGCCCTCGTGGTATTGCGCTGCTACTCCTCGAACCAAAGCGTCCGACGCCCGGATCGAAGCACTGACCTGATTATTCTTTCGCGAAACGACGAAGCGGGCTTCCCCATAGGGCGAACTGCTGCCTGCTCGGGCGTCGTCGGTGCTCTCTTCGCTTAGCAAGTTGCTGAATAGATCTTCGGACATCAGATGAGCCTATCCGGGTTCTTCATGCTTGGAAATCTAATGTCGCTTTGGCTTCACTCAGCGAACTATCACGGCGGCGGAAGGGCAGCTATCTGGTCACTGTCCCTAAAAGATGATCCGCAGCTGACCGCCCATCTCGCTCCGTCCGTAGTCCGAACCGCTGATGCTGCTGATGTCCGCTTTTCGCAGCCGTCCATCGGAAAGCAGACTGGCGGCTAGCGGCCCACCAGCGGTCATCGCGCGAGACCACTTTGCGATGAAAGGCACCGGAAAATGCTGATCTAAGCGGCGGCGCTGTGTTCGAGTGCCGCGATGCGTTCTTCGCAGATCACTTGCACGGCCTGACCCAGCGCTTCCACCCGCTCGCTGAGCCAAGCAAGCTCCTCATCGGTGATGCGGTAGTGCTTGGAGTATCGCGCTTTCACATAAGCTTCCTTGAGCTTCTCGAAGCGCGAACGATCAGCGCGGTTGTCGCGCGGCCAAGCGTCGATCAGGCGCGGATCGATGCGCTCGGCCTGTGTGCGCAGAAAACCGAGGTTGTGAACATGCGGCGTGTAGAAGGTACAGACCAGCAAAACGCAGTGATATAAGCGCTCCGTGGCCTGATGAAGATCGAAGGCCGCCTTTTTGGAACGGCCTCGCGCGCGGGCATCGCGACAGCCCTGCAGAAAGTCTTCCGCGCTCGGAAGCCACTCCTGAAAATACTCTCTCGCCATCGCGAGCGCCTGCTTCGGCGTTTTCGGCTTGGGCTGGTGCAGCTCGGTGTCGTCGCTCTGGTAAAGCGCGATCCCATCGCGGGCGACGTCCATGAAGAAATAGCGCCCGTGCGCAAGCCCATCGTTCACCTCCTGCAAGGTGTGCACGATGAAATTGACTGGGGTGCGAAGCGTTTTGGTGATCGCCAGCTCGCGGTTGAGCCGGTCCTCGGCCGATGACCAGAACTCCACGCGGTCGGTGAGCTTCGGGTGGTTGACGATCACGAGCAGGTCAAAATCGGACTGGTAGCCCTTGGCGGTGTGCGGCTCATCGACCCATCCGCCGCGCGCATAGCTGCCATAGAGAATGACCTTGAGGATGCGCGCCTGCTTCTTCCAATCCGAGGTCGCGATTGCGGTCGCGTCGCGGAACTCCTCGAAGAGGATTTGCACGACGCGCTCCAGCTCGCGCTGCTTGGCAGGGGGCAGATGATCGAGGTCGGTACGCATGTGCCATGATCCTATCGAAGCATTTCAGCAAAGCACAGCCTCGCGGGGCTGCCCCGCGAGGCTGAGGTGTGGGTCACCATAAGCGCCACCAGCGGCGCGGGCGGTCGACATGACGCGAGATATTGAACAGCGCCTCCGCAAACAGCTGCTCGACCTCGCGGAGGGTGAGCCCGGTTCGCTCGGCAATGTCGACGTAGCTCAGGTCGTCAAACCGCACCGCGTTGAACACTTGGCGCTGGCGCCGGGGCAGCCTGCGGATCGCCCGCTCGATCCGCTTCAAGGTCGCGGGATCCACATCGTCGGTCATGGAGCCTCCGATATTGGAGGGTCCGGCGGCACGGTGGCCGCCGGATATGTTCAGGCGGCTTGCCGCAGCAGCTCAGGCTGAGAGGTGGCGGGCATGCGGAGATCAGCGAGCCGGGCGGCGCGGCTGACGGTCCCCACGCCACCACGTTCGGTGTAGGCGGCAGGCGGAAACGCCATCCACTTCGGCACCCAGCCCTCGTGCCTATCGCGCCCGTTCTCGCCACTCAGGCAATCGCGGATGATCCTGCGCTTGACCTTGCCGGTCTCGCCCTCGTTGGCGGTGGCAACCTGCGCACCCGCGACATCGGCCAGCAAATGGCCCAGCACCTCGCGGTCCTTGATCAGGTCGAGCAGCACATCATCGGCCTGCCAGACCTTCGGCATGCTGGTGGCGACCAGCGACCCGAGAAGCTCGATGAGCTGGCTTCCCGCTTCAAGCGTCTCGGCCATGACGATGGCGAGGATGTCGAGCACCGCGGGATCGGGAAGCTCGATCAGGCGGATCAACAGCCCGGCAATCCCGTGCTCGCCCTCATAACCGCCGGTGACGGTCGGCGTCTCGGGATCGAACCCGAGCAGCGCCAGCACCGCCCGCCGCTTCTCGTCGAACACGGCTTCCGATGTGCAGTTCTCCACGCTCTCGGCGATGGCATCGCTGGCGGCACGCTGCGCCTCCACCCGGACATTCCACAGCGGCGAACCGACAATGGCATGCGCCACCATCACGCGCAGCGCGAGCGACGGCTGCCCCGCAAGGTCGGCCCGCACCGCTGCATGCCGGTGCAGATCGACATAGTTCTGGATCGGTGCGCTGATCTCGGGCCGGACCGGCTTTCCGTCCGGATTGGCTTCGCTCTGCTCGCGCCGACGCGCTTCCTTGCGGGAGATATAGCCCTCGTGGATCGCGACATCCCCGCGCGAACCGACCGCGATGAACACCTTGCCGCCCTTGCGCTTGGGACAACGCTCATGTTCCCAGCTGTGGAAGGCCTCGCCGGTCGGAAGCACGGTCACGTCCCATCCGGCCTCGCGATAGCTCTCCGCCTTCGCCTCGACGGCAGCGGTCTGCGCGGTCCAAAAGGTTGCGCTGTCCGCAAAATACCGCTCCTCGCCGAACAGGTCAGAGACGATCTCGTCTGGATAATCGGCCAGATCGAACAGCGCCGCGCTGACCGGGATCGACGCGCCGCCGAACAGCCACGCCTTGAGCTGATGGCCGGTCGGGCAATACGCGTCCGGGTCGTCGAGCAACGCCAGCCACTCGCGCTGCCGCGCCTTCGACGCGAGGGTCAGATGCCGCACCGTCGCCGCATCGATCTCACCCTTGCGATAGAGGCCACGGATGCGGGGCAGCAGATTGCCCAGCGCCAGCGTCCGTTTCACCCGAAGCTCAGTCAGCCCGAAGGTGAGCGCAATATCCTCGGGCGACCGGCCCTCGCGCACCAGCCGGGTGAAGGTCTCCCACAGGGTCACCTCGTCCGGGTCCAGCCGCGCGATGTTCTCGATCAGCGAAGCTTCCAGCGCCGCCGCGTCGTCACCCGCCGCCATGATCGCGCAGGGCAGCGGCTCGTCCTCCCCGCTCTCCGCCGCGACCGCCAGCGCCGCATGGTAGCGCCGCTTGCCCGCTACGATCTCGAACCGATCCTCGTCATTCGTGGGCCGCACGATCAGCGGCACGAGCACGCCCCGCGCCCGGATCGACGGCAGGATGTGCGACAGGTCCGCCTTGCGCTTGGCCCGCATGTTGGCAGCCGAGATGCAGAGCTTGGCGGTATCGATGTGCTTGAGTTCCATTGTCCTTACTCCTCAAACCACCGCAACCGGCGCCGGAATGGCGGGGTGGGCGGCAGGAGCGAACCGGAAGTCCCGCTGGCAGAGGCGGGCTGCACCCGCAGGGCCGCAACGAAGAGGAGGACTTGGGCAAAGCCCAAGTTGCGGCACGCCGCGGCGGGACTAGAGGGCAGCGACGCCCATCCCGCCAGATCGAAGCCGGAGGCCAACGCCGCCGCGCCCGGCGCGGCGTCCGCAGCCACTGCGCGCCAGCGCACCGGCTCCGCGAGGAGCCCATCAATGCGGCTCTCTCGAAGCCGGCAGGCCGTCGTGGCGGCGTGCGCGCGGGCCTTGGGGCCAGCCGCCGCCGCGCCCTACGGCCGGATCGAGCGCGCCACGCGGAAAGCAAAGGCGCTGCGGCCCCTGATGGCTGCGCAGCAGTCCGTCAGTGTACGCTCAATCGATATCGCGTCCCGCTGCCGGCACTCGCCGGCCTCGCGTCATGCGATCGCAACCCGCATGGGCCGAGATGTGGCAAACGACTCGGCGACGCGATTCGCGGCTTGAGAAGCGCGGTCACGCGAAGCGTGAGACGCTATGAGACGTCGTCCTCCCGTTCTCGACAACCGACCCGAGGTACCTTTCTGACGCACCTCACCGCATGGCACCGCAAAGTGCCGCTCTGGCACCAGAGAGCACCTTGTCCGGCGTGACTCTCGATCGCATCCTTGGCTCGGGGCGCACCATTAACCCGCACATGATGCAAGGTGATGCCAATGCAGACCGAGACTCCCGACAACATCCTCCGGATCCAGACCGTTCTCAAGCGCACCGGCCTCAGCCGCTCGACCATGTACCGTAAGATGGAGAACGGCACGTTCCCCGGAAACATCCGGATCAGCACCCGCTGCGTCGGATGGCGCGAATCCGCCGTCAACGCCTGGTTGCGCAATCCGATGTTCTATTCCGCAGCTGATTATATCGACTAGTGCTGCATATCCGTGATGTTTCTAATTGCTTTGCGTCGGTCCGCCCTCTCTTGCGAATCGGCCGACCAAGGTAGAGAGTCCGGTTCCGGCTCGGACTTCGACACGCATGTTAGGACGGTGATCCTGCGTAGAAAGTGAAGCCGGGTCGATGAAACGGAGCCGCGTATGAGCGAAGGCTTACGCTGGGCCGGCGTGGATACCTCAACTCGGACGTATTCCGTCTGCGTCGTAAATGCGGCTGGTGGGGTCGTGACCCAGGCAGACCTACCAGCGGATACCGAGGCCGCCCACGCTTTCCTGAGCGGCTATACCCCAACGCTGGTGGAGGTCGCTCTGGAGACCGGCACTACGTCGGTTCACCTTGCGCGAACGCTTGCCGAACTCGGATACGCGGTTTCTATCTATGACGCTTTGAAGGTTCGTCGCTTCTTACAGGTAAAGCTAAATAAGACCGATGCGAACGATGCACACGGACTAGCGGAGGTGGCCCGCATAGGAGGGGCGCACCTTCGAAAAACGTACCTCAAACCGCTGAGTTTGTCTGTCCTGCGGTCGAAGCTCGTAATCCGCGAGCGCATGATAAAAATGCGCAAATTGAACGAAGCGGCGATGATGAGCCTCCTACACGCCTATGGGGTGCGTGCCGACGTCACGCCATCTTCTCAACCCTCGTTGCGCCGCATCGTGATGAAGATGATACGAGATGTTGAGCGCAACTACGAGGTTCCAATCCGCGGATTGATTATGCCATTATTAAAACTGAGCGCAATCCTTCGTAAGGATGAGCTTCTACTGGAAAAGGATCTTAAGGATTATGCTTCCCACAGCGACATATGCTGCAGACTGATGGAGATTCCGGGCGTAGGCGTGATTACAGCGGTGTCTTTTGTTACCGCGATTGGCGATCCCCACCGCTTCCATCAATCCTGTGATGTTGGCGCATATCTTGGCCTAACCCCGAGAGTGTGGAGAACAGGCATCTATACAAAAAGACGCGGCATTTCGAAGGTCGGGAATCGCCTAACGCGCAAGCATTTGCACATTGCCGCGAGGGGCGTCTTGGATTCTCGGATCGAGAGTTCCCTACAAACTTGGGCCAAAGGTTTGGCAGATCGTACAAATCGCCGGAAGGCCGTGGTAGCACTGGCGCGAAAATTGGCAGTGGTAATGCTGACGATCTGGAAAACAGGCTCGAGGTTCGAGCTTGTTCGGCCTTTGGCTACTGCCTCAGAGCTGTAGCTGAGCTGCAGATTATGCACGAACACCTAAGGCACTGACCTTGGCGCAATCCGGATAACTGCAGCACCTAGAGCCATGGCGCCAGCCGTGGCTCACGTTTTATAGAAATATCTCAGTTATGGTGCCGGACGGTGAGAATACGCGCTTGGGGTTCGCGTGCCGATACCTTTAGTCGCGCACGACTTGGACATACGCACCGGCCCTCCGGCACCACCCAGTATAACGGAACCCGACGAGATGGACACCTTTACGCCGCGGGCCAATTTAAGCACCCGATAGTTCAAAGGTCCGTTGAAAC
Organism: Sphingomonas sp.; assembly: GCF_026460985.1. Lineage (GTDB taxonomy): Bacteria > Pseudomonadota > Alphaproteobacteria > Sphingomonadales > Sphingomonadaceae > Sphingomonas. Next base: position 31,375 of record NZ_JAPKNM010000079.1, read on the forward strand.
GGGATCCTCGACTGAACTTATGCCCTGCGTTTCTCTGCGACCTAGTCACGCACGGCTCCATCGTTGCGATATCTTCTGATCGCATCAAGGTCATCCTCCAGCAGCGGCACCAACAGGTCGCGAGTTGGTGGCGCCTCCCTGCACGCAAGTTGATCCAAGTCGATCAGGTCGCCCAGCGCGCGCTCTTTCTCAATCACGGGAACGATAAGGCGCCCGACAACATCGCCGCGCATGTTGCTGGCGGTGAGCCGCGCCTCCAGATGGGCCGCCGCGCCGGTCGCGTCGACAAGCTCGATCACCCCGTTTAGCGTGTGCACGCGTCCGTGCCGGAAATCTTGGCAACGATGTTCGATCTGGACCTCCGGATCCTCCGATTCCTCGAGCGCGAAGCTGGCGCGATCGGGGCGCATCAGCTGCTGGCCCAGATTGGGAATGCGATTGTACCAGTCGCTGCGCGTCGAGGGTGGCGGCGGTCCGAAAATATCGACCAGATAAGGCGCCGCATGCAGGATTGCGTTTCCCGAGCGAAGCTCGAGCGTGAGATGCTCGGCTGCGACCGCGCCGTAGTTCTCGATCCGAACCTCGAAGCCATATTGCGAGAATTGCCTGGCGAGCCCGTGATGAATGTTAGGAATGTCACTTGCCACCAGCTCGGCAGCATAGTCGTCATATTCCTGGTCGTAGCTATCATTGACATGGAGTCCGACGCTCATGAAGCCCGTGTGCTCGCGCGGGTGCCGGGCAAGCACCATTCGCGCCAATGGCTCGATCAACTCGGCGGCGAGCGGCGAGACGCGGCAGCGCATCAGTGGCGGCTCGCTCAGCATGCGTATCGCCAGCCGCAGCTGCGGCTCGCTCGCTTGCAGCAGCCGTACGCGCTGCTCCAGCTCAGCGACGCGACGATCCGCCGGAGAGGGTTCTGGGTCGAGCAGCCAAGACTCATTGGGTCGCAGGGCGCTGAGGCCGTGGCGGCGGGCCGCTGCCCGCGGTCGGCTGTCGAAACTCAGCACCTCGATGCGCGAGGGGTGATCGATCAGCGCGTGCAGCGCCTGCGCGACAATTCGGTCGTCGCCATTATCCCGCTCGAGATCGTCGAGCTGGTCCCAATCGATACGGGTCGCAGGGACGTATGCGAGGTCCACGCTTATCGGCGCCTCCACGAGCCGGGTCGCCCCGCCGCTCTCGATCGACGGCTCCAGCATTCGGTTGAAGTCGCGAGCGCGCTGCCCCAGCCGGCCGTCGCGCTTGCGCGCATCGATCTCGGCGCTGACTTGGGGAAGCACCAAGAGCAGAATTGGACCCGCCGAGATCGAGGCCCAATCAAGCTGCTCAAGCGGCCGCGCCTCGAATACCATCTGCGTATCAAGGGCGAGCACACGCTTATAGCCGTTGGTATCCAGACGGTCGCTCATCCGCGGATGATGCCATCCTCGACCGCGGTCGAGCAACGGGCGTCAATGCTTGGTTGCGGAAACCCTCGAAACAACCGTTTCCCGGCTTCGCGAAGATGCAATCGAAGATCATGCTCAACGCAGGCGCGCAGCCGCGCTAGGAAAGGGAGATGACTGACGACCTACGATCCCTGTTTTGCTTACGCGACCCAGTGGCGGAGGCCGTCAAAAGCCGCCCGCAGGTCATCATCGCGCTACGGCAGTACCATCGATACGGCGCTCTGGCAGCAGCTGGTGCGCGTAACCCATTGGACGCCGAGGATATGGAGACGCAAGCGCGCCTCAAGTCCAAGGCAGCAGGTGGGCGCGCCGACATCATTTTCGATGATTTCGCAGGCTTGCTCGAGCGGCTGCGCATCGAGGCGCCACCACTGGCTCGTCACGGCTAGGGGCCGGCGCGAGATGGCAGATCGCCTCGATCGGGAAGCGCGCAGCGATCATATGCGTCGCATCAGGAAGGTTGATACCAAGCCCGAAATCGTGGTGCGACAGGTCGCGCATGCGCTGGGATACCGCTTCCGGCTCCATCGCCGCGACCTGCCCGGCACGCCCGATCTGGTCTTTCCCCGCCACAGAAAGGTCGTGCAGGTGCATGGCTGCTTCTGGCACCAGCACGAAGGCTGCCGGCTCAAGCGCCAACCCAAGACGCGGCCCGACTATTGGCTGCCGAAGCTCGCGCGCAACATGGCTCGGGATGTCGAGACGTGCGATCGACTAGCGGCGCTGGGCTGGGAGACGTTGGTGATCTGGGAATGCGAGACGCGTGACCGTGAAGGGGTCGCCGAGCGCCTCACGCGCTTCCTTCAGCCGCCCCGGGTATGCTGATCAGCGAGCCCCAAAGTGTGAGCGCCTCCTCAGTCACCTCAAGTTCGATCAAGCGCTGCTCGATCCGTCCGGGCAGCTCTGAGGCGCCATCGAGGGTGGGCAGCGGTCCCCAATGAAGCGCTTGGCCGACCAGCGTCGCCCAATCGCTGCACACGCTGAGCGAGACGCCGCGTTCCGCAGCCCATGCGCGCGCCTCGTCGAGTAGGCTCATCGAAGGGCTGGGCGCGATCGCGACCATCACCGCCTCGTCGACCTCTCCGCCAATGCATTTGTTGACCAGCAAGTAGAGATCCTCGCGACTCACCGCCTTGTCACGCACCTCGAAAACACGCTCCCAGCCTTCACCATCCCGACGCCTGACATTGACGTCCGCCGGAATTGTGCGGGAAGGATCATTGATTCGCCGGGCGTCCACGCGATCAGCGCCGGCGAACACATCCATCAGCCCGGCGACCACGGCTTGCGCGCGCCGGCCACCTTCGGACGAAGCGGAGACGAGCGCGTCGATGCTTCGCACTAGCGTGTCGATGCTGATTGCAACCCGATCGGAGACCGAACGGGAATATCGGGTGCCATGGCGCCGGCGCACCTCGATGTACGCGCGCAGGGCCTGACGCGCCTGTTCCTCGGTCGCCCCCTCGAGCCGATCCAGGATGTCGCAAAGCAGATTAAGCACGCCCTGCACGGTACTGCGCACCGTCGCAGCGCGCGTGAGCCGGTCGATTCCGACATAGGGCTGATTGTTTAGCGGCTCGCGGCCGGTGACCCCGAGGCTGATATCCAGCTCTGGCGCGTTCGGCACGAGCACGCCGTGGCATAGGCCGCGCGCAGAGTAGGTGTTCTCGCCGCCTCGCTTTTTTACCGAGAAGACGTCGATGGTCGGCACGGTGCATTTCGCGAGGATCGCGGTGCCCAGGAAGGCGATATGTGTCAGACTCTTGCCGGCGGCCGCCTCCGACAGCGCCTCGATCGGCTTGACCCAGCTTTGATCGACATAGCCGGCGGCGGCCTTCGCGGCCTCCTCGTACAGAATGCCACGCGCCAGCCTATAGTCCATCCCCGCCTGCGCCTTGCTCACGCGACACTCTTGACGGCGCGCTCGAGCTCGAGCAGCTCGCCTGGCTCGCAGCCGAGCGCGACACAGATCCGCTCGATCGTGGCAAGGGTGGCGTTGTAGCCTGGGCGTGTGGCAAGAGACTCTAGGCTGGCGCGTGAGACGCCGGCCTCGACTGCGAGAAGCGCATAAGTCATCGGCTCGCCGGTGCGGCGACGATAGGCCTCCATCTGCTCTTTAAGCCTCACCCGCATATCTTGTATTGACAATACAACCCCACCCGATAAGTGATTTGCACGATAGCGACTTTTGTAGAAGAATCGACCGCGTGAAAGTCATCAGCCTGTTCACTGGCGTCGGCGGGCTCGATTTCGGGTTCGAGGCGGCCGGCTATGAGACCGCGGTCGCGCTCGAGATCGATGGCGCCTGCTGCCGTACCCTGCGCGCGAACCGCCCCTGGACGGTGATCGAGGACGATATTCACGACGTCACCACCGTCGATCTGCTCGCTAAGGCGGGGCTATCGGTTGCCGAGGCCGATGTACTGATCGGCGGTCCGCCGTGCCAGCCTTTCTCCAAGTCGGGTTATTGGGCGACCGGCGACTCCAAACGACTGAAGGATGAGCGCGCGGACACGCTTTCGGCGTATCTGCGAGTCCTCGAGGAAGCGCAGCCAAAAGCCTTCCTGCTCGAGAATGTCTACGGCCTCGCCTATCGCGGCAAAGACGAGGGGCTCAATCGCATCCTCAAGGGGATCGAGGCGATCAATCGCCGCACCGGGCTCAACTACAAACCGCGCTGGCAGGTGCTGAACGCCGCCAGCTATGGCGTGCCGCAGCTGCGTGAGCGCGTGATCATCATCGCGAGCCGCGACGGCACTGAATTTGAATTCCCGAAAGCAGGCTTCGGGCCGCCGGAAGCGCTTGAGCCTGGGCAGCAGCCCTATCGCACAACGTGGGACGCGCTCGGCGACTTGCCGGCCCAGCCTAATGAGCCCGACCTCGAGATGGGCGGAAAATGGGCGGACCTGCTTCCCTCGATTCCCGAGGGACAGAACTATCTCTGGCACACCCGGCGCGGCGGAGGCCTACCACTATTCGGCTGGCGCACGCGCTATTGGAACTTCCTGCTCAAGCTGGCCAAGGACCGACCGTCTTGGACGATCCAGGCGCAGCCCGGCTCTGCGACCGGCCCGTTCCACTGGACGAGCCGTAAGCTTTCGTCGCGTGAACTCGCGCGCCTGCAGACCTTTCCCGAGGGCTTGACCTTTCCGGTCAGCCGCAACGAGGTGCAACGGTTGGCAGGCAATGCGGTGCCGTCGCTGCTGGCCGAGGTGCTTGCCCGCGAGATTGCCGTACAGCTGCTCGACCGTGGGCCTTATGCCGCCCCGCCTAAACTGCTGCCCGCCCCGCGGAAGCGCCGTCCCGGCCCGGAGCCGGTCATCCCTGTCTCGCGGCCATACCTCGCCCTGATCGACGACCACGCCGATCATCCTGGCACTGGGCTCGGCCGCGGCGCGCAGCAGCGCACGACGCGCGCCGCCTAGCTGTGCAATGCGCCAGTAGATCGATGTCCGGCCTCTATTTCCTGGCCCGATCTCTACAGGGTGAGGAAGTCCATGCGGGATCCTTCCCCTCGGGTCCATCGCGCAACAAGTCGAGATAGTCGCTCCACCACTGGTGCATCGCCACCCTTTCCTCCCAATAAGTGCCGCGATTATAAGTACCGCGCACCGCATCCTTGTCCGCATGTGCCAGCGACCGCTCGATCGCGTCGGGGCTCCACTTGCCGCTCTCGTTCAGAAGGGTGGAAGCGGTGGTCCGCAGTCCATGTGCCGTCACCTCTCCAACTGCGTAGCCCATGCGACGGAAAGCTTGATTGACGGTGTTCTCGCTAAGCGGTCGCCGCGACGTGTGGAACGCCGGAAAGATATAGCCGTCCGGGCCTGTCAGCTCATGCAGCTCCAACAGGTACGCCTTCACCTGTCGTGACAAGGGAATGGAATGCGGTCGCCGCATCTTCATTCTGGTGGCAGGGATTCGCCAGACAGAGTTGTCGAACTCAATCTCGGGCCATAGCGCCTGCCGGATCTCGCCCGGCCGGGCCATCACGTGCGGTGATATCTGGCAGGCAAGGCGTGTGATGCGATGGCCGGGATAAGCTTCGATCGCGCGCAACAGTTCCCCGAACGCTGCGGGCTCGAGGATCGCCGCGTGGTGCGTAGTTTTGGGTGTGATTAACGCGCCACGGAGCAGCGAGGTCGGATCGCTTTCAGCTCGACCGGTGGCCACGCCATAGCGAAACACGCGGCCGGCAAAGGATCTGCAACGGCGGGCGGTCTCGAGCTTACCTTTCGCCTCAAGTCGCTTCAGTGCAGCGAGAATGTCGATCGGCTTTAAATCAGTAAGTGGCTGACCGCATAACGGACGCAGCTGTTCGAGGAGCCAACCGGCCTTGGCCGTTGTCGTATCCGCGCGCCCTTCGGCGACCATCTTGCCGATATATTCTCGGGCCACGTCGCCGAAGGTGTTCGCCGCTTTGTAGTGGGCCAGCAGCTTCGCGCGCTTGCGTTCGGCCAGCGGATCGACGCCATCCCGCAACTTCTGCCGGGCCTCGTCGCGCTTCTCCCGGGCCTCCGCTAGGGTAACCTCGGGGTACCGGCCAAACGCCAGGCGCTTGTCCTTGCCGAGGTATCCGTATTTGAAGCGCCAGAGCTTTGATCCGCTCGGATGCACCTCGATATAGAGGCCTCGCTCGTCAGCCTTCTTGTAGATACGATCCTTCGGCTGGAGGGCGCGGATTTCCAGATCTTTCAAAGCCATATGCCAAACTCCCGATTTGATCGGTTCTGTTCGGATGGCGCCCACCTTTCCGGTCGATATGGCCCACCGGGCCATCATTTTTCCGGGGCCATTTTATGCCCCGACCGTGGCCCATATGGCCCCGGGATCGACTGGAACCTGCTCGGACATTTTCGCACAAAACCAAGCAAAATTGGCAGATTTCTGCCGTTTTTGTCGATGTGCTGGGATGCCCTGAGACAGGGAAATGGTGCCCAGAAGAGGACTCGAACCTCCACGGCCTTGCGACCGCCAGCACCTGAAGCTGGTGCGTCTACCAATTCCGCCATCTGGGCACGGGGTAGGCGGCGCGCTCTAGGGGAGGGGCGGGGGGCTGTCAACAGGCCATGCCGGGCGAAATCAGCGGCGTGCGGCGCTTGCCGTTTGGCCGGCCGCGCGGCATGGGAGCGGCTCGCACGAAGCTGAAGAGGCAGGGATGAAGGACAGGCTGGTAACGCTGATCGGCGGCGGCGGATTTCTGGGGCGCTATGTCGCGCAGGAACTCTATCGCGCCGGCGCACGGGTCCGCGTGGCGCAGAAGCGGCCGCGCGACGCCTGGTTCCTGAAACCCCTGGGCGGGCTCGGCCAGACCCAGTTCGCCGCGGCCGACGTGACCAGGCCCGACACGGTCGCCCGCGCGATCGAAGGGTCGGATCTCGTCGTCAATCTCGCCGGCACCTTCGGCAGCGCCATGCAGGCCGTGCATGTCGCAGGCGCGCGCAACGTCGCGGAAGCCGCGCGGCAGGCCGGCGCTACGGCGCTGGTGCACATCTCCGCGCTCGGCGCCGATCCCGATTCGCCCTCGGCCTATGGCCGCTCCAAGGCGCAGGGCGAGCAGGCGGTGCGCGAAGCCTTCCCCGATGCGACGATCCTGCGCCCCTCGATCCTGTTCGGCCGCGAGGACGCCTTCGTGAACCGGTTTGCCGGGCTGATCGCACGCGCGCCGGCGGTGCCGGTGCTGCGCGCCGGGGCCAGGTTCCAGCCGGCCTATGTCGCCGACGTCGCCCAGGCGGTGGCGAAGGCGCTGGACAATCCCGCGGCGCATGGCGGGCGCATCTACGAATTGGGCGGCCCCGACGTGGCGACGATGGGCGAACTCCACCGCTGGATCGCCGAAACGATCGGGCGCGACGCGCATTTCGTCGAACTTCCCGACGCGCTGGGCAGCCTGATCGCGATGTTCGGAATGCTGCCCGGTGCGCCGATCACGCGCGACCAGTGGCGCATGCTCCAGAGCGACAATGTCGTATCGCCGGTCGCCGAGGGTTTCGCGCGCGTCGGCGTGACGCCGACGCCGCTCGCCGCCGTGGCACCCGCCTGGCTGGTCCGCTTCCGCCGCCACGGCCGCTTCGGCGAATTCGGCGCCGCCTAAAAGACCGCCGGCACCGGGCCGGCCGCACGTGATCGAGGGCCCCTCTCCCCATGACCGAACTTCTCGTCGCGATCCTGCTCGGCATCGTCGAAGGCGTCACCGAATTCCTGCCGGTCTCCTCGACCGGGCATCTGATCCTCGCGAGCGAGCTGATGGGCTATGACGCGGCAGAGTGGGCGGTGTTCAACATCGCGATCCAGCCCGGCGCGATCCTCGCGATCGTCGTGCTCTACTGGCGGACCTTCCTCGCGGTGGCCAAGGGGCTGCTGCGCTGGGAACCGACCTCGGTGGCATTCGTCCGCAACCTGCTGATCGCCTTCTTCCCCGCAGTGGTGCTCGGGCTGGTCTTCGGCGACCAGATCGAGGCGCTGCTCGAAAATGCCGTGGTCGTCGCCTGGGCGCTGATCGCGGGCGGCGTCGCGATCCTGGTGATCGAGCGGCTGGTGCGCACCCAGAACGTGCTCGGCATCGCCGGGGTCTCGACGATGCAGTCGACCAAGATCGGGCTGGTCCAGTGCCTGGCGATGATCCCGGGCGTGAGCCGCTCGGGAGCGACGATCATGGGCGCGATGGCGCTGGGCATCGATCGCCGCACCGCTGCCGACTTCAGCTTCTTCCTCGCGCTGCCGACGCTGACCGGCGCCACGGCGCTCCAACTCTACAAGCATCGCGACGCGATCACCGCGGACAGCCTGGGCCTGATCGCAGTCGGCTTCGTCGTGGCCTTCGTGGTGGCGCTGGCGGTGGTCAAGGCGTTCCTCGCCGTGGTCACGCGGCACGGATTCGCGCCCTTCGCCTGGTACCGAATCGCCGCCGGAATCGCGGCCCTGTTCTGGCTTTCCGCCCGATAAGTCCGCATCGGCCATTATTTTCGCGCAACAATGTTCCAAAATCGCACTTAGCCGCCCTTGAATCGTTAAATAGGGCAGTAATACTGCCTTTTAATCCGGGCCTCCCTCCCGTAGGGGGCCCGCATGGCAGACGATGCGATGCTCAAATTCGTGGCGCGCGGGCAGGAATATCCCGCCAAGCGCGAGGCAGAACTCCGTGCGGAGGATTTCCGCGAGATCGCGGAGCGATACGCCGTGCCCGAGGCCGAGGCGCAGGCCGGGCGCTGCTCGCAATGCGGCGTGCCTTATTGCTCGGTGCACTGCCCGCTGCACAACCACATCCCCGACTGGCTGCGGCTCACGGCGGAGGGCCGGCTGCGCGAAGCGTACGAGCTGTCGAACAGCACCTCGACCATGCCCGAGATCTGCGGCCGCATCTGCCCGCAGGACCGGCTGTGCGAAGGCAATTGCGTGATCGAGTTCTCCGGGCACGGCGCGGTGACGATCGGCTCGGTCGAGAAGTTCATCACCGACAAGGCGTGGGAAGAAGGCTGGGTCGAGCCGGTCCGCGTCGGGCCGGCGCGCGGCCAGTCGGTCGGGATCATCGGCGCGGGCCCCGCGGGGCTCAGCGCCGCCGAATATCTGCGCGAGCTGGGCTATGACGTGCACGTCTACGACCGCCACGACCGCGCCGGCGGGCTGCTGACCTACGGCATCCCCGGGTTCAAGCTCGAGAAGCACGTCGTGATGCGCCGGATCGAGCGGCTCGCCGAGGCGGGCATCGTCTTCCACACCAGCTTCGAGGTCGGCCGCGACGCGAGCATCGACGAATTGCGCGCCAAGCACGACACGATGCTGATCGCCACCGGCGTCTACAAGGCGCGCGGGATCAAGGCGCCGGGCGTCGGCGCCGAAGGCGTGGTCGAGGCGCTCGACTATCTGACCGCGTCGAACCGCAAGGGCTTCGGCGACTCGGTCCCCGCCTATGACGACGGCAGCCTCAACGCCGACGGCAAGCATGTCGTGGTGATCGGCGGCGGCGACACCGCGATGGACTGCGTGCGCACCGCGATCCGCCAGGGCGCCGCGTCGGTGAAGTGCCTCTACCGCCGCGACCGCGCCAACATGCCGGGCTCGCAGCGCGAGGTCGCCAATGCCGAGGAGGAAGGCGTGGAGTTCGTCTGGCTCTCGGCTCCGGAAGCGTTCGACGGCAGCGACAAGGTGACCGGCGTGCGCGCGACCAAGATGCGGCTCGGCGCGCCCGACGCCTCGGGCCGCCGCGCGCCCGAGGTCGATCCGGGCGGGGCGTTCCAGCTCCAGGCCGATCTGGTGATCAAGGCGCTCGGCTTCGAGGCCGAGGACCTGCCCAGGCTGTTCGGCACCGAGGGGCTCGGCGTCACGCGCTGGGGCACGCTGCGCACCGACGGCAAGTCGATGATGACCAGCCTCGACGGCGTGTTCGCCGCAGGCGACATCGTGCGCGGCGCGAGCCTGGTGGTCTGGGCGATCCGCGACGGCCGCGACGTGGCGGCGCACATGCATGCGTGGATGCGCGCCAAGGCGAAGGTCGCCGCATGAGGACGTTCGCAAAGGCGCTGGGATTGGGCGTCGCCCTCGCGCTGGCCGCGCCGGGCGCGGCCATGGCGCAGGCCGCCCCGCAGGTGGTGCCGGCCAACCCCGATCCCGCCCGGCTGGAAGTCGCCGGGAAGATCGTCGCCAGGCTCGTTCCGCAGGGCGTCTATCTGCGCATGATGCGCGATTCCTTCCCGCAGATGATGGAAGCGATGATCGGCCAGATGAGCGGGCTCACCGCCGCCGATCTGGGCGAGAAGGACAAGAGCGGCAAGACGCTCGAGCAGATCGCCGCCGAGCGCGACCCCGCCTTCCGCGAGCGCATGAGGATCATGACGCGCGTGATGGGCGAGGAGCTGGGCACGGTGATGGACAAGCTCGAGCCGCGCGTCCGCACGGCGCTGGGCAAGTCCTTCGCGCGGCGCTTCACGCTCCAGCAGCTCGCCGACATGGACGCCTTCTTCGCGACGCCCTCGGGCGCCGCCTTCGCGAACGCCTATCTGCTGACCTTCATGGATCCCGAGATGATGCAGGAAATGTCCGCGGCCACGCCCGAGATCATGCGCGCGATGCCCGCGATCATGGCGCGCGTCGAGAAGGAGACCGCGCACCTGCCGCCCGCGCCCAAGCCCGAGACGAAGCAATGACCCACGAGACCGAACGCACCCGCCTTGCCCGCGAGGGCATGTACCGTCCCGAGTTCGAAGGCGATGCCTGTGGCGTCGGCATGGTCGCCGCGACCGACGGCCAGCCGTCGCGCCGCGTCGTCCAGTCGGCGATCGACGCGCTCAAGGCGGTGTGGCACCGCGGCGCGGTCGATGCCGACGGCAAGACCGGCGACGGCGCCGGGCTGCACGTCGACCTGCCGGTGCGCTTCTTCGACGACGCGATCGCCGCGGGCGGGCACCGCGTGCTCCCCAACCGGCTCGCCGTGGGCATGATCTTCCTGCCGCGCACCGATCTGGGCGCGCAGGAGGCCTGCCGCACGATCGTCGAATCGGAGATCATCGAGGCCGGCTACACCATCTATGGCTGGCGCCAGGTGCCGGTCGACGTTTCGGTGATCGGGATGAAGGCGCAGGCGACGCGCCCCGAGATCGAGCAGATCATGATCGCGGGCCCGATGCCGGCCGAAGTCGACGCCGGCGAGTTCGAGAAGAACCTCTATCTGGTGCGCCGCCGGATCGAGAAGCGCGTGATCGCCGCGCAGATCAACGGCTTCTACATCTGCTCGCTGTCGACGCGCTCGATCATCTACAAGGGGCTGTTCCTCGCCGAGAGCCTCGGCGACTTCTACCCCGATCTCAAGGACGAGCGCTTCACCAGCCGCGTCGCGATCTTCCACCAGCGCTATTCGACCAACACCTTCCCGCAATGGTGGCTGGCGCAGCCCTTCCGCTGCCTCGCGCACAATGGCGAGATCAACACGATCCGCGGCAACAAGAACTGGATGCTCAGCCACGAGATCAAGATGGCGAGCATCGCGTTCGGGGAGCAGAGCGAGGACATCAAGCCGGTGATCCCGGCGGGCGCTTCCGACACCGCGGCGCTCGACGCGGTGTTCGAGGCGATCTGCCGCTCGGGGCGCGACGCGCCCACGGCCAAGCTGATGCTCGTCCCCGAGGCCTGGGACGACAACACGCCCCAGAGCCACCGGGCGATGTACAAGTATCTCGCGAGCGTGATGGAGCCGTGGGACGGCCCGGCCGCGCTGGCAATGACCGACGGCCGCTGGGCGGTGGCGGGCGTCGACCGCAACGCGCTGCGCCCGCTGCGCTACACCCATACGTCCGACGGGCTGCTGATCGTGGGCTCGGAGACGGGCATGGTCCAGATCTCCGAAGGGAGCGTCGTCGCCAAGGGCCGGATGGGCCCGGGGCAGATGATCGCGGTCGATCTCGAAAAGGGCGTGCTGTTCGACGACGCGGCGATCAAGGATCGCATCGCCGGCGAGGCGAACTATGCCGCGATGATCGGCGAGTTCATCACCCTGGGCGACCTGCCCGCGGCCGAAGCGGGCGACTATTATGATCGCGCCGAGCTGACCCGGCGCCAGGTCGCCGCGGGGCAGACGCTCGAGGACATGGAGCTGATCCTCGCGCCGATGGTCGAGACCGCCAAGGAAGCGATCGGCTCGATGGGCGACGATACGCCGCTCGCGGTGATCTCGGACAAGCCGCGGCTGATCAGCCAGTTCTTCCGGCAGAATTTCAGCCAGGTCACCAACCCGCCGATCGACTCCTTGCGTGAACGCCAGGTGATGACGCTCAAGACCCGCTTCGGGAATCTGGCGAACATCCTCGACACCGAAGGCACGCCGGGGCGCGTGCTGGTGCTCGAGAGCCCGGTGCTCACCAATGCCGACTGGCACCGGCTGCGCGCGCATTTCGGGACGCAGGCGGCCGAGATCGACTGCACCTTCGACGCGCAGGGCGGCCCTGACACGCTGCGCGCCGCGATCGCGCGCATCCGCACCCAGGCCGAGCAGGCGGTCCGCGCCGGCTGCACCGAACTGTTCCTCACCGACGAGCATATCGGCCCGGACAAGGTGGCGCTCGCCGGCGTGCTCGCCGCCGCCGCGGTGCACACGCATCTCGTGCGCCGGGGGCTGCGCTCCTATGCCAGCGTCAACGTCCGCACCGCCGAATGCCTCGACACGCATTATTATGCAGTGCTGATCGGCGTCGGCGCGACGACGGTGAACGCCTATCTGGCCGAAGCCTCGATCGCCGACCGTCAGGCGCGCGGCCTGTTCGGCGATCTCAGCCTCGCCGAATGCCTCAAGCGCCACCGCAAGGCGATCGACGAAGGGCTGCTCAAGATCCTGTCGAAGATGGGCATCGCGGTGATCTCGTCCTACCGCGGCGGCTATAATTTCGAGGCGGTCGGCTTGAGCCGCGCGCTGGTCCACGACCTGTTCCCCGGCATGCCGGCGAAGATCTCGGGCGAAGGCTATGCCTCGCTCCACTTGAACGCGACCATGCGCCACGAAGCGGCGTACGACCGCGCGGTCGCGGCGCTGCCGATCGGCGGCTTCTACCGCCAGCGGCACGGCGGCGAGACGCATGCCTATTCGGCGCAGCTGATGCACCTGCTGCAGACCGCGGTGTCGACCGACAGCTATTCGAGCTACCTGCAGTTCGCGCGCGGCGTCCGCGACCTGCCGCCGGTCTATCTGCGCGACCTGCTCGAGTTCAACTTCCCGAACGAAGGCGTGGCGATCGACCAGGTCGAGGCGATCACCGAGATCCGCAAGCGCTTCGTGACGCCGGGCATGTCGCTCGGCGCGCTCTCTCCGGAGGCGCACGAGACGCTGGCGATCGCGATGAACCGCATCGGCGCCAAGGCCGTGTCGGGCGAGGGCGGCGAGGACAAGATCCGCTACAAGCCCTACGAGAATGGCGACAACGCCAATTCGGTGATCAAGCAGATCGCCTCGGGCCGCTTCGGCGTGACCGCCGAGTATCTCAACGCCTGCGACGAGATCGAGATCAAGGTCGCCCAGGGCGCCAAGCCCGGCGAGGGCGGGCAGCTGCCCGGCTTCAAGGTGACCGAGTTCATCGCCAAGCTCCGCCATGCGACGCCGGGGGTGACGCTGATCAGCCCGCCGCCGCACCACGACATCTATTCGATCGAGGATCTGGCGCAGCTCATCTACGATCTGAAGATGATCAACCCGCGCGCGCGGGTCTGCGTCAAGCTGGTCAGCTCGGCGGGCATCGGCACGGTCGCGGCGGGCGTCGCAAAAGCCCACGCAGACGTGATCCTCGTCGCTGGCCATGTCGGCGGCACCGGCGCCTCGCCCCAGACTTCGGTGAAGTACGCCGGCACGCCGTGGGAGATGGGGCTGACCGAGGTCAACCAGACGCTCACCCTCAACGGGCTGCGCGGCCGCGTGACGCTGCGCACCGACGGCGGGCTCAAGACCGGGCGCGACATCGTCATCGCCGCGATCCTCGGCGCCGAGGAATTCGGCATCGGCACGCTTTCGCTGGTGGCGATGGGCTGCATCATGGTGCGCCAGTGCCATTCGAACACCTGTCCCGTCGGCGTCTGCACGCAGGACGAGCGCTTGCGCGCCAAGTTCGTCGGCACGCCCGAGAAGGTCATCAACCTGATGACCTTCATCGCCGAGGAAGTCCGCGAGATCCTGGCCAAGCTGGGCTTCAAGAGCCTCGACGAGATCATCGGCCGCACCGAACTGCTCCGCCAGGTCAGCCGGGGCGCCGAGCATCTCGACGATCTCGACCTGAACCCGATCCTCGCCAAGGTCGATGCCGACGAGAGCCAGCGCCGCTTCAGCCTCGGCACCTTCCGCAACGAAGTGCCCGACAGCCTCGACGCGCAGATGATCAAGGACGCCGCCCCAGTGTTCGCGCGCGGCGAGAAGATGCAGCTGACCTATTCGGTGCGCAACACGCACCGCGCGGTGGGCACGCGCCTCTCGTCGGAAGTGACGCGCAAGTTCGGCATGTCGACGCTCGCCGACAACCATGTCCAGGTGCGGCTGCGCGGCTCGGCCGGCCAGTCGCTCGGCGCCTTCCTGTGCAAGGGCATCACGCTCGAAGTGTTCGGCGACGCCAACGACTATGTCGGGAAGGGCCTGTCGGGCGGGACGATCGTCGTGCGCCCGATGGTGAGCTCGCCGCTCGCATCCCAGGACAACACGATCATCGGCAACACCGTGCTCTACGGCGCGACCTCGGGCCGGCTGTTCGCGGCAGGCCAGGCGGGCGAGCGCTTCGCGGTGCGCAACTCGGGCGCCGAAGTGGTGGTCGAGGGCTGCGGCGCGAACGGCTGCGAATATATGACCGGCGGCACCGCGGTGGTGCTGGGCAGGGTCGGCATGAACTTCGGCGCCGGCATGACCGGCGGCATGGCCTTCGTCTACGACGCCGACGGCAGCTTCGAAGGGCGCGCCAATCCCGAGAGCATCGTCTGGCAGCGGCTCGCTTCGACGCATTGGGAGGGCAAGCTCCGCGCGCTGGTCGAGGCGCATGCCGAGACGACCGACAGCAAATGGTCGCAGGGCATCCTCGAGGATTGGGACCGCGCGATCGAGCATTTCTGGCAGGTCGTGCCGAAGGAGATGCTCACCCGGCTCGCGCACCCGCTCGACGACGCGGTGGAGGCCGTCGCGGCCGAGTGACGGCGTTCAGGCTAGGCTAAGCCGTTGGATTGGATGTACAAGGCGTTCCTGACGACTCGGGAGAATGTCATGCGTCTGGTCTCCGCTGCCGCCATGCTGTGCGCCATCGCCCTGCCCGCCGCCGCGCAATCGCAGCGTGAGGCCGATGCCGTGCGCGCGCTCAACGATCCGATGGTGCAGGAAGGCGTGGCCATGGCGATGAGCGGACTGGCCGGGATCGTGCTCGACACCAAGGTCGGGCCGCTCGCGCGCTATGCCGATCCGCACGAGGACATCCGCCCGAGCGACACGCTGCGCGACCTCGAGCGCCGCCGCGACCCGCATTTCGAGGCGAAGCTGCACGACCGGACGCGCCGCGCGGTCGCCGGCGTGGGCTTGGTCGCCGGCGACGCGCTCGCCATGTCGGGCGAGCTGGCGCGCACCGCCGACCGGCTGCGCGACGCGCTGGCGCCGCTCGCGGGGGCGATCGAGGCGTATAACGACGATAATTGACGCATCCGCTGGACGCGCCGCGCGTCCGCAGTAGATACGGGCTGCATGTGGCAGCTCCTTCAATTTCCCCTGTGTCCCTTTTCGCGGAAGGTCCGCCTGCTGCTCGGCGAGAAGGGCGTGGGCTATGAGCCGGTGCGCGAGTCGCCCTGGCTCCGCCGCGACGAGTTCCTCGACCTGAACCCGACCGGCCAGGTGCCGGTGATGGTCGATACCGAGCGCGGCGTGACCCTGATCGATTCGGCGGTGATCTGCGAGTTCTTCGAGGAGACCGTCAGCAAGAACGCGATGATCAACGGCACCGCGACCGACCGCGCCGAGATCCGCCGGCTGGTGATCTGGTTCGACCATCATTTCTACGGCGACATCACCGCCCCCCTGCTCCACGAGCGGATGATCAAGCGCGTCGTCCACAAGATGGCCCCCGACGCGAAGGCGCTGCGCGAGGCGATGAAGGCCGCGGTCGCGCATCTCGACTATATCGATTATTTGCTCGATCACCGCACCTGGCTGGCGGGCCCGACGATGAGCCTCGCCGATCTCGCCGCCGCCGCGCAGATCTCGATCGCCGACTATCTCGGCGGGATCGACTGGAAGAGCCACGAACAGGCCAAGCGCTGGTATATCGGCATGAAGAGCCGCCCGAGCTTCCGGCCCCTGCTGTCCGAGCGGATGGAGGGAATCCCGCCGCCGCCGGATTACGAGAAGCTCGACCTCTAGAGCGTTTTCCGAGCGACGTGAATCGTTAGGGATTCCCAAGGGCGTAGTTTTCTGATTCACGCTTCCTGCTGGTGAAGGAGGCCGGCGTGGATGGGTCGGATGCTTTCG
>NZ_JAPKNM010000080.1 GCF_026460985.1 Sphingomonas sp.
CGAAAGCATCCGACCCATCCACGCCGGCCTCCTTCACCAGCAGGAAGCGTGAATCAGAAAACTACGCCCTTGGGAATCCCTAACGATTCACGTCGCTCGGAAAACGCTCTAGAGGGTGCAAGTCCCTCCGGTCACACCAGCGGAAGCCATCCTGTCCGGGTGGCGAAATGGGAACGCAGCGGGCTGCAAACCCGCCACGAGCCGGTTCGATTCCGGCCCCGGACTCTTGCGCACCTAAAAAACCATATAGGTTCTTACATCAATATCGTACCCATCCATGCACGGCGTCGACCCCGCATGGAACATGCACGGTGAACGCGCGGTCACTTCGCCATCTGCTTGGCGAGAATGGCGGCCGCCGAAAGATCGAAGCCGCCACCCTCGTCCTTGATGATGCCGTCCTGCGTTGGCCGAAATAGAGACGTGAGCACGATCGTCTCGTTGGCGATGTCCACCGAAGCGCCTTCCTTCAACGCCATGAAAGTCTCCGCGAACGCTTTCTTCTCATCGGCATCCAGCGACAAATGCCGCTCGCTCAGGAAAATGCGATACTGCAGCCGCGTCACCCAGAGAATTAGGGAGGTGGTCAGAAGCAGCCCGGCGACAGTAAGTGGACCTTTCGCCGAGAATTGGCGTACGCAGCTTTTCGGCTGATCGGATAGGCAGTGAAGCGCGTGAAAGCTGCCGGCGATATAATCTCCGAGCAGATAGGGAACGCCTATCCCGACGATCACCGCGCAGATCGTGGCGATCCAGAAGTTGCGATGCGCGGCGGCGGCCTGCCCACGGTGCGCCTTGGCACGCTGCTCCCAGAGCGCTACAGGCGCGCGAAGCCGCAATTGCGTATGAAATAGCGACTTGAGCTCCTCGAACGCCTGCTCGCGCGCGTGGTGCTGGCGCTGCGCCAGCCGGTCCAAAGCCTCGATCCGCGCCTGAGCCTCGCCAAAGCGCCGCGCGACCTCGGCGTCGATTCCGCCACGCCAATCGCGATAGTTCCTGCCGCGCCGACGTTCAGCGCGGATGAAAACGCCGCGCAACTTTGCGGCTTGCGTCGCGATCTGGTCACGAAGGCCTGTCAGCTTCGCATTATGGTCGGCATTAATCTGTTCGGCTTCGCCGACCGTCGAATCGAGCATGGCAAGCTGCTTCGCCGCATTAGCTTGAGCGGTCTTGAGGCCCGATGCCGTCAGCTTTTGGAACGGCAGGGCCGCTGACACATACGCCGCTGCGAGCAACGTTTCGCCGCGCTGATTTAAGGACGAGGCGCCTTCAGCTCCACCCTGAACCCGAAGGTCACCACCAAACTCCGTTACAATGAACCGAACATAGGCGGCTAGTCCATCATCGAACCGTCCAGCAGCATACAACCCGAGGATCAGTTGCCCTTCTATTGAATCAGCGGGCGGCGGTGATGCCGTCCTCCGACGAAGCGCCCCAGCATTGACCGCTGCGAACTTCTGCGGATCGTCAAGCGCCTCCCGCAGGCGCTCGAACGCAGCCGCCAGTTCATTGCCATTGATCTGTCGCTGGTAGTATTGAAACTGCACACGCTCGGGCTGTGCAGACAAATGCTCGAGAAACGGAGCCCATGCCGCTTCTTCCCGCTGGAGATAGCTCTCCATCGTCTGGCGGGTCGCCCGCTCGACGTTCGGCAGAACTCGATAGTGAATGACGTAAGTGGTTTCGCTCATATATTCGTCTCTCGGTGGCTCGATGGAGGCGGCAATGCTGGACGATTGGCACAGCGCCTCAAAATAGAGCCATAGTCCAGTACTGGTCAGCAGATCTAACGACGAGGGTGAGAATGAAGGTTTGCCCACGGCATACGATACAGCCGTGATACGAGCCTCAACTACCCGCAACCAGCTATGAGGCGCGCGGCTGCTTCCATCGCTGCCGACTCAAAATCGGACAGGCAGCTAGCCATCGTAAATCGCCATCGCGAGCCACCCAGCCACCCACCCCTTGCAATGTAGGATTTCACCTGCTTGCCTCGGGCGGTCGGCGTTGCCGGCCGCTCTTTTCCATCGTCGGATCGATCTTCCCGCGTGCGCCCTGCCCGGCCGGTTGCCGGAGGCGCTTTGCCGGCGCGCGTGCGCTGCGTTCAGGACGCGCGCATGTCGCGTGGGTGCCGCGCAGTTGTCGCCTCATGGTGCGCAAGTGTCGCGCGCACGCCGCGCCACCGTCGCCCGCGTGGCGCGCCATCGCCGCGCACGCGGCGCGCGACTGTCGCGTCACAAGCGCCACCCCGCCGCCTCGTAGCGGCTTCAGCGGCGCATCCCGCCAGAAAACCCGCGAACGGGTCAAGCAGGGTCAACCAGCGTCAACCGGCCGGCCAAGCCGCGCCCTCCGGCGCCCCGGCACCCGTCGCCCTAGAGCCGCGCCTCCAGCCACGCCTTGATATCCCCCATCACTTCCTCCTTGCCCACATCCGCGAGCAGGTCGTGATAATGGTCCTTGTACAGCTTGAGCGTCTTGTCCGCCGATCCGGTGGTTTCGTAGAAGAACTCGCTGCCCTGGCACACCGTCGCCTTGTCGGCGGTGCCGTGCATGATCAGCACCGGCAGCGTGACCGTCGGGAATTCCTCGCGGAGCCGTTCGTCGGCGCGGACCAGGGCGGCGACGGTGGCCGCGGGCTGGGTCTCGTTCTGCGTATAGGGATCGGCGTTGAGCTCGGCGACCTTTGCGGGATCGCGCGAGAAATCCTCGTTCTTGAGCTTGAGCACGCCCAGCCGCGGCGCGATGTGGCTGAGCCCCTTGATCGCGGCGAGCGCGAAGCCCGGCGCGGGCACCTGGAAGGCGAAGCTCTCGCAGATGAAGCCGCTGATCTCGCTCTGATGGTCGAGCACATAGCTGGCCGAGGTCACGCCGCCGGCGCTGTGCCCGAGCAGGAAGACCTTCAGCCCCGGGAACCGTGCCTTGGCGATCGCGATGGTGCCCGCGACGTCCGCGACATAATCGGCGACGTCCTCGACATAGAAGCGCTCGCCCTGGGAACGCCCCCGCCCCCGCAGGTCGAGGGCGAGGGCGGCATAGCCGCTCGCGACGAGCTGCTCCGCCGCCCATGCATGCTGCCCGCCATGCGAGTTGACGCCGTGGCAGATGACCACCACGGCGCGGGGGTCGCCCGCCGGCTGCCATGTCCGGTAGAATATCTCGATCCCGCCCGCACTTTCGAACGTCGCTTCCTCGGCAGCCATGGAACGCTCCTCTCGATTTCGGGGGCGAGACTGTTCCGAAAGCGCAATGAGATGCAAGTGCGCAATTTGCACGGTTTCAGCGCCGGCGCGGGCGCTTCAGACCCTCGTGGCGAAGGGGGTGAAGTCGGTCCCCTCGTCGAAGACGTCCACGCCCTCGCGGCGCTTGAGGAAGCCGACCACGGCATAGGTCGCCGGAGTGAGGAGCACTTCCCAGGCGACCTTGAGCGCCCATTGCGTGAACAGCACCTGGATCACCAGGTCGGTCGTCCAGCCCTCGGCGCCGAGGAAGGCGAGCGGATAGAAGATCAGGCTGTCGACCCCCTGCCCCGCGAAGGTCGAGCCGATCGTCCGGGTCCAGAGCATGCGCCCCCGGGTCCACAGCTTCATCCGCGCCAGGACGTAGGAGTTGACGAACTCGCCCGCCCAGAAGGCGCAGACCGAGGCGAACACGATCCGCGGCACCTGGCCGAAGATCGTCTCGTAAGCCGCCTGGTTGCCCCAGTCGGGCGCCGGAGGAAGCGCGACGACCACCCAGGACATGAACGCCATGAACAGCACCGCCGCGGTCCCCGCCCAGATCACCCGGCGGGCGCGGGCATAGCCATAGACCTCGGTCAGCACGTCGCCGATGACATAGGACAGGGGGAAGAACAGGATACCGGCGCCGAACGGCCAGTAGCGCTCGAGCCCCGGGATCCAGATCTGCGCGACCTTGCCCGCGCCGAGCACGTTCGAAAGGAGGATGATCGCGACGAATGCCGCCATCACGAAGTCATAGTAACGGAAATGCCCACCGGACACGTCGCGCGCGGCGACATGCGCCGGTCTGCCTACCCCCTCGCTCATGTCGTGCTTATGATGCCCGTTCCGCTGCCGCGCAATCCGTGGCACAGGCGATTCGGCGCGCGCCCGTAGCTCAGCTGGATAGAGCACATGCCTTCTAAGCCTGTGGTCGTTGGTTCGAATCCAACCGGGCGCGCCAATCTCCGCAGCCGCGTCAGCCGATCAGGCCGAGCAGGTGGAGGGCGATGCCGGCCGCCGAAGTCGCCAGCAGCGTCGTGATGACGCCGGCACGGAGGCCGAACACCGCCGCCACCGCCGCGACGGCGAGCGCGAGCGCCCAGGGATCGATGCTCGCCGGCACGGGCGCATCGAAGCGTATCGGTCCCGCGGCCACCGGCACCGTCGCCCGGAAGAGCGTGTGGAGGGCGAACCAGACCGCGAGGTTGAGCACCACGCCGACCACGGCCGCGGTGATCGCCGAAAGCGCGCCGGACACTGCCGCATTGCCGCGCAGCCGTTCGATGAAGGGCGCGCCGAGGAAGATCCAGAGGAAGCACGGCGTGAAGGTCACCCAGGTCGCGAGCAGGCCGCCGAGCGTGCCCGCCCAGAGCGGGTCGAGGCCGCCCGCGTCGCGATAGGCGCCGAGGAAGCCGACGAACTGCAGCACCATGATCAGCGGCCCCGGCGTCGTCTCGGCCATGCCGAGGCCGTCGAGCATCTCGCTGGGGCTCAGCCAGCCGTAATTCTCGACCGCCTGCTGTGCGACATAGGCGAGCACCGCATAGGCGCCGCCGAAGGTAACGGCCGCCATGGTCGAGAAGAAGGTGCCGATCCGGCTGAAGACATTGTCCGGCCCAAGCGCCACGACCAGCGCCAGCACCGGGAGTAGCCACAAGGCGAGCCACAGCACCGCCGTGCGCAACGTCTCGCGCCAGCCGGGCCGAGCATGGGCCGGGAGCTCCTCGCCGAGCAGCGTGTCGGCATCGGCGACGATCGCCCCCTTGGCCGCGCCATGTCCCCCGCCGTCTTGGAAGGCGGAAGAGCCGGCGCGGCTCGCCCACCAGCCGACCAGGCCGGCGGCAAGGACGATGATCGGGAAGGGAACCGAGAGGAAGAAGATCAGGATGAAGGCGGAAGCGGCGAGCAAGCGCGACGCCGTCGTCTTCAGCGCGCGGCCGCCGATCCGCACCACCGCCTGGAGTACGACCGCGAGGACGGCCGCCTTCAGCCCGAAGAACAGCGCAGAGACGATGCCGACGCGCCCGTAGAGGACGTAGATCCAGCTCAGCGCCATGATCGAGATCATGCCGGGCAGCACGAACAGGACCCCGGCGACAATGCCGCCCCTGGTGCGGTGCATCAGCCAGCCGATATAGGTGGCGAGCTGCTGCGCCTCCGGCCCGGGCAGGAGCATGCAATAGTTGAGCGCGTGCAGGAAGCGGTGCTCCCCGATCCAGCGCTTCTCCTCCACGAGGATGCGATGCATCACCGCGATCTGCCCGGCCGGCCCGCCGAACGAGAGCATCGCGATCCTCAGCCACACCCAGAAGGCCTGGCCGAGCGTGACCGGTTGCGGACGCAGGACGGTAGCCGGCGTATCCACGGCGATCGTGCTCATGCCCGCACTTCGCGCGGCTTGTGCGAGGTCCAGTCATGGGTCTCGCCGCGCGCGTCCCGGCACCAGCGATAGAGCGCGTCGTAGACGAGCATGCCGGCGTCGAGCTGCTCGAGATCGTCCGCGTACATCCGCGACAGCCCCAGCGACACTGCGAGCAGCCCCGCCGCCTCGGGCACGAGATCGGGCCGCGCCGTATCGGCGCCGCGTACGATCGAGGCGAGATAGTCGATCGCCGGGAAGTCGGCGAGGCCCAGCTCGTCCACCATCAGGTCGAAGGTGCAGCGCTCGCCCCGATGGCTCCAGAACACGTCGTCATGCGCCACGTCGAAGGGCGTCGCGCCGAGTTCCTTCGCCACCGTCAGCACATCGGGAGCCGGCACGAACAGGAACCTGGCCTGGGGATCGACGAAGCGGCGGATCAGCCAGGGGCACGCGATGCGGTCGACCTTGGGCCGCGCGCGCGTCACCCAGAGCGTGCGGCCCTGTCCATCGCGGCGCGGGAGCTTGTCCGCGGCGACGAGCGGGAGGCCCGCGGCGTGCCAGGCCGCGAAGCCGCCCTCCAGCGCTTCGGCCTCCACAGCTTCGCTGCGCAGCCAGGCGGAGATGCCTTGAGCCGATGTCTCACCGTCTTCGTCGACGATGACGGCCGCAGCCCCGGCGAAGCTGCTGGCCCATTGCTCGACAGCGTCGGCAGGCATCCGGATGGAGCTCGGGATCAGGTGCTGGCCTTGGGCAGGCCGCACGTCGATGACGACGGGGGAACCAGGCGTGCCGATCAGCCGTACGAGCTTGTCCGAAGCGATACTGTTCAACGAGGGCATGGAGCGTCCTTTGCGATGTTCAGGACGCGATTCTTCGGCTGTCGCCTCGTGGGGAGACCGCTTTCCCCATGGTCTTACTAAACATCCCGCGGCGCCGAGTGTCAACGGCACGGGCCGCAATCGTCGGAGTTCGCGAGCGCCGCCTCACGGTTTTTGCTTGAAGTCGTTGCCGCCAGGACCATTGTCGCGGAAAGGCCGTTCCGCCCGGTCGGGCGAAGCGAAATAGGGTGTACCATGTCGAAGCAGCGTTCGGACAAGCCCGAGATCAAGCCCTTTGCCGGCCCTGCCGGCGGCTGGGGCTCGATGCGCTCGCTCGCGGAGATCCTGCGGCGCGAGCGCGTCACTCCCGATGCGCTGCTCCAGCTCGCCCGCCAGAACAAGCCCGACGGCTTCATGTGCGCCAGCTGCGCCTGGCCCAAGCCGGCCGATCACCATCCCGCCGAATTCTGCGAGGAAGGCGCGAAGGCGACCGCCTGGGAACTCACCACGCTGCGCACCACCCCCGAATTCTTCGAACGGCACACGCTCACCGAGCTGCGCGGCTGGAAGGACTATGACCTCGAACAGCATGGGCGGCTGACACACCCGCTGCGCTACGATGCGCCAAGCGACAAGTACGTCGCCTGCAGCTGGGAAGAGGCGTTCGACGCGATCGGCACGGCGCTCCGCCCGCTCGATCCCCGCTCCGTGGCCTTCTATTCCTCCGGACGCACCGCCCTCGAGGCATCGTACATGTACGGGCTGATGGCGCGCATGTTCGGCAACCAGAACCTGCCCGACAGCTCGAACATGTGCCACGAATCGACCTCGGTCGGGCTCAAGGCGGCGATCGGCGTTCCGGTGGGCACGACGCAGCTCAAGGACTTCAAGCAGTGCGACGCAATCTTCTTCTTCGGCCAGAATGTCGGGTCGAACGCGCCACGGATGCTCCACGACCTGCGGGCCGCGCGCAAGCGCGGGGTGGAGATCATCACCTTCAACCCGCTCAGGGAGCGCGGGCTCGAGCGCTTCACCAATCCGCAGAGCCCGGTCGAGATGCTTACCGGCGGCGAGACGCAGATCTCGACGCAATATCACCAGGTCAAGGCGGGCGGCGACATCGCCGCGATGCTGGGCATCGCCAAGTTCGTGATCGAATGGGACGATGCCGCGCTCGCGGTCGGCGATCCGCGCGTGCTCGACCATGAATTCATCGCCCAGCACACCCAGGATTTCGAAGCGTTCGCCGATGCCGCGCGCACGGCGGATTGGGCCGATATCGAGCGCGAGTCCGGGCTCGAGCGATCGGCGCTCGAGCAGGCGGCGCGGGTCTATGCCAGATCGAAGGCGGTGCTCGCCATCTACGGCATGGGGCTGACCCAGCATGTGAAGGGCGTCGAGAATGTCCGCATGGTGGTCAATCTGCTGCTCCTGCGCGGCAATATCGGCAGGCCCGGCGCGGGTCCGACGCCAGTGCGCGGCCATTCGAACGTCCAGGGCCAGCGCACCATCGGCATCACCGAGAAGACCGAACTCGCCCCGGTCGACAAGCTCCGCGAGCTCTACGGCTTCGATCCCCCCACCGAGAAGGGCCTTGATACCGTCGAGACCTGCCGCGGCGTGATCGACGGGTCGGTGAAGGCGGTGGTGAGCCTGGGCGGCAATTTCCTGCGCGCAGTGCCCGAGACCGCGGCGATGGAGGAAGCCTGGCCGAGCCTCGACCTCTCGGTCCAGATCGCGACGAAGCTCAATCGCAATCACCTCTTCGCCGGCAGGGTTACCTATCTCCTCCCCTGTCTCGGCCGGGTCGAGGCGGATGTGCAGGCGAGCGGGCTGCAGGCCGTGTCGACCGAGGATTCGACCAGCTGCATCCACGGCTCGCGCGGCACGGCGAAGCCCGCCAGTCCGCACCTCCTCTCCGAGCCGCGCATCGTCGCCGAGATCGCCAAGCGCATCCTGCCGCCCAACCCACGCGTGGACTGGGACAGCTGGGTCGCCGATTACGGCCGCATCCGCGATGCGATCGAGGCGACCTATCCGGCGATCTTCAAGGACTTCAACAAGCGCCTGTTCACTCCCGGCGGCTTCTGGAAAGGCAACAAGGCGGCCGAACGCATCTGGCAGACGCCGAGCAAGAAGGCCGAGTTCCTTGTCCCCAGCGGCCTCAGCGCCACCGGATTCGGCGACGCGGACGGGCGCTTCCGGCTGATGACGTTGCGCTCGAACGACCAGTTCAACACCACCATTTACGGCTATCACGATCGCTTCCGCGGCGTGAAGGGCACGCGCGACGTGCTTTTCATCAACCGCGAGGACATGGCGGCTACCGGCCTGTCCGAGGGCCAGATCGTCGCGCTCGAGAGCGACGCGGGCGACAACAGGCTTCGCCGCCGCGAAGGCCTGATCGTCACCCCCTACGACATCCCGCGCGGCTGCCTCGGCGCTTATTATCCCGAGGCGAACGTGCTGATGCCGGTCGAGCACCATGCCGAGCAGAGCCACGTCCCTGCCGCCAAGTCGGTGCCGGTTCGGATCCGCGTCTGAACGCCGCGCTCGCCCTGGCATTCGAGCGGATCGGTGCGGACGCGTCCTCCGACACGGAGACGCGCGTCATCGCCGAGGAAGTGCCCGTTGCGATCGAATGCAACGGGATCGGCTATGCGGTGCTGATGGCCAGCCCCGAGAACCTGTTGGATCTCGGCTACGGCTTCGCACTCACCGAGCGCCTGATCGACGACGCGCGTGACGTGCTCGACGCCGAAACCCACGCAATCGAGCAAGGCATGTTGCTGCGGCTGACCTTATCGTCGCGCGTGGCCGGGCGGCTGTCCGACCGGGTTCGCCACCGCACCGCGGATTCGTCCTGCGGCTTGTGCGGCGTCGAGAATCTCGAGCAGGCGTTGCGCCCCTTGCCCACCCGATCCGCACGCTGGGACGGCGCGGACGAAGCGGTGTTCGCTGCGCTCCGGGAGCTCGACCAGGCCCAGCCCCTGGGTGCCGCCACACGCGCGGTGCACGCGGCCGCAGCCTGCACGATGAACGGCGCGATCCGGCTCGTCCGCGAGGACGTCGGGCGCCACAATGCGTTCGACAAGCTGATCGGTGCGATGCTGCGCGAGGGGCTCGACTGGGCCGGCGGCTTCGCCCTGCTCACTTCGCGCTGTTCCTACGAACTCGTCGAGAAGGCCGCGCTGTCCGGCTGTCCGATGCTCGCGACGATCTCGGCACCCACCGCGCTGGCGCTCGACCGGGCCCGCGCGGCCGGACTGGCGTTGCGCGTGCTCGCCCGCCCCGACGCGCTGTTGAGGCCGGTCGCATGAGAGTGCTCGGCGCCATCCTCGCCGGCGGCCAGTCGCGGCGTTTCGGCAGCGACAAGGCCGAGGCGTTGCTCGACGGGCGGAAGCTGATCGATCACGTCGCGGCAGCGCTGCAACGCGACTGCGACGCCCTTGTGATCTGCGGACGCACGCACCCGTCGACGCCCTGGGTCGAGGACCGCCCGCACGCGGGGCTCGGCCCGCTCGGCGGCCTATGCGCCGCGTTGATATACGGCCGGGACGCCGGGTTCGACGCCGTGCTGAGCGCTCCATGCGACGTCCCGGACCTGCCTGCGGACCTTCGCCTGCTGCTCTCGCAGAGCGGCCCACCCGCCTATGTCGCCGATCAGCCGGTGATCGGCCTCTGGCCATGCGCTCTCGCGGAGAAGCTGCATGCGCATGTGGAGCAGAGCACCGACCGATCGCTCCGCGCCTGGGTGCGCGCCACCGGCGCCACGCCGGTCGAGCTCGCCCGCAGGCCGCGCAATATCAACACGCTCGATGATCTGACGGCCCTCCGACAGGAGCACGCTTCCTCGACCGATCCCGCATGACCGCGCGACGCCTCAGGCGCAGGCGTCCGCGCGGGCCCGAAGAAAAGCCCTTTCCCGCTCGTTGCGGGTGAGCTTGGCCGCAGCCTCGAATTCGGTGCGCGCCTCGGCCAGGCGGCCGGAGCGAAACAGAAAATCGCCTCTCGCCGCCGGCAAGGGCGCATAGTGGCTGAGAGCGGCGGCGTCGGCGATCTCGTCCACCAGCCGCAGCCCCGTTTCGGGCCCGAAGGCCATGCTGTGGGCAACCGCTCGATTGAGATCGACCACCGGCGAAGGCATCACTGCCCGCAGCCGATCGTAGAGCGCCGCGATTTGCGGCCAGTCGGTATCGGCCGGCCTCAGCGCCCGGGCATGGCAGGCCGCGAGCGCCGCCTGCAGCGCATAAGGACCGTCGCCCCCCAGCGCCTCGGCGCGGGCCAGCGCTTCCAGGCCCCGGCGGATCAGAAGCTGGTCCCAGCGCGCACGATTTTGCTCGGTCAGAGTCAGGAGCGCGCCGTCCAGCCCGGTGCGCGCAGGGAGGCGCGACGCCTGGATCTCCATCAGGGCCAGGAGGCCGAATAGTTCGGCATCCTCCGGCATCAGCCCGGCCAGGATGCGGCCCAGCCGCTGCGCCTCGAGACACAGGTTCGGCCGGACGAGGTCGTCGCCCGCCGTGGCGGCATAGCCTTCGTTGAAGATGAGGTAGAGGACCTCCAGCACCGAGGCGAGCCGTGCCGCGCGCTCGGCGCCGCGCGGTACCTCGAAGCCGAGGCCGGCCTTTCCGATCGTCTTCTTCGCGCGGACGATGCGCTGGGCGATCGTCGCCTCGCTCGACAGGAAGGCACGGGCGATCTCGTCCGTCGTCAGGCCGCCGACGATACGCAGCGTGAGCGCCGCGCGAGCGTCGGCCGAGAGCATTGGGTGGCAGGCCGTGAAGATGAGGCCAAGCAGCTCGTCGCCGAGATCGTCGTCCAAGGCCGTGCTCGGGTCCTTATCGTCGACCGTATCGTCCTGCTCCCGCGCGATCTCCGCATGCTTGCGCTCGCGCATCTTGTCGCGACGGACCGCGTCGATGGCGCGGCGCTTGGCGGCGGTCATCAGCCAGGCGCCGGGATTGGTCGGAACGCCGATCCTGGGCCATTCGGAGAGGGCAATGACCAGCGCATCCTGCGCCAGTTCCTCCGCGCGGTCGACATTGCGCACCAAGCGGGCCAGGCCTCCGATGAGCCTGGCCCGTTCGATGCGGAAGATCGCTTCGATCGCCTGGTGCGTCTCACCTGCAGCCACGCCGCCTTGTCGGCCAAAGCGAGGAACGAGGCAAGCAACCCGCGCCCGGCAGCCTCAGGTGCCGCCAGTCAGGATTCCCGGGATCTCAGGCGCCGGCTTCGAGCTCCAGATCAGCCATCTCGTACAGCGGCCGGATCTCGATCTCGCTCGGTCCCGGCATGGGATTGGGGCAGCGCTTCACCCAGGCGACTGCCTCGGCCATGTCCTTGACTTCCCAAAGCCAGAAGCCGGCGACCAGTTCGCGGGTCTCGGCGAAGGGCCCGTCGATGACGGTTCGGCCGGGACCATCGAACGCGATACGCTTGCCCTCCGAGGAAGGTTTGAGGCCGTCGGCGGCGAGCAGAATGCCGGAATTGACCAGTTCCTCGTTGAACCGGCCCATCGCCTCCATCATCGCCTTCTCCTCGGGGCTCCCGACAAAGCCCCTCTCGCTGTCCGCGGTCGCCTTCACCAGCACCATCACACGCATCGTCTGTCTCCTCATATGCGCCGGCCTTCATCGGCCTGACATCGGAACGACGAACGAGGTTTTCGGGAATCGACAACGTCCTGCAAATTTTTTCGACGGTCGAACCGCAGGACCGTTCAGGCCTATGTACGCCCCGGCGTCGGGCGGGTCAGGATGAAGGCTGCGCAACCGGCCAGGACGAGCGCCACGATCAGATCGGCCGCGAGGCTCGGGCGTGCCCCCCACCAGAACAGCGCATAGCCGACCGCCATGCCGAGGCAGGCCATGAACTTGGCCTGCGGCCCGATCGCCCCATCCTCGCGCCAGGCACGCAGCGTCGGCCCGAACCGCGGATGGTTCAGCAGCCAGGCCTCGAGCCGGGGCGAGGACCGCGCGAAGCAGGCGGCCGCGAGGATCAGGAAGATGGTCGTCGGCATCAGCGGCAACAGCGCGCCGATGAAGCCGAGTGCCACGAACAGGAACCCGAGCGCGAGCCAAAGCCATCGCGGCAGCTGGCCCAGGCGCCGGTTCGATGGCTTATCGGGTGAAGGTGGCATCGACCAACGCCCGGACATGGGCAAACGCAGCTTCCGCACCGGCAATCACGCGCGCGTCCTCCTCGGGCTCCAGTTCGAGCGCATCGAGCGCAGCAGTGAATTCACGCCAATGCTGCGCGCGCCCATCGGGATGCCCCGCAAGGTGGCGTGCGCCGAAGCCCGCGTCGAGCCCCAATGCCGCTGCCGCCTTGAACAAAAACGCGGCGCCCAGGTTCGAACCTTCCGCCACGTAGAGCCAGCCGAAGGCGGTGGGCAGGTCGATCCTGTCCTTGAACGCCGATCCGGCATCCGGATCGGGAACGCCCTGCTCCAGATCGGCTAGGTCCTGCCGGATAGCCGCGAGGCGGCGGCGTCCATCGAGATCGGGAAGCACCGCTTGCAGCGCAGGGATCAGATAGAGCGGATCGATGGCGCGGTGGAACAGGTATTGGACCCTCAGGAACAGGCCGTAACGTTCCCGGTCGCGGAAGGGTTGGCCGGCCATGATGCGGGTGTCGAGACGCTCGTGCGCGGCCTGGGTGCTCGCCTTGAGCCGCTTGGATCGGCTCCTGTCGGCTGCGTTCGGCGCATCGAGCATGGTGGTCGTGGACATGGGTTTCCTTCCTGGACGGGGTGAGATCGTCATCGCCGGAGCACGAACTGGATCGGGATGGTCACGGTGACGGGGTCGCCCCGGATGTCCGCCGTGGGCGCGGGCACGGGTGATCCACGCCGCACCGTGGCGAGCGCCTCGCCGTCGAGCACCGGATAGCCGCTGCCGCGATCGATACGGGCATTCAGAACCTTGCCCTGCCGATCCACCGTCACCGAGACGAGCGCCACGCCCTCCTGCCGGCTGCGCTCCGCCTGGCGCGGAAAGCGCAGATATCCCTTGAGATGGCCGAGAAGCTGGCTCTGCCAATTGGCGAGCGCGGCGCGCTCCGCCGAAGCCGAGGACACGCGCGCCGCGACCGTTGCGCCCGGGTTAGGCATGGCGGGTGGCGCCGTCGTCCGCTCGACCGGGCGGGTGTCGGGCGATGCCTGCTTCGTCTGAGCCGCGGCCGGCAATTGCAACGGCATCTCTGGGAGCACGATATCGACTGGCTTGGGCTCCATCTTCGTCTCGGCTGCGTGCGAAGCCTCCTGCTCCTGCTGCACCGGTCCCGCGGGCAGGTCGACCGGAGGCGCCGGCGGCGCGGATGGCGCGGGTGCGAGCTCGAAGGTGACAGCCAGTGGCGCGGCCGGCACGACGCGCTCGATCGGAGAATGCGGAATCCCCAGCAGGACGCCGACCGCGATCCCGAACAGGCAGAAGGTTCCGGTCGAGCCGAAAGTGCGGCACGCCGCGGACTGCCGATAGCCGCTGCGCTCGAGCGGCACCTCGTCCGCCCGGATCTCGATGACCCTATACGGCCGCGAAAGGCCTGCCGGCGCAAGCGCATGCGCCTGGAGAAGCGCGTTAGAAGGCATGTTCCAGCCTCAGGCTCGCAACTGTCCGCCGGTAGGAATAGAGCCAGTCCACATTACTCTTCACGCTATTGTGCTGGACGAGGATATTGGGGGTCAGCCCGGCGAAGCGCAGCGCCGGCAGCCTGGCGATCGCCACGAAATTCTGGTCGCGATCGTGGCGCTTTGCTCCGAGAAGATCGCTGAAGCCGCGATAGTCGCGCCAGCGAACCGAGGTGAAGGCGAGCAGGCTCGCGGCCTTGCCGAAGCTTTTGTTGAGGCCGAACCGGAAGCCGAGCTGGCGATAGGCGTTCGCGCGGCTGTCCGCAGTCTTGTCGGCGAAGTCGGAGCCGCCGAAAATGCCCAGCCCGGGCGCGGCGGCGTACCAGCCTGTCAGATAGATTTCGGTGAGCGCCCCGTCATAGTCCTGATAGGCGCGCGGGCGATAGTCGAAGACCTTGCGGCTCGCCTCGAGGCGCAGCGCGGTGCTCGGCGTAGGTGCCACCATCCCCTCCGCCCGCAGGCCCCAGGCGCTGTAGAGGATGTCGGGCCCGAAACTGGAAAGCTCGAAGGTCGGCGAGAGCGAGTAGCCGCCCTTCACGGTCTGGTGGTCATAGCCGATCTGCGCCGAGAGCGTCGCCTGGCTGTAGGCGCCATGGCCGGGATAGACGTCGCCATAAAGCAATGCCCGCCCCAGGATCCCGCCATTGCCGCCGAGCGGAACGCGGCGGCTGAGCGTCCCTTCGAAATTAACGCCCATCGCCTCGATCGGATCGGGCACCTTGCGATCGATCAGGCAGACGCCGTCGGGGCCCATGAGCAGGCAGGCATAGCTCGCCGACGATTGGTTGAGGTTGCTGCTGTAGCCGGGTCCGATCGCGATCGACCCCTGCCAGCCGCGGCGCTTGTCGAGCGCCTGCGTGAACAGGTCGATCGTCTGCCGGATGCCGGCCGCCCGGTCGCCCTGCGTCTCGGCCTGGGTCCGCACCCGGCGGAATGCGCGGAGCGCGTCGCCGTCCTTGCGGCGCTCGAAGAGGATACGGGCGAGTTCGAGCTGGCCGGGCAGGAAATCCGGCTGCAGGGCAAGCAACGCACGGTACCGCGCCTCGGCGACGGCAAGGTCGCCCGCCTGTCTGGCGAGCGCGCCTTCGGCATAGAGGACCAGCATCGGGTCGCGGTCCCCGAGGCCGCGATAGGCATCGAGGAAGCGGCGCGCATCCGGCCATTGCTTGCGCGCGACCGAGATGTAGAGCGCCTGCCCCATGTCACTGGCGTTGTTGCTGACGGTGTAGGTCTGGCCGTCGATCTCGATGGTCGACGGGGCGGGCAAGTCGGCGGCTTCGAGCAGCTTTCGTTCCGCCTCGGCCGGCTGGCGGTCGATCCCCTGGCTGAGGCGAAGCCGCGTATCTTCTCCGCCCGTGCTCTGGGCAGCGGCGGCCGAAGCGGTGGACAGTGCGCTGGCCACGAGCAGCATCCCGAGCTCGCGGCGTGGACGGGGGGATCGACGGGATGTCACGACTGGACTGGCCTTCGCTGCGGGTCTGGACGGGAAATGCGGCGCGCGGAGACGGGAAAGCAGGGGACCGATGCCGGCCCCCTGCCCCTTGCCGATGCGGCGCGAAGCGTCAGTTCTTCGTGCCACCGAAAGCGGTGTTGTACTGGGCGTTGCCGGTGAACTTCACCAGCCCGGCCAGCGCCGCGGCCTGCGCCCCGAAGAAGCGTCCCTCGACCGAACCGCCATTGACGGTCGTTCCGCCGGTGGTGACGCTGGCGTTCACGCCAGTGATGTCGCCGGCCACGATCCCGGCGGTGCCGATGTTCACGGTGTAGTTGCTGGCCGCGTTGGTGAGGCTGCCGCTCAGCGTGCCGTTGAGGTTGGAGAGGAAGTTCGCGGTGAAGGTGCCGGTCAGGATGCCCTTGTTGGCATAGTCGCTGATGCCCTTGACGCTGTAGGTCGCCTGGCCGGCCGCCGGCGCGTTGGCGGTCGTCGTCGGGTTGCTGCCGACATAATAGACCGCGTGGTCGGCGGACGCCATGGTGCCGGCCTGTGACCATTCACCGAAATAGACGTCCTGGCCGCTCACCTTGGCGAAGTGGAACCGGCCGAGCGTGCTGTGGTCCGAAGGTGCGCCGCTCGGATTGTTGATGGTGACCACGCCGTTGGCGTCCGGCCCGAGCGTGTAGAGGAACTGGAAATCCACGAGCTGGCCGAGGCCGGTATTCGGCACCGCGATGCCCGGCTTGCCCGAGGTGTGCGGGCCGGCATTGACGGTGCTCGTACCCACCACGACCTTGGTGGTGTCGCTCGACTCGCCGACGATCTGGGCGTTCGCCATACCGCTCCACGCGAGCGTCGCGAGGCCGGCGGCAGACAGCAGCTTGAGATGTGCGATCTTCATGATAGTCCTCTTGCTGTTGGAGCGCCTGAACCTTCAGGCGCCTTCATCCAGGGCGCGCCGCCATTCCCCCGGTCTTGAGAGGGTTGAGGGACATGGCGGCGGCCCTGAATTCTCTTCATCAGAAGCGACCCGTCAGGCTGAGGCGGGCCGTGCGGCCCGGCGCCGGCATGAGCGAGCGCGTCAGCGGGTCGAGATAATAACGGTCGGTGAGGTTGGTCCCGACGAGCTCGGCCGAGAAACGGTCGTCGAGCCTGAACCTGGCATAGAGGTCGAGCGTCAGGATCTCGCCCCAGGTGTAGGGCACGTTGAGCGCCGATCCCTGGATGCGATCCGGCAGCGGACCGCCGATGAACTGATCGAGCTGCGGATTGTCATAGGCGCCGTACCAGACCAGCCGCCCGCCGAGCTCGAGGCGCTTCCGGAAGAAACGGCCGCCGAGCGTCCAGTTGATCGAATCCTCCGGCGTCGCCTGCGTGAGCAGGTAACTCGAGACGAACCCGTATTTGACGCAGTCGGGAACGCGCCCTTGGGAAGGATCGCTCTGGATCGCGAAGCTCGCGTCGCACGCCTTGTTTTTGGTCATGTGCGCGGCGCCGATCTCGGTGAAGAAGCGGCCGCTGTCGAAGCGTGCCTGCAGCTCGATCCCGGCGATCTCCTGCCGGTCGAGGTTGAAGAACATCAGCTGCGTGTCGCGCTCGATGACGTTCCTGGTGGTGTTGCTGTACCAGGTGAGCTTGAGATCGGCGCGCTGCTCGTCCCCGCCGAGCCCGAACAGGCTCCTGAGGTCCTGGATATAGGCCGCCTCCCACGAGCGGACATGTTCGGGCTTCAGCGCGCCGGCCGGGTTGAGCGATGCCGAGAAGCCGATCGTGCTCTCGAACATGCTCGGGAAGCGATAGGCTTCCGCATAGCGCAGATAGGCGCGGCTGCTGCCGCTGAAATAGATTGTCGCCGATGCCGACGGCGCCCAGCCATGCGCCGATTTGCGCTTGTTCGCGGTGGTGGTGAACGTCGTGAAGTTCGCAGTGACGCTGCACCAGCCGTTATAGCCCGCCTGCCCTGCCGCGAAACCGTTGGCGCAGATATTGTCCGTGCGGCTGAACCTGCCCCGGGCGTCCGGCTCCCAGGCGGGCCCGGTATGCGTCACCTCGAACGGGAAGGGATTGGCGGCATATTGCTCCACCTGCGGATCGATCAGGATCGGGTAGAGTTCGGGCGGAAGGCCCTGGAACAGATCGATCAGATAAGCGCGGTACGCGTCCGCGCCGGTCTCCATGGTCCGGTACGCCGTCGAATAGCTGGAGACGACGGGCTGCGCGATCGAGCCGCCGCGAATCTCTAGATATTCGTCGAGGAAGTCGTCATGCGCCCAATAGCCCGAATAAGTGAGGCCTGCGTTGAGCTTGAGGAAGCTCGTCGGCCGCCATTCGCCGCGCAGGTTGATCCGATATTCCTCGCGGCGTCCGGCACGCGGGAGCTGGCGCCAGCCATTGGCGATCGCGTCGCTATATTCGTCGTCGGATCGCAGCTTCTCGTGCTGCCAGCCGCCTTCGAGGAGCAGGTCCAGCCGCGAGGTCAGCTTCATCTGGTTGCTGGCGGTGAATCCGAAGCGGTCGTTGCGCGAATTGCCGAGCGCGCTGTTGATCAGGATCGGATCCTCAACCGAGGCCGAGTTGGGAAAGCCGCCGGCGCTATAGGTGTCGCTGACTGTATGGGTGCCCCAGAGATTGGCCTTGATGTCGATCCACTTGCTGTCGGGCTGCCATTTGTATTCGGCATTATATGCCTGGGCGTGGACCTTGCTCAGCGGCCACTGGATGTTGCCGAAGCCGAAGGACGAGATGATCCGCGAGGGGATGATCTCGCCATAGGTCGATTTGCTGTCGCGGAAGCCGAGCTGGAGATATTGGTCGTCGGCGATCCGCCAGGTGCCCTTGAACAGCCAGGATTCCATCTCGCTCGACGTGTTCGGCACTTCGTTGCCCGGCTCGTAGTTGAGCCCCAGGGTCCGGACATAGGTGTCGGGGGCGAGTTCCAGGTCCTCTTGCCGGTAATAGTCCGCGCCGTTCCCGCCCGAGAAATAATTGCCGCGCGCGCGCCAGGCATAGGCGCCGAACAGGTCCAAGTCCCCGACCCGGCCGGCGACCGCGATCCGCGCGGCCTTGTCGCCGAGCGAGAAGAAGGCGTTGTCGTCGGCGGTCCGGATCGGCACGCGTAGCGTCGGGTCGTTGTATGGAAAGGTGGGGTAGCCCGGCGTTCCCGGGCTGCCGGGGAAGCCCGGGATGGCGTTATAGTCCTCGCCGGTGCGCAGCGCGGGGACACGCGGCGAGACCGAATTGTTGCCGCCCTCGAGCCTGAGCTCGACTCCGAAGCTTTCCCCCGCCTTCAGGATATCGCCGGCGTCGAGCGTGTTGATCACCACCGCGCCGCCGCTCGAAGCGTTGACGCCGCGTTCGGCGGCTGGCCCCTTGAGGACCTGGACGCCGGCGATCAGGCTCGGATCGATATAGCTGCGGTTGCTGGCGCCGTTATAGCCGCGCCAGACGGTGAGCGCCTGTTCGGTGCCGTCGATGATGACGGGGACGCGTCCCGGCCCCTGTATGCCGCGGATGCTGGGATCGAGCGCGCCGCTGTTGCGCGAATCGCCGCTGAAGACGTTGACCATGCCCTTGAGGACATCGGAAGGCGTCACGCCCTTGTAGCGTTCCACCTCCTCCTTGCCCGCAAAGGTCGACGACAGGTCGGCGTCATAGACGTCGTCGCGGCGCCGCGCGTCACGCTCGGCGCCGCTTTCGCGAGCGGCAGCGTCGCCTTCGACCCGCAACGCCTCGGTGACGATCGGCGACTGCTGCCCCTCGGCGACCTGCGGCGCTCGCGCGAGCGTCACAAGGTCGCCGTCCAGTCGCCAGACGAGGCCCGAGCCGGCGAGCAGCCGGTTCAGCGCTTCTCGGGCCGGCATCCGTCCCCTGACTCCCGACGAGCGGGCACCCTGCACTTCACCAGCATCGACGCTCACCTGAAGCCCCGATTGCCGTCCGAAATCGATCAGCGCGCCGCTGAGCGCCTGCGACGCGATGTCGTAATCCCGCACCGCCGTCTCGTCCGACGCCTGCGCCGCGGCTGTCGCAGGGCAGATCGCTGTGACTGCCGCCGCGCCGAGCAACGCCGCCACCAAGACCGCACGACCGCGCTTCGAAACCCCAATCCGTCCCCCCAATGCCACGCCCGCTTTCCCTCTTGCCCTTTTGAAGCTGGAAATATGCAATTGCGACGCATTCGCATATTCACCTATCCCTTCAACGAACGGGGAAAGCGATTTTTCGGAAGTTTTTTGCGGAGGCCGCGAGAAGCGCAGTCAGTCCGCCGAAATGACGAGGATCCAGGGCGTGATCCGTCGCACGCTGGCGTGGTGCGCGGCCGCGAGTGCCGTGAGCGCCTGCTCGGGGTGGCGCAGGTCGTAGACGCCGGTGACGCGGCGCTGATCGAGGCCGTCGCCTCGGGCGATGATGATCCCGCCATACCAGGGCCGAAGCGCATCGACGATCTCGCGCATCGGCCGATCGGCGACGATGACCTTGCCTTCGACCCAGGGGGCAATGCGCGACGGCTCCACCCTGCCCTCGGCACTTCTGACGCCGCAGGCGAGATCGAGCGTCTGCCCGGCCTCGAGTTCGCTGGCGGCCGACCGGTCGTTACAGGCGACCGCGACGCGGCCGCGGCGCACCGCGACGGCTACGCCGTCCCCGCCCTTGCGGATCTCAAACGCGGTGCCGAGCACCCTGGTGACGGTATCCCCCGCTTCCACCTGGAACGGACGCGCGGGATCGTGCGCGACGTCGAAATAGCCATCGCCTTGCAGCAAACGCACCTTCCGCGCGCCCTCGCCATAGTCGATCGCGAGCGCGCTGCCCGCCGCCAGCCGCACCACGCTGCCATCGGCGAGGCGGACCGTCTTCATCTCACCGGTTGCGGCCACGGCATCGACGCGCGCCCGCACGATCAATCCGGGCATCGCGACCAGGGCAAGGCATGCCGCAGCGGCACCTGCCGCGAAAAGCGGAATGCGGCGAAGGCGGCGACGGCGCGACCCGCCTTCGATCCGATCGCGCCGAGCCCGGACAACGGACGACATGCGCGTGGCGGCGATCAACCGTGAGACATTGCCGGTCTCCGCCCATGCCGCTGCATGCGCCGGATCGGCCTCGACCCACGCGGCGAAGCGCTCGCCGAGCGCGGCATCCCTCGGCGCCTCCTGCAGCGCGATCAGCCAGTCGACCGCCTCCCGGTCGATGCGCGCACGCGCTTCCGCGCCGCTGTCGAGGGGCTCGATCATATCCCTCCATTCCCCGGACGGTTCGGCCGCCCTTGTCTGATAGACGAACGGCAGCAACGGATTTTCGGTTCGCCGGGAAAGAAGGTCATCGCGCGCCGCGCAGTCGGGCCCGACATTGCGCGACGCCATCCGCCACGAGCTGGTGCGCGGTGGTGACCGAAACACCGAGCCGCGCGGCGATGTCCTTGAGCTTCGCCCCGCCGATGCGATGCATCTCGACCGCGATCCGCATCCGCTCCGGCATCCCCTCGAGCGCCTCGCGCACCAGACGCAGTTCCTCGCTGGAGATCAGGCTCGCCTCGGCCGAGGGTTCGGCGCTCGCGATGTCGGAGGCGGGCTCCTCGAGACCCTCGACGAACAACCGCTCCCGCAACCCGCGCCGGCGGCGATCGTCATGGGCCAGGTTGCGGATGACGGCATGCAGATAGCCGACCGGCTCGTCGAGCGCCCGATGCGCCGCCGCGGCCTGGAAGCGCAGCCATGCCTCCTGCAGCACGTCCTCGGCCGAGGCGCTGTCGCCGGTGAGGCGAAGCGCATAGTTCAGGAGCTTCGCGCGATGCGTCAGGAAGAGCTGGAGAGCGTCGGGTCCGCAAGACACGGGCGGTCTCTAACTCCACCTGCACGGCAGCACCCGCACGAACTCGCTGCTGCCGGCCGCCTTTGTTGAGAATGATTCGCAGCTAGTCCAGAACGCCGGCGCACACAAGCTCGCAAGGGCGCCGGAACCGCGACCTGGACGAGAACGGTTGGCGATCGCTTCCCGGCCAGAGATCCACCGCCGGCCAAAAAAAGGCGACGCCGCCATGAGGCGACGTCGCCGGATCATCGTCGTCAGGATCAGCGTGGGCTACATGCGGAAGGACAGGCTGCCGACGAAGGTGCGCCCGTTCTTGTAGAAGGCCGAGGGCCGATCGCGCGTGCCGCTATACTGCAGATAGGTCTCGTTGAGCAGGTTCTGCGCCTGGACGGAGATGGTGATGTTGTCGTTCACCTTGAACGAGGCCGAGGCATCGAGCTGATTGTACGGCGCGACCATTTCCAGCGAGCCCAGGCGCCCGATCGTCCGGAAATAGGAAGAGCGGTAATTGTAGCTCAGGCGCGCCTGGAACGGCCCGCTCTCGAAATAGGGAATGATGTTGACGGTGTGCTTGGAAAGATAGGGAAGGTTGAGCACCTCGGTCGTATCGAGCGTCGTCGAGGTGCTGCTGTCCTGGTACGCATAGTTGGCCTGGATGCCGAACCCGCCCCAGATCTCCGCCTGGCCGTGGACGAGCACGCCATTCACCGTCGCCTCGCCGCCGTTCACCGGCTGCGACACGCTGTACCGGTTCTCGAGCTGCCCGGTCAGCGAGTTGTAGAGCGTCACGCCCTCGCGGCGCGTGTTGATGATGTAGTTGGAGATCTCGCGGCGATAGAGTTCGAGCGAGAGCAGCGCGCCAGGCGCCGGATAATATTCCGCCGTGACCTCGAAATTGGTCGATTCGTACGGCCGCAGATTGGGGTTGCCGCCCCCCGCGTCGTAGGTGACGTCGTTCTGTGTGATCGAAGCCGCCAGATCCTGGTAGCGCGGCCGCGAGATCACCTTGGCCACCGCCCCGCGGAAGATCAGCTGCGGAGTGGCCTCATAGGCGACGTTGAACGACGGCAGGAACTTCAGATAGTCGTTCGTGGTGCTGGTCGGTATCGGTCGCGGATTGGGGTCCGCCAGCGTCGGCAGCGCCAGGGCATATTGCGACAGGTTCTTGGTATAGACGAGCCGGCCGCCGATATTGCCGCGCAGCTTGCCGCTCTCGAAGTTGAACTGGACGTAGCTCGCCGCGATCGTTTCCTTCACGCGCGTAGAGGCGCCCACCTTGTCCACGAGCGGCGTATTGATCGCGTCGGCAAGGATGTCGATGACCGATTGCTCGGGCAGGTTCAGATACTGGGTAGCGCTGCCGCTGCCACCCGTGCCGCTGAAGACGCCCTCCGGAGTCACGAGCGTCTCGACGCCGAGCTGCGAACCGAGCAGCGACTGCTGGAGATAGGTGTTCACGCCGCGCGCATCGACGCGGTTGATGTGGTGCGTGAAGCGGCCGCCGATCAGCACCTGGGTGAAGAAGCCGCCGACGGGAACGGTCGCGTCGAAGCCGGCGTAGACGTCGCTGTCGGTGGTGACGCTGTAGTCCAGCCCGCCGATCTGCGCGGCGACGAGCTGCGCCCCGTTTACGATCACGGGTTCGCCTTCGATCGAGGCAGGGTTGTTGTTCGGGTTAGTGAAGTAATTGGCCGGATTGGTGAGGTCGCCGACGAAATTCACTTCGGCCGAGGTCGGAGTGATAGAATAACTGAACGGCAGCTTGGTCTGGACGTTGAAGAGATATTCGGGATTCCGCCCGCCGGTCGCCTTGCTCCAACCGCCGGAGAAGGACAGCTTGGAGCCGTCATCGCCTTCCCAGTCGGCGAAGAAGTTGAGATTGTCGGTCTTGAGCTTCGTATGGCGGACGAGCGTGTCGAGCTGCGCGCTCTGGCTGTTGGCAGCGGCGAAGCTGGCCTGGGTCACCACGCCGTTCGAAATGGTGGCCGACTGGAGCACGTCGCCGGTCCAGGCGCCGGGGATCGTGTACATCGACTGGCTGTAATTGTTGTAA
Source organism: Sphingomonas sp. (assembly GCF_026460985.1). GTDB lineage: Bacteria > Pseudomonadota > Alphaproteobacteria > Sphingomonadales > Sphingomonadaceae > Sphingomonas. Next base: position 23,328 of record NZ_JAPKNM010000080.1, read on the forward strand.
TTGCCTTCGATGTGCAGGCCGTTGAGCGTGAGGGTCAGGTCGCTCGTCGGGCGCAACTGGACCGCACCGGCGATGCTGGCGCGTTCGCGCTTCTGCTGGAAATAGGCATAGTTGATGCCGAAGGGCGATGCCGCCGCGTCGAGATCGGCGAGCGAGCCGCCGGTGATCACCGCGTTCGGGTTCTTGAGCACGCGCTGGCCCGCGGCGTTCGTCGTCATGAACGGGCTGCCGGTGCCATTGGCATTGTCGTAGCCGAAGAACTCGACGCCCGAGCGCACGAGATTCTGCTTGTCGTAGGTGGCCGCGATCAGGACGCCGAACGTCTCCGCGTCGTTCTTCCAGCTGTAGAGGCCGGAGCCGCGGATGTTCCCCTTCTCCGCGCGGTCATTGTAGGAATAGCCGGCGGACGCGAAGATCGAATGCGCTTCCAGCTCGAGCGGCCGGCGCGTGCGGACGATCACCGTACCGCCCAGGCTGCCTTCGTCGATCCGCGCTTCTGGCGACTTGAAGACCTCCAGCCGGTCGACCAATTCGGGCGCGAGCAGCGAATAGTTGAAGGTGCGGCTGCTGGGGTCGTTGTCGTTCCCGCCCCAATCGGCCGAGGCGAGACCGTGTCCGTCGAGCAGCATACGGTTGAGCGCGGGATCGGTGCCCAGGATCGCGACCTTCTCGCCCTCGCCGAAACGGCGGTCGATGGAGACGCCGGGAATGTGCGACAGCGATTCGGCGACGTTGCGGTCGGGGAACTTGCCGATGTCCTCGGCGGAGATCGCGTCGACCACGGCGTTCGCGTTGCGCTTTACCTGGATCGCCTGGCGAAGGCTGCCGGCATAGCCGGTGACAACGACCTCTTCGCTGGAGGTGTCGGGGCTGGCCTGGGTGGCGCCCTGGCTCGGCGGCGGCGTGCTGGGAGCTTCCTGGGCCTGGGCGCTGGCGGCGAAGCCGGTCAGAGCCGTGGACAGCAAGATCATCTGTCGCAAACGCATCATGGGTATCTCCCCTTCATAAGCGCGCGCACCGCTCGAATATCGACCTCCTCCGTAGCCGACCGCATCGGGCGGTTTGCCCACTCCGTCGCGATCATCGATCGATATAACCAAAGTATACCATTAGAGCGACCAAAAAATACGGTTTTGTTTCAATCCGTCGCAAGAATGGTGGCATTGGCCGGCGGAAGGCTGCTGCAGCCGATAGCCCTCCTAGGGCTCGAGTGGAGGGAGAGTTTCGGAATTCGGTCAGCAAAAGGTATCGATTCAACAAAACTGGTATGATACCAAATACACTCTTGGGACAGCGGCCATCGACTAGGCGCCGCATCCGGGATCACCCGCAATCTATCACGCACGGCCGGTCTCGACGGTTCGATCGCCGGATACGACAAGCCAATCCGACGCCAGCAGGGCGGAGGGAGGGTACCGGTCGAAATTGGTATTCCCCAAAGATTCTCCGGAGACCGCCGGCACCTTAATTGTCATAGTAATGAACAAGACGGGCAGAGCCCTTAAACTCAGGCCGCGCCCCCTTTCCCATCCCCGACTTTCGCAAAGAAGATGACACAAGGCTCGACAATAGTAAGACTTTTAGCTGGACTTGTACGTCCGTCTCATCCTGCCAAATGGCACATGCCCCATTTGCATACACCCCCGACGAAATTTGTTGAGACTCAGCCTTTAGTTCGTGCAATAACTATTCAGTCGGATGCGACACCGGCACCCCATCGTCCGGACGGTGATCTGAGTGATTGCCGTCCGGCCGCTTTTTGCAGCCGCCCATGCAAAGGCATGAACCACCAACGTGAGCGACCAGGGACGCAAGCGCCCTCATTGCGCTCCGTCGATCGGTTGACGGCTCAGATGAACCCGGTGAGGTCGATGGCGCCGAGCGAATTCGCCCCGCTCATCAACAGGGCCTGTTCCAGCACGCCGTCGCCATTGGCGTCGTAGAACAGCCAGCCGTCGACGGTTCCCGCGACGAAGACCACGTTGCCGACCCCGGCGCTCTGCCGCGCAGTCGCAAGCGCATCGGCGAAATTGTTGGTGCCGATCGCGGCCTCGAACCAATGGGCGGCATCGAGCACGCCGTCGACGAAGTCGAGGTCGATCAGATCGCCTTCCGCGGCATTATAGTCCGCGATGCGATCGTAGCTCGCGCTGTTGAGGGTGGTCTCGCCGGCGCTGAAGACGAAGACGTCCGCCTCGGTGCCGCCGGTCAACGTATCCTTGCCCGTCCCGCCGATCAGTATGTCGCTGCCGGCGCGCCCGAACATCGTGTCGCCGCTCGCGCCGCCCTCGAGGCGATCATTGCCGGCGCCGCCGTCCAGCGTGTCGAGCCCGTCCTCGCCGTAGAGAAGGTCGTCGCCGCCGCTCCCCGACAGCGTGTCGCTGCCTAGGCCGCCGCGCAACAGATTCTCCGCGCCGTTGCCGTTGATGATGTTCGCCAGGTCGTTCCCGAAGCCGTCGATCGCCACCGCGCCGGTCAGGTTGAGCTTCTCGACTTCGGCGGCAAGCACATAGCTGACCGAGGCATAGACCCAGTCGGCCGTGCCGCCGCCGGCCAGTTCGACGACCTGGTCGTCGTTGGTGGCGTCGCCGTCGTCGGACCAGCTGTCGACATAATAGGTGTCGTTGCCGACGCCGCCCGTCATGGCGTCCGCGCCCATCCCGCCATCGAGAAGATCGTCGCCCACGCCGCCGTTCAGCGTGTCGCGATCGTCGCCGCCATAGAGCCTGTCGTTCCCGTCCTCCCCGTCGAGCAAGTCGTTCCCACCGAGCCCCTGGAGCGTGTCGTTGCCCAGCCCGCCCATTAGGGTGTTGGCGGCATTGTTGCCGGTGACCGTGTTCGCGAGATCATTGCCCGAGCCGTCGATTGCGGCGCTTCCCGCGAGCGTCAGATTCTCGACCTGCGCGGCGAGGCGATAGCTGACCGACGCATATACGATGTCGGTGCCGCCCCCCGCCGCCTCGATCACCTGATCGTCATTGCCGGCGAAGCCGTCGTCCGACCAGGTATCGACGTAGAAGGTGTCGTTGCCGACGCCGCCGTCCATATAGTCGGCACCCCCTCCCCCGTCGATGACGTCGTTGCCGGCCAGGCCGTAGATGGTGTCGTCCATCGCAGTGGTCTGGTAGCCGATCACCGTCGTGGTCGGATTGATGTTGTTGTTGCCGGAGCTGCCGGTGATCGTCTTCCCCGCCTCGCTCACGTCGGTCACTGTGACCGAGAGGAGTTGGTCCGTGACGTTCACGCCGTCGCTCGCGCGCACCGAGACCTCATAGGTCCCGTCGTGATCGGCATCGAGCGGGTTCTCGAAGTCGGGCGTGGACAGGAACGAAAGCGCGCCGGTCACGCTGTCGATCGTGAACAGGGCGGCATCCGCACCGCCCGCGATCGCGAAGCCGGGCGTCGTGCCGTCCGCGTCGATCGCCGTGACGGTCGTCACGGCGGCGGCATTCTCGGCCATGACGACCGTTGCCGTAGCACCTCCCCCGTTTGAGGTGATGACCGGCGCGTTGTCGTTGGCGTTCTGGATGGTGATCGCGAATTCCTGCGACACGCTCGTCAGGCCGTCGCTCGCCTCGACGAGGACGTGATAGACCCCGTCCAGATCGCTATCGGCCGGTGCCTCGAAATCGGGCGCGGCCAGGAAGGAAAGCGCCCCGGTCACCGGATCGATCGCGAAGGATGCGGCATCCGCACCGCCGGCGATGGTGTAGGTGAGCGGCGTCCCGTCGGCATCGCTCGCCGCGATCGTCGCGGCGAGGGTGAGGTTCTCATCGACCGCTAGCGCCACCGACGCAGCGCCGCCATAAGAGGTGAGCACCGGCGCATTGTCGTTGAGATTGCCCACCGTCACCGACAGCGTCTGACGATCGACGTTGCTGCCGTCGCTCGCCTCGACGACGACCTCATAGATATTGTCGCCATCCTGATCGGCGGGGTTCTCGAAATCGGGAGCGGACGCGAAGACCAGCGTGCCGGTCAGCGCATCGAGCGCGAACAGGGCCGCATCGGCGCCCCCGACGATCGCATAGGTCAGCGTCGGCTCGTCGGGATCCTCGGCGATCACGGTGGTGACCGCGGCGCTGTTCTCCTCGACCGCCACCGTCGCGCTAGCCCCGCCACCGTCGGAGACGATCACCGGGGCCGTACCGTCCGGCACGTCGAGCACCGTGATCGAGAGGTCTTGCGTGGCGATACCGCCATTGCCGTCGTTCGCCGCGACGACGACACGATAGACATTGTCACCGTCCAGATCCGCGGGACTCTCGAAATTGGGCGCGGCGAGGAAGGACAATGCGCCGGTCACCGGATCGATCGCGAACAAGGCCGCGTCCGCGCCGCCGACGATCGCGAAGCTCAAGATCTGGCCGACATCGGCGTCGGTCGCCGTGACGATGGTCACCGCGAGCGCGTTTTCGTCCATCTCGATCGCGGCCGCAGTCCCGCCCCCGTTCGAGGTGATGACCGGCGGATAGTTCAGCTCCGTCGACGGGACGGTGATGTCCGCGAAGGCGAAGAACTCGACGTTGCGGATGGTCTTGATGCCTTCGGGAGACCCGGCCCGCAGGTCGGTGGCTGTGTAGCTCCCGTCGGGTTGCAGCACGAACTGATAGTCGGCGCGGTTGCCCGCGAACACCAATGTGTCGCTATCGGCACTGCCGTCGACGACGTCGTCCCCGGCGCCAGCGACGATCGTGTCGTTGCCGCCGCCGCCGTGCAGATAGTCGTTGCCCGTCTCGCCATCGAGATGGTCGTCGCCCGATCCGCCATAGAGCTCATCATTGCCGCCGCCGCCATAGAGCTGATCGTTGCCGGCATCGCCGTTGAGCGTGTCGCTGCTCACCGTATTCGCGTCGTCGCCGTAGAGCTGGTCGTCGCCCGATCCGCCCGACATATTGTCGACGCCGGCCTGGCCGTAGAGGATGTCGTTGTCGGCGCCGCCCGTCATCGTGTCGGCGCGCCCGCCGCCGTACAGGATGTCGTTTCCCGCACCGCCGTCGATGATGTCGTCGCCGGCGATGTCGTTGAAGCCCAGGTCGTCGCCATAGAGGATATCGTCGCCGATCCCGCCATAGATCGTATCGGCGCCGCGCCAGCCGAAGATGATGTCGTTGCCGCCATCGCCTTCGAGCACGTCCTTGCCCGCACCGCCGATGATGATGTCGTTGCCGCCCTGGCCGTGGATCGAGACATTCTTCGCATAGTCGACGCCGCCGGCTCCGTGCGCGGAAAGGTCGATGATGTCGTCGCCCTCTCCCAGCCAGAAGTTCTCGATATCGCTGAACGCGCCGAAACCGCCTGATATCACGCCGTTGTTATAGAACAGCGCGTCGGCCACATTCGAGCCGTAGGCGACGTCGGTTCCCGCACCGCCTGACAGCAGATCGAGCGAGATCTGCACATTGGATGCGACGATCTGGTAGAAGGAGCCGCTGCCGGTGAGGATTCCGGTATTCCAGACGAGCGTGGCCATCAGCGCGTCGGGGCGCAGGTGATCCAGATTGTTGGTCCTCGTGAACGGATAGAAGATGTCGCGCTCCGAGGTGCCGCCCACGGTCGCGCTGCCGAGCTGGTTGTAATAGGTCGCCATCCTGCCCTCCACGGCCGGATCCGGGGCAATCAGCGGTTGTCGAAGTCGCGAAAGGACCGTCGTCTCCCGCCACGGTCACCGGCACGGCGGGAAGATAGCGGAGTTGCCCGCGTTCCGGCGGGGGCATCGGGATAGCCCGCCTCCGCCATTAGTACTGCTTTCGGAAGAATTTCCCGACTTGGGCGGGATCACCTATAACATTGGATATACATGATATTTTGTAACAACAATGCGCGCGACACCATGCCTTCCGACCGCGAGGAATCTGCGCGAATGCTCCTGTGCGGGGCATCCGACGGATTAGTTCGGCACCGCGCGATCGACCATTCCGGCGTACGTCTCCCGGAGGTTTGAGAATGCCCCAAAGCTGCTAGTTTCGAGGACGCTTGCTACTGCCCCCGGTACTGACCGGGTGCATTGTGGTCCGGGAGGAATGTCACTACGGCTCCCCCCGCCTCCCGGGCCATAAGCGACCACTTGTCGCGAGCGATCCGCCGTCACGGCCCGTCGGGGCCGCGAAATCTATCCGGACCATGCATAGCGCGCTTGCGGGCGACGAACGTCGCGCGCTTGCCCTGATAGTAACGCCGCTCGAGATTCGGGGAGGTGGGCTTGAGCAGTTCCACTCCCTCGAACCCGGCAAAGCCCAAGAGTTCGCGTACCGCGACCTGGTTGGGGTAGAACTGGGCCGACGCCGCGGTGCGCCAGCGGCCGGTGGTGATGTCGTGATCGCTGTCGCGCATCGCGGGGACGACCTTCATCCGCCACAGGGGCCATTTCACGAGATTGTCGAAATAGCGGAACCGCAACAGGCTGGTGTCCACCACGATCATGTCGCGCGCGAGCGCGCTGATCCGCGTGAGAGCCCCCACCGGATCGGCGAGGTGGTAGAGGATCCCGAAGAAGAAGACGACGTCGAAGGAGCCCGTCTCCGCGACGTCGAGATCCTCGAGCCGCGCGACGCGATACGAGACGTTGTCGTAGCCCAGGGCGTCGCGGATGAACTCCGCCTGCCGGATATAATGCGGGTCGACATCGATCCCGACCACCTCCGCGGCGCCCGCGCGCGCCGCCTCGATCGCGAAGCCGCCGCAGTTGCACGCGATGTCGAGCACGCGCAGGCCGGCGAGCGAGCCGCCATGGGTCTCGAGCATGCGCGGCCAGAGATGATCGATGAGCGAACGCAGCCGGGTGCGCTCGCGATCATGGCGCGCGGTCGCCGCGTCATAGGTGCTGAGTCCGAAGGGCAGCTCGATGGCATGATGGAAGGGCGCCAGCTCCGTGAGCTGCGCCTCCATCTCCGATCGGCTCATCAGCGCGGGGAATCGTTCTTCGGCGTCCGATCCCGGCGCAGCGGCCGGCGAGAGTGCAACGGCACTGGTACGCATTACATCACCCCTTTTCAGCAGTCCTCTAGATCGAAGGTTATAGGCCCCGGTATCGGAGCCTGTGATCGATCGATCGGACGTGTCGGGGCGGGCAGGCGGGTTAGTGCCGGTGGTGCGTTCGGATTAGCCCATGCCGACGACATTTGCCGGCCTTGGCCGGGGCAGACTCATCGCCGGCCGGCGAGCCGTGCATAAGCGGCGGTGACCTGATCGCAGTGCCGGATCTGGCTGAAGCGATGCCGTGCATCGGCGCCGGCGCGCTGCGCCATCGCCATGGTTTCGGAGGCGTTTCCGATCAGCCGCGCGCACCCGGCGGCCAGGGCCGCGGCATCGTCGGGCTCGACGAGCACGCCGATCCCGCCCTGCAGCGCCTCGATATTGCCGCCCGAGCGCGCGGCGACGACAGGCGTACCGACGATCATCGCCTCGACCAAGGTCCGGCCGAAAGGCTCGCCGACCGCCGGGACCACCAGTTGATCGCACGCCCCGATCCAATAGGCGCCAGGCGAGCGATACCCCATCACCCTGATCGCCTCCCCCATGCCGGTCGCGTCGATATGGCGGTGCAGCGCTTCCTGCATCGCGGGGACGCGCGCTTCCCCGAACATGACGCCGGTGACGGGAATGCCCGCCGCGCGGAGCTTGGCGATGGCGTCGACGAACAGCAAAGGGCGCTTGCGGGGAACGAAGGCGCCGAAATAGCCCAGGACGAAGCTGTCGGACGCGACGCCGAGCTCGGCCACCAGCTCTGCGCGCGCGGCCACACGGTCCACCACGAGATCGGTATCGAAGGGGCTGTGCACCACATCGGCCTTGCCGGCGGCGGACCACAGGCCCGGGCGCGGCAAGGCGAAAGCCGACACGGTGAGCACGCGATTGGCGAGCAGCGGCGCGGCCAGCCGAAGGCCGAGCGCATCGGGGTTGCCGCGGTGATGCCAGATGACCGGCACTCCGGCCAGCCGCGCCGCCAATGCCCAATTGGCGCTCGACCTCCCGTCATTGACGTGGACGATGTCGAACCGCTCGCGCTTCAGGAACCGCATGCGGGGCCAGACGCCGCCGAGCGTGCGCCCGAACTTCCTGGCGCCGAATGCCTCGCCGGGGACGAACAGGCGCCCGCGCGCCGCAGGATCGGGCAATTGCGCGACTCCGGCGAAGACCTGTGCGATGCGGCCTTCCGGAACCTCGGGCACGATGACGGCCCGATAGCGCGCCGGATCGAGATGCTCGATCAACCCGAGCACGGACAGATGGCTGCCGCCGACGCTGTCGCCCGAGAAGGGAAAGCAGACGCGCACCGGCTCAGCGGCGGAGACGGCCGCGCGACGCATCTCGGGCGGGAGGTCCAGGGCCTGGGCGGGCGCGGTCATGACTGCATGCGCGCAGTCACCAGCTCGCGCGAGCGATAGTCGAGGAACTGATCGAGATTGGTAAGCCCGTTGCGATCCCCGTCCTCCCATGGATCGAACCGGCGCGGATCGGCGCCGTGCGACGCCTCCCATGCATCGTTCATCCCGTCGCCGTCGGCATCGGGATAGGGCGTCTCGGCGGCGATCGGCGGTATCTCGCCCGGCGCGCGCACGATCCGCCCGACGCGCCCGCGAATGTCCTTGATCGTCTTTCGATCGATTTCGTCGCGCGGGAGCGCGCCCGCCGAGCGGAGCACCGTCTCATAGGCTGCCTTCGCGGGCGCCGCGGCGACGGTGCCCGGACAGGGCGGCGCCGGAACGAGGGCATTCGCGAGGAGCGGCGACATATGCGTGAATTCGCCGATAAAGGCATTGTCCCATAGATAGACCTTCGCCGGCCCCGTCGATCCGAGCTGGTTCCGCGCGATCCCCACCGTGCTCGAGATCGTGTTCGGTCCGGCGATGAAGCTGTTCCCGATCAGCGCGACGGGAGCGCCGCCGAAGCTCTCCCAGATCTCGGCGAATTCGGATTGGGCATTGTAGAAGATGTTGTTGACGATCTCGACGCAGGAGCCGGGCGGGAAGTTGAGATCGGGATTGCGATCGCCATTATGCGCGCAGACATTGTTGACGAAGCTCAGCCGCTGCGGGCCCTGGGGATCGCTGGCGAGCAGCGCGCATTTGTCGTGCCTGGGAATCCCCTGCGCGAAGATCGAATTGCTGATCGTGATCCGGTCGTTGTCGCCATAGCCGTTGACGAGCTCGTCGCGCGCCCAGCTCGCGCTCACATGGTCGAGTATGACGTTGTCGCTGCTCTCGATCGTGAAGGAGTCCTCGGCGGCCCGGTTGCCGCCGATGCGATCGTTCCGGACCCGGATATGCCGGATCACCACGTCGTGCGTGCCCTTCAGCAGCAGCGGTGTGCGCCCGAGCTCGCCGCCCGCATGCGCCAGAGTGATCCCTTTCCCCGGGGCCGTCTGGCCCGCGATGGTCAGATAGGGGTGGCTGACGACGGGCGGCTTGTCGGTGAAGCGGATGACGCCGCTGACGCGGAAGACGCAAATGCGCGGACCGCGCTGCTCGACGCAGGCGCGGAGGCTCCCCGGCCCCGAATCCGCCAGGGTGTCGACGGCGATGACACGGCCGCCACGGCCGCCCTTGCTGCCCGCGCCATATCCGACCGCGCCCGGAAAGGCCTGCTCGCCGGCCACGGGCCGCGGCGGCGGCGGCGGCACCGCCTCTCCCTGCGCGCTCGAGCAGCTCCACAATGCGGGCGCGGCGACAAGGCAAATGGATGCAAGGACCGAACGCGCCACGATGCGATGCTGCAGTCGCGATTTCATGCTTTCCTCCCCGTGGGAGCCGATGTCCTGAGCGAATAGCCATAGCGCCAGAGGAGCGGCGCGCAGGCGAGCGTGACCAGCCAGCGCTGGAGGCGCGGCATGGTCTCTTTCCAGCGCTCGTCATGCCGCACCACGATTTCGTGCTGCATCCGGTGGCGGCTGCCCGCGACCTGGTGCTGCGGCGACATCGGGCTGACGGCGACCTGCAGGGGCTGCTCGGGGATCCGCGAGTGCACCAGCTTCAGGATCTGCCGGAGAGTCCCCTCGGGATCGGCGACGAAATCCTCATATTTTATCCGCAGGGCTCGGCCGGCCCCGAGCCGGCGGCAGAGGCGTTCGGTGGCGAGGTTGACGATCATCCAGCGCAAGGCGGTGTACAGCAGCGGCTTGGGCCGAAGCTCGCGCTGCAGGCCGACATCGACCTGGCGCTTGTAGCCCTTCTTCAGCGACCAGGCGACGCCGCGCGGATCGCGCACGACATGCACCACGGCAAGCTCGATCCCCCGGGTTTCCGCAAGCACGGACGCGCGTCCCGGCAATTTCGACGAGTCGACCACGATCGTGGAGCCGGATCCTGCCGCAATGGCTTCGAACAGCTTCACCGTACGCGATGCGTGAGGGCTCGATCGAACTCGCTCGAGGAAACGGCCGAGGCCCAGGATGGTCTCGGTCCGCTCCTGCGCCCGGCGGAAGTCGTCGATCAGCGTCGGCGCCTCCCCTTTCGACCATTGCGCCACGATCCCGCTCCACATCGCGCATTGCCGCACGGGAACGCCGCACGCGCAATATTCGTCGTTCGGCCAGACGTGCCGCGCGAGCGTGGCAATCTCGCCCCCGCCCATGATCGCGGGATGCTGGCCGAGCGCGATATCGAGCAACGTCGTGCCGCTCCGGCCATAGCCGGCGATGTAGAGCACCGGGATCGAAGTCCCGTTCGCGTGCGCGGGCGCGATTCCTCCGACAACCGCCGCCCCGTCCTCGGAGCCGCGAACCCTGTCCGGTAGAACGGCCGCGCTCACAAATGGCACCCCCAATACACTGGATAGCTGGCGTTATCCGACGGAGGTTCCGTCCGTTCAATCTGTCTCCCGGGTTAGGCCCGGACCATTACGGATAGCCGGCAACTAGTCTTATTCGCCGACACCGCCTCCAGCGCGGCTTGCGCTCGCAAGCGCGTCGCCACCTGTCACAATGGACTAGCCAAAAGGATCGAAGCCGCATCTCGGAAGACGGTTTGCCAAGCCCCGCGCGCCGAAGCACCTTGCGGGCATGCCGGCATCGATCATCAGCAGCTGGACGGCACGGGGTGCGGGGCGATGACCAACGCGCCCTATGCCGACAACGCGGAGATGCCCGGGCTCGATACCGGCGCTTCTCCGCAGCCGCCACGCCGCGCCGACAGCTCCAAGAACCGGGATCGGATATTCCGCCCTCTTCTCCTGATCGGCGTGTTCTGGAGCAGCTGGAGCCTGTTCCGGCTGGGCTCTATGAACGTGACCGTTTCCGACATCGCCCTGATGCTCTGCCTGGCGATGGTCGCGTATCGGGGCAGGCTGAACCTGATGCCGTTCGGGCCGCTCACGCCCTTCTGGGTCGCCGCGCTGACAATGATGCTGGGCGGCCTGTTCGTCAGCTCGGTGATCAACGGCGATCCGCTGCGATGGGCGAACGTCGCGATCCAGTACACCATGGCCTACCTCCTGGTTCCGATCTTGCTGATGGGCCAGGAACGCCGCCTGACCCAGATGCTGCCGGTCTTCTTCGTGCTGGGGACCACGCTGTCCGAAGCGATCGGGATCACCTCCACCTTCTTCTTCACCATGCAGGATACCGTCGACTATCTGGGCGACGGCTTCATCACCGGCAATCAGCGCCTGGGTTCTATGGCGGGGCAGCCCAATCCGAACGGCGCCGTCATCGCCTTCTCGCTGCCGATGCTGATCTATTCACTCGTTAAGGGAACGATGCCCAAGCTGGTCGGCCTCGTCTGCGGAGTCACCTTGCTGTGGGGGCTGATGCTGAGCGCGTCCTTCACGGGCTTCTTCGCGTCGATGACCGCCATCGGCGTGACGCTCGCCCTGATCGGGATCCGTCACCTCGTCCGGCTGGGGCTGGTGATCGCGGTCGCCGCCGGGCTGTTCTTCGCGAGCGGGGCGCCGCTTCCAAAGGCGTTCCAGGAGCGCGTCGGCGGCGCGGTCGAGACGGGCGACATCAGCCAGGCGGGCACATTCCTCAATCGATCCGAGTTGATCGCCGAGGCATGGGGCTTTGCCGAGGGCACCGCGGCGATCGGCATGGGCGTCGATCGCTACCGCGAGCTCAGCCATCACGACAATCCCGTCCACAATCTGTACCTGCTGATCTGGAACGAAGGAGGGGCCATTGCTTTTCTCGGCCTGGTCGGCCTGTTGGCCATGCTGTGCATCTTCGCGGTCGGCGGCCTGAGACGCAGCCGCGAGGCAGGCGGCATGGCGTGCGCGGTCGTGATCGTCTTCCTGATCTATACGGCGTCCTATCCGCACATGTACTCGCGCATGTGGATGGTCCCCGTATTCACTGCGCTCGGCGCCATCTACGCACGACGCGACGAAGGCGGGGTCAGCGTCCGTGACCCAGTAGCGACGCGTCCCCCGCGGGCATCCATTCGTCGCGCTCCCCAAGCGTAAAGGCCAGCGCGGCGAGCGAGGTCCGGTTGCTCAGGCCCAGCTTGCGGAAGATGTTGTTGAGGTGGATCTTCACCGTCCCCTGCGCGGTGCCGACCTGCTGGGCGATCGCCTTGTTCGACAGGCCCTTGCAGACCAGGTTGACGATCTGCCGTTCGCGCACGGTCAGCTGGGCGAGTTGCAGCGGGTCGGGTCGGGATGGCTCCCGGTCCGCTCGCGAGAGAAGCTCCTGCGGATGCCAATGCTCTCCCCGCGCCACCGTCCGCAGACAGTCGACCAGCAGGTCCGGGGCCGATTCCTTCAGCAGCAGACCCCAGGCGCCGAAGGCGAGCGCCTCCGATATCTGGCGCGGCGTGATCGTCGCGGTGAGGAAGATCACCCGGACCTGCAGGTCGGCCCGATGGATCGCGCGGAGCACGTCCAGGCCGGTGAGGTCCGGCATGTTGATGTCGAGGACAAGCAGATCCGGCGCCATGCGCTCCAGCGCCGCCAGGGCCTCGTGGCCGGAATTCGCGGTGGCGACGACCTCGAAGTCGGGCTCGAGCGACACAAGGTCGGCCACGCCCCGGAGCAGAAGCGGGTGATCGTCCACGAGGATCAGGCGCGTGACCGTCATGTCGAGGGCAGCTCGATGAACATCGCGAAGCCGGGCCGGTCGCGCACGACGCAGAGCCGGCCCGCCAGGTCCGCCACGCGCGCGCTCAGCGAATGCGGTTCGGACATGCCCGCCTCAGACGGCACGAGGACGCCGGTGCCGTTGTCCGCGATCCCCAGCTGAAGCCTGCCGTCGCCGGCCGATATCACCAGGTCGATGCGGGTCGCGGCGCCGTGGCGCACGGCATTCGACGTCGCCTCGGAGATGATCTGCGCGATATTGTCGGACATCGCCGCCGACATGCGGAAATCGACGGGCGTGGTGGTGAGATGGATTTCGCAGCCCCATTGGCGGCTCAACTGCCGGACGTGCCGATCCAGCGCGTGCGGCAGACCGTTGCCGTCTTGGATCGCCCCCTTTCCTTCCACGAACCGGCGGATCTGCTTCTGCTGGCCGGCGATAATCGCGGCGACGTCGGCGAGCAGCGGTTGGGCTTCTTCCGGCACCTGCCGGCCGGCGGCCTTGAGTCTGAGACTCGCCGCAGTGAGATCCTGCAGCACGCTGTCATGAAGGTTGCGGGCGAGCCGGACGCGCTCCTCGGTGCGCACATTATTGGCGATCTCGCGGATCAGCGCGGCACGCTCGAGCTCGTAGCTGATGCGACTGGCCACGATGCTTGCGAGGGACTCGATCTCCTCGTGCCGATATCTGGCGTTCAGCACGATCAGATAGCCGCGATACCGCGTCCCGAAGAACGGAGCGACGCAGACATTGTCCAGCCGGGGCGACGCCAGCGCCTCCTCGCCGATCGCCTCCCCGAGCCGCCGGACCAGCATCTCTGCGCAGCCGGTCGAGCGTGCGTCCCGGAACGCCTCGAGATCGTTCGCGATCACGGCCCACTCCGCCGTGTCGTCGAAGTCGCGCACCGAGAGCTGCCCGTCCGCACAGGTCGCGACGGTGCCCGTGAGCTGGTCGACATCCTCGTAGATCACGGCGAGGCGGCCCGCACCCAACACCGTCCGCGCATGCCCGACAATGTCCTTGAGCCACGCGCGGTCACCCTGCCGCAGATGCACGGACGGCCAGGCGGCCAGCCGCTCCAGCCGATGGCGGCTCCGGTTCCGATACGCTCCGAAATATCCCAGCATGAACGCGGCGACCAGGAAGTATCCCGATCGCATGATCATCACGTTCAGTTCGGACTGGCCATCCTCGAGATCCGGCAGGCCGATGACCAGCATCATCACTTCCAGGACCACGGCACCGAGCAGCGCGCCCGTCAGCCCCCATCGGATCGTGCAGGCGAAGAGCGTGAAATGGAAGAAGGCGAAGAACGGGCTGGTGAGCTCATCGGTGAGGTGCAGCAACCAGGCGATCACGACGATGTCGACGCCGTGCGTGAGGATATGGAGCCTGCTTTCGATCGGCCGCTGGATGGGGACCAGCGCCAGCAGCGCGAAACCCAGATAGACCAGGGTGATGAGCCGCGCCTCGTCGGCCAGCTTGGTCGGCTGGGTGGGATCGAAATAGATCGCGATCGTGGCGAAGGCGGCCGTGACGAGCCGGCCGAGCCCGATCAGCCATTCCGGATCGGCCACGTATCGGGAATCGAGCGCCGCGTTGCGGAACCACCGCCACGCGCTTCGCGGCTGGATTGCGTCCCCGTGGCTCGAAGATGTTCCCGTCATCGGCTTCTTGTCGCGATCCCTTCTCCCTCGGCCGAGACGACCGGCCTTCCGCGCTGCGCGGTCATGCCGTTCCGATGAGGAGCGTGACGTTCTGCGCCCGCCGTTCCGCGGGCAGATGCTCCGCCGGTTCCTCCTCGCGGCCGACATGCACCACGCGGTGAAGCGTGTGCGGCACGCCGAACCTTGCGGCGGCGATGCTGCCGGGCAGGATGGCGAGCGTGTCCATCGTAATCGGGAGATTGTACCAGGCGCCGTCGACGAAGATGTGGGTTTCGATGTTCTTCCGCTGCCCGCAAAGCGCGCTGAAATAGCGATGGTCGTAATGCGCAGCCTCGATGAGCCGGTGGCCGGGAAGCATCCGCGATCGCTGGTCGCGGCGCGAGAAGAGCCGGTTCACCCCGCGAGCGAGCGAGCGAACCCCGGGGATATGCGCCACCATCCCGTAGAAGTCCGAGACGCCCTTGCGCTGGAGTGGGCCCGCTGCCTCGAGCCGGCGCTGATCGAGCGCGAAGCCGACGCGTCCCCATCGCCCGAGCGAATTGCAGGCGAGCGCGTCGAGCTTGTCGAAGTCGTTCGCCGACTGCTGATATTTCAGCCGCTGCACCGCGACGCAATATTCGTTCAGGGGCGCTCCCGGCGGTGCCATCGCCGTCATCAGCCGATCGCCGACCGACCAGCACAGGTTCAGAACCTGTTCGCGCGTCGAGAATTTCTCCTCGCCCTGGACGAAGAAGGAAGGCCGGACGACGAGCGCGCCGTCCACCCCCGGCCGGCTCAGCGCGATCTTGCGCGCGATATAGCCGTGCTGGCCCGGCTGGAAGTAGAACAGGTCCCCCAGGCTGACGGTGATGTCGGAACAGCCGTGATAGTTGCGCGCGATGTCGATGAGGGGCGCCTGCCAGGGCAATTGCTCGTCATCGTCCTCCATCAGGCCCTGCCAGAGCTCGGAGATCATTTCGGGACAGCGCACCAATACGGCCGCCTTGCCCGCCGCGAACTGCGCGGCAAGCACTCCAGGCGTCAAATCATCGAAGGCAATCTCGCCAATCACCGACGGTCCCCGATCCTCGCATGCCCGTTTGAATAGTACACGGCCGGGAATCGTCCATGGATAGGATGGCGGCTCTCCATAATTGCCGCGCGGCCACTCGGGACTAATACCTGTGGTCTATCCCGGAATTAGCCTTGAACAGGCGCTGCCGAAGCGCGCGGCAGGAGCCTAGTCGATCAAGGAAGCACTCCGGGCCGATATGCCGAAGTCTTAGCCACAATGCGCATCGGTTTGCCCCGATGCGCTTTTGCGCATGCTGCCCCCGGGCGGCACAATCGCCGGGAAATCGGGAATTCCCGCAGACACCGCATGTGCACCTGCACCCCCCGCGAGGATTTGTCATGGCGCCAGCGCAATATGCTCTAGTCGACGGTACCTATCGGAACGACATGCCGGGCTCGTCGCAGCACGACCTTTCCTATGAGATGCAGCGCATGTCCGCGCGGCAGATCTGGCTCGTGCTCCGGCGTCACTGGCTGCTGATCGCTTCCTTGGTCACGGTCTGCGTCAGCCTGGTGCTGTTCTCGCAGCTGCGCCTGCCGGAAACCTTCGAGGCGACCGCCACCGTCCAGGTCGAGCTCAACGACGCGAACGGATCGAACCAGGCCGATACCGCGCGCAACCAGCAGCGCGTGGCGAACGAGGCGCGGATCTATCGCTCGCAGGCGCTCGCCGAACAGGTCGTCAAAGACATGGACCTGGTGAACAACAAGGTCTTCACCTCCGGCTCCAAAATAACCCCGCAGCAGGCGACGATACGGCTCCTCACGAAGACGCGGGTCGCGAGCGCCACCGATTCCGACTTCATCGACATCGTCGTCCGTTCGCGCAGTCCCGAGCTCGCCGCCGACATCGCGAACCAGTTCGTCGAGAGCCTGCAGAAGCTCCGCTCGGCCCGCCGGCAGCAATGGCGCGACAGCGTCACGCGCGCGCTGGCCGCCGAGAGCACGCGACTGGCCGGCGAAGTCGAAAAGGCCGAGCGCGCAGTGGCCGATTTCCGCCGCGAGCACAGGATGCCGATCGGCGCCGGAAGCGCGGAGGACTATCAGCAGATGAACCGCATCGCCGTGGAACAGGCGTCGGCGTCCGCGGCGAATGCGGCAGCGGCGGCCCGGTCGGCGAGCGTCAGCAGCGCGTCGCGGATGCGCACGTCCGCCGGCGCCAGCTCGCCCGTGCTCGACCATCTGCAGCGCCAATATGACGACCTGCTGCGCGAACGGTCGCAATTGTCCGTCTCGCTCGGCGCCGCGCACCCCGATCGGCAGAGGGTCGAGGCGCAGATCAACCAGGCGCGCACCGACCTCGATCGCGAGCGCACTTCCGTGGTCGCGGCCGAAGAGGCCAAGATCTCCGCCGACGCGGGGCGCGAACAGCAATTGGCCGCGGGCGAGGCGCGTGCCGCGGCCGCCCGTGCGGGGCAACTGCAGTCGCAATTGTCGACCCTGTCCGCGCAGGCCTTCCGCAACAACACCAACAATGTCGATCTCGCGGTGCTCGACCGTCGGGCGGAGGTGGCGCGCCAGGCCTATCTCACCACCGCGCAGCGCGCACAGGCGGTTCGCTCCGAGCTCGAGACGACGGGCGTGAACTCCTCCGTGGTCTCAGCGGCCACGGCGCCGCTGGTCGCCGTGGCGCCCGCCCCCAAGAAGATGGCGCTCGCGGCCTTCGTCGGCTCGCTGATGCTGTCGCTGCTGATCGTGTTCTGCATCGAGATGTTCGACAATCGCCTGCGCAGCGGAGAGCAATTGTACCGGCTGTTCGGATTGCGGACTTTCGCGATGCTTCCGCTGCTCAACCGCGAGATCCCGATGACGGCGGTGGAAAGTCCCGTGGTGACCGAGCCTCAGTCGCTCTTCGCCGAAGTGGCGCGGACGCTGGCGACCGAGGTGGACGAGCTGGCGCAAGGCAGACAGAACCAGACCGTGCTGGTCACCTCGCCGCTGCCGGGCGACGGCAAATCCAGCGTCGCGCTCACGCTCGCGGTCGCGGCGGTATCGATGGGCCGCAGCGCGATCGTGGTCGATTTCGACCTGCGGCGCCCGGGGCCCAGCATATTGCGCAGCATCCAGGCGTCGTCGGGCACGCCCGACCTCATCGAATTGCTGACCGGAACCGGCGATCCGCGGCGGCTGCTCCCCGCCGAGAATGGCGAGACCGCCACCGAGAAGACCGCCGTCGTGCTCAGCACGCGCGAAAGCGTCCGCAATCCGGGGTCGCTGATCCGCGGCTGGCAGGTGGGGCGCCTGCTCGAACGCCTGCGCGATCAATATGACCTGGTCGTGATCAACGCGCCGGCGGTCCTCGCCGTCCGCGACGCGACGACCCTGTCGGGGATCGCGGATTCGACCCTGATGGTCGTGCATTGGGGCAAGACCACGGTCGAGCAGCTTCGCGCCGCCATGAAGCTGCTGCACACCCCCGTCGCCGGCGCGGTCTTCAATCAGGTCGATTATGCCGAGCATGCGCGTCGCGGCTATGGCGACGCCGTCCAGTTCTACATGGGATCGGCATCCTATTATTCCGACAGCTTCGACGAGCCGCGCAGCTGGATTGGCACCGTGACCAGCCGCATCCGTGGCATGTTCAAGCGCGGAACCGCATAGTGACCACCTGGGTGAAGTCTCGCCGGATGAGCCCCCTTCCCGTGGACCGTGCACCGGCAATCATCAACGTCCTCATCGTCGATGAGAGCGACTTCAGCCGCGCCTGCATGGTCGCGGGGCTGAAATCGACGCCGGAGCTGACGATCGAATCCTGCGCCGCCGTGGCCGAGCACGAGCCCGCCGTGCCGCCGAACCTGGTTCTCTTCCAGATCAGCGGCCCCGCCAACTATCCTGCGCTTGCGGAACAGCGCGCCCTTGCGGCGAGGCGGTGGCCGCGCGCGGCCGCGCTCGTCGTCTCGGACCATGTCGACGACGGCGAGATCGTCGCGGCAATTCGCGCCGGCGCGCAGGGGCTGCTGACCTCCGACGCCAGCGTCGCGTGCATCCGAAGCGCCATTCTGCTGCTGGTAAACGGCGCCGGCGTCTATCCGGCCGCGCTTGCGGACCTGCTGCAACTGGAAACGACGGACGCGTCCGCCGCGCCGCCCACCCCCTCGTCGCCCGTCGAACCCGGACGGCTGGCGACGCTGACGAAGCGCCAGCGCGAAGTGGTCCAGCTCCTCGCGCTCGGCTTCTCCAACCGGGCGATCGCGGAGCAGCTCGAGATCAGCGAGAGCACCGTCAAGGTCCATATCCGGGCGATCATGGCACAGAACGGCGCGTCCAATCGCACGCAGGTCGTCGCCCACTTCCTCAAAGGTATGCAGCAATGACGGCTGAAGCACAGCGCCGCGACGTTCACACAGGCGCGACATGGCACGAGCCGGCGTGCGAACCCCTGCTAGCTAGGGTAACGGGCAGCTTCAGGCACTTGGACGCGCTCGAGGCCGAGAGCATCCACATCATGCGCGAGGTGGTCGCCGAGGCGAGCAGGCCAGTGATGCTGTACAGCATCGGCAAGGACAGCGCGGTGATGCTGCATCTCGCCCGCAAGGCCTTCTACCCGTCCCGCCTGCCCTTCCCGCTGCTGCACGTGGACACGACCTGGAAGTTCCGCGCCATGTATGCGCTTCGGGACAAGGTCGCCGCGGCGGGGGACCTGGATCTCATCGTCCACCGCAATCCCGAAGCCGAGGCGCTCGGCATCAATCCCTTCGATCACGGCGCCCGCCACACCGAGATGTGGAAGACCGAGGGCCTCAAGCAGGCGCTGGACCGATACGGGTTCGACGCGGCGTTCGGCGGAGCCCGCCGCGACGAGGAGAAGAGCCGCGCCAAGGAACGGATATTCTCCTTCCGGAACGCCAATCACCATTGGGATCCGAAGCGCCAGCGTCCGGAGCTCTGGCGCCATTACAGCGCGCGCATCGCGAAGGGCGAGTCGATCCGCGTCTTCCCCCTGTCGAACTGGACCGAACTGGACGTCTGGCAATATATCGAGCGCGAACGGATCGAGATCCCCTCGCTCTATTTCGCAGCGCCCCGCCCCACCGTGATCCGCGACGGCGTGCTCCTGATGGTCGACGACGAGCGCTTTCCCCTCGCACCGGGAGAGACCGCGACCATGCGGACCGTCCGCTTCCGCACGCTCGGCTGCTATCCGCTCACCGGCGCGATCGAGAGCAATGCCGCCACCATCGCCGAAGTCGTCGCGGAGACGCTGCACGCGCGAACGTCCGAAAGGAACGGGCGCGTCATCGATAGCGATCACGCCGCCAGCATGGAGCAGAAGAAGCAGGAGGGTTATTTCTGATGCGCGCCGCCACCTCCCATATGCTTCCCGAAGGGGTGCCGGATCGCGATCCGGGTATCGTCATCCCCTTCGCGAGCGAACAGTCGCTGCTGCGCTTCATCACCTGCGGATCCGTCGACGACGGCAAGTCCACGCTCATCGGGCGGATGCTCTATGACTCGCGATCGCTGCTCGACGATCAGCTGACGACCCTGGTCAGCGAACAGCGCAAATCCGGCAACGGCGCGGTCCGGCTCGACTTCGCCTCGCTGGTCGACGGGCTCTCGGCCGAGCGCGAACAGGGGATCACGATCGACGTCGCCTACCGGTTCTTCAACACCAGCCGGCGCAAGTTCATCGTCGCCGACACGCCGGGGCACGAGCAATATACGCGCAACATGGTCACCGGCGCCTCGACCGCGGATCTCGCCGTCGTGCTTATCGATGCGCGCAAGGGCGTGCTGACGCAGACCAAGCGGCACAGCTATCTGGTGAATTTGGTCGGGATCCGGAGAGTCCTCCTCGCCATCAACAAGATGGACCTGGTCGGCTATCGCCAGTCGGTCTTCGACAACATCGTCGCCGACTATGCCGCGTTCGCGGAATCGATCGGGATCGAGGCCTTCACGGCCGTTCCGATCGTCGCGCTGGACGGCGACAATGTCGCAACGGCGGCGACGCGCATGCCCTGGTACCAGGGACCGACCTTGCTCGAGGCGCTCGAGGCGGCCGAGATACCGCAGGACCGGTCGCCGGCGGCACCCTTCCTGATGCAGGTGCAGTGGGTCAACCGCGCCAGCCTCGACTTCCGGGGCGTCTCGGGGACGATCGCCGCCGGCTCGGTGCGCCCCGGGGACAGCGTCCGCATCGCGCCTTCGGGGCTCACCACGACAATCGATCGCATCGTCACGATGGACGGCGACCTGCCATCGGCTTCGCGCGGCCAGGCAGTGACGCTGACCTTCACCGAGGAAGTCGATTGCTCGCGCGGCGACGTGGTCGCCGCAGCCCGCGACCCGATCGAGACGGCCGACCAGTTCGAGGTCGACCTCGTCTGGATGAGCGCCGAACCTCTGCTGCCGCAGCGCCCCTATCTGCTCAAGATGGGCGGGCGCACCGCAACCGCGACGATCACCGACCTCAAGCACCGCGTCGACGTGAACACCCTCGCGCGCGAGGCGGCGAAGACCTTGCCGCTCAACGGGATCGGCGTCTGCAACATCTCGCTCGATCGGATCATCCCGTTCACCAGCTTCAAGGAAAATTCCGATCTGGGCAGCTTCATCCTGATCGATCGGGCCACCAACGAGACGGTCGGGGCCGGCATGATCCGCTTTGCTCTCCGCCGCACGCACAATATCCACTGGCAGTCGCTCGACGTGACGCGCGAGGCGCACGCCGCGCAGAAACACCAGCAGCCACGGGTCCTGTGGTTCACCGGCCTCTCGGGCGCCGGCAAATCCACGATCGCGAACCTCGTCGAGAAGAAACTACTGGCGCTGGGCAAGCACAGTTATCTTCTCGACGGGGACAATGTGCGGCACGGCCTCAGCCGCGATCTCGGCTTCACCGATGCCGACAGAGTCGAGAACATCCGGCGCGTGGGAGAAGTTTCCCGCATCCTGACGAATGCCGGGCTGATCGTGCTCACCGCCTTCATCTCCCCCTTCCGCGCCGAGCGCGAGATGGTGCGGCGGATGATGCCCGAGGGCGAGTTCGTCGAGATCTACGTGCAGACGCCGCTCGCCGTCGCCGAGGCGCGCGACGTGAAGGGTCTTTATGCCCTCGCGCGCCAGGGCGGGCTGAAGAACTTCACAGGGATAGATTCCCCCTACGAGGCGCCCGAGGCCCCCGAACTGGTCGTCGACACCTGCTCGATGAGCGCCGAGGAAGCCGCGGAGCTGATCGTGGCGCACGTGCTTGCCGAGACTGCGGAAACGCCGGGGGAACGGTCGTGACCGGCTGGCCTCGGCGCCGGTGCGGCGGCGCCCGTCATGAATGACGTGGAATTCGCGTCCTGGCTCGCGCGCGGTGCCGGCGAGCTCCTGTCACAGCTTCGGCAGCGATCGACGATGATGGGCAAGCAGCTGGGGCATCTCGGCGACATCCGCGCGAGCGAATTCATCATGGAGCGACTGGCCGAACTGCGGCCCGACGACGGTGTGCTGTGCGAGGAGACGGTCGACAACCCCGAGCGCCTTTCGAAGTCGCGGGTCTGGATCATCGACCCGCTCGACGGGACGCGGGAGTTTTGCGAGGGCCGGACCGACTGGGCCGTCCATGTCGCGCTGGCCGTGAACCGCCGGCCGACGATCGGCGCCGTCGCGCTTCCCGCGCTCGGTCTGGTCCATCTGAGCGAGGAACCCCTGTACATCGCCGAGCGCCACGTGCCTCCCAGGATGCTGGTCAGCCGCACGCGGCCTTCGCCTCATGCCGTCGCGGTGGCCGAGCGGTTGGGCGCGACCCTGGTGCCGATGGGCTCCGCGGGGGCGAAGGCCATGGCGGTCGTCCGCGGCGAGGCGGAGATCTATCTCCACAGCGGCGGCCAATATGAATGGGACAATTGCGCCCCCGCGGCCGTGGCGATCGCCGCGGGCCTGCACGTGTCCCGATTGGACGGGAGCCCCCCGCGCTACAACAATCGCAGCCCCTGGCTGCCCGACCTGCTCATCTGCCGCGAGGATCTCGCCGCGCCGGTGCTCGCGGCGCTCCGGGGATCCGATCCGCGCGAAGAGCTGCGGCCTTTCACTGCCTCGGGGCAGGCGTAACCGGCTCGACGTCGACCGGCGCCTTCGCCCGCTCGCGCGCCTTGCCGAGCCAGAACAGGTCGAGCAGCACGGCGGTGAGCGCCCCCAGCACGATATGCGCGATATTGCCGCCGATCGCTCCGAAACGCGGCACCGCATAAGCGGCGACGCCGACAAAGACGGCGGTGCCCAGCGCGGAAATCGCCAGGACGAGCCATGCCTGGTTCATCGCCAGAAGCGCGGATCGCGACGGCGCGGCATGCAGCATCAGGATGACCGCGACGAGCTGGGTGAGCAGCAGGACATAGGTCTCGTTATACGCCTCGCCGGGCCCGAGGCGGATCAGGAGCGGCGCGAACAGATAGGCGCCCAGCAGCATCGCCACGCCCACGCCGGCGAGCGCGATCTGGACCTGGAGCGTCGCCGCGCGGAGCCCCCGGACATTGCCTCGCGCCCACATCCGCGCGACGTCGGGATAGACCACCGCCTGGACCTGCGCCCCGATCTGGACCGCGACCTTGGCGATGCGCTTGGCGAGATAATAGACGGCCGCCGCCGGAGCCCCCGCCACGGCGCCGACGAAGAGCGAATCCGCCTCGGTGGTTATCACCCGCAATGTCAGCGACAGGTTCGTCGAGCAGGCGAAGCCGAAGAAGCCGGGGAAATCCTTCCGGAGACCCCGCAAGGGCGCGAGGAACGGATTGGGTATCCCCATGCCCCGCAGCGCGCGGAATCCGACCGCGAAGACGGCCAGCGAGCCCAGCGCCTGGGCGGCCGTCCACGCCACCATGAACCCGATCAGGCCGTAGCCCTGGATGGCGCAGAATGCGGCGAACAGGATCCGCAGCAGATTGGCGAGAACCTGGGTATAGGCCAGCATCTTGAACTGGCCGGAGAGGCGCAGCGCTGCGGTGGGCACGCCGGCGATGTTGCACAGCGTCCCCACCGCATAGATCGCCACGAGCTGGACGTGGAGCGAGGTGAGCCCGAACCAGCCGCCCAACAGGAGCGCCAGCCCGACGGTGAGGCCCGCGGCGAACGCCGCCGCGCCTATGTCCAGCAGCAGGCCATAGGCGTAGAGCCGGGCCATCCTCTCGGGAGAGCCTTCCTGCTCTTCGTGGACCGCGAAGCGGATCAGCGGCTGCCACGATTCGAAGCGGACGATCCGCTCGACGACGCGGTTGTA
>NZ_JAPKNM010000081.1 GCF_026460985.1 Sphingomonas sp.
CCCTCGGGTACGGCAGGTGTCGGTGTCGTTCGGCGCGACCTGGCAGGTGGTCGAGATCCTGCGCGCCGACGGCGAGACTTATCGCGACATCCGCCCGCTGGTGCGCGTCAACGTCTCGGTGGTGGCAGGGGACGGCGACCGGCAAGAGAGCGGCAGCCACGGCTATGGCGGGCGCGAGGGCTACGAGCGATTCATCGAAACTGGCGCCTGGAAGGGCGCGGTCGACGACGCGGTGCGCCAGGCGCTGGTCAATCTCGAGGCGGTGCCGGCACCGGCCGGCGAATTCGACGTGGTGCTCGGTGCGGGGTGGCCCGGCGTGATGCTGCACGAGGCGGTCGGCCACGGGCTCGAGGGCGACTTCAATCGCAAGAAGACGTCCGCGTTTGCCGGGCTGATGGGGCAGCAGGTCGCCGCCAAGGGCGTGACCGTCGTCGACGACGGCACGCTCAGCGACCGGCGCGGCTCCCTCACCATCGACGACGAGGGCACGCCGACCAGCCGCACCGTGCTGATCGAGGACGGCATCCTCGTCGGCTACATGCAGGACCGGCAGAACGCGCGCCTGATGGGCATGAAGCCGACCGGCAACGGGCGGCGCGAATCCTACGGCCACGTCCCGATGCCGCGCATGACCAACACCTACATGCTGGCGGGCGAGCGCGACCCGAAAGAGATCATCGCCTCGGTGAAGAACGGCATCTATGCGGTGTCGTTCGGCGGCGGCCAGGTCGACATCACGTCGGGCAAATACGTGTTCCAGTGCACCGAGGCCTACAAGCTGGAGAACGGCAAGGTCGGTGCGCCGATCAAGGGCGCGATGCTGATCGGCAACGGCCCGAGCGACCTGCATCGCGTCTCGATGATCGGCAACGATCTCGAACTCGACACCGGCATCGGCACCTGCGGCAAGAACGGCCAGGGCGTCCCGGTCGGCGTCGGCCAGCCGACGCTGCGCATGGACCGGATCACGGTCGGCGGGACCGGATAGCCGGCCGCCATCGCGGGGGCGGCAAAAGGAGACCACGATGTCAAAGCCCTCGCCAGAACGCCGTTGGTTCCGTTCGATCGCCGAGGTTGCCGCCGTCGTGCTGGTGGTGATCGTCGCGAAGGCCGCGCTCGCCGAGCCTTATTATGTGCCGTCCGGCTCGATGGAGCCGACGCTGCTGGTCGGCGATGAGCTGCTCGCGACCAAATATCCCTATGGCTACAGCTCGGCCTCGCTCCCGCTCAGCATCGCGTGGCCACGCACCGAACGCATTCTCGGCGCGCTGCCGCAGCGCGGCGACGTGGTCGTGTTCCGCCATCCGGTCAACCGCTCGCAGGTCTGGGTCAAGCGCGTGATCGGCCTTCCCGGCGATCATGTGCAGATGCGCGCGGGGCGGCTGTGGATCAACGGCGAGATGGCCGCTCTCAAGCGTGACGGGTCCGCGCTGACCGACGAGGGAGAGACCGCGGCACGCTACATCGAGACGTTGCCGGGCGGACGCACCCACGCGATCCTCAAGCTGAACGGCTACTACCACCCCGTTGATGACACGCCGGACGTCGTCGTGCCGGCGGGCCATCTCTTCGTCATGGGCGACAATCGCGACAATTCGGCCGACAGCCGGATCGCGACCGCGCAAGGCGGCGTCGGATTGCTGCCCGTGGCGGATCTGATCGGCCGTGCCGAGGGCATCGTCGCGTCATGGGACCTGAAGACGAAGGAGCAACCGATCTGGACCTGGCCGTCCGGCTTGCGCGGTGCGCGATTCTTTACCGCCGTGCACTGATCGTCGGGAGCACCCACCACTCCGGTACTGCGCTCTATCGCATATCGTCCCGCTGGCGCTGGTCGGACCTCAAACGATCAGCAGGTGACTGTCGACGATCATCGAGGTCCCGACGGACGGGTCTTGAACATGGTAGCCCAGATCGGCAAAAGCGCCGATCGTCGTATCGGACAGAAGCGTTGTCTCGCCCGGTACGAAGAACCCCGTCATCAGCTCGTTGGACATGAGCTGGCCATTCGGCGCGAACGTGGCTTCATCCCAGTGCGAGCCGGCGGTGCCGCTGCCGCCGGTGTCTTCCAGCGGCACGAGGCCGCCATAGGCGGCCTGCGCGTTGGCGCCGGTGAAGTGTCCGGCGCCATCGGTCAAGCCAAGCACACCGAAAAGGCCGCCGACGAAGCCGAGCGCATGCCCGATCTCGTGCAGGATGATCGCATCCCACGTGCCTGACAGACTGTGATCCTTCAGATCGGTCGAATCGAGGAAGATCGAGGCCGTGACCGGGAGCCATTGGTCGACACTGCCGGGGTCGCGCACGGCGGAGATGCCGGTCAGGGCCAGAAATCCGCCGCTGCCGTCGATGGGGACGCTGCTGATCGTAATCGCGATGTCATCGACGGGATTGCCGCTGAGATCGAAATCGTCGCGGACATCGGCAGTGATGAGCTGGCTGTAGAAATCGGCGGCCCATTCGACCACGGCCTGCTGCTGGGGCGTCCACTTCCCACTGAAATTTATCTGGATATTGAACTCATTGGCATCATCGATGCCGGGATTGCCGCTCGTGTAGGTCGTGACCAGACGAGCGCCGCCACCGCCACCACCGACGCCGGGTCCGCCGTCGATGCCACTGACGCCGGGTCCGCCGAAGCCCACGGCGCCGGCGAATCCAGCCGAGTATACGTAATCCTGATCGACGTAATCGCTGTCGCCAAACGCCGACGTGCTTTTCCGAGACATTCCTGATCCCCTGTGCAAAGGCGATCGCGAGCATCCCGGACGGAACTCAGGGAACCGTAAAGCGAGATCCTTCGAATTGACCTAAGCTTGAATCAGATAGACCGGGTGGAACGACGGGTGTCGCGCGGCAACGCGCGTCGCGGACGCAGCAGCAAGTAAGCGGCATCAGCGCACCACGCCGGACACGCAGCACGGTTTGCGCCGCGGCGCCGTGATGCGCTCCTTCAAAAAGCAGCGTGCCGAGGCACCGAGATAGCCCGGCCGCACATAGGTCCAGGCGCGGCAGCGCGG
>NZ_JAPKNM010000082.1 GCF_026460985.1 Sphingomonas sp.
CTCGCGCCA
This sequence comes from Sphingomonas sp., assembly GCF_026460985.1. Lineage (GTDB taxonomy): Bacteria > Pseudomonadota > Alphaproteobacteria > Sphingomonadales > Sphingomonadaceae > Sphingomonas. The sequence continues at coordinate 10 of NZ_JAPKNM010000082.1, forward strand.
GCGCATGTCGGAATGGAAGGGGCAGCCGACGCAGGCGCTCTTGGGCGGGATCGGATAATCGTGCCGTTCCAGCCAGCGCAGGCAGTCGTGGCGCGCCATGCGCTGCTCGACGAGCGGCCAACGGTTGACCTGCCATGCCTCGAACGACGGCTTCATCCGCATTAGCTCGTCGAGCGAGATGCCGATCCATTGCTCAACGATCGCATGGTCCGGCGAGCGGCGGCGGGTCAGGCCGACCAGCTCGCGCACCTTCCGGCGAATGGGGACGATCTTGTAGTCCTTGGTGCATTGGCGCCGGATCATGCCGACCTCGATGCGGCCGCGTTTCACGGTGCGCGTGAAAGCGGGGATCGAAGCCCAGCGCGCGCCGCTGCCAGCGCGCAACAGGTCGGCGCGAATGTCGCCGGCCGAGACGATATGCACCGGGAAGGGCAGCACTTTCGCGGACATGAGCCAGGTGAGATGCTCGCGCACGGCGCGCGGCTCCCAGCCGGTGTCGGCGAAGATGGCGCAATCGGGCATCGGCCCGATCTCGCCGTGGGCGGCCATCAGCGCCAGCGTGGTCGATTGGACGCCAGCGCCCAGGCTAAGCACGCGCAATCGGATCGCGTCGCGGTCTGGGGTCTGGCCAAGAATGATGAGGCTCGCCGGATCATAGCCGACGCGGGTCGCGGCGGTGGAAAGCGCCATCGCAAGTCTCCGCGACGGGCCGGCAGGGGTCACTCCCTCTGCCTCGTGAGCCCGTCACGGCCGACCGGGCGGACTCTCACTCTCGGGGCGTTGCGGGGTGTCCCCGCAGAGGGGGTAGCGGGAGACCCAAGGGCTCCCGCTCAGGGGGAGACTTCCCCCAGCTATTTCTTTTCCTGCTCGAACCAGGACAGCAGTGTGTCGCATGACAGATGTTCCGAAACCCAAGGCGAAGACTTCCAGTCGCGACTGCTCGCGACGTGGTATTCGATCGCCCCGCCTTCATTTCGTTGTCTCTGGTGAGTTTGCACCCGGCATTTTCCGGCCGAAATCCAGGGGACTTGCGGGTATCGCTGCCGAGGTTGGTGAGTTTGGGAATCAGCGACACCGCAGATGGGATCGTCGCATCCATTACAACTAACTGATTTTATAGAATATTTTGGCGCACCCGACAGGATTCGAACCTGTGGCCTCCGCCTTCGGAGGGCGGCGCTCTATCCAGCTGAGCTACGGGTGCGGATGGCTTGAAGCCGTATTTGTTGTGACGAAGAAGGTCAATCCGCGATCAAAAATGGCTGTCCGATCACGGTGAGTTTCTGGTGAGTTTTTTTCTTCGTCCTTTCGCCGGCCTTCCTAAGTAGCCGAAAATATTGTATGATTCCTTTACTCTCGCGTTGGACGTGAGCCTTCGGAGGGCAGCGCTCTATCCAGCTGAGCTACGGGTGCCTGGAAGCCGCGCCTAGCAAAGCCGGACGAAGCGCGCCAGCCGTTTCCGCGTCAGGACGCAGCGGCGCGTTTCGCCGGCTTGCGTGCGGGCGGCGGAGTCTTGGGCTTGAACGCGCAGAGATCGGCGACGGTGCAGCACCAGCATTCCGGGGTCCGCGCCTTGCACGTGTAGCGGCCGTGCAGGATCAGCCAGTGATGCGCGTGGATGCGGAAGGGCTGGGGCACGCTTTTGTCGAGCTTCAGCTCCACGTCGAGCGGGGTCTTGCCGCGCGCCAGCCCGGTACGGTTGCAGACGCGGAAGATGTGCGTGTCGACCGCGAAGGTCTCGCGCCCGAAGGCGGTGTTGAGCACGACATTGGCGGTCTTGCGCCCGACCCCCGGCAGCTTCTCCAGCGCCTCGCGGTCGGCCGGGACCTCGCCTTCATGTTCCTCGATCAGCGCGCGGCTGAGCGCCAGGACGTTCTTCGCCTTGGTGTTGTAGAAGTTGATCGTGCGCAGCCGCTCCCGGAGCGTCTCCTCGCCGAGCGCGAGCATCTTCTCGGGCGTATCGGCCTCGGCGAACAGGGTGCGCGTCGCCTTGTTGACTCCGGAATCGGTCATCTGCGCGGAAAGCACGACCGCGACGAGCAAGGTATAGGCGTTGGAATATTCGAGCTCGGTCTCGGGATGCGGATTGTCGGCCGCGAGCCGTTCGAAGAACGCGACGATGTCCGGCTTCTTCAAATCCCGAGCACCTGGTCCATCGTATAGCGGCCCGGCGGCTGCTCCCGGAGCCACAAAGCCGCCTGGACCGCGCCGCGCGCGAAGATCGCGCGATCGTCGGCGCGGTGAGTGAGCTCGAGGCGCTCGCCGGCGGTCGCGAAGACCACGCTGTGATCGCCGACCACCGATCCGCCGCGCAGCGACGCCATGCCGATCGTGCCCTCGGCGCGCGGGCCGGTGAGCCCGGCGCGATCGGTGACCCCCGCTTCGGTGAGCGTCGTGCCGATGCCCTGCGCGGCCGCCTTGCCCAGCATCAAGGCGGTGCCCGAGGGCGCATCGGCCTTGTTGCGGTGGTGCGTCTCGACGATCTCGATGTCCCAGTCGGGCCCGAGCCGCGCCGCGGCCTCGCGCACCAGCCAGGCGAGCAGGCCTACACCCAGGGAAGTGTTGCCGGTCTGGAGTACCGGGATCTCGTCGGCGGTGGCGTCGATCAGCGCGTGGTGGCGTTCGCTGAGGCCCGTGGTGCCGATGACGATCGGCGTCCGGGCGGCGCGCGCGGCGGCAAGATGCGCCTCGAGCGCGGCGGGGGCCGAGAAGTCGACCAGCACGTCGGCCTTGCGCGCGAGATCGGCGGGATTGTCGCCGACGTCGCTGCCGCCCGCGATCGTCGCTCCCAGGCCGGGGGCGATCGCGGCGATCGCCTGCCCCATCCGGCCCATGCTCCCGAAGATTCCGATGCTCGTCATGACCGCTGCTGTGGCACAGGAGGCGGGCCGCACGACAGCTATTATTTCTTGTCCTTGCGCCCCAGCGGGATCCTGAACCGGACCATCGCCGCCGGTCCGCCGCCGCCGCCCGGGAGGGCGCGCTGCTCGCCTTCGACCGAGAGCACGCCCGGGCCCAATTGGCGCGTCGCGCGCACCGGTGCCCCCTGATAGCGCGGCTCGGTCTTCTTGAGGCGGAACTGGCTTTGATCGTCCTTCCGGCAGATGACGATCTCGTCGCCCGACGAATCGCAGCGGGGCTCGGCGACGATCGTCCGCGTGCCGTCGTCCTCGCCGCCCGGGACCAGGGGGAGATCCTGCGCCGCGGCGTAGGCGAGCGGCAATGCGAGCAACATCATGGGCAGGTCTCCCGCGGCGGGGCGCAGCTAACCGCGCATTTGCGGCAGAGGCATGGCGGACCTATGCCCTTGAATTCGAGCGGATGCCGGACGATTTCGCGCGCATGTCCGAACTCACCGAAGCCGATCTGAAACGCCTGGTCGACGCATTCTATGCGCGCGTCCGCCAGGACGACATGCTGGGGCCGATCTTCAACGGCGCGATCCATGACTGGCCGGAGCATCTCGAGCGGCTTCAGGCCTTCTGGTCCTCGGTCATGCTGACCAGCGGCCGCTACAAGGGCCAGCCCATCCCCGCCCATGTGCGCCACGAAGCGGCGATCACCCCCGCGGCGTTCGCGCGCTGGCTGGCGCTCTGGCGCGAGACCACCGACGCGCTCCTCCGTCCCGAGCATGCCGCGGCGATGCAGGACAAGGCGTCGCGGATCGCCGAGAGCCTGTCGCTCGGCATCGATTTCTACCGGAACCGGGCGCGGACGGCTTAAGGCGAATCGGGCCGGTCGGCCCGCGCACAGGCCCTTTGCGCTTCGCCAGAGCGGTCGGCTTTTCCCGGCGCCAAAGATCGACTTTCTTTGCGGCGCCTGTCGTCGCGGGTGTTGCGGAGATAGTCTTGGCGTGTGAAAGTGTAGTCAGAATCGACGGTTAGGATTTCGGGGCGAACCTAGACTGACCATCATCTCCATCCTTCCTGTCGCTCAATACCGGGCAAAACCCGGGGTCGCAGCACATTAGCGTCGTCGCCGCCGGGCGATGCGCTTCCTTCTTTCAGGGGATCAAGCGATGGCCATTAATTTGATCAGCGAGACCGAGCGCGAGATTAGCGATGCCGTGCTGGCGTTGACCGCCGAAGGCGCCCTCGAGGACGAACCGGACTTCCAGCCGATCACGCCGGGCACGCCGAAGAGCGGCCAGATCAGCCCGAGCGACGATTACGACTATTACACGCTGAACGTAGTGGCGGGTCAGACCTACGTCATCTCGCTGAACGGCACCGGGCCGGGCGCGATGCCCGATCCGCAGATCTTCCTCTACAATAGTGGCGGATCGGCGATCGCGGCGGACGACGAGGGCGGCACCGGCTCGAATGCGCTGCTGACCTACACCGCGACCTATACCGGCGTGGTCTATGTCGAGGCGGGCGCCTGGTCCGATGCGGCCAATCCCGGCATCCCGGGCGACTACACCCTCGCGGTCGCTGAGCGCGGCGCCGACGTCTCCAATACGGTCGCGGGCGCGCAGGCCGTCGCGGTGGGGTCCTCCACGCTCGGCTTCATGGATGCGACGAGCGCCACCGACTTCAGCGACGTCGACTATTACAAGGTCGATCTGGTCGCCGGCCAATATTACGAGTTCCAGGCCTCGGGTGGCTGGGACTATTATGTCGGCCCCGAGGGCGACCTGCGGCTCCACGTGATGGCGCCCGACGGCACGACGATCGCCGGCTTCAGCGGCGACATCTCGAGCAGCGACCAGAATGCCGCCGTCTCGTTCGTGCCGGCGGAGAGCGGCACCTATTATCTGCGCGTCAGCCACGACGTCGCCTCGGCGCGCGCCGCCGGCGCCGCGTCGAACGCCGGATACGAGCTCAGCGTCAAGACCTTCGACTTGAGCGGGATGAACCCGCTCGACGCGATCAACTGGGGCGGCAACGACAATGTCGTGCCCGGCGCCGCGGACGGCGAGATCAAGGTCTATTTCGCCCAGGCCGGCGAGACCTTCGACGGCGAGACGTCGATCGGCTGGAACGCGTACGAGCAGCAGCAGGCGATGCTGGCCCTGCAGCAATATGAGAAGGTGCTGCCCGTCCACTACACCGTGACGACCAACGCCGCCGAAGCCGATTTCAAGCTGGTGGTGAAGAATACCACCGCGGGCGATACGGCGGGCGTGCTCGGCTATTTCAACCCGCCGGGCGAGACCAATGCCGGCGTCGGCGTCTTCTGGCGCGACGGCTTCGGCTGGGACGAGGACGGTCCGGACGCCGATACCGCCAATCGCGAGAATGGCGGGCTCGAGCAGGGCGGCTACGCCTTCTACACCCTGGTCCACGAGTTCGGCCACGCCATGGGCCTCGCCCATCCGCACGATACCGGCGGCGGATCGACGATCCTGCCGGGCGTGTTCGGCGCGTTCGATTCCTATGGCGCGTTCGACCTGAACCAGGGCGTCTACACCGTGATGTCGTACAATCCGGGCTGGCCGCTCGATCCGGCCAACGACCCCTATGGCGTGCCCTGGTACATCGACGCGGGTACGCCCTATCTGGAGATCGACGAGGCCTATAACGGCTCGCTCTCGGCGCTCGACATCGCGCTGCTGCAGATCAAGTACGGCGCGAACGCCACGGCTGCGGCCGGTGACAATGTCTATGTCCTCCCGGCGGTCAATGCCGGCGATGGCTATTTCCAGACGATCTGGGACACCGGCGGCACCGACACCATCCAGCACAACGGCACCCAATCGGCGCGGATCGACCTGACCGCGGCGACGATCGACTTCTCGGCCACGGGCGCCGGCGTGATCTCGCATGCCGAGGGCGTCTATGGCGGTTACACCATCGCCCGGGGGACGGTGCTCGAGAACGCCACCGGCGGCAGCGCCGCCGACGTGCTGATCGGCAATGCCGCTGCCAACACGCTCACCGGCAATGACGGCGACGACATATTGCTCGGCCGCGACGGCGACGACATTCTGCGCGGCGGCGCGGGGCTGGACACGCTGGACGGCGGCACCGGCAACGATCGCTTCGAAGGCGGCTCGGACGGTTCGGCCGACGTGCTGAAGGGCGGCGCCGGCGACGACAGCTATGTCGTCGACGAGGCCGGCGAGGCGATCGCGGAGCTGGCCGGCGAAGGCGGCAGCGACCGGGTGATCGCCTCGATCGACTATGTGCTGGGCGACAATCTCGAAATCCTCGAGCTCGTCGGCGGCGCGAAGAACGGGACGGGCAACGCGCTCGACAATCTGATCATCGCCAATGACGAGCGGAACCTGCTCGACGGCGGCGCGGGGATCGACACGGTGAGCTATGAGGCATCCGATGCCAGCGCGCTCGTCCGTCTCGACAATGTCCGCGGCGGGTCGGGCTCGTTCTGGCAGAATCTCGGCGGCGCGATCGAGGACTATCTCGCCGACGGCATCGGCGGCTTCGCGACCGGCGACCGGCTGCTCAACTTCGAGAACGTCACCGGCTCGGCGCATGGCGACACGCTGTTCGGCAACAATATCGCCAATGTGCTGAACGGCGGCGGCGGCAGCGACTTCCTTTATGGGGATAACGGCAACGACACGCTGAACGGCGACGACGGGAGCGACACGCTGAATGGCGGCGACGGTGCGGACCGGCTCAACGGCGGGGCCGGCAACGACACCTTGCTGGGGGGATCGGGCAGGGACGTCTTCGCCTTCACCGATCTCGGCGGCAGGGACAGCGTCGGCGACTTCCGCCGCGGCCAGGACAAGCTCGACCTCAGCGGAATCGATGCGATCGCCGGCACCGCTGCGGATGACGCGTTCAAGTGGATCGGCTCGAAGGGGTTCGGCGGCACCGCCGGCGAATTGCGGAGCTACCGCGAGCATGGCGACTATTTCGTCGCCGGGGACGTCGATGGCGACAGGGTCGCCGACTTCGTCGTCTCGCTGGGCAATGTCCAGCTCTCCCAGGGCGATATCCTGTTCTAGGTTGGATCGACATTCAGGCGAGCGAAGGCTTTCAATCCTCCCCCGCCAGGGGGAGGTGGCACGCGCAGCGTGACGGAGGGGGCGGAACCACTGTGTTTCGTTGGAGGGTGCGCCGTTTACCTCCCCCTCCGACGCCTTCGGCGCCACCTCCCCCTGGCGGGGGAGGATTTGAGGATCGAGTCCGGCTAGGTTCAGCATGTCTCGGGCAATATCGCCGCGATTTGCACGTTGCCCGCGCAGAACAAGGGTAATCGATCGTGTTTGAGGCCTTCTTCACCGCCCTGATCCTGTCGTCGTTTCCGGCCCCGTCGGCGGAGGGGCAGGCCGCCGGGTTCCGGCGGGGAACGCCGCAGGTCGCGACCGAGTCGGCCAAGCCTGTCGGCCGGCAAGGCCGGGTGAGCCGGGAAAGCCTGGCGATCGCGGCCTGCCGGGCCCGCGCGGCGCGCCATGGCGAGGCGACGTACAAGGAATTGCGCCTCGCCGGGCACCGGATGTTCCTGATCACCGGAACCATCGCGCCGAACCGGGACGAGCAGCGCCGGCGGGGCCGCGGCCCGTGGAGCTTCCGCTGCAAGGTCCGCGGCGAGGGCGAGATACTGGACTTCCGGGCGGGACCGGCGCGATAGCCCGGCCATCCCGCGGCCGGAGCGCGCCTCCGCTTCCAGATGCTCTTTCGACATCGGCCAAATATGGCTAAGACCCGGTCTGGCTCGTCGCGCTTCCGCGCGGCTGTGCCGGAATTCTTTCTCGTCCGGGCACGATCGTCGCCCGGCCGCCGCAGGTCACCAGGGAGCCGATGGCCACCGCCCAGCCCAAGCCCAAGCCGGATGCCACGCCCAAGCCCAAGCGCGTGCGGCGGCGCCCGCCGCGGCCGCGTTCGCTGCGGCTGCACGGCACGGTGGCGCGCGAGCTCGGCATCCGCATCGTCTCGGGCGTACTCAAGCCGGGCGAGATCCTCGAGGGCGAGATCGCCGCGAGCGTGCAGTTCAACGTCTCGCGCACTGCCTATCGCGAGGCGATCCGCATCCTCGCGGCCAAGGGACTGGTCAATTCGCGGCCGAAGATCGGCACGCAGGTCTCGCCGCGCAAGGAATGGCACCTGCTCGATCCCGACGTGCTCGGCTGGATCTTCGTCGGCGAGCCTGACACCGACCTGATCGTCAATCTGTTCGAGCTGCGCCGCATCGTCGAGCCCGATGCCGCGCGGCTGGCGGCGACCCGCCGCACGCCCGAGCAGCTCGCGCGGATGAAGGCGGGGCTCGACGGCGTCGCGCGGCACGGCTTCGCCACCGAGATCGGCCGGCGCTGCGACGAGGAATTCCATTCGGCGCTGCTCGAGGCTTCGGCGAACGACTTCGTCGTCTCGCTGACCAGCGGCGTCGCCGCGGCGATCGCGATCACCACCGCGTTCAAGCAGCACCGCCTGCCCGCGCCGCACGACGCGCTGCCGGTCCACCTCGCGGTGTACGAGGCGATCGAGGCGCAGGACGCGCAGGGCGCGCACGACGCGATGGCGCGGCTGGTCGATCGCGGCCTGGCCGACACGATGGAAGCGCGCGAGGGCGGCGGCGGCGGGCCGATCGCGGCGTGCTGCTGACATGCGGGATTGAACCGCGGCCCGGGCGTGCCTAAGTCGCGCCCGACAATCTGTTACCGCTAACTTCATTTTGGGATCGGGAGAGTTCGCATGGCGCTGACTGGGGAATTGTTCGTCGCTTCGAAGCGCGTGTCGCGGGATGGTCCGGGCTTCAAGGCAGTCGCCGCGGCGACCGGTGCCGAGATCGAGCCGAGCTTCACCGTCGCCACGACCGAGGATGTCGAGGCCGCCACGGCTGCCGCCGAGGCAGCCTTCCCGATCTATTCGAACCTGCCGCGCGAGGAGCGCGCCAAGTTCCTCGAGGCGATCGCCGAGGAGATCGAGGCGCTGGGCGACACTTTGGTCGAGCGCGCGATGCAGGAGAGCGGCCTGCCCCAGGCGCGGCTGACCGGCGAGCGCGGCCGCACCGCGGGCCAGCTCCGGCTGTTCGCCAAGGAGCTGCGGCTCGGCGAGTATCTGCGCGCGCGCATCGATCACGCCATCCCCGATCGCCAGCCCGCGCCCAAGCCCGACCTGCGGCTGCGCATGGTGCCGGTCGGCCCGGTCACCGTGTTCGGCGCGTCGAACTTCCCGCTCGCTTTCTCGGTGGCGGGCGGCGACACTGCCTCGGCGCTGGCGGCGGGCTGCCCGGTGATCGTCAAGGGTCACTCGGCGCACCCGGGCACTTCGGAGCTGGTCGCCGGCGCGATCACGCGCGCCGCCGAGAAGACCGGCATGCCCGCCGGCGTGTTCTCGCTGATCAACGGCGCGGGCAACACGGTCGGCTCGGCGCTCGTCACCGATCCGCGGATCAAGGCGGTCGGCTTCACCGGCTCGCGCGGCGGCGGCACCGCGCTGATGAAGCTCGCCGCCAACCGTCCGGTGCCGATCCCGGTCTATGCCGAGATGAGCAGCATCAACCCGGTGTTCCTGCTCCCCGGCGCGCTCGCCGCGCGCGCGGAAGCGCTGGGCAAGGGCTTCATCGCCTCGCTGACGATGGGCGCGGGCCAGTTCTGCACCAATCCCGGCCTCGTGCTCGCACTCGAGGGACCCGATCTCGACCGGTTCGTGACCTCGGCTTCGGACGCACTGTGCGGCGCGCCGTCGCAGGTGATGCTGACCCCCGGCATCCACCGCGCCTATGAGAGCGGCGTCGCGCGCTGGGCCTCGGCGCCCGCGCTCAAGCTGGTGGCCGAAGGGCAGGAGCCGGCCGGACCGACCTCGGGCCGCGGCGCGCTGTTCACGATGACCGGCGCCGACTTCATCGCCGATCCGAGCCATGCCGAGGAAGTGTTCGGCGCCGCCTCGCTGCTCGTGCGCTGTGCCGATATCGAGGAGCTCACCAAGGTGATCGGCCTGCTCGAGGGCCAGCTCACCGCGACGCTGCACCTCGAGGAATCGGATACCGGGCTGGCGCAGCAATTGCTGCCGGTGCTCGAGCGGCTCGCCGGGCGCATCCTCGCCAATGGTTGGCCGACCGGCGTCGAAGTGACCGACGCGCAGGTCCATGGCGGGCCCTTCCCGTCGACCGCGGACGGCCGCAGCACCTCGGTCGGCACGCTGGCGATCGACCGCTTCCTGCGCCCGGTCGCCTATCAGGATCTGCCCGCCGTGCTGCTCCCGGCCGATCTGCGCGACGGCGAGGCGGGCATCCCCCGCCGCGTCGACGGCAAGCCGACGCTGTAAGCTTCGACATTCGCCCTCCCAACAGGGAGGGCGTGGCGCTCGTCCCGCCGGCGCGACGTTCGGCCCGCCGAACGTTGCGCCGGCTTTCGAAGCCATTAGGCTGGGCTCTTCAACTCCGAGGAGTCCAGCCTATGCGTATGCTGCTGCTTGCCGCACTGACCATCGCCACGCCTGCCCTTGCGCAGGAGAGGGACGAGGCGGGCGCCCGCGCCGCGGTGAACCATTATCTCGCCGGCCACGCCACCGGCAGCGCGGCGGAATTCACCGCCGCCTTCCACCCCAAGACGATGCTCTACTGGAACCGCGACGGCGCCTTCGCCGAGCGGACCATCGCCGACTATATCGCCGCCGCCCCCGGCAAGCCCGCCGCCGACGAGGCCCAGCGCCGCCGCTCGATCGAGAGCCTCGACGTCACCGGCAACGCCGCCATGGCCAAGGTGGTGCTCGATTATCCGAGCGTGCGCTTCACCGACTATCTCTCGCTGGTGAAGGCCGATGGCGAGTGGCGGATCGTCAACAAGATCTTCAACGTGGAGCGGAAGGCGCCGTAGGGCGCGGGCGCACTTAATCCTCCCCCGCCAGGGGGAGGTGGCAGGCGCAGCCTGACGGAGGGGGAGGAATCACTTCGGCCAGCGGTCGCTTACCTCCCCCTCCGTCGCCTTTGGCGACACCTCCCCCTGGCGGGGGAGGATTGGGTCGGTGGCGTCCGCTGCCCTCCCTACCCAAACGCCTCCTTCACGTCCCCCGCCGTCCGGAACCGGAACGCCATGTCGTGGCGATATTCCTGGCCCGGGTCGAGCCGCGCCGAGGGGAAGTCCGGCTTGTTGGGGCTGTCGGGGAATTTCTGCGGCTCGAGGCACAGCCCGCCGCGCGCGGGATAGATGCCGCCGCCGGTGCCCGGGGCGCCGTCGGCCAGGTAATTGCCCGTGTAGAACTGCACGCCCGGCTCGGTCGAATGCACTTCCATCACGCGGCCCGAAACGGACTCGAACAGGGTCGCGATGCGGCGGATCTTCCCGGACGCGCCGTCGAGCACGAAATTGTGATCATAGCCGCGGCCGAGCTTGAGCTGGGTGTCGGCGATCTCGATGTCGCGGCCGATCGGCTTGGGCGTGCGGAAGTCGAACGGCGTGGCCTCGACCGCGCGCAGCGCCCCGATGGGGATCAGCTCGGTATCGACGGGCGTGATCCGGCTCGCCGGGATCTGCAGCACATGATCGAGGATCGTCGTGCCGCTGCCTTCGCCCGCCAAGTTGAAATAGGCGTGGTGGGTGAGGTTGATCACCGTCGCACGATCGGTGGTCGCGCGGAAGTTGATCGCCAGCCCGTCCGCCTCCAGCGCATAGCGCACGCGGACATGGAGATTGCCCGGAAAGCCGTGATCGAGGTGGGGACTGACGAGCGCGAAGGTCACCGAATGGGCGTCGCGCGCCTCGACCGTCCAGTCCTGCAAGTCGAAGCCCTTCGGCCCCGAGTGCAGGCTGTTCGCGCCTTCATTGGCGGTCAGGCGATATTCGGTGCCGTCCAGGCTGAAGCGCGCGCCGCCGATCCGGTTGGCATAGCGCCCGGCGACCGCGCCGTAATAGCGCGGGTGCGCGCGATAGTCGGCGAGGTCGCGATAGCCGAGCACGACATTGGCGGCCTTGCCGTCGCGTCCCGGCACCTCGAGCCGCCGCAGCGTCGCGCCGAGCGTGAGCAGCTCGGCGCGATAGCCGCCGCGGGCGATCTCGATCCTCTCGATCGGGCCGCCCGTCGTCACGGCTTGGGGCAGACCGAGGCGTTGGGATCGGAGACGATGCGCACGTCGGCTATGCTGAGCTCGAACGGCCCCGATGCCTCGATCACCAGCGGCGCAGAGACCTTGGCGAGGTCGACCCCGTTCTGCTGATAGCATTTGAGGAAGACCTTGGCGGTCTTCCAAATGCCGGTCTGGCCGGTGAACAGGCTGGTCGCGTCGATCGCCCCCTTGTTGGCGCCGCCTTCCATCGACAGGCTGACCTTGCCCGCCGGGGCGCGGTCGACCCGGTAGCTGATCTGGAGCGAGAGATCGCCGTTCGCCTCGCGCGTGAGGTCGAGATCGCCGCCGCCGATCCGCAGCGTCGCCGGGCCGTTCGGCCAGGTCAGCTGCTGCGCGCCTTCCTGCGTCTGCGGGCCGTCGACCGTCCGCCGCGTGATCCGGCTGTCGGTCGCGAAGGAGAAGGGCGCGGGCGTCACGCCCTTGGCGAAATAGGTGCTGGTGTTGCCGAGCGACGGATCGAGGCCCGCCTCCTCGCTGAGCGCCGGCACCGTGCCGCCCTTGGCATAGGTCAGGCCGTAGCCGAGCGCGAAGAGCGGGTCGTAGCCCGGCTTGCCCTTGTTGTTCGCGAATTGCCCCGCGGTTTTGGGCCAGCTGAACGACAGGCGGCCCTTGAAGTCGCTGCGCGGTTTGCCGGCCGCGTCGCCGACCAGCACATCGGCCACCGCCCCGCCCTCGCTGCCCGGCAGCCATGCCGCGACGAAGGCGTCCGAGGCGTTGAGCTCGGGGTTCACCCAGAGCGGACGGCCCGAGAGGAACACCGACACCACCGGCACGCCGGCGGCCTTGAGCTTCTTGAGCAGCCCCAGCGCCTGCTTGTCGCCGGGCTGGAACTCCAGCGTGCGGATGTCGCCGCGCATCTCGGCATAAGGCTGCTCGCCGAACACGACGATCGCCACGTCGGGCTTGGTCGTGAAATTGCCGTCCGCCGAGAGCGTCGCGGTGCCGCCTGCGGCCTCGACCGCCTTCTTCACGCCCGCGAAGATCGTCTCGCCATTGGGGAACAGCTCGTTGCCGTTGCCGTCGCCCTGCCAGCTGAGCGTCCAGCCGCCGGTCTGCATCCCCATCGAATCGGCGCCGGGGCCCGTGACGAGCACCTTCGCGGTCGCCTTGACCGGCAGCACGCCATTGTTCTTGAGCAGGACGAGCGACTTGGCGGCCGCCTCGCGGGCGAGCGCGCGATGCTCGGGGCTGCCGAGCACGCCGGCCTTGCCCTCGATCGGGCGCGCCGGATCGAACAGCCCGAGCTTCGCCTTGACGCGCAGGATGCGGCGCACCGCGTCGTCGACTCGGCTCATCGGGATGGTGCCGTCCTTGACGTGCTTCACCGTCGATTCGAACAGGCCCTTCCAGCTGTCCGGCGCCATCGCCATGTCGAGCCCGGCGTTGAAGGTCGCGGCGCAATCGGTGTTGGTGCAGCCGGGGATCTGGCCATGGCCGTTCCAGTCGCCGACGATGAAGCCCTGGAAGCCCATCTTGCCCTTGAGCACGCCGGTGAGCAGCGACTTGTTGCCGTGCATCTTCTGGCCGTTCCAGCTGTTGTACGACGCCATCACGGTGAGCGTGCCGGCATTGACCGCGTTCGGATAGCCCGCGCCGTGGATCGCGATCAGCTCTTCCTCGCTGACGCGCGTATCGCCCTGGTCGATGCCGTTGAAGGTGCCGCCGTCGCCGAGGAAGTGCTTCGCCGATGCGGCGACATGGCCCTTCTGGATGCGGTCGGCGGTGGTGGGCTCGCCCTGGAGCCCGCGGATCATCTCGCCGGCATAGGAGCGGACGATCGCCGGATCCTCCGAATAGCCTTCGTAGCTGCGGCCCCAGCGATCGTCCTGCGGCACCGCGAGCGTCGGGCCGAACGCCCAGTCGGGGCCGGCGGCCGCGGTCTCGGCGGCGGTGGCCGCGCCGATGCGGCGGATCATCGCGGGATCGTTGGCGGCGCCGAGGCCGATATTGTGCGGGAAGATCGTCGCGCCGATGACGTTGTTGTTGCCGTGGACCGCGTCGACCCCGAAGATCAGCGGGATCGCGACCTGGCCGGGGCGCGGCTCCATCGCGACGGCGCGGAAGGCGCGGGTGGTTTCCACCCAATCGGCCTGGGGCGAGCGGTCATTGCCCGAGAGCGGCGGCGAATTGCCGCCCGCCAGGATCGAACCGAGCGGATATTTGCGCAGATCCTCGGGCTTGATGCTGGCGATGTCGGCCTGGATCATCTGCCCGACCTTCTGCTCGAGCGTCATCTTCGCCATCAGCTCGGAAACGCGCTTCTCGGTCGCGGCGTCGACCAAGCCCTGGCTCGCGGCGCTCGGCCACTTGGCGGGATCGGCGACGGTGGGGCCTTCCGACAGCGCTGTCGGCGCTTGCTGCGCCAAAACCGGCGCGGACCAGAAAATCGTGGTGGCAAGCAACAGCTTCGTTCCAGGCCGCATCTCATCTCCTCCGTATTGTTCTTCGTGTTAGCGATAACGCAAATTCATCGCCCGAGTCCATCTGCCAGCCAGAGCGCCGCCTGATCGGGGCTTTGCTTGTCGGCGTCGCGGTCGACCCGATAATTGGCCTCGCGCATCTTCTCCACCGGAATCGCGCCGATCAGCGGGCGCAACGCCGCCTGGAAGCGTGCGTCGCCCGCGCGGGGCGGAGCGAGCAGCAGGATCGCGTCATATCCGGGGATCGCGCCTTTGGGATCGGTGAGGATAGCGAGCCTGTCGGCGGCGATGCGTCCGTCGGAGGAGAAGGCCGGGATCACATCGGCCTCGCCGCTCGCCAGCGCGCGGTACATGAAGGTCGGCTGATAGGGTCGCGCCGACTTGAAGGCGAGGCCATAGGCACGGCGCACCGCGGCCCATTCGGGTCGCTCGAGGAACTCGACATCGGTGGCGAAGTCGAGCTCGCCCGCCTGGGGCGCAAGGTCGCTCAGGCTGGCGATGCCGCGCCGCCGGGCATCGTCGCCGCGCATCGCGAAGGCATAGGCATTCTCGAATCCCAGCGATCCGAGCAGGGTCACCCCGTGCGTCGCCTTGGCCCATCTGGCGACGCCGTCGACGATCGCGGCGCGCGGCGGCACGTCGGTGCGGTGCATCTGGTTGGTCCAGATCGTCCCCGAATAATCGACATAGACGTCCACGTCGCCCGCCGCGAGCGCCCCGAACGCCACCGCCGAGCCTAGCCCCTCGCGGTAGCGCACTTTGTATCCCGCGGCCTCGAGCCGATGCCCGATCAACCGGGCGAGGATATATTGTTCGGAGAAGCCCTTGGCGCCGATGGTGACGGTCCCGCGCGCCGCGGGCCAGGCCGGCGCCAGCGCGACCGCCGCGGCGACGAGCAATGCGGCGAGGCTCGCCCAGACCAGCCCGCGCCTGCGCCGGGCGATGCCGTGCTCGGCGAGCCCCAGCAGCGCGTCGACCGCCAGCGCCAGCCCCGCAGCGGCGACGCAGCCGGCGAGCACCAGGGTCCAGTTCTGCGTCTGCAGCCCGGCGAAGATCAGGTCGCCCAGGCTCGGCTGGCCCACCGTGGTCGAGAGCGTCGCCGCGCCGATCGTCCACACCGCGGCGGTGCGGATGCCGGCCATCAGCATCGGCGCGACCAGGGGCGCCTCGACCAGCCACAGCCGCTGGCCGCGCGTCATCCCCATCGCATCGGCGGCCTCGAGCACCGCGGGGTCGAGATTGGCGAGCCCGGTCACGCCGTTCCGCAGGATCGGCAGCAGCGCATAGAGCGACAGCGCGAGCAGCGAGGGCAGGAAGCCCAATGCCGGGATGCCGCCGCCGACCAGTGCCGAGAGCCACAACAGGATCGGATAGAAGAGCGCGAGCAGAGCGAGGCTGGGGATGGTCTGGACGAGGCTGGCGAAGCCCAATGCGATGCGACCGACGCTGCGGTTGCGCGACGCGAGCACCGCGAGGGGGAGGCTGACGACGAGGCCGAGCAGCAGCGCGGAGAAAGCGAGCAGCAGATGCTGCGCGAGCAGCTCGGGGACGCGAGCGAAGGCGGGGATCACAGATCCTCCCCCAGCTTGCTGGGGGAGGGGGACCATCGCGCAGCGATGGTGGAGGGGCCGCCGGCGTAGCCGGCGGACTTCGTCCGCCGCCCCTCCACCAGCCTGCGGCTGGTCCCCCTCCCCGAGACGAGCTCGGGGAGGACTTGGAGCGCACCCCTCACTTCTCCAGCTCCGCCAGCCGGTGCGCCTGTTCGCGCGGGACCGCGACCAGCGCGTCGGCGACCGCACCGGCCTTGCCCGACAGCAGTTCGCGTGGGCCCGCGTCGGCGACGATCCGGCCCGCCGCCATCACCAGCACGCGGTCGGCGAGCAGCAATGCCTCGGCCATGTCGTGGGTGACCAGGATCGTGGTCAGCGCCATGCGGTCGTGCAGCGCGCGGATCGCCTTGCCGAGCCCGTCGCGAGTGACCGGGTCGAGCGCGCCGAACGGCTCGTCCATCAGCAGCAGTCCGGGCCGGCACGCGAGCGCGCGCGCCACGCCGACGCGCTGGCGCTGGCCGCCCGAAAGCGCGTCGGGCATGCGTGTCCCCAGCTCGGGGGCGAGCTCGACCAGGTCGAGCAGCTCGGCCACGCGCGCCGCGGTGTCGCGCTCGCCCGCCAGCCGAAGTCCGATCGCGACGTTCTGCGCCACGCTCATATGCGGGAACAGCCCGATATTCTGGAAGACATAGCCGATCCGCCGACGCAGCAGGTGCGGGGGCTCGGCGTCTACGGGCATGCCGCCGATCCGCACTTCGCCTGCGCTCGGCGCGATCAGCCGGTTGATCGTCTTGAGCAGGGTCGACTTGCCCGATCCGGAGGCGCCGACCAATGCGACGAAGCTGCCGGCGGCGATCTCCAGCGACACGCCGTCCACGGCCTTCGCGCCGCCCGCATAGACCTTACTGACATTTTTGAAGGTAAGGCTGCGCGATTGCTCTGGCATCGCCGGCTTTTGTGCGGGATGAAGCGCAAAAGGTCAAAACGGGAGAGGGGCGGATGGCGGGCGAGAAGGCGATCTTCATCACCGGCGGGGCGTCGGGGATCGGGCAGGCGGTCGCGAAGCTGTTCGCGAGCCGCGGCTGGCGCGTCGGGCTCGCCGACGTCAACGCCGCCAGGCTCGAGGCGACCAGGGCGATGCTGCCCGCCGACATGGCGACGACTCACGTCATGGACGTGCGCAATCGCGACCAATGGCAGGGCGCGCTCGCCGCCTTCGCCGAAGCCAGCGGCGGCCGGCTGGATGTCCTGTTCAACAACGCCGGCATCGCGGTGGGTGGACCCTTCGCCCAGGCGAGCGACGACGAGATCGACCGGATCGTCGGTATCAACCTGGTCGGCGTGATCAACGGCGCGCGCGCGGCCTATCCCCTGCTCAAGGCGACGCCGGGCTCGGCGCTGGTCAACACCGCCTCCGCCGCGGCGATCTACGGATCGAGCGGGCTCGCGCTCTATGCGGCGGTCAAGTTCGGCGTGCGTGGCTTCTCCGAGGCGCTCGACGCCGAATGGGCGCTCGACGGGATCAAGGTCCGCGTGGTGATGCCGAGCTTCATCGACACGCCTTTGCTCGATTCGACCGTGTCGGGCACCAACCGCACCGCGCGCGAATCGGTGCAGGCGGCGGGGCTCGAGTTCACGCCGCTCGAGCAGGTGGCCGAGGAGATCTGGTCCGGCATCGCGCGCGACAAGGTGCACGTCATCATCGGGAAGACCGCGCGCCGCCTCGCCTTCGCCGCGCGCTGGATGCCGAAGGCGCTGCGCAAGGAGATGCGCCGCGGCGCGATCGCCTAACCCAGCAGCGCGTCGATCGCCTGCGCCATATGGATGTCGCGCTGCGAAAGGCCGCCGGCGTCGTGCGTGGTGAGCAGCACGTCCACGCGGTTCCACACGTTCGACCATTCGGGATGATGGTCGGCCTTCTCGGCGAGCAGGGCGACGCGGGTCATGAAACCGAACGCCTGGTTGAAATCGGCGAAGGTGAAGCGGCGGGTGATCGCGTCGCGGCCCTCGTCATAGCTCCAGTCGGGAATCGCGGCGAGCGACTCGCGCCTGTGCCCCTCGGTCAACCGCGTCACCATGATCGCCTCCTTGCCCAGCCTTCGTCCCTCCGCCTATGGGTTCGGGCATGAGCGGGCAAGCGCCTTCCCACGCGCCGGACGCGGCAGTCATCGAGGCGCTCGCCCGCGACGCGCTCGCGCGTATCCCCGAGCCCTTCGCGACGCATCTCGGCGACGTGGTGCTGCTCGTCGAGGAATTCGCCGACGACGAGACGCTGGACGCGATGGGGATCGAGGATCCGTTCGAGCTGACCGGACTCTATCACGGCCGCCCGGTCGGCGAGAAATCGGCGTTCGATTCGGGCGGCCTGCCCGATCGCATCCACCTCTATCGCCGCGCGATCCTCGACGAATGGTGCGATACCGGCGTCTCGCTCCAGGCGCTCGTCACGCACATCGTCGTGCACGAGGTGGGGCATCATTTCGGCCTGTCCGACGACGACATGCACGCGCTGGAGGACGCCGCCGGGTGAGTGCCGGCCTCGCCTTCGCCGACGTGGCGTGCGTCCGCGGGGGCCGGCTGCTGTTCGAAGGGCTCGGCTTCGCGCTGGGGCCCGGCGAGGCGGCGCTGATCACCGGACCCAACGGCGCCGGCAAGTCGAGCCTGATCCGGATCGCGGCGGGACTGCTCGCACCCGCTGCCGGGCGGGTGGAAGGCGAGGGCGCCCGCGCTTTGCTCGCCGAGACGGCCGCGCTCGATCCCGAGCTGAGCGTCGCCGCGGCGCTGCGCTTCTGGGCGCGGATCGACGGGCGCGGTGCGGCGGTCGACGGCGCGCTGGCGGCGGTGGGGCTCGCCGATCTGGCGCGGGTACCGGTGCGATTGCTGTCGACGGGCCAGCGCCGCCGCGCGGCACTTGCGCGCGTGGTGGCGAGCGGCGCGCCGGTCTGGCTGCTCGACGAACCCGCCAACGGGCTGGATGCGGCTTCGGTGCGGGTCCTGGAGGGGCTGGTCGCCGAGCATCGGACGGGCGGCGGGATCGCCTTGGTGGCGACGCACCTGCCGATCGCGCTGCCGGACGCGCGGGAGATCGGGTTGTGAGCGCCTTCGCCGCCCTGGTCTGGCGCGAGCTCAGGCGTGCATGGAGCACCGGCGGAATGCTGATGCCGATCGCCTTCTTCCTGCTCGTCGCGATCCTCTTCCCCTTCGCGATCGGCCCCGACGGCAAGCTGCTCGCGCGCGTCGGCGGCGGGGTGATCTGGGCGGCGGCGCTGCTGGCCGCATTGCTTCCGGTCGAGCGGCTGGTGACGCCCGATGCCGAGAGCGGCGTGCTCGACCAGCTGGCCGCGCGCGGCATCCCCGATGCGGGGGTGGCGGCGGCCAAGATGGTCGGCCACTGGCTCGGCTTCGCGCCGGCATTGCTCGCGGCGACGGTGATCGCGGCGGCGCTGCTGCATTTGCCCAGCGCCGCTTTGCTGCCGATCCTTGCGGGGCTTGCCATCGGCACGCCGGGGCTGGCCGCGCTCGGCATCGCCACCGCGGCGCTGGTCGCGGGGCTGCGCGGCGCGGGGGCGCTGGCGGGGCTGGTGATGCTGCCCTTCGCGGTGCCGCTGCTGATCTTCGGCGCGGGCGCGACCGGCGACCAGCCGGGCGCGTTCAAGCTGCTCGCCGCGGTGAGCCTGTTGCTGGTCGCCGGCTGCCCCTTCGTCGCCGGCGCGGCGATCCGGATGGGGCGGAGTTAGCTGCGCAGCGGCTCAAATCTCTTCGTGTCTTCGTGCCTTCGTGTGAGTCATTTTTTCTCACACAAAGGCACGAAGACACGAAGAAGAAGGTAGGAAAGCGCTTCGCGTGGTCAGCGGCGCCAGCGGGCGAAGATGGCGGTCGGCAGCTCGAGCCCGCGCGCTTCCTCGCGGACCGTCAACTCGCCCGCTTCCACCACGCCGCCCAGGTCGGCGAAATGCTGGCGGACCAGTTCGCCGATCGCGAGCGCGGACATGCGCACCGCATAGACGGTCAGGAACAGGAAGCGCGATTCGGCGTCGAGCAGCTTGCGGGTGTCGGCGATCAGCCCGGGCAGCCCTTCCTCGAGCTTCCACACCTCGCCGTTCGGCCCGCGTCCCCATTTGGGCGGATCGAGGATGATCCCGTCATAGCGCCGCCCGCGCCGTACCTCGCGTGCGACGAACTTGCCGGCATCGTCGATCATCCAGCGGATGGGCAAGTCCTCCATCCCCGAGAGCGTAGCATTGGCCTTGCCCTCGGCGACCGACTTCTTCGATGCGTCGACATGCGTCAACCGCGCGCCCTTGGCGGCCAGCGCCAGCGTGCCGACACCGGTATAGCCGAACAGGTTCATGCACTCGGCTTCGGGTTTGTCGGCTATTTGCGCGCGCATCCAGTGCCAGACCGGCGCCATGTCCGGGAAGAAGCCGAGATGGCGGAACGGCGTGGTCTGCGCGGTGAAGCGGACTTCCTCCCAGGCGAGCGGCCAGCCCTCGCGCGGGGTGGGCTTGTGGAACACCCAGCGGCCGCCGCCCTCCTCGTCCGATCCGGGGAGGAACTCGCCATGCGCGTCCCAGTCGGCCGAGGCCGGCGCCCACATCGCCTGCGGTTCGGGGCGGATGAAGCGGTATTTGCCGTAGCGCTCGAGCTTGCGGCCATGGCCGGAGTCGATCAGCCCGTAATCGGCCCAAGGCTCGCCGGTGAGAGTGATGAGGTCCATCGGCCGTCCATAGAAGGACGCACGCGTTTCTCAAATCCTCCCCCGGAGGGGGAGGGGGACCAGCGAAGCTGGTGGAGGGGTATTGGCCGCAAGCGATTCGCTTGGGGAGACTACCCCTCCGTCAGCCTGCGGCTGCCACCTCCCCCTCCGGGGGAGGATTTACGTGCGCGGCGTCGCGCGCTCGGCGATATAGCCGCTCACGGCCTCGAAGGTCGCGGGGAGTATGTCGTAGCGCTCCTGCCGCTCGTGCAGGTCGCCCACCCGCGCCGGCACCGAGGGGCGCAGGCCGGTGGCGCGCTCGACCGCGTCGGCGAACTTGGCGGGATGCGCAGTGGCGAGCGTCACCACCGGCACGTCGGCCGGCAGCCCGGCGCGGCGCGCGGCGGCGAGGCCGATCGCGCTGTGCGGGTCGATCACCTGCCCCGCCTCGGCATGGCCCCAGCGCATCGCTTCGTTCATCGCGTCGGCGTCGATGCGGTCGCTCGCGAACAGGGCCGCCGCGCCTTCGCGCTGCGCATTGGTCAGCCGCATCGCGCGTGCAGCCTCGAAGCCGCGCATCTGCTCGCCGATCGGGCCACCGGCGAGGTCGAACAGCAGCCGCTCGAAGTTCGAGCTGACCTGGATGTCCATCGAAGGCGCCGCGGTGGGCGTCACCGTGCCCGTCGAATAGTCGCCAGCGGACAGCGCGCGGTGGAGGATGTCGTTGACATTGGTCGCGACGATCAGCTTCGCGATCGGCAGCCCCATCTTGGCCGCGACATAGCCGGCGAACACGTCGCCGAAATTGCCGGTGGGGACCGAGAAGGCGACCGGGCGGTCGGGGGCGCCCAGCCGGACGGCGGCGTAGAAATAATAGACCACCTGCGCCATCAGCCGCGCCCAGTTGATCGAGTTGACCGCGGTCACCTGGAAACGGCCGGCGAAGTCCGCGTGGTTGAACATCGCCTTCACCAGCGCCTGGGCATCGTCGAAGCTGCCTTCGATCGCGATGTTGTGGACGTTGGGCGCGCGCACCGTGGTCATCTGGCGGCGCTGGACCTCGGAGACGCGGCCCTTGGGGTGGAGCATGAAGATGTCGACGCCCGAGCGGCCGGCGACCGCGTCGATCGCGGCGCTGCCGGTATCGCCAGAGGTCGCGCCGACGATGGTCAGATGATTGTCGGTGCCGGACAGGAACTTCTCGAACAGCAGCCCGAGCAATTGGAGCGCGACGTCCTTGAACGCGAGCGTGGGGCCGTGGAACAGTTCGAGCAGCCAGTTGCGTTCGTCGAGCTGGACGAGCGGGGTCACCGCGGCATGCGCGAAGCGGCCATAGGCCTGGGTGCAGAGCGCGCGGAGCTCGTCCTCGCTGAGGTCCGGCCCGACAAAGGGCAGCATCACCCGGACGGCGGTCTCGACATAGGAAAGGCCGGCCAGCCCCGCGATCTCCTCGCGGGTGAAGCTCGGCCAGGCTTCGGGGACGTAGAGCCCGCCGTCGCTCGCCAGTCCGGCGAGCGTGACGTCGCGAAAGCCGAGCAGGGGCGCGGCGCCTCGGGTGCTTTGGTAGCGCATGGCGGCGGGTTAGCGGGGCGGGTCAAGGGGAGCAAGCCAAGCAAAACTCCCCTCCCTGAAAGGGAGGGGTAGGGGGTGGGTCAGCGACACGCGGGGCTCGATGCCCCGTGTGTCGCTTATTTTGCCGCCGTCGGAGGCTCGCTGCGCTCGCCACCCACCCCCGGCCCCTCCCTTGCAGGGAGGGGAGAGGATGATTTCCGCCCCCGCCAGCGCAGCGCGAGCACATAGATCACCGTCGCGACGGCAGCGAACAGGAACCATTGCACGCCGTAGGCGAGGTGGTTGTTGGGCACCGATGAGAGGTCCGGCGCGGCATTGGGCGCGAGCCCCGGGGCGGGGGTGTCCGCCACCAGCATCAGCCGCTTCGGCGTGCGATCGAACAGCGAGGCGAGCATCGAGCGGCCGTCGGGGGCGTGGCTGACATAGCCGCTGACGGCGCCGCCCGGCCATTCAGGCTTCGCCATCGGATCGCGCGTGGTGCCGAGCTGGACGAGCATCCCCGGCCCCTCGGCCCCGCCGGTGCGGCACTCGACGATGTAGCGGAAGCCGGCGCTGCCCGCGCCGGTGAGCTTGCCCGTCACCGGCGCGACGCAATAGCCGCTCGCTTTGCGGAACAGCAGCCGGTCGTCGGGGAGCCGCGGAAAGGCGATCTCGGGCTTGGCAGGATTGGCGGCGAGCTGGGCGAGCTGGGCGAGCTGGGCCTGCTTCTGCGGCAGGCGGACCATCAGTTGCCACAGCCCCAGCCCGATCATCGCGGCGACGGCGAGCGCGACGATCGCGGTGGGGATCAGGGGAATGCGGCGCGTCATGGGTCCTGGGCGATCCGGCCCTCGCCCGCGCGGTTGCGGAACTCCAGCGCGAGCAGCAGGCCCTTGCCGACGCGCAGCGAGAGCAATGTGAGCGCCAGCGTGAACGGCACCCAGAGCAGCACATGGACGAGCAGCCCGGGCTCGAAGGTGAACTCCACCCAGAGCGCGAGCGCAGTGACGAGCGCGCCGATGCCGAGCGTCAGGAAGACGACCGGCCCGTCGCCGACGTTGAACGCGCGATAGTCGAGCCCGCAGCCCGGGCAGCTGTCGGCGAAGGCGACGAAGTTACGGAACAGCGTCCGCGCGCCGCAGCGCGGGCAGGCGCCGTGGAGCCCCGAATGCACAGGGGGAGGCAGCGTGGTGCTGCCTCCCCCCGATTGGTTGGCCCCCGATTGGTTGGATTGCTCGGGCACCTCAGTGCACCGGCGCGCCCCAGCCGCCCCAGACATAGACTGAGGCGAAGAGGAACAGCCACACCACGTCGACGAAGTGCCAATACCAGGCGGCCGCCTCGAAGCCGAAATGCTGCCGCGGGGTGAAGTGACCCTTGTAGACGCGCACGAGGTTCACGATCAGGAAGATCGTGCCGACCAGCACGTGGAAGCCGTGGAAGCCGGTCGCCATGAAGAAGGCGCCGCCATAGCTGCTGCCATGCTCGCTCGCCGCCTTGAAGGGGAAGGGCGATTCGGCATATTCATAGGCCTGGATGCTGCTGAAGAGCAGGCCGAGCAGGACCGTGAGCCACAGGCCCTTCTTGACGCTGTCATTCTCGCCGACGCCGAGCAGGCCCCACAGGCCCTTCATCTCGCCGCCGCGCTGATTGTGGATCAGCCCGTGGTGCGCCCAGGTGACGGTGCAGCCCGAAAGCAGCAGGATCAGCGTGTTGAGCAGCGGGAACTGCCAGGCGTTGATGACGTGCATGCCCTTGGGGGGCCACTGGCCGCCGACCGCCTCGACCGTCGAGGGGAAGAGCGCGAAATCGAACCAGGCCCAGAACCAGCCGACGAAGAACATCACTTCGGAGGCGATGAACAGGATCATGCCGTAGCGCAGGTGAAGCTGGACGATCGGGGTGTGATCGCCCTGATGCGCTTCCTTGATCACGTCCGACCACCAGCCGAAGAAGGTGATCAGGATGCCCGCGACGCCGGCGAAGAACACGAGGTTCGCGCTCGACATGCTGTGCATCCACATGATGCCGCCCGATGCGAGCACGAGCGCCGCCATCGCGCCGAACAACGGCCAGATGCTCGGCGGAAGGATATGGTATTGATGGTTCTTGGCACCGGCCATCGGCTCGTCCCTGTTCCTTGGTTTGGGGCGTCTCTAGCTTGCAGTTTTCCCGGAATCCACCGGGTAAAATGTATAGGAGAGCGTGATCTCCTGAATGTCCTTCGCGTCGGGATCCTTCTGGATCGCCGGATCGACGTAGAAGATCACCGGCATGCGGACCTCCTCGCCCGGCTGAAGCGTCTGCTGGGTGAAGCAGAAGCACTGGATCTTGGTGAAGTATTTGCCCGCCGCGGCGGGGGTGACGTTGAACGTCGCGGTGCCGGTTACGGGCTTGTCGGAGAGGTTCTTCGCCTTGAAGAACGCCATGTCGCGCCCGCCGATGTCGATCGTGTCGGCGCGGCGCTCGGGCACGAAGTTCCAGGGCAGCTTCGCGCTGACGTTGCCGTCGAAGGCGACGGTGATCTTCTGCCCGGTGGTGCCCGGCGCACGCAGGCCGCGCTGGGTGGTGCCGTTGAGCCCGGTCACCTCGCAGAACATCCGGTAGAGCGGCACGCTCGCGAAGCCGACCCCGGTCATCGTGCAGACGCCCAGCGCGGCGAACAGGGCGGTGCGCAGGTTGCGGTTCATCCCGCGTGGCCGATCTGCATCTTCACGATCGAGATCGCGAAGACGAGGATGACGAAGGCGCCGAGCAGCAGCGCCATGATCCGCGCCCGCGAACGCTGGCGGGCGCGGATCAGGTCGGTCGAATCTTTGTCGGTCATGCAAGCCACCTATCGGCGACCAGCGCGCCGAACATCAGGAACAGATAGAGGATCGAATATTTGAACAGCCGCTTCTCGGGCACCATCGCGTCGTCCGCGGCCGAGTTGCGCAATGCGACATGCGCGGCAAGGGCGAGGAAGAGCGCACTCAGCGCCACCGCCGACCAGCCGTAGATCGCGCCGGTCAGCCCGAGCGGCCAGGGCGCGATCGCCGCGACGATCATCGGCAGCGTGTAGAGCCCGATCTGGGTGCGGGTGGTGCGCTCGCCCGCGACCACGGGCAGCATCGGCACGCCGGCATTGGCGTAGTCGGTCTTCACGAACAGCGCGAGCGCCCAGAAATGCGGCGGCGTCCACAGGAAGATCAGGGCGAAGAGCAGCACCGGCAGCAGCGCGACGTCGCCGGTCGCCGCCGCCCAGCCGATCAGCGGCGGAAAGGCGCCCGCCGCGCCGCCGATGACGATATTCTGCGGGGTGCGGCGCTTGAGCCAGATGGTGTAGACGAAGACGTAGAACAGGATCGAGACGGCGAGGATCAGGGTCGCGGCGAGATTGATCGCGAAATACATCAGCGCGAGGCTGAAACCGGCGAGCCCGACGCCGAAATGCAGCGCCGACTGCCGGTCCATCCGCCCCGCGGGCAGCGGCCGGCCCTGGGTGCGGCGCATCTTCGAATCGAGATCGGCCTCGTACCATTGGTTGAGCGCCCCCGCCGCGCCCGCGCCCAAAGCGATGCACAGGATCGCAGTGAAGCCGAGGATCGGATGGATCGAATGTCCGTTCACGGGGGGCGCCGCGAGCATCCCGCACAGCCCGGTGAACACGACGAGCGTCATCACCCGCGGCTTGGTGAGCGCAAGGAAGTCGCGCCAGTCGGCGGGAAGGGTGACGGAGGCGGCGGTGGTGGTCATGACTCGCGAGGCGCTATAAGCCCCGGTCGCGCAAGGGGAAAGGGGCGTCTCTCTAGCGTTCGCAGCCCGGGCCGCGACACTTGCCGTCGGCGAGCGAATAGTAGGTGTTGTGGCTGCCCGGGTCGGTCGGCCACGCGATGCCTGGCGACAGGAGGAAGGTGGCGGAACGACCGCCGTACATGCCGCGAGGGATCAGTGTCGGGCGAAGCACCACATAAGTGCGGGGGCCGAGATGTTCTGGATGGACCGGAGCCAGATAGCCCGTGGGGCTCGTGCGAGTCAGCGCTGCCGATAGCCGTTCGAGGTCCGTCTTAGCTGCTGGACGGATCGTGCCTTCCGCGATCAATTGGGCGATGCCTGCGGCTCCTGGGCGCACGCGGTCGCGACGGATCGCCACGGCGGAGCGGAGTTCACCCGAGTCCAGCGCGGTAACCGGCGCGCCAGCCGCACGCCTGTCTATGTCGAAGCTGCTCGGGCCGTAGCCGCCCTGAAAATCATCGATGCGGCGCCCCGTGGCCTCCATCACGGCTGCCGCCAGTCTCTCCAACTCACGACCTCCTTTATAGGCGTATGTCGCTCGCCCGCAGGCTCCCGTCTGTCCCCGGCTCTGAAAGCGCACGGGTATCGCGCCGGGCACTCCGGCCACCGCCTGGTCGTAATAGCCGTACGCCAATATGGCGCGCAGACGCCGGTGCGGGAAGCGGCGGAGGTCCCAGATGGTCGCTTCATAGGCGGAGAGAATGAGTACCACCGGAGGACCGCTGGCGCTGCCGGTCACGGCGATGACGCCGGTTTCGTGCGGCGTGCCCCCGATCACCAGGTCTGTCGATTGGCTGCCCTCATACGCCCCGAGTGCGATGATCTTTGCCCCCGCGACGGTGCGTGTCGGCAGGCAGAGGCCGTATAGGTGACCGCCGCCCGGCTCGGCGGGAGTGATCGGTGGAGGGGCTGGGTAGACGCGGGGATCGTCTTGCGACTGCATGGTGCCCTCCGATCGAGGCGCCATGGCGACGAGCGTCGCGGCGGGAGTAAGGGCGGCGACGCATAGCGCCACAGGGATCAGAGCCTTCATGCCGCGTCTCCTCCTCCGCAGAGGCTATTCGTTCCCAGTTTACGAACTCTGAACCGCGCGCGGCCACCAAAACGAAAACGCCCCGGAGTTTCCTCCGGGGCGCTTCGGTTTCCGGCTGGGCCGGGATCAGTGGTGCGAGCTGCTGTCGATCACCGGCAGCGTCTCGAACTGGTGGAAGGGCGGCGGGCTCGACAGCGTCCATTCGAGCGTCGTCGCGCCTTCGCCCCACGGATTGCCTTCCGCCTTCCGGCCCGCGAGCAGCGACCAGAGGATGTTGACGAAGAAGATCGCAACGCCCGCGACCATGATCATGTAGCCCCAGGTCGCGACTTCGTTCCAGTGCGCATAGGCGTCCGGATAGTCGGGATAGCGGCGCGGCATGCCCTGCAGGCCCAGGAAGTGCATCGGGAAGAACAGCACGTT
Organism: Sphingomonas sp.; assembly: GCF_026460985.1. Classification (GTDB taxonomy): domain Bacteria; phylum Pseudomonadota; class Alphaproteobacteria; order Sphingomonadales; family Sphingomonadaceae; genus Sphingomonas. Next base: position 27,439 of record NZ_JAPKNM010000082.1, read on the forward strand.
CACGCCGATGAAGAACACCCAGAAGTGCAGCTGGCCGAGCAGCTCGTTGTACATCCGGCCCGAGATCTTCGGGAACCAGTAATAGAAGCCGGCGAAGAGCGAGAACACCGCGCCGAGCGACAGCACGTAGTGGAAGTGCGCGACGACGTAATAGGTGTCCTGCATGTAGTCGTCGACGCCACCGTTCGCGAGCACCACGCCGGTCACGCCGCCGACGGTGAACATGAAGATGAAGCCGAGCGACCAGACCATCGGGGTCTTGAAGGTCAGCGACCCGCCCCACATCGTCGCGATCCACGAGAAGATCTTCACGCCAGTGGGCACCGCGATCACCATCGTCGCCGCGGTGAAGTACATCTTCACGGTGACCGAGAGGCCGGTGGTGAACATGTGGTGCGCCCAGACGACGAAGCCGACCAGGCCGATCGCGACCATGGCATAGGCCATGCCGAGATAGCCGAACACCGGCTTGCGGCTGAAGGTAGCGACGATCTGGCTGACGATGCCGAAGCCCGGCAGGATCATGATGTACACTTCGGGGTGGCCGAAGAACCAGAAGAGGTGCTGGTAGAGGATCGGATCGCCGCCGTACGCGGGATCGTAGAAGGCCGTGCCGAAGTTGCGGTCGGTCAGCAGCATGGTGATCGCCGCGGCGAGCACCGGCAGCGCCAGCAGCAGCAGGAAGGCGGTGATCAGCACCGACCACACGAACAGCGGCATCTTGTGGAGCGTCATGCCCGGTGCGCGCATGTTGAAGATGGTGGTGATGAAGTTGATCGCGCCGAGGATCGAGCTGGCGCCCGCGAGGTGGAGCGACAGGATCGCCATGTCCACCGACGGCCCGGGCTCGCCATAGGTGGAGAGCGGGGCGTAGACCGTCCAGCCGGTGCCCGCGCCGTTGCCGACGAAGGGCGAGGCAAGGAGCAGCGTGAAGGCCGGGATCAGCAGCCAGAACGAGATGTTGTTCATGCGCGGGAACGCCATGTCCGGCGCCCCGATCATGATCGGCACGAACCAGTTGCCGAAGCCGCCGATCATCGCCGGCATGACCATGAAGAACACCATGATCAGGCCGTGCGCGGTGATCAGCACGTTCCAGAAGTGGAGCGATTCGTCGAAGGTCGCCGAACCGTGGAGATAGGTCAGCCACTGCGGCAGATACTGGATGCCCGGGTGCATCAGCTCGACGCGCATCAGACCCGAGATGCCGCCGCCGATGATGCCGGCGACGATCGCGAAGATCAGATAGAGCGTGCCGATGTCCTTGTGGTTGGTGGACATGAACCAGCGCTGGAAGAATCCAGGCTTGTGATCGGCGTCGTGATGCCCGTCATGATGGGCGTGCGCATGGGCGTCATGCGCGTGGAGAGCGGTGTCGGTCATGGTCTCAGTGGCCCGTGGTGGCCGCCGGTGCGGCGGTGGCGTTGGTTACCGGGCCGGCCTCGGCCGCGTTGCCCGTCTCTGCGGAGGCGTCGTTGCCTGCGGCGGTGGTCGACTGCGGCTCGGCCTTCGCGCCGGGCATCTTGCCGCCCTTCGAGGCGACCCACTGCGCGAACACTTCGGGCGAAACCGCCTCGACCGCGATCGGCATATACGCGTGGCGCGCGCCGCACAGCTCCGAGCACTGGCCGAAATAGAGGCCGGGCTTCTCGATGATGAAGCTGGTCTCGTTGAGGCGGCCGGGAACAGCGTCGAGCTTGATCCAGAAGGCGGGGACCGCCCAGCTGTGGATCACGTCCTGCGCAGTGGTGACGAGGCGGATCGGCACGCCCACCGGCAGCACGACGCGCGTGTCGGTGGCGAGCAGGCGCGGACCGTCGGCGTCGGTGCGGTAACGCTGGCCGGCCGGAACCTCGGTCTGCTCCTTGAGCATGTTCGCGGTCAGCTTGATGTCGCCATGGTCGGGATATTCGTACGACCAGAACCACTGGTTGCCGATCGCCTTGAGCGTCACGGCATTGTCCGGCGCGGGCTTGAACTGCGCGGCGAGCAGCTTGATCGAGGGGACGGCGATCGCGATCAGGATCAGCACCGGGAGCAGCGTCCAGACGATCTCGATCGCGGTGTTGTGGCTGGTGCGCGAGGGCACCGGATTGGCGGCGCGGCGATAGCGGATGATCACCCAGATCAGCAGCGCCAGCACGAACAGCGAGATGATCGTGATCAGCGGCACCAGGATCACATCGTGGAACCAGTGCGCTTCACGGCCATTGGGCGTGACCTGCGTTTGCAGGCCGAACAGCCGATCCTGCGGCTGGCCGATGCCGGGCGCCGCCTTGGTCAGCGGCTTGCCCGACGCGTCGAGCGTCGGATCGGCGACCGCGGGAGCCGCTGCCGCGGCGGGTGCCGAAGCCGGGTCCGCGAGCGGGGCCGTGGGCGCAGCGGCGTCAGGCGCCGTCGCATTTGCCGCGGGTGCGGCGGCGGGCTCCTGGGCGTGGCCGGGCGCCCCAAGCGCCAGCCCCGCTGCCAGGACAATCGAAGTCAACCCAAGCATGCGCATCGTTTATATTCACCCTGTTCGCGTGGCTGCGCCGTAGGCGAGAAAAGGAAAAGCTACCGAGTCCGCGGCCTATACGACGCTCAAGGCCATTCTCAACCCTTTTTGATGGGGCCGTTGCGGGCGATGGGTGCAGACCCTAAGAGTCGCCGCCATCCAAACCCCGTGGGAGTGCGCGCGTTGACCGGTGACGAGATTCTGGAGGAGTTCCGCGCCGCGGATGCGCTGCTCGAGGGTCATTTCATCCTCTCCTCGGGGCTCAGGAGCTCGCGCTATCTCCAGTGCGCGCGGGTGTTGATGGATCCCGCGCGGGGCGCGCGCCTCGCGGAGGCGCTGGCGGCGCAAATTCCCGAGGATCTCCGCGCGCAGATCAGCGCGGTGGTGTCACCGGCGATGGGCGGCGTGATCGCCGGGCACGAGATGGCGCGCGCATTGGGCGTCGAAGCGATGTTCGTCGAGCGCCCCACCGGCACTTTCGAGCTGCGCCGCGGCTTCCGGCTCGAGCCCGGGCAGAAGGTGCTGATGATGGAGGACGTCGTCACCACCGGCCTCTCCTCGCGCGAGGCGATCAGGGCGATCGAGGAAGCGGGCGGGCAAGTGATCGCCATGGCCTCGCTGGTCGATCGCTCGGGCGGCAATGCGGCGTTCGACGTGCCCTTCTTCCCGCTGATGCGGCTCGACGTGCCGGCCTACGAACCCGACGCGCTGCCTCCCGAGCTCGCGGCGATCCCGGCGGTCAAGCCGGGGAGCCGGGCGGAAGCATGACCGGCAAGCTCCGGCACGCCGACGAGAGGCGGCTTCGCCTGGGGGTCAATATCGACCATGTCGCGACCGTGCGGAACGCGCGCGGTTCGGGCTATCCCGATCCGGTGCGTGCGGCGCTGTTGGCGGCCGAAGCCGGGGCCGACGGCATCACCGCGCATCTGCGCGAGGACCGGCGCCACATCACCGACGACGACATCGCCCGGCTCTCCGCCGAGCTGACCGTCCCGCTCAACCTCGAGATGGCGGCGACCGAGGAGATGCTGGCGATCGCGCTCCGCCATCGCCCGCATGCGGTGTGCATCGTCCCCGAGAAGCGCGAGGAGCGCACCACCGAGGGCGGGCTCGACGCCGCGGGCCAGCACAACCATCTCGCGCCGATGGTGGCCAGGCTGCTCGACGCCGGCTGCCGCGTGTCGCTGTTCATCGAGCCCGACGAGCGCCAGGTCGACGCGGCGCTGCGCCTGCGCGCGCCCGTCGTCGAGCTACACACCGGCCGCTATTGCGAGCTGGCGGAGGACGCGCGCGCCGAGGAGCTGCGGCGCATCGCCGACGCCGCCGCGCTCGCCGCCAAGGCCGGGCTCGAGCCGCATGCGGGCCACGGGCTCACCTTCGACAATGTCGTCCCGATCGCCGCGATCCCGCAGGTGATGGAGCTCAATATCGGTCATTTCCTGATCGGCGAGGCGATCTTCGATGGCCTCGCGCCGGTGGTCCAGCGCATGCGCGCGCTGATGGATTCGGCGCGGTGAGGGGCCTCCGAAATCCTCCCCGGAACGGGGAGGGGGACCGCGCCCGCAGGGCGTGGTGGAGGGGGGCCCGCTCTCCTCATTGCCTCACGCTCGCGGATGGCGGGCCCCCTCCACCATGCTACGCATGGTCCCCCTCCCCGTGCCGGGGAGGATTTTCAGCATGATCCTCGGCCTCGGCTCCGACCTGTGCAACATCGAGCGGATCCAGTCCTCGCTCGACCGGTTCGGCACGCGCTTCGAGCAGCGTGCCTTCACCGAGATCGAGATCAGGAAGGCCGATCGCCGTCCGCACACGCGCGCCGCGACGCTCGCCAAGCGCTTCGCCGCCAAGGAGGCTTATTCCAAGGCGGTCGGAACCGGGTTCAAGCAGGGGGTGTTCCTCAAGGACATCGGTGTCGTCAACGCGCCCTCGGGTGCGCCGACGCTGGCGTTGACCGGGGGCGCGAAGGCGAGGCTTGACGCCATCACCCCCGATGGCCACGTCGCGAAGGTGCATCTCACGCTGACCGACGATCATCCCTGGGCCTTCGCCATGGTGATGATCGAAGCGATCGCGGTCGGGAAGGACGATTGATGACCTTGGCCGCGGATGAGTTGGCGTTGACGCACGAAGAGGGTTTCGAGGAGCAGGCGGCAGAGACGCGGCGCGCCACCGACTGGTGGGCCGAGCTGCGCGGCATCGTGTGGCTGGTGCTGGCGGTGCTCGGCTTCCACAGCCTCGTCGCCAAGCCCTTCTACATCCCGTCCGAATCGATGATGCCGGGGCTGCTGGTCGGCGATCGGCTGGTCGTCACCAAATATCCCTATGGCTACAGTTTCGTCACGCCGACCTTCCACTTGCTGCCCTTCATCCCGGGCCGGCTGTTCGGCCGGCTGCCCGAGCGCGGCGACGTGGTGATCGTCACCCCGCCGGGGACCGAGACCGACTATATCAAGCGCGTCATCGGCCTGCCCGGCGACAGGATCGCGGTGCGCGAGGGCGTGGTCTGGCTGAATGGCAAGCCGATCCCGCGCCGCGCCGCGGGCACGCGCGACGTGCCGGTCGATCCCAATACGCGCTGCGACGCCGATCACTATCCCGGCCTGCGGGTGACCGCCGCCAGCGGCAGGCAGGTATGTCGCCTGCCGATCTTCCGCGAGACGCTGCCGGGCGGCCGCTCGTACGACACGGTCGACAAGGGCTGGAGCCCGGGCGACAATTATCCCGAGATCCGCGTGCCCGAGGGCCGCGTCTTCCTGATGGGCGACAATCGCGACAACAGCGCCGACAGCCGCTTCTCGATCGCGCAGAACGGCCTGGGCGGCCCGGTGCCCTGGGAGAATATCGGCGGCCGCGCCGAGTTCATCACCTTCTCGCTGGACGGCAGCGCGAGTTGGAACCCCCTGAGCTGGCCCGGCTCGTTCCGCTCGGGCCGCGCGGGCACTTCGCTCCATCCGACGCAGGAACCCCGATGACCGCCGATTCCCCCAAGAGCGAAGGCATCAAGGTCGTCCATGAGCCCGGCCCCAACGAGCTGCGCGATCCGATCGTCCGCGCCGAGCTGAAGCGCGCCTCGGTCTGGTTCGGGCTGGCGATCGGCGTGGCGCTGGTCGTGCTGCTGATCCAGCCCTTGCTGATCATCTTCGGCGGGCTCGTCGTCGCCTCGATGCTCGACGGCGGCGCGCGGCTGCTCGGGCGCGTGCTGCCGATCCCGCGCGGGCTGCGGCTGATCATCGTGGTGCTGCTCGTCCTCGCCTTCCTCGGCAGCGTCTTCTACCTGACCGGCGTCCAGATCGCGCTCCAGGCCGAGCAGCTCCGCACCACGCTGGAGATTCAGGGCAATCGCGTCGTCGAATGGATCTCGAGCCTCGGCCTGATGCCCGGTCGCTCCGACCTCACCGGGATCGCGCAGCAGGCGCTCGGCTCGATCGGCCGGCTCACCTCGGCGGTGGGTTCGGTGATCGGCGCGGCGGCGAGCCTGCTGATGGTGCTGTCGATCGGCCTGTTCGTGGCGATCGAGCCGCGCATCTACGAGCGCGGCCTGCAATGGATGGTCCCGGTCGACGCGCGCGACGATTTCTCGGTGACGATCGGGCGGATGGCGCGGACGCTGCGCGTGCTGCTCGGCGGCCGCCTGCTCGGCATGGTGTTCGAGGGCGTCCTGACCTGGATCCTGCTCAGCATCGTCGGCGTGCCGATGGCAATGCTGCTCGGGATCATCACCGGCATCCTCGCCTTCATTCCCAATATCGGGGCCTTCGTGAGCGGCGTGCTGATGGTCGCGGTGGGGTTCAGCGCGGGATACGATCAGGGGCTGTGGGCGATCGCGGTCTATTTCGGAGTGCAGACCTTCGACGGCTATGTGCTGATCCCGCTCGTCGCCAAGAAGACCGTCGACCTGCCGCCCGCGCTCACGCTCTCGGCGCAGATCCTGGCGAGTACCTTGTTCGGCTTCATGGGACTCGCGCTCGCCGATCCAATCGTCGCGATGATCAAGGTGGCGCTGGAGAGCGAGGCCGAGCGCGCGGCGCGGGTCCAGCGCACCGAGCCGCGCGGCTTCCACTGGCGTGTCCGCCACCGCGACACCGTCGCCGGCGCGGCGACGATCGCGGAACCGCCGGCACAGCCCCCCGTTACCTGAGCCATCCCGGGGAGACCCTATGCTGCTCCACGACTATTTCCGCTCGTCCGCCGCCTATCGCGTCCGCATCGCGCTCAACCTCAAGGGCGTCGCCTATGAGCGGCGCGACGTGATGCTGCTCGAGAACCAGCAATACGGCCCCGAGCATCTCGCGCTGAACCCGCAGGGCCTCGTCCCCGCGCTTGAGGTCGAGGGCAGGGTGCTGACCCAGAGCCTGGCGATCATCGACTGGCTCGACGCGCATTATCCCGAGCCGCGGCTGATCCCCGCCGATCCCGACGCCCGCGCCGCCGCGCTCGCCCAGGCCCTGGTGGTCGCGGCCGATATCCATCCGCTCAACAACCTCCGGGTGATGCGCTGGCTCAAGCACGAGCTCGGCGCCGAGGACGCCAAGCGCGACGAATGGACGCGCCACTGGATCGCCGAGGGCTTCGCGGCGCTGGAGGCGCTGGCGGGGGAGGGGGACGGGCCCTTTCTCGGCGGCGCGGCGCCCAATATCGCCGACGTCTTCCTGGTCCCCCAGATGTTCAACGCGCGCCGCTTCGACACGCCGCTGGAGGCCTATCCGAAGCTCGTCCGCGCCGATGCCGCCGCGCAGGTGATCGAGGCCTTCGCCGCCGCGCATCCGGATCGCGTGGCGCCACATGCGTAGTCAAAAACAAAGCCCCTCCCCTTCAGGAGGTGCAGGTCGGTCATGCCCCCGGCATGACCTAATCGATGCGGGGCATCGATTACCTGCACCTGGGTTGGGGGTGGGGCAGTGCCTCAAGCTCTGTCGCCCGCGGACAGGCCCCACCCCAACCCCTCCCCTGAAGGGGAGGGGCTTAATGATCATCGGCACGCTGCTGCTTGCCGCCCCGGCGCTTGCCCAGACCGCCCCCGACGAGATCGTCGTCACCGGCCGCGGGCTCGACGCGCCGCCGGGGGACGCCGCCTATGACGTCGTCACCGTGGAGCGCGAGCGGCTCGCCGGCACGGCGAGCAATCGCCTCGAGGACGTGCTGCATGACGTCGCGGGCGTGGCGCAGTTCCGCCGCTCGGACTCGCGCTCGGCGCATCCGACGAGCCAAGGCGTGACGCTGCGCGGGCTCGGCGGCAATGCCTCGAGCCGCGCATTGCTGCTGCTCGACGGCGTGCCCCAGGCCGATCCGTTCGGCGGCTGGGTCGCCTTCCCGGCCTATCTCCCCGATCGGCTCGCCGCGATCCGCGTCACGCGCGGCGGGGGCAGCGGCTATGCCGGGCCCGGCGCGCTCGCCGGGACGATCGAGCTGACGAGCGGCACGCCCGCCGATCTCGGCCCGCTCCAGCTCCGCGCGGCCTATGGCAGCCGCGACAGCATGGACGCGAGCGCGGTCGGTTCGGCGACGCTCGGCCAGGGCTTCGTCACGATCGCCGGGCAATATTCCCGCGGCGACGGCTTCGTGCCGATCGTCGAGGACCAGCGCGGCCCCGCCGATCGTGCAGCGCCCTATGAGCAAGCGAGCCTGGCGCTGCGCGGCGTGGTCGACATGGGCGGCGGTGCCGAGCTCCAGGCCAATGTCTCGGGCTTCACCGACCGGCGCGACCGCGGCCTGGACTTCACCCGGATCGCCAGCGACGGCGCCGACGCCAGCATCCGCCTGGTCAAGCGCGGCGGCTGGGGCTGGTCGGCGCTCGCTTATGTGCAGACGCGCCAGTTCGCGAGCGGCTTCGCCAGCGTCGACGACACGCGCAGCGCCGCCGCGCCCACGCTCGACCAGTACAATGTCCCCGCGACCGGGATCGGCGGCCGGATCGAGCTCCAGCCCCCGATCGGCGGCGGGGTCACGCTGCGGCTCGGCAGCGACGTGCGCCACGTCTCGGGCCGCACGCAGGAGCGCTATACCTATGTCGCGGGAGCCCCCACGCGCCGCCGCGTCGCGGGTGGCGAGAGCAGCACGATCGGCGGCTTCCTCGATGCGAGCTACGAGGCTGGTCCGCTCACGCTCAGCGCGGGCGGACGGCTCGATCGCTGGACGATCGCCAAGGGCTCGCTGGTCGAGCGTCCGCTCGCCGGCGGCGCCGCGCTCACCGACCTCGCCTTCGCGGACCGCAGCGGCACCGAGGCGACCGGCCGGATCGGCGCTGCCTATGCGGCGGGCGCGGTCACCCTGCGCGCCGCCGCCTATCGCGGCTGGCGGCTACCCACGCTCAACGAACTCTACCGCCCGTTCCGCGTCGGCGCCGACGCTACCGCCGCCAACGCCGCGCTCGATCCCGAGCGGCTGACCGGCGCGGAGATCGGCCTCGACTGGCGCCCCGCGCCCGCGCTGACGTTCCGCGCCACCGGCTATTGGAACCGCCTCGACGACGCGATCGCCAACGTCACGCTCGCCAGCGGCCCCGGCAATTTTCCCGGCGTCGGCTTCGTCTCGGCCGCTGGGGTCTATCGCCAGCGCCGGAACCTCGATGCCGTCGAGGCGAGGGGCGTCGAGCTCGACGGTAGGTTCGAGCGCGGCCCGGTGAGCCTGTCGGCATCCTACGCCTTCGCCGATTCGCGCGTCCATGCCTCGGGAATCGCCGCCGCGCTCGACGGTCTCCGTCCCGCCCAGACCGCGCAGCACCAGGCCTCGGCGACTTTGGCCTGGCGCCGCGGCGATCTCGGCGCGGCGATCACTGCGCGCTATGCCTCGCCGCAATATGAGGACGACCAGAACAGCCGTGAACTCGCCGACGCGCTCACCTTCGACGCGGCCGCCGCGCTGCCGCTGACGCGCAGCCTGACCGCCGAGGCGCGGGCGGAGAATATCGCCGATGCCCGCGTCGAGGCCGGGATCAGCGGCCCTGGCGTGATCGAGCGCGCGACGCCGCGGACGCTCTGGCTGGGGCTGCGTTACCGGCTGCGGTAGCGCGACAACTCCTCCCCGTTCCGGGGAGGATCTTAGAAACCCTGCTGTTGCCCCGCTACCAGCCGGTCGAACAGCGCGAGATACTCCGCGATCGGATCCCCATCGGCCGCGACGGGCGCGGGCCGCGTGCGGCCGGGCGTGAGCCAATCGTCCAGCGCCGCGACCAAGGCTGCCGGGTCCTCGCGCGGGACGATTGTCCCCAGGTCCGGCGCCGTCACGATCTCGCGCACCGCGACGCTCGATTCGGTCGAGACCACCGGCGTGCCCACCGACAGCGCCTCGCGCAGCACCCCGGGCACGCCTTCGAAATCCGAGGTGAGCGCAACCACCGTCGCACCGGCGAGCGCGGGCAGCGGATCGCCGGCATGGCCGGGCATCGACACCCGCGCCGCCAGCCCGAGCGCCGCCACCTGCTTCTCGAGTGCCGCCCGCGCGCTGCCCTCGCCGAGGATCAGGAGCTGCACCTGCCTGTCCGCGATCCGCGGCAGCGCCGCGATCAGCCGGTCCCAGCGCTTCTGCGGCTCGAGCCGTCCGACGCCGACGATATAGCGTCCCGCGGGCAAGGGCATCGGCGCGGCATCGGGCCGCGCGGCCGCGGGCGGATTGGCAATCACGCTCACGCGCTCGGGCGGCATCCGCATCTCGGCCACGGCCTCCGCCGCCATCGCCGGGGTCATCGCCACGACATGGTCGAGGAAGCGCGGATGGAGCCGCAGCCAGCGCCGATAGGCCCAGGCGCCGAGGCGGCCCTGCTCGGGGCGGACCAATGCGTTCGATACCTTGGCGACGATCGGCGGGGATGTGCGGCCGAGGTAGAAGCGGGTCAGCGCCGCGACCGCGCTATAGTGGTTGCCGGGGCAGAAGACGAGGTCGGGCGCGCTCGCGCGGACATGCTCGCCCAGCCTGAAGAGCGCCGAATAGCGCGCGTCGCCGAGCATGATCAGCTCGATGCCCGGGGGGATCTCCGCCGCCAGCGGACCCGCGTCGCTGCCCAGCACCAGCGTCACTCGCCGCCCTTCGCGCAGCCAGCCCTCGGCCATGCGCAGCAGCGCGCGCTCGACCCCGCCGCCGCGCATCGTCTGGGCGCAGCTGAGGATGTGCTGGGCGGTTTTGGAATAGGTGCGGTGCAACATATGCCCTTGTAGATTGCCTCTGTTACGCCCAAATCGCCCCCGGAATAAACCGCATTCTGCTGCCAATCCGCCATCTCCGCACGGGCGCGCGTAACCGGGGGGCGATGCAAGACGCGGAAACAGAACGAAATTTGTTTTACGTGTCTGCAGCGGAAACTGACCCAGTGAACGAACCAGCAGTGGAGGCTTCGGTGAACACCAGCGCTGTCGGAGCTCCCATGGCGAGCGTGCAGGACCTTGCCGGGCTCGAGCCCGTGGAAAAAATCAGGCGGCGCTGGCCGATGCTGCTCGGCGGCGCGCTCACGCTGCTGATGATCGGCGCGCTGGCGCACGAGCTGTTCGATTCCGGGCTCGCCGGGCTCTCGCGCCGGCTGCCGACGCATCCGGTCTTCTACATCGCCTTCCTGCTTTATTATCTCGGTCCGCCGACCTTCGACTATGTGATCTTCAAGCGGCTGTGGAACATCCCGATCGCGGGCATGGCCGCGCTTCACAAGAAGCGCATCTCGAACGAAGTGCTGGTCGGCTATTCGGGCGAAGCCTATTTCTACGCCTGGGCACGCCAGCGCACGCAGATGGTCGCGGCACCCTTCGGCGCGGTGAAGGACGTGACGATCCTGTCGGCGATCGCGGGCAATGCGGTCACGCTGGCGATGATCCTGCTCGCCGCGCCGTTCGGCATGGGCCTGCTCACCCATGTCCAGCAGAATTGGGTATGGGGTTCGATCGCGATCATCGTCGCCACCTCGCTGCCCTTCATGATCTTCTCGCGGCGGGTCTTCTCGCTGCCGCGCGGCACCTTGTGGTGGATCTTCGGCGTGCATTGCACGCGTATCCTCACCGGGTCGTTCCTCATCGCCATCGCCTGGCATTTCGCGCTGCCCGAGGTCTCGATCGGCTTCTGGCTGCTGATGGCGGCAGGCCGGCTGCTCGTCTGGCGCCTGCCGCTCGTCCCCAACAAGGAAGTCGCCTTCGCGACGATCGCCGGCGTGGTGATCGGGCAAGGCCAGGCGCTGTCGGAGCTGATGGCGCTGATCGCGGCGCTGACGCTGCTCGCGCACGTGGCGCTGATCGGCGGCTTCAGCGCCCACGCGCTGCTCACGAGGAACAAGCAATGATCCGCCCGGTGGTTCTTTCCCTCGCCCTTGCCGCGCTGGCGCTGCCCGGCGCGGCGCGCGCGCAGGACCCGCTCGACGGCTCGTGCGCGCATGGTGCGGGGCCGAGGCTCTACGTCAACGTGACCGGCCTCAAGGATCGCGGCGGCCGGCTCAAGCTCGAGCTCTATCCCGGCAACGAGGCCGATTTCCTCAAGGACGATCGCACGATCAAGGCCGAGGGCAAGCAGATGCGCCGCATCTGGGCATCGGTTCCCGCTTCGGGCCCGATCGTCCTGTGCATCCGCGCGCCGAGCGCCGGCCAATGGGCTCTGCTCTTCACGCATGACCGCGACGGCAAGAACAAGTTCAACTTCTGGCAGGACGGAGCGGGCTTTCCGAGCAATCAGCGGCTCGGCCGCAGCCGGCCCAAGGTCCGCCAGGCGCTGGTCAACATTCCCGCCGCCGGCGGCCAGATCACCGTGCGCGCCCAATATCTGAAGGGGCTGGGCGGCTTCGGCCCGCTCGACTGAGGAGACGAACCGCGATGCGCATCGTCGACGTCAACGAATTCTACTCGCCCACCGGCGGCGGGGTGCGCACCTATATCGATCGCAAGATCGGGATCATGGCCGATATGGGCCATGAGCTGACCGTGGTCGCCCCCGCGCTGGAGGATGGCGTCGAGGACCGTCCGGGCGGCGGCCGCATCCGCTGGGTCAAGTCGCCGGCCTTGGTGCTCGACCGCAATTACTGCATCTTCGTCAAGGACGAGCCCGTCTGGGCGGTGCTCGACGAGCTCCAGCCCGACATCGTCGAATGCAGCTCGCCCTGGCTTCCGGCCTGGACCGTCGCCAACTGGAAGGGCGATGCGCTCAAGGTCTTCTTCGCGCATGGCGACCAGATCGGTGCCTATCCGCAGCGCTGGCTCGACAATGTCGCCTCGCCGATCCAGGTCGAGAACGCCTTCGCCTGGTACACGCGCTACATGAACCGCTTCCTCGGCCATTACGACGCGTTCGTCACCAACGGTCCGGCGCTCGCCAAGCGCTTCCGCCGGCGCGGCATGCAGGTCGACGCGTCGATGCCGCTGGGGATCGAGCGCAGCTGGTTCTCGCCCGATCTGCGCGACGAGAAGCTCCGCGTCGCGCTGCTCGAGCAATGCGGCCTGCCGCCCGAGGGGCATCTGCTGCTCGGGCTGGGGCGCCACCACAAGGAGAAGCGCTGGCCGCTGGTGATCGACGCGGTCGAGGCGGCGGCGACCGAGATCCCGGTTGGCCTGATCCTGATTGGCGACGGCCCCGAGCGCCGCAAGCTCGAGGAGCGCATCGCCGGAAGCCCGCACATCCGCATCTTCCGCCCGGTCTACGACCGTGTCCGCCTGTCGCGGATCATGGCGAGCTGCGACGCGCTGGTGCATGGCTCGGACGCCGAGCCGTTCGGGCTGGTCGCGTCGGAGGCCCTGGCCTCGGGCCTGCCGCTGATCGGGCCGGACGAGGGCGGGTTCGCCGAGCTCGCCGACCCGCTGTTCGCCGAGACCTATGCCGCGCGCGATGCGCTGTCGGCCGCCGATGCGATCCGCCGCATGTTCGCGCGCGAGCCGGCGATCCTGCGCGCCGCCGCGCGCGTCGCCGCCGGCAAGGTGCGCAGCGACCGCGACCACACGGTCGAGCTGATGGCCTATTACGAGGGCTTGCTCGCCGCCAGGCGTGGTGCCGCCGCGGGGCTCGCCGGCGCGGCATAGACGTCGAGCAGCAGGTCGCCGAGCGGGTAGCGCCCGCGCAGCGCATAGCCGCCCTCGCGCAGCTTCGCGGTGACCAGCGCGCGCGATTCGGCGCGTTCGCCCGAAGCCGCCGGCCGCATCACCACGATCTCGGGCCGCTTCGCGAAGATCCGCCCGATCTCGGCGAGCTGGTCGACGCCCACCGCGCCATTCTCGCGCTCGCGCGACAAATGGCTGGGGAAGACCCACGGAGTCAGCGCGCAGCGACCGCTCTGCGAATAGAGGCTGCTATTGGTCGAGACGCCATAGACGTAGAGGCAGCCCGGGCCGTGGCCGATCGCCTCGACCAGCGCCGCAACCTGCTGCGCGTCGCCGCGATGCCATTTGGCGCTCCACACGGTATATTCGCCGCCCACCCCCGCGACGAGCAGCAATGCGGGCGCCACGATCTTTCGCCCGATCGCGTGGCTGCCGAGGAAGCCGGCGCAGCACAGGCAGGCCGGCAGCATCACCGGCAGCGCATAATGGTTGAACCAGGATCCGAACACGATCAGCCCGAACACCGACGCGATCAGCCAGCCGAAGAAGAGCGCACGCACCGGACGCTGGCTCTCGTCCTCCACCGCCACGCGGCGCGAAAGCCCGCTCACGATCAGCAGCGGACCGAGGATCAGCGCGACCTTGAGGAAGGCGCCGAGCAGCACCAGCGCCGGATCGCTCTTGCGGCCGAGGATCGAGCCGAGATTGGCGTAGAACCAGGCATCGCCATGCCCCATCGCGGCATAGACGGCCCAGGCCAGCACGGTCGGCACCATCGCCACCGCCACCAAGGCCGCGCCGAAGCGCGCGGTGCTGGCGGGCGAATGGCCGAGCCGGTGCTCGCGCCACAGCAGCCACATGCCGAGGAACATGCCTTCGAACAGCACCGAATATTTGATCTGCAGCGCGACGCCGATCAGCGCCATCGCCGCCACGGCCTTGCCCTTGCGCAGCCGCTCCGAATCGGCCGAGGCGGTGCAGGGCAGGGCGAGCAGCATCGCGAACGCGGTCAGCAGGTTATAGAAGACCGGCGCCTGCCCGCTCTGGCCGTCGCCGAAGCCGAGCATGAAGATATAGAGCAGCCCCGCGACCAGCCCGCCCTTGCCCCAGCCGGCATGCCCGGCCAGCCGCTCGATCAGCATCGCGGTCAGCGTTACGCTGGCCAGCGCCATCAGCTGATAGACCCAGATCCCCAGCGGCACGCCGAACGCCGCGGCGGGCAGATAGATCAGGAACAGCCCGATCGGCTTGCGGTCCCATATGTCGACATAGGGGATCGCGCCCTCGAGCATGCGCTGGGCGGTGACGAAATAGAATTCCTCGTCGACATGGACTACCGGATTGCCGAAGGCGATCGCGCGTACCGTGATCGCGGCGAGCAGCAGGATCGACCAGTTCGGCAGCACGGCCAGGGCAGCGGCAAGCGAGGGCAGGCGCGGCGCGCGCGCCGCCACGGCGCTCTTGCTCGCCATCAGTTCAGGGTACCACGCTCGGAGCCCAGCTCCCGGGACGAGACCATGCGATTTTCTGCCTGTTTTGCGACCGACCTGGCTGTTGCTTAGCGAAGGCATGCCGCACTGTCACGAACCCGCCAAGATTGCCGGGCAAGCCCTGCGACGAAGAGGGGTATCCACGCCATGAACATCGATCGTCGTCGCCTGCTGCTCACCGGCACCTTCGGGCTCGCCGCTTTCTCCATTCCCGGCTTCGCGTTCGGCCAGCCGGCGAGCGGTTTCACCCATTCGGTCGCCAGCGGCGAGCCGGGGCCGGACACGATGCTGCTCTGGACCCGCTACGTGCCCCCGGGCGGCGGCGCGGCGAAGCTGCGCGCCGAAATCTCGGCCACCGCCGATTTCGCGAGGATCGTGAGCGGCGGCCAGACGATCACCGGGCCGTGGCGCGATCACACCGCCAAGATCACCGTCCAGGGCCTCCAGCCGGGCACGCGCTACTTCTACCGCTTCGTCGCGCCCGACGGCAGCTTCTCGCCGGTCGGCCGCACCCAGACCTTGCCCGAAGGCAATGTCCGCCGCTTCGGAATCGCGGTCTTCTCCTGCTCGAACCTGCCCTTCGGCTGGTTCAACGCCTATGGCCATGCCGCGGCGCGCGACGACGTGGACCTGTGGATCCATCTCGGCGACTATATCTACGAATATCAAAAGGGCGGCTATGCGCCCGAGGGCGGCGCGGTCGCCGGGCGCTGGCCCGAGCCGGTGACCGAGACGATCCATCTCGCCGACTATCGCCTGCGCTATGCCAGCTATCGCAGCGATCCCGATCTCCAGGCGCTCCACGCTGCCAAGCCGATGCTCGTCCAGATGGACGATCACGAATCGGCGAACAACGCCCGCGAGATGAGCGCGCAGAACAACCAGCCCGAGTTCGAAGGGATGTGGAGCGACCGCAAGGCGGCCGCCGCGCAAGTGTTCAAGGAATGGATGCCGGTCTCGGAGACGCCCTGGGGCAGCTACGATATCGGCGGCCTCGCGACGCTGTTCCGCACCGAGAGCCGGCTGATCGCGCGCAGCGACGAGCCCGAGATCGACGACCTGTTCAAGGCGGCGAACCCCTCCGCCGCGCTCGCCGCCTTCCGCGACGGCCCGCTCCAGGATCCGGCGCGGACGATGCTCGGCACCGAGCAGGAGGCGTGGCTGGCGCATGCGATGGCGCGCTCGGTACGCGGCGGCCAGAAATGGCAGGTCGTCGGCTTCGGCACGATCCTCGGCAACCAGCGCCTGCCCGAACAGGCGCTCGACTGGCTCAAGCCCGATGCGTCCGAGCGGACCAAGGCCTGGGTGCGCAACGGCGTGACGGCGAGCAAGGCGGGCCTGCCCTCGGACCTAGACAATTGGGGCGGCTTCCCGGCGGCCCGCGCGCGCTTCCTCGCCTCGGCGCAGGGCATGGGCGCCAACCTGCTCGTGCTCTGTGGCGACAGCCACAATGCCTGGGCGTTCGATCTCGGCCAGGACGGCAAGCCCGCGGGCGTCGAGTTCGCGGGCCACAGCGTCACTTCGCCTGGTTATGAAAGCGCGACGGCGACCGACCCCAATGTGATCGCCGCTGGCCTGATCGCCGCCAATCCCGAGCTCAAATGGTGCGACACCAGCCGCCGCGGCTACATGGCGCTGACGCTCACCCCGGAGCGCGCGTCGAACGACTGGGTGTTCGTGGACACGATCCAGACGCGGAACCTGGCGGCGCGTGTGGGGCACACCGCGGTGGTCCAGCGCGGGCGGAATGTGATGGTGTGACCTGACAAAAGCCCCTCCCCTTCAGGGGAGGGGCTTTAGAATGCTCAATCCAGCGACTTGCTCGCCTGCTCGAACATGTCCTTGCTCAGCCCGGGCGTCGCGACGATCCGCTCCAGCTCGGCGCGCATCTTCGCCGCGCGTGCCGCGTCGAAGCGCTTCCAGCGGCCGAGCGGGGGCACGAGCTTGGCCGCGGTCTGCGGGTTGAGCTTGTCGAGCGCGATCAGCTGGTCCGCGACGAAGCGGTAGCCGCGCCCCGACGCGTCGTGGAAGGCGCGCTGGTTGACGCTGAACGCGCCGACCAGCGAACGCGCGCGATTGGGGTTCGAGAGCGTGAAGTCCGGATGCGCGACCAGCCGCTCGACCACTTCCGCGGTATCCCCGCGCGTCGACAGCGCCTGGGTCTGGAACCATTTGTCGAGCACCAGGCCATTGCCCTGGTAGCGCCGGTAGAAGGCCTCCAATGCCTCCTCGCGCAGCGGCGACGCGCCGTTGACCAGGGTGGTCAGCGCGCCCTGCCGGTCGGTCATGTTGTCCGCGCCGGAGAATTGCTCGAAGGCCAGGCCGTCGGCATCCGCCGCGCCGCTCGCCGCGATATAGCCGAGCGACACCGTCTTGAGCCGCCGCGCGCCCTTGGCCGCGGGCGAATATTCGAAGCGGTTGGCGAGGCTGCCCTCATAAGCCGCGCGCCATTCGGCGGCGAGCGCCTTGCCGAGATCCTGGCGCAGCGCCTCGCGCGCATGGAAGATCGCCTCGGGCTCGACCACCGCCATCTGGTCGCCGATGAAGCTGTCCGACGGCAGCAGCACCGCCTCGGCGATGAAGGCGCGGTCGAGCCGCGCGTCGGCGAGCGTGTTGCGGACCGCCTCGATCACCGGCGCGTGATCGGCGCCGCCATTGGCGACCGACGCCACCAGCGTGTCGAGCATCAATTGCTGCATCGCCTCGTAGCGCGCGAAGGGATCGTCGTCGTGCGCCGAGAGGAAGGCGAGGTCCTTGGCGGTGCGGTTGGTCTCGACGACGATCGGCGCCGAGAAGCCGCGGTTGATCGACAGCGCCGGCTGCTCGGGCAGGTTCTCGAACACCATCTCGTGGCTCTCGTCCTTGAGGAGAACGAGCTGCTCGTCGCCGAGCGGCCGGCCGCTGACCGCGCCGAACAGCCGGAGCTTGAGCGGGATGACCATCGGATCCTTGTCCGGCTGGCCCGGCGTCGGCGGGACGAGCTGGCGCAGCCTTAGCCGCGCGCGGCCGCCCTCCTGCGCGAGCGTCGCCGAGACGCGCGGCGTGCCCGCCTGGCTGTACCAGCGGCGGAACTGGGTGAGGTCGACATTGCCGCCCTGCTCCATGCACTGGACGAAATCCTCGCAGGTCGCCGCGGTGCCGTCGAAGCGGTCGAAATAGAGGTCGGTCGCCGCGCGGAACTTCTGGGCGCCCAGGATCGTGGCCATCATCCGGATGACCTCGGCGCCCTTGTTGTAGATCGTCGCGGTGTAGAAGTTGGAGATCTCGATATATTCGTCGGGGCGCACCGGATGCGCGAGCGGGCCGGCGTCCTCGGGGAACTGGCTGGCGCGCAGCCCGCGCACGTCCTCGATCCGCTTGACCGCGGCGCTGCCCTGGTCGGCCGAGAAGCTCTGGTCGCGGAAGACGGTGAAGCCTTCCTTCAGCGAGAGCTGGAACCAGTCGCGGCACGTGACGCGGTTGCCCGACCAATTGTGGAAATATTCGTGCGCGACCACCGCGGCGATCGCGTCATAGTCATAGTCGGTCGCGGTGTCGGGGTCGGCGAGGATGTAGCGGCTGTTGAAGACGTTCAGCCCTTTGTTCTCCATCGCGCCGAAGTTGAAATCGTCGACCGCGACGATGTTGAACACGTCGAGATCATATTCGCGGCCATAGACCTTCTCGTCCCACGCCATGCTGAGCTTGAGGGCATGGAGCGCATGGTCGGTCTTGGCCAGGTCGGGCGCGCGGACCCAGATGCCGAGCTGCACCTCGCGCCCCGACATCGTCGTGAAGGTGCCGCGATTGGCGACGAGGTCGCCCGCGACCAACGCGAACAGGTAGCTCGGCTTGGGGAAGGGATCGTGCCACTCGGCCCAGTGGCGCCCGCCCTCGCTCTCGCCCTGGGCGATCGGATCGCCGTTCGCGAGCAGCACCGGGAAGCGCGCCTTGTCGGCGGTCATCCGGACCTTGTACTTGCTCAGCACGTCGGGCCGGTCGGGGAAGAAGGTGATGCGGCGGAAGCCCTCGGCCTCGCATTGGGTGCAGAGCATCCCCGACGATGCATAGAGCCCCTGGAGCTGGGTGTTGCGCTCGGGCGCGATCTCGACTTCGGTCTCGACCTGGTGCGCCGAGCCGGTCAGCGGCACGATCAGGTCGGGCCCGTCCATCGTCCAGTCGGTGACCGGCACGCCGTCGACCTTGACGCTCAGCGCGGTCAGCCCGTCGCCGTCGAGCCGGAGCGGCCGATCGTGCGTGCCGGCCCGCTCGACCGAGAGCGTGGCGCGAACCCGCGTCGTGGCGGGATCGAGATCGAAGTCGAGCGCGATCTCGGGCACCCGCCAGTCGGGTTCGCGATAATCCTCGCGGCGCGTCACCTTGGGCGCCTGGGTTGCGGTCTGAGCGTCTGCCATCATCGCCGCGATATAGGATCAACCCATCGCGCCGCCACAACAAACTGCCGCTTGCCTATGGGCGGTGCAATGCTACCGATATGGCATTCCAGAGACACCGAGGTTCCTTTCCCTATGCTTCGACTGACCATGCCGATCGGCCTGATCGTGCTCGCCGCGACTTCGGCAGTTGCCCAGAACGCGCCGGCCCCCGCTCCGGCTCCGGCGCCCGCGACCGCCGCGCAGAACAACGCGCTGATCAATGCCGAGCTCCCCGCCGACCAGGCCGCGCTCAAGAGCCACATCATGTTCCTCGCATCGGACCAGATGCGCGGGCGCGAGGCGGGCAGCGCCGAGTACGACATCGCCGCCCAGTACGTCGCGTCGCAATTCTACGAGCAGGGCCTGCGCCCGGCGGGCGACGACGGCTCGTACCTCCAGAAGGTGCCGCTGCTCAGCTACAAGCCCGCGGACAAGGGCAGCATGGCGATCGCGGCGAAGGGCGGCCAGCCGGTGAGCCTGGTCTTCGGCGAGGACTATGTGCCGTCGGCCAACCCCCACAAGCTCGAATACAGCGTCACCGCGCCGGTGGTGTTCGTCGGCCAGGGCATCGTCGGGCTGGGTCGCGACGACTACAAGGGCGTCGACGTCAAGGGCAAGATCGTCGCCTTCTTCGGCGGCGCTCCCTCCAGCTTCCCGGCCGAGGAGCGCGCGCATTTCTCCAGCGCCTCGACCAAGGCCGAGATCGCGATGAAGAAGGGCGCGGTGGGCTATGTCACGCTCGAATCGCCGCTCGCCGGCCGCGGCAACTTTCCGTTCAAGATGATCGCCGCCAATTACGATCGCGCCCGCGTCACCTGGGCCAATGCCGACGGCACCGGCCATATCCCGACGCCGTCCGCGCCCGGGCTCGGCATGCTCAGCCAGGCCGGCGCCGCCAAGCTGTTCGAAGGCGCGAAGACCCCCTGGGCGACGATCGCCGAGGCCGCGAAGAAGGAAGGCGCCACCTTCAAGGCGATGCCGCTTCCCGCCAGGCTCAGCGTCACGCTCAAGACCGCGACCACGCCGATCACCAGCTACAATGTCGCCGGCATCCTGCCGGGCAGCGATCCGGCGCTCGGCAAGGAAGTGGTGGTGCTCTCGGCGCACCTCGATCATGTCGGCGTCGGCAAGCCCAATGCGAAGGGCGACACGATCTACAACGGCGCGATGGATAACGCCGTGGGGATTGCCTCGCTGATCGAGGAGGCGCGCCGCTTCAAGGCCTCGGGCAAGCCGCCGCGGCGTTCGGTGCTGTTCCTCGCGGTGACCGCCGAGGAGAAGGGGCTGGTCGGTTCCGACTATTTCGCGCACAACCCGACGGTGCCCAAGGCGGACATCGTCGCCGACGTCAATCTCGACATGCCGATCATCAACTACAAGTTCGAGGACGTGACGCCGTTCGGCGCCGCGCATTCGACCCTGGGCGAGACGGTGGCGCGCGCCGCCGCGCAGATCGGCGTGGGCGTGGGCGGCGATCCGCGTCCGGACGAGGCGTTCTTCGTCCGCTCGGACCATTATCGCTTCGTCCAGCAGGGCATTCCCTCGGTGTTCCTGTGGCCGGGCGAGAAGGGCCCGGGCAAGGCGGCGACCGATGCGTTCCTGAGCACCCATTATCACCAGCCTTCCGACGATCTCGTCCAGCAGCCGGCGATCGATTGGGAATCGGGCGTGCGCTTCGTCGACGTCAATTATCGCATCGCCCGCGAGATCGCCGATGCCGACCAGAAACCGATGTGGAAGAAGGGCGACTTTTTCGGCACGGCCTTTGGCGGACCGATGCAGAAGTAACTTTACTCCCCTCCCGCAAGGGAGGGGCCGGGGGGTGCGCGGCGTGAGCCGCGCTTCTCCGCCTCCTCAATGCGATGACCGGGCATCGAGCCCGCTCACCGCAACCCACCCCTGGCCCCTCCCTTGCAGGGAGGGGAATGAAGGCAAGTCGATGCGCAAGTCCCTGATCCTTCTCCCGCTGCTCTTCGCCACGCCGGTCATTGCCCAGGATCTCGCGCCCGCCGAGGCGGCGCTCAAGGCGCATGTCGCCTTTCTCGCCTCGGATGCAATGCGCGGGCGCGACACGGGTTCGCCCGAGCTGGCGATCGCCGAGCAATATGTCGCGGCGCAGATGCTCGCGGCGGGGCTCACGCCCGGCGGGCCGAACGGCGCGTGGCTCCAGCCGGTGCCGCTCGTCTCGTTCAAGGGCGCAGATCACGGGACGCTGACGCTCACGCGCGGCACGACGGCGACGCCGCTCGAATGGGGCAAGGACTATGTCGCCCGCTCGAACGCGCGCGAGGCCAAGGTCGCGCTGACCGGGGACGTCGTGTTCGCCGGCTATGGCGTGACCGATCGCGCCACCGGCTATGACGATTACAAGGGCCTCGACGCGAAGGGGAAGATCGTCGCGATCCTGCGCGATGCCCCCCAATCGCTGCCGAGTGAGGTCCGCGCGCATCTGAGCCAGCCCGAGGAGCAGGCGAAGAATGCCGCGGCGCATGGCGCGATCGGCGTGATCCTGATCGAAGGCAATACCCGCCACGCGATCTTCCCGTTCGAGGCGAGCGTGGGGTATTGGAACAGCCCCGGCATGACCTGGGCCGATTCCGACGGCCGCGCGCACAGCGACGGGCCGAGCGCGCCTGCCTTTGCCTATGTCGGGATGGTCGGCGCCGAGAAACTGTTCGCCGGCTCGAAGATCAAATGGGCCGATGTCCTCGCCGCCGACAAGGCGGGCAAGAAGCTCCCCACCGGCGCGCTGGGCGTGACCGCCCAAGGGACGGCCAACACCGAGATCAAGACGCTTTCCGCCAACAACGTGGTCGGCCTGCTCGAAGGTTCGGATCCAGCGCTCAAGGGCCAATATGTCGTGATCTCGGCGCATCTCGATCATGTCGGTGTCGGCAAGCCCGATGCGAGGGGCGACACGATCTACAATGGCGCGATGGACAACGCCGTTGGCACTGCGTCGATGCTCGAAGTGGCGAAGGCCTTCACCGCATCGGGCAAGCGCCCGCGCCGCTCGATCCTGTTCGTCGCGGTCACCGCGGAGGAGAAGGGGCTGGTCGGCTCGGACTATTTTGCCGCCAACCCGACTGTGCCCACGGGCAGCATCGTCGCGGACGTCAATCTCGACATGCCGGTGCTCACCTACAAGTTCGAGGATCTGGTGGCGTACGGCGCCGATCGCACCAGCATCGGCCCGACGGTGGCGGCGGTGGCGAAGGCCGAAGGGCTGGCGCTCACCCCCGATCCCGCGCCCGAGCAAGCGAGCTTCGTGCGTTCGGACCATTACAGCTTCGTCCGCGCCGGCATTCCCGCCGTGTCGCTCGAACCCGGCCCCGCCGGTCCGGGCAAGGCGGCAGTCGAGGAATTCGGCGAGAAGCATTATCACCAGCCGTCGGACGAAGTGGCCTTGGTCGATTTCACCCAGGGCGTGCGCTTCGTGAAGCTCAATTATGCCATTGCCCGCGCGCTGGCGGATGGCGACCAGCGTCCCTTGTGGAACAAGGGCGATTTCTTCGGAATGCTGTACGGCGGCCCGGGCGCGAAGTGAGCAAGTTTACCCGCCTCTTCTTGCTCCCCTTCCTGCAAGGGAGGGGCCGGGGGTGGGTGCGCGGCGCAGCCGCGCTCCTCGTGTTTCTCAGCGCCGTTCCCGTCCACGCACAGCAACTTCCTCCCGAACAGGCGGTGCTCGAGGCGGACGTGCGCTTCCTCGCTTCCGATGCGCTCCGCGGTCGCGAGGCGGGAACGCGCGACTACGACATCGCCGCCGAATATGTCGCCGCGCAGATGCTCGCCGCGGGGCTGAAGCCCGGCGCCGGCGGCAGCTGGTTCCAGCCCGTCGGGCTCGCGACCTACCGGCCGGCCGAGAAGGCGAAATGGACGCTCACGCGCGGCGGCGCGGCGATCCCGCTCCAGTTCGGCATCGACTTCCTCAACCAGGGCGTGCCCGCCGCGCCCGATTTCGTCGCCGAGGGGCCGGTGGTCTTCGCAGGCTATGGGATCGTCTATCCCGAGGGCAAGCGCGACGATTATCGCGGGCTCGACGTGCGCGGAAAGATCGTCGCGATCTATGCCGGCGTCCCGGCCGGGCTGCCCGACGAAGTCGCCGCGCATCTGGGCGACGACGACCAGAAGGCGCGGCTCGCCGAGGCGCGCGGCGCCAGGGCGGTGATCATCCTCGAATCGCTCGAACGCCGCGCCGAATTCCCGATCGAGGCGATGGCGCCTTATTACGATTACGAGCGCACGACCTGGATCGCGCCCGACGGCAAGGCGCACATGATCGCGCCGGACGCGCCGGTGGTCGGCACTGTCGGGCAGGCGGGCGCCGAGAAACTGTTCGCCGGCTCGCGGATCCGCTGGCGCGACGTGCTCGCCGCCGAGCGCCGCGGCACGCGCATGCCCACGGGCCCATTGGTCGGCACATTGAAGGTCGCCGCGAAGACGAATGTCCGCGCCGCGCACAGCAGCAATGTCGTCGGGCTGATCCCGGGCTCGGATCCGGCGCTCCGCGACCAATATGTCGTGCTCTCGGCGCATCTGGACCATGTCGGCGTGGGCGAGCCCGAGAAGGGCGACAGCATCTATAACGGCGCGATGGACAATGCAGTCGGGGTCGCGACGATGCTCGAGGTCGCGCGCGCCTTCCGGGCGTCGGGCAAGGCGCCGCGCCGCTCGATCCTGTTCGTCGCGCTCACCGCCGAGGAGAAGGGGCTGGTCGGCTCGGGCTATTTCGCCGCGCATCCGGGCGTGCCCAAGGCCGGCCTCGTCGCGGACATCAATCTCGACATGCCGATCCTCACCTTCGCGATGCAGGACCTGGTGGTGCTCGGCGGCGAGCGCTCGAGCCTCGGCGCAGTCTATGCCGCGGCGGCGGCGACCGAGGGCCTCAAGGTCGTCCCCGATCCCGCGCCCGAGGAGATGTTCTTCGTCCGCTCGGACCATTACAGCTTCGTCCAGGCGGGCATCCCCGCGGTCTCGATCGACAGCGGCCCGGGCGGCCCCGGCGCGGCGGCGCAGGAAGATTTCCTCGCCAACCATTACCACAAGCCCTCGGACGACATGTCGCTGCCGATCGACTGGGCGGCGGCGGCGAAGTTCACCCGCGTCAACTATGCCGCAGCGCGCGCGGTCGCCGACGCCGATGCGCGACCGAGCTGGAACAAGGGTGACTTCTTCGGCGTCCAGTTCGGCGGCTATGGGGCGCGCTGAGGAGCGCCCATGCGCCTGCTGATCTTCGGCCTGGGCTATACCGGCAGCGCGCTGGCGAAGGCCCTGGCGCCCGGCGGCTGGCGGATCGCCGCCGTCACGCGTGAGGGGCGCGACGACAGCATCGCCTTCGCCGATACCGACCGCATCGCCTTCGAGATCGCCCACGCCACGCACATCGTCTCGACCGTCGCGCCGGACGCGGCCGATCCGATCCTGACGGCTTTCCGCCCGCAGCTCGCTGCGACCGGTGCGTGGCTCGGCTATCTCTCCTCGACCGGCGTCTATGGCGACACCGGAGGCGCCTGGGTCGACGAGACCGCGCCCACCGGCACTGGTCGCCGCACCGCGCGTGCCGAGTCGGATGCCGCGTGGCTGGCGCTCGGCGCGCGTGTGTTCCGCCTGCCCGGCATCTACGGCCCCGGCCGCTCGCCGCTCGACCGTGCCGCGCGCGGGGAGGCGGCGCGGATCCAGGTGCCGGGCCAGGTGTTCAGCCGCATCCATCTCGACGACATCGTCGCTGGCGTGGTCGCCGCCTTCGCCGCGCCGCCGGGGGCGTACAACCTCGCCGACGACCTTCCCGCGCCGCAGAGCGACGTCGTCGCTTATGCCTGCCGGCTGCTCGGCATCGCGCCGCCGCCGCTGGTCCCCCTCGCCGAGGCGCACCTCAGCCCGCAGGCCCGCGCCTTCTATTCGGAGAACCGCCGCGTCGCGAACGGCAAGGCGAAGCGCGTGCTCGGCTGGCGGCTGCTATACTCCGACTATCGGTTGGGCCTGCGCGCCTTGAGCGCGAGCACCAGCCCCGCGACCACCAGCACCGCGCCCGCCGCCGCGAGCACCGACCAGCGATAGCCTTCGAACAGGGTCGAGAGCAGCATCGCGATCACCGGGATCAGTACGCTGGAATAGGCCGCCTTGGCCGGGCCGATCGCGCGGATCAGCTGGAAATAGATGGTGAAGGCCAGCGCCGATCCGAACACGCCGAGATAGAGCGTGCCCGCGACATAGCTCCACCGCGGCTCGATCACCGGCGGGCCGACCGTCGCCCAGGCGAAGGCCGCGTCGATCCCCGCGCCGGCCAGCATCGCCCAGCCGAGCATCGTCGCCATCGGATAGGCCTTGGCCGTCTTCGTCGCCTGCATCACATTGGCGACCGAGGCCGAGAGCACGCCGAGCAAGGCGATGCCGATGCCGATCAGCGCCTGCTCGGGGCCTGCATCGCTCAGTCGCGCCTCGTGGACGAAGAGCAACGCCACGCCCGCCATCGCCACCGCCGATCCGATCAGCAGCTGCCGCCCCATCCTCTGGCCGAGGAAGATGCGCGCGAGGATCGCATTGGGCACCAGCAGCAGCGCGAAGACGATCGCCACCACGCCCGAGGTGATATGCTGCTCGGCGCGGTAGACGAAGTTGAAGTTGAGCGTGAACTGCGCGAAGCCGAGCGCCACCGCAAAGGCCCAGCCGCGCGCATCGAGCCGAAGCGAATCGCGCCGCAGCGCCGCCCAGCCGAGGATCAGCAGCCCCGCCAGGGTGAAGCGATAGGTCACCGACCAGCTCGGCGGCACCACCGAGAGCTGGTCGCGGATCACGATCCAGGTCGATCCCCAGATCAGCGTGACGACGAGGAAGGCCAGGATCACGTCGAGCCGCGCCGAGCGCGGCGGAACCGGTTCGACGGGGGGCTCGATGATGGGCGCCTTATAGGAAGTGAAGCGCCTCACAACGCCGCGATCGCTTCCGCCAACGGGCGGATCGCTTCCTCGCTCTGGTCCCACGAGGTCACCAGCCGCACCTCGCCCGGGGCCCAGTCGTAGAAATCGAAGCCCAGCCCGCGCAGCTTCGCCGCCTCCTCGGGCGAGACCTTGAGGAACACCTCGTTCGCCTCCACCGGATGGACCAGCCGGTCGCCCGCCGCCTGCGCGAGCAGCCGCGCGCCCGCATTGGCCGCGCGCGCATGAGCGAGCCACAGATCGTCCTCGAGCATCGCGAGCAGTTGCGCCGCCAGATAGCGCCCCTTGGACAGCAGCAGCCCCGCGCGTTTCCGCCGATAGAGCGTCGCGTCGGCGAGCTCGGTCCGGAAGAAGATCAGCGCCTCGGCGCTCATGCCCCCGTTCTTGACGAAGCCGAAGCTCAGCACGTCGACGCCCGCGCGCCAAGTCACTTCGCCGGGGTCGCAGCCGAGATGTGCCACGGCATTTGCAAAGCGCGCGCCGTCCATATGCAGACCCAGCCCGCGGGTCTTGGCGACCGCGGAGATCGCCGCGACTTCGTCCGGCGAATAGACCAGCCCATATTCGGTCGCGTTGGTGATCGAGATGGCGTGCGGCTGGACCCAGTGCACGCCGTCCTGGACGCGGTCGATGACCGCCGCGGCGCTCGCGGGAGTCAGCTTGGCGCCCGGCCCTTCCGCCAGCAGCAGCTTGGCGCCGTGCGTGTAGAATTCGGGCGCGCCGCATTCGTCGTTCTGGATATGCGCGTCGCGGTGGCAGACCACGCTGCCGTGCGGCGGGCACAATGCCGCCAGCGCCAGCGCGTTGGCCGCGGTCCCCGAAGGCACCCAGAGCGCGCGCACCTCGGTCCCGAACAGGTCCGAGAAGGCGCCGTCGAGCTGCCGCGACCAGCGATCGCCGTCATAAGCGGTGTCGATCGTGTTCGCGCGGGCGAGCGCATCGAGCACTTGGCTGCAGACCGGGGCGGCATTGTCCGAGAAGAAGCGCATGGCCCTGCCATCGCGGCCCCCGCGCCGCAGGTCAATTCCCCCTATTCCTCGTCGCGTCGCCCGTCGGAGTTGCGCGGGGGCGGTCCTTGCTCGTCCTCGGGTGGGAGTTCCTCGTCCTGCGGCGTCGGCCGGTCGCGCGGGCCGACCACGTCGGTCTCGATCCCCGATCCCTCGACGAACTCGCCGACGCTGTTGAACACGTCCTCGAGCGTCATCTCGTTGTCGAATTCGTCTTCCACCACCGGGGCGGGCGGCAGCGAGACGCCCAGCGCCCGGACCATGAAGTCGCGCCAGACGCGCGCGGGGATGCCGCCGCCCGACAGGCCCGGGATCGGCGAATTGTCGTCGTTGCCGATCCACACCGCGGCGACCAGATCGCCGGCA
Source organism: Sphingomonas sp. (assembly GCF_026460985.1). Lineage (GTDB taxonomy): Bacteria > Pseudomonadota > Alphaproteobacteria > Sphingomonadales > Sphingomonadaceae > Sphingomonas. Next base: position 55,140 of record NZ_JAPKNM010000082.1, read on the forward strand.
TAGCCGATGAACCAGGCGTCGCGCGCATCCTGCGTCGTCCCGGTCTTGCCGAAGGCGGGGATCGACAGCGCCGCGCTGCGCCCGGTCCCCGCGCTCACCACCGTGCCCAGCATCGAGCGCAGATCGTCGAGCTCGCTGCCGCGGAAGCGCGTCGCCGAGCCCAGCCGCGCGGCGAGCCAGTCGTCGGCGCTCTCGGCATCGTCGAGCCCGCGCGGGCGCACCGGGTAGCTCCCGTTCGCCACCGCGGCATAGGCTGCGGTCAGCTCGAGCAACGACACGTTCGACGTGCCCAAGGCGATCGAGGCTTCGTTGGCGATCGGAGTCGAGATGCCGAGGTCGCGCGCCGCGCGGATCACCCGGCCGACGCCGATCTCGTTGGTCAGCCGCGCCGCGACGACGTTGCTCGACTTGGCGAAGGCCTGGCGCAGCGTGATCTTGCCGGCATAGCGTCCGTCGCTGTTGGTCGGCGACCAGTCGCCGATCGTCACCGGCGAATCGTCGACCATGGTGTCGGGCGTCATCCCCGAGCGGAGCGCGGCCAGATAGACGAACAGCTTGAAGGTCGATCCCGGCTGGCGCCGCGCCTGGGTGGCGCGGTTGAACGGGCTTTCCCGATAGTTCTTGCCGCCGACCATCGCGACGACGCGTCCGTCGGGACGCATCGCCACCAGCGCGATCTGCGTCTTGCGGAGCCCCGCCCCGCGCACCGCGCGTTCGGCGGCCTGCTGGATGTTCATCTCCAGCGTGGTCTTCACCGTCTGCTCGGTCGCGACGCCGCCGGCGCGGTCGCGCGCCTCGGGCAGCACCCAGTCGGCGAAATAGGTGCCGTTGGGCAGCTCCTTTTCCTTGCTGACCCGGAGCACCGCAGGCCGCACTCGCGCCGCCTCGGCCTCGGTCAGCGCGCCGCTCGCCACCATCGCGCCGATCACGAGCTTCTGCCGCTCGCGCGCGCCCTTGAGGTTGCCCGTCGGCGCGAGCCGGCTCGGCGCCTTGACGAGACCGGCGAGCAAAGTCGCCTGGCTCAGCGTCAATTTCTCGGGCTCGACGCTGAAATAATGCTGCGCGGCGGCGCGCAGGCCATAGACATTGTCGCCGAAATAGACGTTCGAGAGGTAGCGCGAGAGGATCTCGTCCTTCGACAGCCACGCCTCGAGCCAGAAGGCGATCATCACTTCGCGGAGCTTCCGGGTGACCGTCCGGTCGGAGGTGAGGAAGGCATTCTTGGCGAGCTGCTGGGTGATCGTGCTGCCGCCCTGCGAGCTGCCGCTGCTGGTTGCATTGTGGAGGAAGGCGCGCAGGATGCCGCGCGGATCGACGCCCATATGCCCGAAGAAGCGCCGGTCCTCGATCGCGATGAACGCCTCGCCGACATGCTTGGGCAGCTTCGCCACGTCGACCGGCGCGGCGATGTCGGCGCCACGGCGCGCGATCGGCTTGCCCTCGGCCGAGAGCAGGGTGATCGACGGCGGCGCCGGCGGCTGGAGCGATTTCGAGAGCGGCGCGGTCAGCGCGAGCCAGGCGACCGCGAGCACGAACAGGAGGATGAATCCGGCGAGACCCCAGCTCACCCAGCGCCACCGGAAGCGGAAGCGCTTGCGGATGGCGGGAAGGTTCGCCGCATCGCCTTCGCCGGCCGGCGGCCCGCCTTCGGGCGGTGGGGGCGGGGGAGGCGGCGGCGGGGTGCCGCGCCAGAACGGGTCCTGGACGAATTGGGGTTTGGGCGCCGCGGGGATCGGGACATCGACCGTCGCGAGCGGCGGCGGCGCGGTGGTCGGCCTGGGCCGCCATGCGCGCACGGGCTGCGAAGACGAGTCGTCGCCGGTTTCAGCCGGTCGCCGTAGCGGAAAGCGGACGTCGCCGGAGCCGGGTTCGCGGGCCATCAGGGCCTCTTATCGGCCTCAGGCCATTGGGAAAAGTACCACACCACGGTGTATTGTTATTATAATACAGTGCGCGGGGCAACACTTCTTCTCCCCTCCCTGCAGGGAGGGGCTGGGGGTGGGTGCGAGCGAAGCGAGCTCTTCCGGCTGCGGTGGAGGGCCGACGCTGGCGCGTCGGCACCCACCCCCGACCCCTCCCTTGCAGGGAGGGGAGAACGGTGAATCAAGCCTCCAGCTCGATGTCCCAATAGAGCCAGTCGCGCCAGGTCTGGTGGAGATAGTTGGGCGGGAAGCGCCGGCCGTGCTCCTGGAGCTGCCAGCTGGTCGGGCGGATCGGCTCGATATGGAGCGGCATGCTCGCCTGTTTCGGCGTACGCCCGCCCTTGCGCAGGTTGCACGGCGCGCAGGCGGTCGCGACATTCTCCCAGGTGGTGCGCCCGCCCTGGGCGCGGGGGATGACATGGTCGAAGGTGAGGTCGCGCTGGGTCCCGCAATATTGGCAGGAGAACTTGTCGCGGAGGAACAGGTTGAAGCGCGTGAAGGCAGGGAATTGGGACGGTTTCACATATTGCTTGAGCGCGATGACCGAAGGAAGCTTCAGCCTCGCGCTGGGACTTCGGACCTCGCGTTCGTAGAAGGAAACCACGTCGACCCGGTCGAGGAACAGCGCCTTGATCGCGGTCTGCCAGGGCCACACGCTGAGTGGATAATAGCTGAGCGGCGTGTAATCGGCGTTCAGGACGAGCGCGGGGCAACTGTCCGGATGGCGGATCAGATCGGGATGGTACATACGTTCCCTCGCCCGTTTCTCTTGCCGCACTCCCTGGCCGGGAATGGTGACGTCCACATGACAGCATATGCCACGACTCGCGGTCAAGGGCCGGTTTGATGGTTGTCCACACCCGATTCGCGCCGAGCCCCACGGGCCGCCTTCATCTGGGCCACGCTTATTCGGCGATCCAATCGCACGACTTCGCGCGCGCGCAGGGCGGGCGCTTCAGCCTGCGGATCGAGGATATCGACGGCACCCGCAGCCGGCCCGAGCATGTCGAGGCGATCCTGCGCGACTTGGAATGGCTGGGCCTCGGCTGGGACGGGGAGGTGACGTACCAGTCGCGGCGGCTCGACCTCTACCAGGCAGCGCTCGACCGGCTGCGCGAGATGGGCCTGCTCTACCCCTGTTTCTGCACCCGCGCCGATATCGCCGCGAGCCTGTCGGCGCCGCATGGGTCCGAGGGCGCGGTCTATCCGGGCACGTGCCGGGGCCTTGAAGCGCCCGACCTGACTCGCCCCCATAGCTGGCGGCTGGATGTACGGAGGGCCCTGGAATTCCTCCCCGAGCTTGTCTCGGGGAGGGGGACCATTGCCGAAGGCAATGGTGGAGGGGCCGGCGCGTCAGCGCCGGTTGCACCGGCGCCCCTCCACCACTCGCTACGCGAGCGGTCCCCCTCCCCGAGCAAGCTCGGGGAGGAATTATGGTGGCACGATGCCTTTGCCGGGTGGCTCCGCGCCGATCCGCTCGCGCACGGCGATGTCGTCCTCGCCCGGAAAGACGCCCCCGCTTCCTATCACCTCGCGGTCACCGTGGACGATGCCGCGCAGGGCATCACCCATGTCGTCCGCGGCAAGGACCTGTTCGAGGCCACGCACGTCCATCGCCTCCTCCAGGCGCTGCTCGGCCTGCCGACTCCCGTATATCGCCACCACGACCTGCTGCTCGGCCCCGACGGCACGCGCCTCGCCAAGCGCCACGGCGCGCCGAGCCTCGAGGCGATGCGTCTCGCGGGCGAGGACGGCCGCGCGCTCGCCGAGCGTCTGCGTCAGGGTTTGCTCCCGGTTGGCTTCGCCCCGGCAAGGGCGTAGGATGGCGCCATGACCTTCTTCCTCGCCCTGCTCCTCGTCGCCGCGATGCTCGCGGTGCTGTTCGTGCTCATCAAGGGCCTGGTGAACATGGCGCAGACCACCAGTCAGGATCTGGAGGGCGAGGGCCCCAGCGATCGCTCGCTTCGCTCGCAGAAGCTGATGCAGCAACGCATCCTGCTCCAGGGCGTGGCGATCGTCATCATCGCGTTGCTGTTGCTGATCCTGTCGGCCAAGGGCTGAGCCGGGGCCGCCGGCGCAGCGCCGCCAAAGTCACAGGAATCCGAGGTGCGTCACCAGCGACTGGTGGAGCGTGCCCTTGAACTTCAGCCCGACCACGCCTTCGCGCGACCAGCAGACCGTCGCCGGCATCGGCGCGAGGTGCGCGATCGCCACCCACACCTCGTCGCCTTCGTGCAGGCCCCAGGTGAAGATCTTGCAGCCCTCGACCGAGACGTCGGCCACTTCGCCCTTGATCCGGCGCGCCTCGCCGCTCGCGCGGATCGTGGCGGTGAGCGCGGTCGAGGTGCGCGGGTTGGCGCGCCGCTCGACCGCCGGTGCCAGCCGGTCGATGAGCGCGTCGTTCGGATTTCGATCAGTCGGGTTCATAGGGGGACTCCGCTGCCTGCACGATTACGCGCCCACCCGTTTACGGGCCGTGTGGGTTTAGGCTTACCCGCGTGTAAATTTGTCGCATGCGAATCCGCTTTGGCGGGCGTAGGACGATGCGATGGTCAAGCTCAACAAGATCTACACGCGCACCGGCGACGACGGCACGACCGGGTTGGTGGACGGCTCGCGCGTGTCCAAGGCCGATCCGCGCATGGCGGCGATCGGCGATGTCGACGAAGCCAACAGCGCGATCGGCGTCGCCCGCGCCGCGCTCGGCCCGGGCAGCTTCAGCGAGATGCTCGCGCGCATCCAGAACGACCTGTTCGATCTCGGCGCGGACCTCGCCACGCCGGTCGGGGTCGAGGGCGCCCTGCGCATCGTGCCTGCCCAGGTCGCGTGGCTCGAGGAACGGATCGACCACCTCAATAGTGCGCTCGATCCGCTGACCAGCTTCATCCTCCCCGCCGGCGAGCCTGCCGCGGCGGCACTCCACCTCGCGCGCGCCGTGGTCCGCCGCGCCGAGCGCACTGCAGTCAGCGCCGCGGCGCAGGTGACGCTGCGCCCGGAGACGATCACCTATCTCAACCGCCTGTCCGACCTGCTCTTCGTCGCCGCCCGCGCGATGAACCGCGACGGGGCGGGAGACGTTCTGTGGGTACCCGGCGCCTCGCGCTGATCCGGGTCGATCCGGCTTGACGCTACGGCGACCACGTCGTAGGGGGAACATTATGAGAACGGAGCGCGATTCAGTACCGGCTTCCGCACTCGCGTCGCGTTTCTCCGCGGTACGGGCGCTCAGCGCAGAACTCGTCGCGCCGCTCTCGGACGCCGATGCGACCATCCAGTCGATGGACGACGCCTCGCCGGCCAAATGGCACCTCGCGCACACGACCTGGTTCTTCGAGACCTTCGTGCTGCGCGATTCGGTCCCCGGCTATCGGCTGTTCGACGAAAGCTGGCCGTTCCTGTTCAACAGCTATTACGAAGCCGAAGGCGTGCGCCATGCGCGGCCCCGCCGGGGAATGCTGTCGCGGCCCTCGCTGGCGGAGGTCCTCGCCTATCGCGCGGCCGTCGACGAGGCTTTGCTCGCCGCGCTTCCCGATCTCCCTCTGCCGGCGCAGGCGCTGATCGAGCTGGGATGCCATCACGAGCAGCAGCACCAGGAACTGCTGCTCACCGACATCCTCCATCACTTCTCGGTCAATCCCCTGGAACCAGGGATTTGGCCCGCCGCCCGCAAGGTTCCGGTCGCGATGCCCGGTCCGATCGGCTGGATCGAGGGCAATGACGGTCCCGTCGACATCGGCTGCGGGCAATCCTCGCAAGGCTTCGCCTTCGATTGCGAAGGCCCGCGCCACCGCCAGTTGCTCCACCCGCACGCGCTGGCCGATCGCACCGTCACCAACGGCGAATGGGCCGCGTTCATCGCCGATGGCGGCTATGCCGATGCGCGCCACTGGCTGTCGGACGGCTGGGCATGGGTGCAGGCCAATGGCATCGCCGCGCCGCTCTATTGGGAGCGGAGCGACGGCGTCTGGACGCGCTTCGGGCTCGACGGCCGCCGTCCGGTCGATCCCGCCGCGCCGGTCACCCATGTCAGCTTCTTCGAGGCCGATGCCTATGCGAGCTGGGCCGGCGCGCGCCTGCCCACCGAGTTCGAGTGGGAGGCCGTGGCGAGTGCGCACGACTCGCTCGGCGGCAACCAGCTCGACCGTGCCGGCGCGGTCGAGCCGCGTCCTTCGCCGGGCGGCCCGGCCTTTTTCGGCGATGTCTGGGAATGGACCGGCAGCGCCTATCGCCCCTATCCCGGCTTCCGCGCTGCCGAGGGCGCGGTCGGCGAATATAACGGCAAGTTCATGAGCGGGCAGTTCGTGCTGCGCGGCGGGAGCTGCGCGAGCCCGCGCGGCCATGTCCGGTCGAGCTACCGCAACTTCTTCTATCCGCACCAGCGCTGGCAGTTCACCGGCGTACGCCTGGCGAAGGATCTGTAGATGCTCAAGCAGGAGGCCGAGGACGGCCAATCGGGTCTCGCCGACCCCAGTTTCCGCGCCGACGTGCTGAACGGCCTCGCCGCGCGACCGCGGGCGATTCCGGCGCGCTGGTTCTACGACCGGCGCGGGTCGGAGCTGTTCGAGGCGATCACCGACCTCCCCGAATATTATCCCACCCGCACCGAGACGGCGCTGCTGATGCAGATCGGCCCCGAGCTCGGCGCGCTCGCCGCGCCCGATGCCGCGGTGGTCGAGTTCGGCTCGGGCTCGTCGACCAAGACGCCGATCCTGCTCCGCGCGATCGATCCCGCCGCCTATGTGCCGATCGACATATCGGGCGAGTTTCTCCGCCATTCGGCACAAGGGCTGTCGCAGGCCTTTCCCGGGCTTCCGGTCTTCCCGGTCGAGGCCGATTTCCTCCGCCCGGTGCCGCTCCCGACGCAAGTCGCCGGGCTGCCCAAGCTCGGCTTCTTCCCCGGCTCGACGATCGGCAACATGAACGCCTTCCACGCGGTCGACCTGCTCCGGGCGATGCGCGAATGGCTGGGGGAGGGCGCGCGGCTGCTGATCGGGATGGACCGGGTCAAGTCGCCCGACATCCTGGTCCCCGCTTATGACGATGCGCGGGGCGTCACCGCCGCGTTCAATCTCAACCTGCTCGAGCGCATAAATCGCGAGCTGGCGGGCACGATGCCCGTGGATGCGTTCCGCCACCGCGCGATCTGGAATGCCGGCGCCGCGCGGATCGAGATGCATCTCGAGGCGCAGCGCGACGTTTCGTTCACCGTTGAGGGCCGCGGCTTCGCGATGGGCGCGGGTGAGACGATCCACACCGAGAACAGCCACAAATACGGGCCCAATGGCGGCCGCATGCTGCTGCGCGCGGGCGGCTGGACCCCGATCCGCGAATGGACCGATCCGCAGGACTGGTTCGCCCTGATGCTGTGCGAAGCGCAACCGATCCGCTCGGCGCCTTAGGACGGGTCGATATTCAGCTCTGAGGATGCGTCGGCGAGCCTTGCCGCTTCTTATCCTCCCCCGCCAGGGGGAGGTGTCAGCCGCAGGCTGACGGAGGGGGAGGACGGCGACTCACTATCGGCGTGATTCCTCCCCCTCCGTCGCCTTCGGCGCCACCTCCCCCTGGC
>NZ_JAPKNM010000083.1 GCF_026460985.1 Sphingomonas sp.
GGGTGCGGCTGCGCAGCAGCCGCGCGGAGCTGCGCTCCGCTCTACCCCTCTCCAAGCTGCGCTAGGCAGCAAGCTGCCAAGCTCCGCTATCCTCTCCCCTATCAAGGGGAGAGGAAGTTTGGACTGACTGCCGACACACCCTATCCAAACAGCCGCTTTAGGCTCCGCTCGAGCATCAGCAGCTGCCACAGCGTCCTGCCGTGCTCTGCGCGGCCGGCCTTGTGGTCGGCGGCGAGTTGTTCGATCGCGCCGAGCTCGAACCAGCCGGTTCCCGCGAGCAGCTTCGACCGCGCGAGCCCCGCCGCCTCCTCGGCCAGCGCACTGCGGAACCAGGCGCTGATCGGCGTCACGAACCCCATTTTCGGCCGGTAGAGGATCTCCTTGGGCAGATAGGGCTCGAGCGCCTTCTTCATCAGCCACTTGCCCTGCCCCGCCTTGATGCGGAGCGATGGCGGCAAGGTCGCCGCGAATTCGACGAGGCGATAGTCGAGCAGCGGCTCGCGCGCCTCCAGGCTCACCGCCATGCTGGTGCGATCGACCTTGGTCAGGATGTCGCCTGGCAGCCAGTGCTGGATATCGGCATATTGCGCACGGTCGAGCCCGTCGCGCGCCGGCGCCCGCCGCATCGCGTCGACATAGCGCTGCTCGGCGGTGTGCCCGGCAAGCGTGTGCTTCGCGGCGGTGGTGTAGAGCCGGTCGCGCAACGCGGGCGCGGTGACGCCGACCGCCTTGGGATAAGCGAACTCGCCATTCTCGGCGAGCGCGAGCAAGGTGGTCTTGGCGCGGAACGCCTGGGGCGCCCAGTCGGCCTTGGGATAGAAGCGCCCCAGCGTCCCGAACACGCCCGCGCGCAGGCCTTCGGGGAGCAGCGAGCGCACCCGCTCCTCGGCTGCGAAGAACTTGTAGCGCCGGTACCCCGCCAACGCCTCGTCGGCGCCGTCCCCGGAGAGCGCGACGGTGACGGTCTCGCGCGCGAGTTCACACACCCGGTAGGTCGGCAGCGCCGAGGCGTCGGCGAAGGGCTCGTCGAAGGCGGCGACGAGCGTGTCGATCAGCGCGAAATCGTCGGCGCTCACCCGCCGCGCGCGATGCGCCGTCGCAAACCGCTCCGCCACCAGCGCGGCATGGCTGGTCTCGTCATGTCCCGCCTCGTCGAAGCCGATCGTGCAGGTCTTGACCGCCGCCTTGCTCGCCTCGGCCATCAGCGCGACCACCGCGCTGCTGTCGACTCCGCCCGAGAGGAACGCCCCCAGCGGCACGTCGGCGATCATCCGCGCGCGCACCGCGGTGCGCATATGCTCGATCAGCTCCGCCTCGAGGTCGCGGACCTTGCCGGTCGCCCGGTTGGAGAAGTCCACGTCCCACCAGCGCACCGGCTGCGGCATCCTCTTGCCGCGCTGGAGCAGCAGGAAATGCCCCGCGGGCAGCTTCTTCACCCCCGCGAGCAGCGACGCGTCGTCGGGGACGTATCCGAGCCCGAGATAATCCTCGACCGCGCGGAAATCGGGCCGCCGCCGGAACAGGGGATGCGCCAGCAACCCCTTGATCTCGGAAGCGAACGCCACGGCGCCATCGGCGAGCTTGGTATAGACCAAGGGCTTCACTCCGAAGCGGTCGCGCGCCAGGAACAGGCTCTGCTTCTCGGCATCGTAGAGCGCGAAGGCGAACATGCCGTTCAGCTTCTCGAGCATCCCCGTCCCCCAGGCGCGCCAGCCGTGGAGCAGCACCTCGGTATCGCTTTCGGTGCGAAAGCGTGCGCCCTTGGCCTCGAGCTCGGCGCGCACTTCCTGGAAATTGTAGATCTCGCCATTGTAGGTGACGACCACGCTCTGATCGGGCGTCGCCATCGGCTGGACGCCGCCCTCGAGGTCGATGATCGAGAGCCGTCGGTGGCCGAGCCCGACCCCGGGCGCGGTCCACACCCCCTCGCCGTCGGGGCCGCGATGCGCCAGCGCGTCACGCATCACGGCGACGCGGGCGGGATCCACGGGTTTCGCTATGGCGGGGTAATAGAGCCCCGCAATGCCGCACATATTAGCGACCGGCCGTGTGGTCGGCGAACGCGTCCACGGGCCCGAGCGCATTCAGGAAATCGCCGATCGCCGCCTGCGCGCCGTCATCGGGTCCCTGCTCGGCCGACAGCAGCACCCCCACTGCCGCCTGGTCTCCCCCCAGCAACTTGGTCTTCAACGTCTCGAGCTTCACGCGCTTGTCGCTCCCGGTCAGCGTGTCGCCTACGCGGTACCAACTAACCGTCACGCGTTCCACCCGCCCGGGACCGGTCATGCGCAGCGCGTGCCCGCCCGAAAGGCCCGGCAGGTCGGCGATGCGCACCCAGCGGTCGTTCTCGCGGATCGCGCCGATCCCGAAGCCGACCAGTTCCTTGCCCTCGCGCTGGCTCGCATAGACCGCGACCGCGAGGTCCACCGCCCTGCCCCGCGCGTCGGCATAATGCCCGATCAGGAAATGGTCGGCGCCCGGGAAATTGGGCACCCAGGCGACGGTGCTCGCGCCCACGCGGTGCCAGCCGGGAACTTCCGGAAGCGCGACCTTGGCCGGAAGCGGCGCCGCGCGGGCGGCGATCCAGCTCGACCAGCCGAGGAAGAGACTCGCCACGCTGAGCGCGAGCAATGCCGCCACCGGCGCCTCGGCGCGACGCGTCACCGGCGCCTGCAGCCGCTCCGGATCGAACCACGACGCATCGGGATCGCGGTCGAACCATTTCCAGCCGATCGCCAGCACCGCCGCCATCACCAGCGCGAAGAAGACCCAGCCATAGACGATATGGTCCATCCCCGTGGCCGCCTCGACCGAGGTCCACCAGGCGGCATAGATCGTCCCGAAGGCGCGCAGGCCGTTGGCGAGCACCGGCACGATCAGCGCCATGGCGAGGAAGGCCGCGCGGCGCGTCCAGGAGACGTAGCATACGTTCGCGACGAGTACGCCGAACGCGACCATCGCGATCACGAACTTGGCGCCCGAGCAGGCCTCGGCGACTTCAAAATAGCCGTTGGAGGTGGTGATCAGCACTCCGTCGACGTTGGCCGGCACGCCGAACAGGTGGAGCAAGGGCATCACCATCGCCACGGTGATCGTCTGGAGCGGCCCCTCGAGGAAATCGCCGAAGGGCACCAGGAAGGCCATGTAGGCGATCGGGAAGAGCAGGGCCCGGCTCGCATTGGGTCCGAGCACGCTCACGGCAATGCCCTGCAGCATCAGCACCAGCCCGGCATGGCGGAACAATGCGACGCCCGCGGCATCGCCGAGCAGCCAGCCCAGCCCTCCGGCCGCGACCAGCGCCAGCCCCGGCCACCAGCCCTGCGGCCGCACCAGCGCGAGCCCCCCGCGCCGCTGCCAGACCAGCCAGCCGATCACCGGCGCGATGAACAGGCAATGCCCGAAGGTGGTGTTGGTCCAGTAGATCGTGGCAAGGTCGCTGGTGTCCCTCCGGAACAGCAGCAGCAATACCGCCCAGGCGCCCGCGAGGATCGCGGCATGCCGCTTCCAGCGCGCATCGAAGCCCCCGGCCCGCGCGAAATCGTCCTGGGATAGCGCGATGGTCATGCCGCCTGTCCAAGACGCACGGGGGCACCGAGAAGGTGGTCGAACGCCGCCAACCGCGCATCCCATCCATAGCGCGCCATCACCCGCGCCCGCGCATCGAGCCCGAGCTCGGCGGCGTTCTCGCGATCCGAGAGCAAAAGCGTCACCGCCTCCGCCATGTCCTCGGCCGTGACGCCGACCGCGATCGTGCCGTTGTGGTCGATACCCTCCGCCGCCGCCGCCGAAGCGACGACCGGCCGCGCCATCGCCATCGCCTCGAGCACCTTGTTCTGGATCCCGCGCGCCAGCTTGAGCGGCGCCGCCACTACTGCGGCCGCCGCCAGCCAGCCGCGCACATCGGCGACCTCGCCGGTCACGATCACGCCCGCATGCTTGCTCAGCGCCTTCACCGCATCGGTCGGGTTGCGGCCGACGATCGCGAAGCGCGCCTCCGGGTGCGCCGCGCGCACCCGTGGCAGGATCGCCTCGACGAACCAGCTCACCGCCTCGACATTGGGCCGATAGTCCATCTGCCCAGTGAAGACGATCAGCGCGCTCCCCGCGTCCACGCGCTCGAAATCCGCCGATGGATCGAAATGCGCGGTGTCGATGCCGTTTTCGATCACATGCACGCGTTCAGCACCGGTGTGCCGGCGGAACAGGCCTGCCTCGGTTTGGCTCACGAACAGGCTTGCATCGGCGCGCGCCGCGACCGCGCCTTCGAACGCCATCAGCAGCCGCGCCTCTCGCGCGAGCACCCAGCGCATCGGCCCCTTCGCCGCGTCCGCATAGGCAGCGAACTTGGCCGAATCCATGTCGACGAAATCCATGATCACCCGGGCGTGCGGCTCGGCGGGCAGATACTGCGCCATCTGGCTCGAGAAGACGAAGATCGTCTCGATATCCTCGCGCGCCAGCACCTCGCGAACCGCCCGGCGCATCGCCGCATGGTCGAACGCGGTCAGCGACAGCGGTTGGCCCGACGCCAGCGCCTGCACCCCGGCCACGAACTGCGTCTTCGTCCGCCGCACGATCGCGCGGCTGGCGGTGAACCGTGCGAGTTCCGGCCGGTCCATGTCCCGCGGATCATCGGCGAAGGCCGCCAGGTGCACGCGCCCGCGCGCCGCCAGATGGCGGAGCATGTGGAAGCTGCGGATCTTGTCCCCGCGATCGGGCGGATAGGGTACGCGGTGCGCGAGGAAGAGTATGTCCCCCATCAGCCCAGCCCCCGCGCGATCCACGGGCCGAGCCGGTTCGCCGCCCAGAGCGGCATGCGCTTCCACGCCCGCACCTGCAGACTGAACTTGGGATCGAGAGGGTTCACTTTCCGCGGCGCCACACCCTCCGGCGCGCGCGTGAAATAGGTGAGCGGCTGCGGCTCGAACCCCCAATTCTTCTTGAACGCCGCCGCGCCGGTCCCGGTCTTGGAGCGCCCGAAATCGAAACGCGTGCAACCGCGTTCGCGCGCGTGGCGCATGAGCGCGAAATACATCGCGTCATTGGCGCGAAGCCCGCGCGCCGCCTCGGTCCCGCCGCCCCAATAGGGATAGACGACACCCTTCCAATAGAGGCTCAGCACGCTCGCCACCGGCGCTCCCCGATGGCGGACGGTCAGCAGGTCCGCCGCACTGCCGAATTCCTTCAGGATTTCGGCAAACAACGCGCGCGGAAAGACCGGCGTGCCCAGGTTGCGCACCGATTCGGCATAGACCGCATAATGCGCGGCCGCGTCCGAGCTTCCGGCCGCGATCTCGAGGTCGTTGCCCAGCGAGCGCCGCACCTCGGCGCGCTGCTTGCGCGGGATCGCGAGCAACTCGGCCTCGTCGTCCGCCGCCAGATCGCGCACGAAACCCACATAGGTGCTGTCGTCGATATGCCACGCGGTGCCCGGATGCGCTCCACCACGCAGCTCGACTGTAGGGCAGCTCAGCCGCCCGGCGAGCTCCCAGCCCGCCTCCGCCAGTTCGCGCACTGTGGCCGCACTGTCGGCAAGGATGCCCCCGCCGACCCCGAACCCTGCCGAGACCAGCGCCCGCCCGAACAAGGGCGAATGCATCTCAATCAGAGGCAGCACGCCGGCAATGCCGCCATTCCCGCGCTCCGCGACGAGATAGTGGCTCTTCTGCCGGCATCCCCGCGCCACCGCGGCGCTCCACGCCGGCAAATGAAAGGGCGTGCCATCGGGATGATCGAGCACCCAGGCGCCGATCTGATCCCGTTCGTTCGCATCGACCGGATCGGCGGTGCGCAGTCCGGGCGGCCGTGCCAGCAGCGGCGCGTTCACTGGAGCCGCTCCGCCTCGCGCGCAATGATATTGTCGACCCGATCCCAGGCATGCCGATCGAGCAGCCTTGCGATCTTGCCGGCCATCGCACCCAGCCGCGTATAGTGGCGGAAGCGCGACCGCAGCGGCGTATTCGGCACGCGCGGCTGTCCGGGATCGATCTCCCACGGATGGAAATAGAAGACCGCCGGCCGGGCATCGGCAAGGTTGGCGCGGCGGATCGCATTGTCGGTGACCCGCCCCGGCAGCAGGCGGAAATAGCCGCCGCCGGTAACGAAGCTCCGCCCCACTATCCGCGCGATGGTCACCGGCAGCTCGACGAACGATGAGTCGCCGAGCGGGCGATAGAGGCTATGTGGCGCGTCGGGCCAGCCATAATGGTCATGCGCGAGGGGCGCGACGCTCGACGAGTAGCTATAGCCGGACTCGGCCAGGATCCGATGCGCCCAGGGCGTCCGCGTGTCGAACGAGAAGCTGGGTGCACGGTATCCCGTGACGGTGACGCCCGAAGCGTCCTCGAGCACCTGCTTCGAACGGATCACGTCCGCCCGGAATTGCTCGGGCTCCATCGTGTAGACGCGGCGATGATCGCAGCCATGGCTGGCGAGTTCGTGGCCGCGTTCGACGATCGAGCGCATCAACGCCGGATAGCGTTCGGCGACCCAGCCAAGCGTGAAGAATGTTCCCTTCACCCCCGCTGCGTCGAACAGATCGAGGATCGTCTGCGTGTTGCCGACGACCCGATGCTCGAGTGAATCCCAGTCGCGCCGGTCGACCGCGCGTTCGAGCGCATAGACCTGAAACCAGTCCTCGACATCTACCGAGAGGCCGTTGACGACCATCGCGTCAGGCCGCGTGCCCGCGCAGCCCCGACAGGTCCGGCCGGCGCTCGTCGCCGCTCTCGACCCAGTCGACGAGCAGGGTCAGCACGCGCCGAAGCGCCGCGTCCTGCTCCTGCAGCTGCTTCTCGAGCTCGGCGATCCGACGGTCGAGCGACGCGTCCGCGACCGGCGCAGGGCTCTCCTCGAGAATCTCGGCACGAAGCGGGCGCGGCTCGACCGGCTCCGATGGCGTCGGCGTGCCCATCGCCATCGGCGCGATATCGCGCAGCTCGAGCGGCTCGGCGAGCGCGTCGCTGCGCTTCGCCGCCGCCGGCTTCGCGGAATCACTGTCGAGATCGGCGATCACTGCCGCAACCTCGGGTGCGCCGAAGGTGTCGAGCTGCTCGATCGCGCCGAACAGCAGCACGCGTCCGACGAGCTGGTTCACGCGGCGCGGAATGCCGCACGACCAGCGATGAATCGCCGCGAGCGCATCGTTGGTGAAGCGCGGCCGGCCCCGCCAGCCGACGCACGACAGGCGGTGTAGCAGATAGGGTTCGACCTCGTTTGCATCCATCGGCGCCAGATGGTGCATCGCGATCACGCGCTGGCGCAACTGCTCGAGCTTGCCGTCTTGCAGCGTCAGCCGGAACTCGGGCTGGCCGAGCAGGAAGATCTGGAGCAGCGGATAGCCACCGGCCTGGAAGTTGGAGAGCATGCGCAACTCCTCCAGGCTCTCCGCGGGCAGCGCCTGCGCCTCGTCGATGATCAGCAAGGTGCGGCGGCCGGTACGCGCCACTTCGTGCAGCCCATGCTCGATGCTCGCCAGCATCGCCGCCTTGCTCGCGCCGGTCGCGTCGATCTCTAGCCCAGCACAGACGGTTTGCAGCAGGTCCTCGGGACGCAATTGGGTCGAGACGATCTTGATGACGTTGAGGCGTTGCTCGTCGATCTCGCCGAGCAGATGGCCCATCAGCGTGGTCTTGCCGACGCCTGGATCGCCGGTGATCACCACGAAGCCCTC
>NZ_JAPKNM010000084.1 GCF_026460985.1 Sphingomonas sp.
CGGTCCTGCTCGGGCATGTCGAGGCCCGCCGCCTGGGCGAGCTCCTTCACGGCGTCGATGAAGGGCAGCCCGCGCTGGTCGGTCATCCAGCGGATCGCATCGCCGTGCGCGCCGCAGCCGAAGCAGTGATAGAAGCCCTTGTCGTCGTTGACGTAGAAGCTGGGGGTCTTCTCGTTGTGGAACGGGCAGCAGGCGCGGAACTCGCGCCCGGCCTTCTGGAGCTTCACCGTCTTGGCGACGAGCCCCGAGAGCAATGTCCGGGCGCGGAGCTCGTCGAGGAAGGCGGGGGTGAGGGTCACCTCAACCCAGCGCCGCCTTCACCAGCGCGCTCGCCTTGCTCATGTCGAGCGTGGTCGCGTGGCGCGCCTTCAGCTCGGCCATGACGCGGCCCATGTCCTTCATCTCCGACGCGCCAAGCTCGGCCTTGATCGCCTCGATCGCGGCTTTGGTCTCGGCCTCGCTCATCTGCTTCGGCAGGAAGCGCTCGATCACCGCCACTTCGGCCGCCTCGGCGTCGGCGAGTTCCTGGCGGCCGCCCTTGGTGTACATCTCGATCGATTCGCGGCGTTGCTTGACCATCTTCTGGAGCACCTCGACCACGAGCGCGTCGTCGTCCTCGGGGGCCTTGCCGGTGCGCGCCTCGATGTCGCGGTTCTTGATCGCGGCCTGGATGAGGCTGATGGCGGCGCGGCTTTCCTTGTCCCCGGCCTTCATGGCGGCGATCTGCGCGGCCTTGATGTCGTCGCGAATCATCTTCTCTCTCGATAATCGGAAAGCGATCAGCCCTAGCCGATGCCGCGCCGTCCGTGAACCGGTTGACGTGGGGCGGGGAGGGGTCTAGCCGCCACCACTTAGCGACATCGCAGCAACCTCAATTGGAGCGCCACCCTTAAATGGCCGAAGCCAAACCCATGTCCGTGCCTGCTGGAGCCACCGGCGTTCTGGTGCTCGCCTCGGGAGAAATGGTGTGGGGCCGCGGATTCGGCGCCGAAGGACAGGCGGTGGGCGAGGTGTGCTTCCACACCGCGATGACCGGCTATCAGGAGATCATGACCGATCCGAGCTTCGCCGGGCAGATCATCAACTTCACCTTCCCGCATATCGGCAATGTCGGCGCCAACCCGGACGACGTCGAGGCCGATGCGCCGCACGCGCTGGGCATGATCGTCCGCGAGGACGTGACCGAGCCGAGCAACTTCCGCTCGACCGAGCATCTCGACACCTGGATGAGGAAGCATGCCCGGATCGGCCTATCGGGGATCGACACCCGCGCGCTGACCCGGCGGATCCGCACCGGCGGCGCCCCCAACGGCGTGATCGCGCATTCGGCGAGCGGCGAGTTCGACATCCCGCTGCTGCTCCAGATGGCCCGCGAATGGCCGGGGCTCGAGGGCATGGACCTCGCCATCGCGGTCACGACCGAGACTCATTTCGGTTGGGAGGGCGGCGTCTGGCGGCTGGGGGTCGGATACGGAGAGTCAGGCGAAGGTGAGGCGAGCACGCCGCACCGCCCGCACGTGGTCGCCATCGATTATGGCAGTAAGCACAATATCTTCCGGAACATCGTTCAGGCCGGGGCTGAAGTAACTGTTCTGCCCGCGACGGCGACCTTCGAGCAGGCGATGAGCTTCGCGCCCGACGGTTTCTTCCTGTCGAACGGCCCGGGCGATCCCGCGGCAACCGCCGAATATGCCGCGCCGGTGATCCGCCAGATGCTCGACAGCGGCAAGCCGGTCTTCGGCATCTGCCTGGGCCATCAATTGATGGCGCTGGCGGTGGGTGCCGAGACCAGCAAGATGTTCCAGGGCCATCGCGGCGCCAACCATCCGGTGAAGCGGCTGAGCGACGGCGCGGTCGAGATCACCAGCATGAACCACGGCTTCGCGGTACTGGGCGAGACGCTCCCCGCCAACGCCCGCGAGACGCACGTGTCGCTGTTCGACGGCTCCAACGCCGGCTTCGAGCTGACCGACCGGCCAGCATTCGCGGTGCAATACCACCCCGAAGCCAGTCCGGGGCCGCAGGACAGCTTGTATTTGTTCGAGAAGTTCGTCGGTCTGCTCCGGCAGGAGGCGTGATGGCGAGCCGGGCGCTCAGCGATGTCGATCGCTTCCTGATGGAAGCGATCGACAGCGTTCCCGACGTGTCGGATCGCCGGGTCGACCTTACCTTGCTCGCGGACGAGGATGGGTTTGCGCATCCCGGCGCCAGCGCCGAGGCCTGGGAGCAGGCTGGCTATGGCCGTCGAGAGGAGAGGGAAGGCCGTCTGGTATTTGCCTTTTCGACCACCGGCTATGCGGCTGCGAGGGCCGAGGCGGATCGGCTGCATCTGGCGAACGCCGCGGCGCGCCGCTGGAAATGGCCCTCGATCGACATGACTTCGGGTTGGGTTGCCGGCGCGGTATTCGCCGTCGCGCTGCTCTACAGCCTGATGACGTTTTTCTGGGGATGAGCGTGGCTGAAGCGCGAACTTCCGATCATCGCACCGCGCACGCAGTGCGGTGCCCGCCCGAGGGCAGCCTGGCTGCCCTCGCGATTCGACTTATTGATACGCAGGCCTGACATGCCCAAACGCACCGACATCTCCTCCATCCTCGTCATCGGCGCGGGCCCTATCGTCATCGGGCAGGCGTGCGAGTTCGATTATTCGGGCACGCAGGCGATCAAGGCGCTCAAGGAAGAGGGCTATCGCATCGTCCTGGTCAATTCGAACCCGGCGACGATCATGACCGATCCCGAGCTGGCCGATGCGACCTATGTCGAGCCGATCACCCCGGCGATCGTCGCCAAGATCATCGAGAAGGAGCGCCCCGACGCGGTGCTCCCGACGATGGGCGGGCAGACCGCACTCAACACCGCGCTGGCGCTCGCGAACGACGGCACGCTCGAGAAGTTCGGCTGCATCATGATCGGCGCCGATGCCGAGGCGATCGACAAGGCCGAGGACCGGCTGAAGTTCAAGGACGCGATGACCAAAATCGGGCTGGAGTCCGCCCGCTCGGCGATCGCGCATACCGAGGCCGAGGCGCTCGCCGCGCTCGAGCATGTCGGGCTGCCAGCGATCATCCGCCCCAGCTTCACCATGGGCGGATCGGGCGGCGGCATCGCCTATAATCGCGAGGAATTCATCGCGATCGTGCGCAGCGGGCTCGACCTGTCGCCGACCACCGAGGTGCTGATCGAGGAATCGCTGCTCGGCTGGAAGGAATATGAGATGGAGGTGGTCCGCGACCGTGCGGACAACGCCATCATCATCTGCTCGATCGAGAATATCGACGCGATGGGCACGCATACCGGCGATTCGATCACCGTCGCGCCGGCGCTGACGCTGACCGACAAGGAATACCAGATCATGCGCAACGCATCGATCGCGGTGCTCCGGGAAATCGGCGTCGAAACGGGTGGTTCGAACGTGCAGTTCGCAGTCAATCCGAAGGACGGCCGCCTGATCGTCATCGAGATGAACCCGCGCGTGTCGCGCTCCTCGGCGCTGGCGTCCAAGGCCACCGGCTTCCCGATCGCCAAGGTCGCGGCCAAGCTGGCGGTGGGCTATACGCTCGACGAGATCACCAACGACATCACCGGCGCGACGCCCGCGAGCTTCGAGCCGACGATCGATTACGTCGTCACCAAGATCCCGCGCTTCGCCTTCGAGAAGTTCAAGGGCGCCGAAGCGACGCTCGGCACCGCGATGAAGTCGGTCGGCGAGGTCATGGCGATCGGCCGCAACATCCATGAATCGATGCAGAAGGCGCTGCGCGGGCTCGAGACCGGGCTGAGCGGCTTCAACAATGTCGACCGCCTGGCCGGCGCGCCGCGCGACGAGATCGAGGCCGCGCTCGCGATCCGCTCGCCCGACCGGCTGCTGATCGCCGCGCAGGCGCTGCGTGAAGGCTTCACCGTCACCGAAATCCATGCGCTGACCAAATACGACCCCTGGTTCCTCGAGCGGATCGCCGAGATCGTCGCGGCCGAGGACCAGGTGTGCCGCGACGGGCTGCCGCGCGACGCCGCGGGCATGCGCCGGCTCAAGGCGATGGGCTTCAGCGACAAGCGGCTCGCTTATCTCGCGCTCAAGTCGGTCAACATGCGCGAGGGCTCCGAGCGGATGGCGCGCAGCCATGGGCTGATCGGCGAGGTGGCCAAGGCGATGAGCGGCGGCGTGACCGAGGCGGACGTCCGGAAGCTGCGCCACAAGCTCGGCGTGCGCCCGGTGTTCAAGCGGATCGACACCTGCGCGGCCGAGTTCGAGGCGAAGACGCCGTACATGTACTCGACCTACGAGGCGCCGAGCTTCGGCGAGCCCGAGAACGAGGCGCAGCCCAGCGATCGCAGAAAGGTCGTCATCCTCGGCGGCGGGCCGAACCGGATCGGGCAGGGGATCGAGTTCGACTATTGCTGCTGCCACGCCTGCTTCGCGCTCGACGAGGCCGGCTACGAGACGATCATGGTCAATTGCAATCCGGAGACGGTGAGCACCGACTATGACACGTCCGACCGGCTCTATTTCGAGCCGCTGACCGCCGAGGACGTGCTCGAGATCCTCGAGGTCGAGAAGTCGAAGGGCGAACTGGTCGGCGTGATCGTCCAGTTCGGCGGGCAGACCCCGCTCAACCTGGCGCAGGCGCTCGAAGATGCCGGGATCCCGATCCTCGGCACTTCCCCCGACGCGATCGACCTCGCCGAGGACCGCGAGCGCTTTGCCGACCTGGTCGCCAAATTGGGGCTCAAGCAGCCCGCCAACGGCCTTGCACGCAGCCGCGACGAGGCAGTGGCGGCGGCCGAGCGGATCGGCTTCCCGGTGCTGATGCGGCCGAGCTACGTGCTGGGCGGCCGGGCGATGGAGATCGTCGACACGATCCAGCAGCTCGACGACTATATCCAGACCGCGGTGCAGGTCTCGGGCGACTCCCCCGTGCTGATCGACCAGTATCTGCGCGACGCGATCGAAGTCGATGTCGATGCGATCGCCGACGGCGACGACGTGGTGGTGGCGGGCGTGCTCCAGCATATCGAGGAAGCCGGCGTCCATTCGGGCGACAGCGCCTGCTCGATCCCGCCCTACAGCCTCTCCGCCGAGATCGTCGCCGAGATCGAGCGTCAGGCCGATGCGCTCGCCCGCGCGCTCAAGGTCAAGGGGCTGATGAACATCCAGTTCGCGGTCAAGGACGGCGAGGTGTACCTGATCGAGGTCAATCCGCGCGCGAGCCGCACCGTGCCCTTCGTCGCCAAGGCGATCGGCACCCCCATCGCCAAGATCGCCGCGCGCGTGATGGCGGGGGAGAAGCTCAAGGACCTGCCGAAGATCGACCGCGACATCGACTATATTGCGGTCAAGGAAGCGGTATTCCCCTGGGCGCGCTTCCCGGGCGTCGATCCGGTGCTGTCGCCGGAGATGAAGTCCACCGGCGAAGTGATGGGGATCGACAGCGATTTCGCCACCGCCTTCGCCAAGTCGCAGCTGGGAGCGGGGACGGTCCTGCCGTCGTCGGGCACATTGTTCGTCAGCGTCAAGGACAGCGACAAGCCGGTGGTCCTCCCCGGCGTGCAGATCCTTGCCGGCCTGGGCTTCAAGATCATCGCCACGGGCGGCACCGCCGACTATCTGGAGGCGAAGGGGATCGCGGTCGAGCGCGTCAACAAGGTGGCGCAGGGCCGCCCGCACATCGTCGACCGGATCCAGGACGGCGACGTCGCCTTGATCTTCAACACCACAGAAGGCTGGCAGTCGCTGAAGGACTCGGCGAGCATCCGCGCGACGGCGATGGCGCAGAAGATCCCCTACTTCACCACCGCTCCGGCGAGCGTGGCGACGGCGCGGGCGATCGAGGCGCTGGGCAGGCAGGCCCTCGATGTGCGGCCGCTGCAGGATTATTATTCGGGAAAGTGACCCCATATTCCCCTCCCTGCTTGCAGGGAGGGGTTAGGGGTGGGTTCAGCGACGGACGAGGCTCGATGCCTCGTCCGTCGCTTTTCAT
Source organism: Sphingomonas sp. (assembly GCF_026460985.1). Lineage (GTDB taxonomy): Bacteria > Pseudomonadota > Alphaproteobacteria > Sphingomonadales > Sphingomonadaceae > Sphingomonas. The sequence goes on from NZ_JAPKNM010000084.1 coordinate 5,979, forward strand.
CGGATCGGTAGTTGAGTCTTTTAGGCGCGCAGACGCGCGCACCCACCCCCAGCCCCTCCCTGCGAGCAGGGAGGGGAGTTGAGAGGCGCGAATTGCGGCCTCAATCGGGCAGGCGCTTGATGTTTGTCCGCGCGAGCCTTATTATTCGCAATCGCACAATTGATCTCCCCCAATCGGTGTTAATGTGCGGGCGTGCCCCTTGTGGGACGCTTGGGGCTCGAGGCGTTTGAAGGACGGATGGAATGGCGACGGTCGAAAAGATGCCGATGCTCCAGGAAGGCTATGAGAAGCTCAACGACGAGTTGAAGCGGCTCAAAGCCGAGCGCCCGCAGATCGTGGATGCGATCGAGGAAGCGCGCGCGCACGGCGATCTTTCGGAGAACGCCGAATATCATGCCGCCAAGGAGCGCCAGGGCCAGATCGAGGCGTCGATCGCCGACATCGAGGACAAGCTCAGCCGCGCCCAGATCATCGATCCGCGCGACCTTTCGGGCGACAAGATCGTGTTCGGCGCGACGGTGACCCTGCTCGACGAGGACGACAAGCCGATCCGCTACCAGATCGTCGGCCAGACCGAGGCGGATGCGAGCAAGGGCCGCATCTCGTACAATTCGCCGATCGGCCGCGCGCTGATCGGGCGCAAGGTCGACGAGGAGGTCGAGGTCTCGGTGCCGGCGGGCGACCGCTATTATCTGGTTTCGAAGATCGAATTCGTCTGAGGCCGGGGATGCGCCGTAGCACGGCGACGGGCATCATCATCCTCGTGACGGTGGCGGTAAGCGTCGTCGTCACGCTGGGCGGCTATAGCTCGTACGAAGCCAGCATGCGCGCCGGGTTCATCCCCGCGCGACTGAGCGGGATGGGAACCGATTATCTCGCGGTGCCCATGCTGCTCACCCCGCTCAGCTGCACCTTGCTCCACGCGGGGCTGCTCCATCTGGGCATGAACATGCTGATGCTGGGCTTCACCGGGCGCGAGACCGAGCGGGCGGTCGGGCCCTGGGGGATCGTGATCCTCTATGTCGTCGGCGCCTATGTCGCGGCACTCGCGCAGTGGCTCCCCGATCCGCAATCCATGACGCCGATGATCGGCGCGAGCGGGGCGGCGTCGGCGGTCGTCGGCGCCTATTCGCTGCTGTTCGGGCGCTCGCGCGCGCAGGCGATCGGGCCGATCCCGGCGCAGGTGGTCCATGTGCTGTGGCTCGCCATCGCCTGGACGGTGATCAACCTGCTGACCGCGTTCGCGTTCCTGGGAGCGGGCGTGGCGGTCGCGGCGGCGGCGCATATCGGCGGGTTCATTGCCGGACTCGCGCTCGCCAGGCCGCTGCTGATGTGGAAGTGGCGGCGGGCTTAGCCTAAGCCGCTGTCTCTCTTTTCGTCACCCCCGCGAAAGCGGGGGCCCATCTCCGACCATATCCGCAAACGCGCCGGTGCATTCTGCCGCTCGCTTTGGAGATGGGTCCCCGCTTTCGCGGGGATGACGGCTTTGAAAAATGAATTTTAGACCGCCGGCTTCTCCAGGTCCGGCTCGAGCAGCCGGTGGAGATGCACCACGACATAGCGCATCTCGGCATCGTCGACGGTGCGCTGCGCGGCGGCGCGCCAGGCTTTCTCGGCGCTGGCATAATCGGGGAAGATGCCGACGACGTCGAGTTTGGTCGGATCGGTGAAGTCGAGGGTCTGCGGATCGGTCACGCGACCGCCGAAGACGAGGTGCAGCTTGCTCATTGAGCCTCCTGGGGAGAGCGGTTCGGCGCTGCCCTTAACGGGCAAAGCCGTTCCCGCTCAACCCCCGAACTGATGCTCAGGCCTTTTGGCCGGCGCCCTTGGCGGCGTCGAGCAGGCTGCCGAACAAAGCGGTCGCGCGCTCCTTGGTCGCGTCGCGGCCGGGGAGGAGCGAGTCGATCTCCTGCTTGCCGGCTTCCTTCACGGCCGAAGCGGTCGCCGCGGCGCGGTCGGCGAGCGAGCGGCCGACGCCGTCGAGCAGTTCGCGCTCCTTCGCGGTGCGGGGAAGCAGCATGCCGATGACCACGCCGAGCGCGATGCCGCCAGCGAGGAGGGCGACGGGGTTGTCGCCGAGCCCTTCGGCCGCCTTCGCCGCGCGATCCCGGGCGCCGCCATTCGGGTTGGCGGCCTTGGGCGCGCTCCTGTTGCCGTTGCTCATCGTCATCCTTTCTTCGCGTGCTTCGCGGATTTCTTGCTGTTCAAACCATCGGCGGCGGAGGCGGTTTCATTGCGGCGGCGAAGCAGGTCGGCGATCCAGCCGCGCGCGAAGACGAGGCCGACCGTGCCGGCGATCGCCGCGGCGGCGAAGGGACGGCTGCGCACCGCCTCAGCGCCCTTGCGCGCGGTGGAGGCGACGCCCTGCGCGGCGGTCTCGACGGCGTTCTGCGCGAGGTTCGACGGCTTGAGTCGCTCCTGCACCTCGCCGAGCGTCGCGAACAGCCGCGTGCGGGCGCTGCGGACCTGCGCCTCGGCCGCAAGCAGGGAGGGATCGGTGCTCATGGCTTGCTCCCGAACAGCCGGCTGATGCGTGCCCAGGCGAGCCAGCCGAGCAGGCCGGAGAGCGCGAGCGCGCTGACGATCACGATCAGTGTCGCGAGGGCCGGGCCGACCAGGGTCGAGAGCGACAGGATCAGCCCGACGATCAGCGCCGTGACCGTGCAGAGCGCGATCACCAATGCCGCCGCGCCGAGGATCAGTCCGGTCCTCGCCTCGCCGAGCTTGCTCGCGGCGAGCGTGCGATAATAGCCGATCTCGGCGCGGGCATAGCCCTTGCCGTCTTCGACCAGCCGCCCGATCAGCGCGCCGATGCTTTCCTCTTCCTGTTCTTCCGGCTCTGCCACCCCCCGGCGCTCCTTCAGGCGTCGGTGGTTTCGGCGGAGGCCGCGTCCACGCCCGACTTGATCAGCCGCGCCACGACGAAGCCCAGCGCGGCCGCCGCGCCGACCGCGATCACCGGGCTCTTCTTCACGAAGTCGGTCGCGTCGGCGATCAGGTCGTCGACTTCCTTGCCGCGCAGGCTATCAGCGAAGTTCGAGATGCCCTGGGCGGCGGAGCGGGCATATTTGCCATATTCCTCGCCGAGCCGCGAATCGACGTCGAGCGCCGCCCCCTCGAACAGCTTGGCGACCTCGTCGAGCGCGCCGGTGGCCTTTTCCTTGCCCTGGCCCGCGAATTCACGCGCGCGGTCGGCAGCCTGGGTGCCGAGCTTCGACGCTTCGTCCTTCAATTGCTGCGTCGCGCCGCGCTTGGGCTCGTCGGCTGCGAAGTTGATCGCCGAAGGCCCCGCGTCGCTGGCGGTCGCTTCGAGCTTGGGATCGGCCTGGGAATCGACTTGCTCGCCGCCTTTGGCATTGGAGTTCTTCGCGTCAGCCATAGCTTGGGCCCTTTCGTTGCTCGTGCAGAGAACCATGGCGATGCACGCCGGTTCCATCCTCTGCGTTGCCCGGGCGCGAGCAAGCGGTTAGAGGCTCGCGCGCGCCCTTGGGCAATCCCGATATACCCTAAGTAGGGAGACCGTTACGTGACCGCAATCATCGACATCCATGCCCGCCAGATCCTCGACAGCCGGGGCAACCCCACGGTGGAGGTCGATGTCATGCTCGAGGACGGCAGCTTCGGCCGCGCGGCGGTGCCCTCGGGCGCGTCCACGGGCGCGCACGAAGCGGTCGAGAAGCGCGACGGCGACAAGTCTCGCTGGCTCGGCAAGGGCGTCGAGGCCGCGGTAGAGGCGGTGAACAGCGAGATCGCCGAGACCGTGCTCGGCTTCGACGCCGAGGACCAGGCCGATCTCGATCGCGCGATGATCGAGCTGGACGGCACCGAGAACAAGGGCCGGCTGGGCGCGAACGCGATCCTGGGCGTGAGCCTGGCCGCGGCCAAGGCCGCCGCCGATGCGCGCGGGCTGCCGCTCTACCGCTATGTCGGCGGCGTCAACGCGCACGTCCTGCCGGTGCCGATGATGAACATCATCAACGGCGGCGAGCATGCCGACAATCCGATCGACTTCCAGGAATTCATGATCGTGCCGGTCGGCGCCGAGAACATCGTCGAGGCGGTGCGCTGCGGATCGGAGATCTTCCACACGCTCAAGAAGAAGCTCCACGAGAAGGGCCTCGCCACCGGCGTGGGCGACGAAGGCGGCTTCGCCCCGAACATCGCGTCGACCACCGAGGCGCTCGACTTCATCATGTCGTCGATCGAGGCGGCGGGCTACAAGCCGGGCGACGACGTGATGCTCGCGCTCGATTGCGCCGCCACCGAATATTACAAGGACGGCGCGTACAAGATGGTGGGCGAGGGCAAGACCTTCACCTCGGCCGAGAATGCGGCGTTCCTCGCCGGGTTGGTCGCCAAATATCCGATCTTCTCGATCGAGGACGGCATGGCCGAGGACGATTGGGACGGCTGGAAGGCGCTCACCGACACGCTGGGCGGCAAGGTCCAGCTGGTCGGCGACGATCTGTTCGTGACCAACCCCAAGCGCCTCCAGCGCGGCATCGATGGCGGCTACGCCAATTCGCTGCTGGTGAAGGTCAACCAGATCGGTACGCTGACCGAGACGCTCGAGGCGGTGAGCCTCGCGCAGCGCTCGTCCTATACCGCGGTGATGTCGCACCGTTCAGGCGAGACCGAGGACGCGACGATCGCCGATCTCGCGGTCGCGACCAATTGCGGGCAGATCAAGACGGGCTCGCTGGCGCGCTCGGACCGGCTCGCCAAGTACAACCAGCTCATCCGCATCGAGGAGGAGTTGGGCGACGCCGCGCGCTATGCGGGGCGGTCGGTGTTGAAATAAGCCCGTCAAATCCTCCCCCGCCAGGGGGAGGTGTCAGCCATAGGCTGACGGAGGGGGCGGAATCACCGAACTCAATTGGAGAGGGCGCCGCTTACCTCCCCCTCCGACGCCTTCGGCGCCACCTCCCCCTGGCGGGGGAGGATTGAAACGTTAAGTGAAAGTGCGGCCTTGATTAACGAGGTTGGTTACGCGAGAATCAACGTCATGGCCCGGACTTCTCCCATCCAGACCCTCCTGCGCCGCGCGGGGCTTCCCGCCGCGGTGCTCATCGCCGTCGGTTTCTTCGTCTACAATGCGGTGCTGGGGCCGACGGGGGTCGTCGCGGCGAAGGAGCTCAAGGCCGAGCTCGCCCAGAAGAATATGGAATATGCCGCGCTCGCCAAGAAGCGCGCCGAGCTCAAGAACCGCGTCGACCTGCTCGATCCGAAGCGCGGCGCCGATCCCGACATGGTCGACGAACTGGTGCGCAAGCAGCTCAACGTCGCGCGGCCCGACGAAGTGATCGTCCCGCTCGACAAATAGGCCGGCGAGGCCGTCGCCGGCCCTTTCAAACGACCGATATTTGGTAACCCATTTTACCATCTCGGCTTGCGAGGGCCGCGAAGGGCCTCGCTTTGCGCATGTGCCCGTATGAACGGCGATCTTTCGCGCGCGTTGACGTTGCGTCCCGGCCGAAAACCCGCCAATAGGCGCCGCATTGACCTTCCCCGGGCATGAGGATTTCCTGTGGCCAAAGCACCGGCACGCAAAGCGTCCACCGAACCTGCGGTACCGAACCGCGAACGTCCAGACGAACCGCAGCGGTACAAAGCTTCCAAGGAGCAGCTGCTCGAATTCTACAAGCAGATGCTGCTCATCCGCCGCTTCGAGGAGAAGGCGGGGCAGCTCTACGGGCTCGGCTTCATCGGCGGCTTCTGCCACCTCTATATCGGCCAGGAAGCGGTCGCGGTCGGCCTCCAGTCGGCGCTCGACGGCGACAAGGATTCGGTGATCACCGGCTATCGCGACCATGGCCACATGCTCGCCTACGGCATCGATCCCAAGGTGATCATGGCCGAGCTGACCGGGCGTGGCGCGGGCATCAGCCGCGGCAAGGGTGGCTCGATGCACATGTTCTCTACGAGCAAGAAGTTCTACGGCGGCCACGGCATCGTCGGCGCGCAGGTCTCGCTCGGCACCGGGCTCGCCTTCGCGCACAAATATAACGAGGATGGCGGCGTCGCCATGGCCTATTTCGGCGACGGCGCGTCGAACCAGGGCCAGGTCTACGAATCGTTCAACATGGCCGAGCTGTGGAAGCTCCCGATCATCTACGTGATCGAGAACAACCAGTACGCGATGGGCACCAGCGTCAACCGATCCTCGTCCGAGGACCAGCTGTACAAGCGCGGCGAGAGCTTCCGCATCCCGGGCATCCAGGTCGACGGCATGGACGTGCTCGCCTGCCGCGGCGCGGCCGAGGAAGCGCTTGCCTGGGTCCGCGCGGGCAAGGGGCCGATCATCCTCGAGATGAAGACCTATCGCTATCGCGGCCACTCGATGTCCGATCCGGCCAAGTATCGCAGCCGCGAGGAAGTCCAGTCGGTGCGCGAGAAGTCCGACCCGATCGAGGCGGCGAAGCGCGAGCTCGAGAAGCTCGGCGTCAAGGAGGAGGATCTGAAGCCGCTCGAGGCCGAGATCCGCAAGATCGTCGCCGAGGCGGCCGACTTCGCCGAGCAGACCCCCGAACCCGACCCCGCGGAACTGTACACCGACGTGCTGGTGGAGACCTATTGAGATGGCGATCGAACTCAAGATGCCGGCGCTCTCGCCGACCATGGAAGAGGGCACGCTCGCCAAGTGGCTCGTCAAGGAAGGCGACGCGGTGAAGTCGGGCGACATCCTCGCCGAGATCGAGACCGACAAGGCGACAATGGAATTCGAGGCGGTCGACGAAGGCACGATCGCCAAGATCCTCGTCGCCGAAGGTGCCGACAATGTGAAGGTCGGCACCGTGATCGCGATGATCGCGGGCGAGGGTGAGGACGCCGCCGCCGCGGCCTCCGCGCCTGCGCCTGCCGAGGCTCCCAAGGCGGAGGCCCCGGCGACCGAGCAGAAGGCCCAGGAATCCGAGGCGCCTGCGGCCAAGAAGGCCGAGAGCGGCACCGCGCAGCTCGCCAGCGACAAGGCGGCGACGGTCTCCGATCCGGCGATCCCCGAGGGCACCGAGATGGTCAAGACGACCGTCCGCGAGGCGCTGCGCGACGCGATGGCCGAGGAGATGCGCAAGGATCTGCGTGTCTTCGTGATGGGCGAGGAAGTCGCCGAATATCAGGGCGCCTACAAGGTGACCCAGGGCCTGCTCGACGAGTTCGGCCCCAAGCGCGTGATCGACACGCCGATCACCGAATATGGCTTTGCCGGCGTCGGCACGGGCGCGGCGATGGGCGGGCTGAAGCCGATCGTCGAGTTCATGACCTTCAACTTCGCGATGCAGGCGATCGACCACATCATCAACTCGGCCGCCAAGACCAACTACATGTCCGGCGGCCAGATGCGCTGCCCGGTAGTGTTCCGCGGTCCCAACGGCGCGGCGAGCCGCGTCGGCGCGCAGCACTCGCAGAACTACGGCCCCTGGTATGCCAGCGTCCCCGGCCTGATCGTGATCGCGCCTTATGACGCGGCAGACGCCAAGGGGCTTCTCAAGGCGGCGATCCGCAGCGAGGACCCGGTGGTCTTCCTCGAGAACGAGCTGATGTACGGCCGCAGCTTCGAGGTGCCCAAGCTCGACGACCATGTCCTGCCGATCGGCAAGGCGCGGATCGTGCGCGCTGGCAAGGACGTGACGATCGTGTCCTATTCGATCGGTGTCGGCGTCGCGCTCGAGGCCGCCGATACGCTGGCGGGCGAGGGGATCGAGGCCGAAGTGGTCGACCTGCGCACGCTGCGCCCGCTCGACAAGGCGACGGTGCTCGAGAGCCTCAAGAAGACCAACCGCCTCGTCGTGGTCGAAGAGGGCTGGCCGGTCTGCTCGATCGCGTCGGAGATCGCTGCGATCGTGATGGAGGAAGGGTTCGACGATCTCGACGCGCCGGTGCTGCGCGTGACCAACGAGGACGTGCCGCTGCCCTATGCCGCCAATCTCGAGAAGCTCGCGTTGGTCGACGCCGCGCGCGTGGTGACGGCGGTGAAGAAGGTCACCTACAAGGGGTGAGATTGTCCGGGCCCCTCCCTCGCGGGAGGGGCGTCGGGCCTCAGCAGGTCGACGGGGTAACCCCGGCCTCCTGATAGACCCCGTTGGTGCCGCCGGTGGTGTCGCGCGCGTCGCGTACCATCATCGACGCGATCTCGTTGATCTCGCTGCTCGGCGAGAGCGAGGTCTTGATCAGCGGCTGATATTGGTAGCGGACCTCGACGAACATCGCGACGCCGCTGGGTGGTGCGATGATCTGTCGGCCCGTGGGGCCGATTCCGTTCTCGCTGGTCTTGTTGGCGGGCGTGCCGTAGTTCGACACCCAGCTGACCTTGCTGCCCTTGCAGCGCTGCCAGCGGATCTGGTACTTGCCCGCGGTCGTCGCATGCGGCTCCACGCTCGAGATGAAGATGCGCCCGTTGGCGAGCAGGTTCAGCTCGCCCGCCTGGAAGTTGGCGCCGGTGAGAAGGTCGTTGATATCGCTCTCGTAGACCTTCTTGGATTCGAGCTGGCTGCCCGAGCCCATGCGCGCCGAGTTGTCGGCCAGCTGGAGCGCGATCTGGCTGATGCGCATCTTGGTGATGACGTAGTTGGTCAGTTCCGCGCCCGTCAGGCTCATCGTGAGCAGGATCGGCAGCGAGAAGGCGAATTCGAGCAGTGCCAGGCCGCTGGTGTCGCGGCCGAGGCGGCGCCCGGTGCCGCCGAGAAGAGCCAGGATGCCCGTCATGTGCAATTCCTCACCTTCGGCACGCCCTGGTCGCCATAGGGCTGGTTGCGCAGGATCGTGGAAGCGGTCACCTTCGTGGTCTTCGAGCCGCCGACGATGTTGTAGATCGGGAAGAAGCGCGGATAGCTGACCGTCGCGGTGTAGAGCACCGCGTCCTTGGCACCGCCCTGGCTGAGATTGCCGCCGGTCGAATCCCAGATGCCGTTGCCGTTGGTGTCCTCATAGGGCTCGCCCGGCGTGCTGCCGGCGGGGCCGTCGCAGGTGCCGTTGTTGTTGGTGTCCGTCCAGGGCTCGAACTTCGACGCCGCCGCCTGCTCGTAGTTGCGATACCATTGTCGGGTGATGGTCACCGTGCCGTTGTTGGCGAGCGCCTTGATCTGCGCCTTCACCTTGTTGTCGAGCGCGGTCTGCGTCGCGCCGACGAGGCCGGATTCGAGCGTCGCGTCGCGCGCGGTCTTCTGCACTACGCCCTGCAGCGCAGCGCGCATGTAGAGCGTGTGCGCCACGTCGAACGCGCCGAGCAGCAGCAGTCCCATCACCGGCGCGACGATCGCGAATTCGATGATCGTGGCGCCGCGCTCGTCGCGGGCAAGGCGTCGCAAGCATATCCTCATTTGGTGAGCCTCAGCTGCGAGATCTGGTCGGCGATCGACTTGAAGGTCTGCTGCAGCGCCGTCGAATCCGCTGCGGAGAAATAGCGGCCCTCCGCCGCGCAGGCCTCGAGCCGATCCTTGGTATCCTGGCTCTGGCCCTCGCCGAAGTTGATCACCCAGAGCGTGATGTTCTTGTTCTTCACCCAGTTGCAGATCGCCAGGAAGCGCAGGTTCACCTGCTCGTCGAGCTGCGCCTTGGTCGGGTTGGCGGGCGTCTGGCGATGGTCGAAGAAGGGCAGGCCATAGGCTGCATAGTCATAGTCGTTCGCATTGGTGTCGCCGTCGGTCATGAAGATCATGTGCCGCTCGATCTCGCCGCCATTGGGGGCGGTGGCGTTCTCGGCCTTGAAGATGCCGGTGGGCGACATCAGGCGGGCACCCCAGATGATGCCGATGTCGTGATAGGTGTTGCCGTCCGGGTTGAGCGAGTTGACATAGCCCTGGAAGATGCTCGCATCGGTCCAGGCCTGCAGCTTGCGGGCCTCGGTGGGGCAGAAGAAGGTCGAACCATTCCTGTAGTCGTTGGACGTGGTCTCGGGTGCGACGTTCCAGCCCCAGGTTCCATACCAGGAACCGCCCCAGCTGTTGGCGTTGTACTCTGATCCGTCGGTGGACGAGCGCGTGAAGATCAGCCGCGGCAGCGCGGGCTTCCAACGCGACTCGTCGCTGTTGGGCACCATATCGATATCGAGATCGAGCGCCGTCGACGGGATCGGATCATAGTCGGTCGTCGGCTCGGTCTCGCGCTCCTCGATGCATCCGCTCCAGGTGATCGTGGAGTTGGTGACGTCGTTGCCGATGGCGGTGTCGCCGACCGGCCAGGTGAACGAGTTGTTCCAGGTGCTGCCGCCGGCCTTGAGGCCGCTGACGGTCACCGGGAGCTGGTTGTAGGTCCAGCTCGCGAACTTCTCGACATAGTAAGTGGTGGTGTCGGTGCGCCGTCGGCGGCAGCTCTTGTCGTTTCCGTTCCGGTCGGATGCGCCCGACCAGCCCCATTCGCCGTTGTTGCTGTCGCTTGCGACGCCGTCGTGCGGGAAGCTCGACACGACGGTCGGCGTCGGGTTCGGCCCGCCCGAATTGAGCGGAGTCGGAGTGAAGGTGCCGAACGCCTCGTTCTTCATGAACGACAGGCAGTTGCCCTGGCTGATCGAGCCGCCGCCATAGGTTTCCCAATAAGTGGTCGTGCTCTGCGGCGGCACGGCCAGATTGGCCTTGCGCGTCTGATACTCCCATTCGTCGACCAGATAGTCGTTGGGCAGCAGCCTCCCGACATTGACGTTGGTCGAATAGGGCACGAAGCCGAAGCGGATCTGCACCTGATTGCCCGTGCCGCCGGTCGGCTCGTCGCCGTCGCAATCGACATCGGGAACGTCGAGCCGCGCCACGATCTGGTAGAAGCACTTCACCGACTTGCGCAGCGCGGCGATGCGCGAGCTCGAATTGCCGTTGCAGCTGCTGTCGCCGTTCGGGCACCACCGCATCGAGCCCGTGGTGTCGAGCACGAACATCACGTCGGTGTTCGGCAGCCGCATCTCGGCGTCGCAGGTGACGGTCAGCGTCGTGCTGGTCTTGCCGAAGATGCGCATGATCGTCATCGGCACGATCGCGCGCGCATTGCCGGTCACCTTGCCCGCGCTCTCGGTGAAGCTGCGGCGCTGGGCCGGCTGCTCGAGCGTGGTGCCATAGGCGTTGGGATTGTAGTTCGCGTCGAAGAAGCGCTCGGCTTCGCCGCGCGCGGCATAGGTGTTCGCCGACCAGCTTCCGCCGCCCATCATCTTGCGGCCCGCGAGCGCGCCGGCGTCGCAGGCATGTTGCAGGCGCGTCTTGACGATGTACATGCGGGAGATGTCGACGCCACCGCCCACCATCCCTGCGAGCGGAATCAACGCGATGGCCATCAGCGCCAGCGTGTTGCCGCGCGTGTCGCGGGCGAGCCGCGTCAGGAACGCGCGCGCTTCCGTCCAGCCCTGCCGATTGCTCACCATCTATGCGACCCCGGTCCCCGATCAACTTCGCACCATGCGGCGCACACCACTAATGTCGCCTAAATTGAGCTGGTTAACGTCGCGCTTATCAAGGGTACGGGGATGACCGGAGATCCCGCGGCAAATCCCGAACGGAGCCTTGCGCTGTCCTATGCGCCTCCGGCAGCCAGGAGGGCGCTGGAGGCGCTGCTCGGCCTCGACGACGCGCTGGCGCAGTTGCTGCGCACGACGCGCGAGCCGGCCGTAGGCCAATTGCGGCTGGCCTGGTGGCGCGAGGCGCTGGCGAAGCTCGACGGCGAACCGGCGCCCGCCGAACCCGTCCTCCAGGCGCTCGAACGCGCAGTGATCGCAAGCGGCGTGCAGGGCACATCGTTGGTGCCGATCGTCCATGGCTGGGAAGTGCTGGTCGAGGAGACGATACTCGACCGCGACGCGCTGCGACGGTTCGGCGGAGGGCGCGGCCAGTTGTTCGTCGTCGCGGGAGCGGCGATGGGGGCGTCACCGCGGGATCCGCTGGCCGCGGCGGGGCAGGGCTGGGCGCTTGCCGATCTGGCGCGGCACCTGCGCGTGCCGGCCGAGGCCATGGAGGCGCGCGCGATGGCGTCCGCGCTGCTCGATCAGGCGACCGCCGCGCGCTGGAGCCGCAACGGCCGTGCGCTCGGGGCGCTCGCGCATCTGGCGCGGCTCGACCTGCGTGCGCCGGAGGGGAGCGAGCCGCCGATCGGTGCGCCACACAGGGTCGGGCGGCTGTTCTGGCATCGCCTCACCGGCAGGTAGGGGCTTGCCAGCCGGCGAGACAGGCGTAGCCTGCGCGCTTCGACTGTCGGGGGGACCTTCGATGTGGCGCTATCTGATGGGCGCGGGCGCGGTGTTGCTGCTGGGGCTCGCGGGGCTGTTCCTGTTTCGAGGCGCGGCGGCGCCCAAGTTCATGCTTCCGGCGGCTCCCGCCGCACGCGCCGCGGCGGCGGTGCCCGAGGATCCTCTGCCCGAGGAAGCGCCCAAAGCTAACGCCAGGACGCGCGAGCAGAAGCGCTTCGACCGCTACGACAAGAACCGCAACGACGCGATCACGCGCGAGGAATATCTGCTCGCGCGCCGCAAGGCCTACGCCAAGCTCGACGCGAACCGCGACGGCAAGCTCGACTTCGACGAATGGGCGGTGCGGACCACCGCCAAGTTCGCCGGTGCCGACGGGGACAAGTCCGGTGCGCTCACCCGCGCCGAGTTCGTCGCCACCGCGCCGAAGCGCACCGATGCCCGGCCCCGCTGCGCTTGCCCGGCCGCTCCGGCGAAGGAGGATGCGGCCGACGACTAGGCCGGCATCCACGCGCCGAACGCGGTCCGTGCGCGCGTCGTGTACATCAGCTTGCGGTCGGCCTTTTTCGAGCGGCCCTCGATCGGCGGGAACAGGCCGAAATTCACGTTCATCGGCTGGTAGGTATCGACCTCGGCCTCGCCGGTGATGTGCGCGAGCAGCGCGCCCAGCGCCGTCTCGCGCGGCGGCGCGGCGAGCGTTTGCCCGGCCAGTTCGGCGGCGGCGAAGCGGCCCGCGAGCAGCCCGATCGCCGCGCTCTCGACATAGCCCTCGCAGCCGGTGATCTGGCCCGCAAAGCGGATGTTGGGGCGCGACTTGAGACGGAGCGTCCGGTCGAGCAATTCGGGGGAGCGGATGAAGGTGTTACGGTGGAGCCCGCCCAGCCGCGCGAACTCGGCCTTCTCCAGCCCCGGAATGGTGCGGAACAGCTCGACCTGCGCGCCGTATTTCAGCTTGGTCTGGAAGCCGACCATGTTCCACAGCGTGCCCGAGGCATTGTCCTGGCGGAGCTGCACGACGGCATAGGGCCAGCGCCCGGTGCGCGGATCGTCGAGCCCGACGCCCTTCATCGGCCCGTAGCGCAGCGTATCGACGCCGCGCTCGGCCATCACTTCGATCGGCATGCAGCCTTCGAAATAGGGGACGTTCTCCCACTCGCGAAACTCGGTCTTCTCGCCCGCGAGCAGCGCGGCATGGAAGGCGAGATACTCGTCCTTCGACATCGGGCAGTTGATGTAGTCCTTGCCTGAGCCCCCAGGGCCAATCTTGTTCCAGCGCGACTGATACCAGGCGGTCGAGAAGTCGATACTCTCGAAATGGACGATCGGGGCGATCGCGTCGAAAAAGGCGAGCTGCTCCTTGCCGGTGGCGGTGCCGATGCTTTCGGCGAGACCGGGGGCGGTGAGCGGGCCGGTGGCGACGATCGACAGCCCCTCGGAGGGCAGCTGGTCGACGCGCTCGCGGACGATGGTGATGTTGGTGTGGGCGTTCAGCACCGCGGTGACGCCGTCGGCGAAACCGTCGCGATCGACCGCGAGGGCCGAGCCGGCGGGGACCTTGTGCGTGTCGCCCTGGGCGAGGATCAGCGAGCCGAGGTCGCGCATCTCCTGGTGGAGCAATCCGACGGCGTTGCGTTCGGCATCGTCCGAACGGAACGAGTTGGAGCAGACGAGCTCGGCGAGGCGGTCACTCTGGTGCGCGGGAGTCATGTCGCCCGAGCCGCGCATTTCGGAGAGGCGGACCTTGTAGCCGGCCTGGGCGAGCTGCCATGCGGCTTCGGAGCCGGCGAGGCCGCCGCCGATGATATGGATGTCGTGAGTCACCGGGGGCGCATAGCCGCTGGCGCGGCGCATGACAAAGCCCATGGCCTTGCTATGCTCGGCGGCATGGAGAGACCCACTGCCTTGCCGGTCTTCCTCGCGGCGCTGATCGCCGGGGGCAGCTATTACGCCACGCACTGGTTCCCCGTCTCGCCGGCGTTCGACCCGGTGTGGAAGGGCGCCGGGGTCGGGCTGCTCGCGCTCTGGGCGGCGCTGCTGGCACGGAGCACCGACGGCTGGCTGATCGCGGCGGCGCTGGCGATGGGCGCGACCGGCGACGTGCTGCTCGAGACGCATGGGCTGACCGTGGGGGCGCTGGCCTTTCTCGCCGGGCATGTCGTCGCGGCCGTGCTGTATCTGCGCAATCGCGAGAAGCCCTTGTGGCAGGCTGCGGTCATCGCCGTGGCGGTGACCGCGCTCGCCTGGTGGTTGCCCGCCGACCGCAACGCGGCGCCGGGGATCGCGCTGTACGCGGCGGGGCTGGGGGCGATGTTCGGCACCGCCGCGATCAGCCGCTTCTCGCCCTTCACCGTCGGTAACGGCGCCGCCTTGTTCGTCTTCTCCGACCTCCTCATCTTCGCCCGGCTGGGGCCGCTTGCCGCATCGGACCTGCCCGGGCTGCTCATCTGGCCGACCTATTTCGCCGGACAGGCGTTGATCGCCTGGGGCGTGGTGACCACTCTCGGCAGGGACCGGACATGAAGATCTTCACCATCGGCTACGAGGCGACGACGATGGACGAGTTCATCGCGACGTTGCGGCAGGCGGGCGTCGAGCGGGTGATCGACGTGCGCGCGGTACCGCTGTCGCGGCGCCCGGGATTCTCGAAGAACATCCTCGCGGCGAGCCTGAAGGATGCCGGGATCGACTATGTCCTCCTCAAGAATCTCGGCACCCCCAAGCCGGGGCGCGACGCGGCCAAGAAGGGCGACGTCGCGACACTGAAGGCGGTGTATGCGGGCCAGCTCGAACTGCCCGAGGCGCAGGCCGAGGCCGCGAAGATGCGCGCGCTCGCCGAGGAGAAGCCGAGCGCCTTGCTCTGCTTCGAGCGCAACCCCGTGCATTGCCACCGCACCCTGCTGCTCGCCGCCGAGGGCGAGGGCGCCGAGGTGGTGGACCTGTTTCCCTGAAAGGAGTGACGACCATGCTCGACCATGTCGGTTTCGCGGTTTCGGACCTCGCCCGCTCCAGCGCCTTTTACGACGCCGCGCTCGCCCCGCTGGGGATCGCCGAGCTGATGCGCGTGACGCCCGAGCAGACCGAGGCGGGCGGCACCGCGATCGGTTACGGCAAGGACGGCAAGCCCTTCTTCTGGATCGGCGACAATGAGCGCGTCGGGCAGGGCACGCACATCGCCTTCACCGCTGCGAGCCGGGCGCAGGTCGACGCCTTCCACGCGGCGGCGCTGGCGGCGGGCGGCACCGACCATGGCGCCCCGGGCATCCGCGCGCATTACCATCCCGATTATTACGGCGCGTTCGTGCTCGATCCCGACGGCACCAACATCGAGGCGGTGTGCCACCGGCCCGAATGAAGCGGAAAAAATGGGGCGGCCGGAGCCGCCCCGTAGTTCGGGGAGAACCGGCGCGGAAGGAGGGGACCCTGCGCCGGCCGAGCGGCACTGGACGCCTAGCGTTACATCTGTGTTTCGCTTTGTTGCAGATTCGAGGGCGCTATGGCCGCACGATCTCGCCGTCTTCCTTGGTGAACTCGGCGGGCTTGCGATCCAGAAGCGCGAGCACCGCTTCGGAGGGACGGCATAGCTTCGTGCCGGTCGGCGTCACCACGATCGGCCGGTTCACCAGGATCGGATGCTCGACCATCGCCTCGAGGATCGCTTCGTCCGGGACCGACGGATCGAGCAGTCCGAGCTCGGCGGCGGGCGCGCCCTTCTCGCGCAGGACGTCGCGGGGCTTAGCGCCCATCGCGGCGAGCAGCGCGTCGAGCTGGGCACGCGTCCAGCCGGCCTTGCGATACTCGACGATCGTCGGCGCGTATCCGGCCGCCTCGATCATCGCGAGCGCGTTGCGCGACGTACCGCAATCGGGGTTGTGATAGACGGTGATCGGGAATGGGTCGGTCATGATGGGCTTTCCTCTCTCAGGAGCCAGCCGAAGAACAGGGTCGCCGCGAGCATGCCGACCAGCTGTCCCGCGATGAAGACGGCGATCGAAGCGGGCGCGATCCCGGCGAAGCTGTCCGACAGGCTGCGCGCGATCGTCACCGCCGGATTGGCGAAGGACGTCGACGCGGTGAACCAATAAGCGGCAGTGATGTAGAGCCCGACCGCCTGGGGGGTGAATTCGGGCCGGCTGCGCTGCGTGCTGAGGATCGTACCGATCAGGCCGAAGGTGGCGACGCTTTCGGCGAACCCCTGGGACAGGCCGTCGCGCGCCTTGCCCGAGATCTGCAGGATCGGTTCGGCGAACATCGCATGCGCGGCCCAAACGCCGAGGATCGCGCCGGCCAGTTGGGCGGCGAGGTAGAGCATCGCGACGCGTGCCGTCGTTCCGCGCCTCAGCAGGACCGCCAGCGTCACCACGGGGTTGAAGTGCGCGCCGGAGACGGGGCCGAACATGTGGATGAGGACGACGAGCCCGGCGCCCGTCGCGATCGTGTTGCCGAGCAACGCGACCGCGTCGTTACCGGCGGCGAGGCGTTCGCCCATGATGCCCGAGCCGACGACGATCGCGAGCAGCATCGCCGTGCCCACGAACTCGGCAATGATCCGCCGCGACAGCGTCACGGGCAGCAACCCGCGTCGGTAGCCAGCTCGCCGAGCGAGCCGCATATCTCGGGGCGCCCGGCGCAGCAGTCGGCGACGAGGAAGCCTAGCAGGTCGCGCATGCGATCATAATCGGCCGAATAGATGATCGATCGTCCCTCGCGGCGGGACCGGACCAGCCCGGCATGGCCGAGGATCGTCAGATGCGTCGACAAGGTGTTGGGCAGCGCCCCGATCTCGCGCGCGATGTCGCCCGCCGCCATGCCCTCGGCGCCCGCCCGCACCAGCAGGCGGAACACGGCAAGGCGGCTGGCATGGGCAAGCGCGGACAGCGCCTCGACGGCGGTGGGAAGCTGCATCAGCAGCACGCCGCCTTTGCGGGCGCGGGGAGCACTTCGTCCTCACCATAGGCGGTCGCCTCGCCATGCGTGAAGAAGGTCTCCCAGCGAACGCCCGCGGTGTCCGTCACCCAGGACTTGTCCGACCTGGCATAGCAGCAGGTCGTCGCCTCCTGATCGAAGGTCGTCGAGCCCGCGGCCTTCAGGCGCGTGGCGAGTTCGGCGAGCTCGCGGGCACTGTCGACCTGGACGCCGACATGGTCGATCCCGGTCGCCCGTGCCCGGGACGATATGGCGAGATTGACGCGCGGATCCTCGAGCATCCACTTCGCATAATCGTGCTTCACGACCGAGGGCGGGGCGTCGAACAGGGTGGAATAGAAGGCGATGGCCGGTTCGATGTCCGGCACGCTGACATGCAGGTGAAGGCGCTTCATGGCCGTATCTCCGTTGCTTGAATATTTCTATTATTCTCGAAATATCGATTCGGCAAGCGACGAAGAAAGGCGCGTGAACCTTTTCCGTCTTTTCGCGACTAGGGTGCGAGACGGAGGGCAGAATTGAGCAAATCGACCGATCCCGCGGGCCTGCTGCGCGACGAACTGCTGGTGGTGCGCTGCCAATTGGGCGAGCCCGAGGCGTTCGAGGAGCTCGTGCGGACCTGGTCGGGGCCGCTGCTGCGCCATGTCCAGCGCATCGCCGGTGCGGACGTCGCCGACGATGTGGCGCAGGAGGTGTGGATCCGGGCGCTGCGCGGCATCGCCCGGCTGCGCGACGGTGCCAGGCTGCGTGCCTGGCTGTTCGGGGTCGCGCATCATGTCGTGATGGACCGGCTGCGGGGCCGCTATGCCGAGCGCGAGGCGCTGGACGGCATTGCCGAGGTGCCGGGGGACGCGATGCCCGACCCGGCCGAACCGCTCTTCGACCGGCTCGACGACGGGTTGGAGCTCCTGCCGGTCGTGGAGCGGGAGACGCTCACGCTCTTCTATCTCGAGGAATTGTCGCTGCTCCAGATCGCCGAGATCCAGGCCGTACCGGTCGGGACCGTGAAATCGCGGTTGTTCAGGGCGCGCGGAATGCTTCGCCAGTCGATGCTGAAAGGAACGGACGATGAAGGTTGAAACGACTTCGGCGACCCCGGACGCGGCCTTGCTGCTCGCCAGGGCGCAGGTCTCGTTCCACTCCCGGGTCGGGCATCTGGCGCTGTTTCTGGTCGCTACGGGCATGAGCGTGGCGCTGGCCTCGCTTCTGGCTACCGAGGATGGCCTGCCGGCGCGGACCATGGCGGGACTGGCCGTATTGCTGGCGATCAATATCAGCTGGGCAGCCTATGCCGCATGGGTGCTCGCCGCCCGCCGGACGCTGCTGTTCAACCATCGCGTGGTCGCGGGCCGGATCGCCTTCGCCGCCACCATGGTGTTCACGCTGGGCGCTGCTGCGATCGGCGCCGCCACAGGAGCGGCTGCAGCCTGGCTCGCGGCCGGGCTGGGCATTGCCCTGGTCGCCGCCGCGATCGCGCTGCTGGCACGGGCGAAGCGCGATCTGGCGATGCTCCAGTTGCGCCGCGCCGCGCTGGAGGCGCGCCTTTCGGGGGTAGCCCAATGACGTGTGGCATCTTCCATCAGCTGTTCGCCGGGGCCTGCGCCCTGCTCCTGACGGCGTTGTCCGGCCCCGCCGCCGCGCAGATGCGAACCGTCGAGGAGCGGACGATGACCGCCGATGACGGGACCGCTTTCATGGTTACCCGGGCGGTCGTCCGCGTTCCAGAACGAAGGACAGGCGCCGCATCTGGAGGCTCGATCGACCTCGCCGTGGTGCGCGTGCGGCGCGAGGGGCACGCTTCAGGGAAGGTGCACGCCCTCCTCGCCGGAGGGCCTGGCGATTCCGGCGTCGACGAAGTGCTCAGCCTGGCGCGGCAGGGCGGCGCTTCATGGTTCGCACTGATGGACGGCGACGTGATCGGGATCGACCAGCGCGGGACCGGCGCGTCGCTCCCGAACCTCGCTTCGAAAGTCCGCTACGCGCTGCCGCTCGACCGGCCGGGGTCGCCCGAGGCGTGGTTGCCGACGATCGAGGCGGCGGTGCGTCGCGAGGCGCAACGGCTCAGGAGGGAGGGCGTGGATCTCCAGGCGTATAACAGCGAGGAGAGCGCCGACGATGTCGAGGCGGTGCGGCGCGCCTTCGGCTATGGCAAGCTGGTCCTGTGGGGCCGCAGCTATGGCTCGCATCTGGCGCTGGCGACGCTGCGCCGGCATCCCGAGAGCGTCGAGCGCGTGATCCTGGTGAGCCCCGAAGGTCCCGATCACACATGGAAGTCCCCGGCGGAGGTCGACGCTGTCCTGGCCCGGATCGCCGGGCGTGCCGGCGCGCCCGGGCTGCTCGACGATATGCGCAAGGTGCTGGGCGAACTCTCCCGTGCGCCGGTCTCGGTTCCGGTCGTGGACCCGGCGACGCGCGTGGAACGGGGGATCATGCTCGGCAAGTTCGACGTGCAGCTCGTCGTCGCCCAGGCGATCGGCGACCCGCGCGCGCTGGCCGGGCTGCCGGCGGCATTCCGGCGGATGGCGGCCGGGGACTATCGGACCATGGCGCAGCTGGCGCTAGCGGCTCGCACGCGGATGGGCGTCCAGTCCGCGATGAAGCACGCCATGGACCTCTCCTCGGGCGCGAGCCCGGCACGCCGCGCACGGATCGCGCGCGAGGCGCGCACCGAACTGCTCGGCAATGCGATGAACTTTCCGGGGATGGAACTGGCGGCCGCCTGGGGGATCCGCCCGCTGCCCGACGCCTTCCGGGCACCGGTGCGCAGCGCCGTCCCGGTGCTGCTGATCGTCGGAGACCTCGACGTTCGGACGCCGGTCGCGAACGCAGAGGAGATCGCGACGACGCTGTCGAACGGCCGGGTGGTCGTGGTGGAGAACGGGGCGCACCAGTTCAGCCTGTTCGGCAGCGCGGATCTCCGTGCTCTGCTGCGCCGCTTCCTCGCCGGCCAGCCGGTGGAGGGCCGGGTGGCGTTGCCGGCCCTGCCGTTCCAGCGGTGAAAGGGCGGGAGCGTCGCCGCGACGCTCCCGCCCCGTCGCTCAGAACGCCGCGCGCAGGGTGAACTGGACCAGCGGGCCCGAATGCTCGCGCTCGATCTCATACTCGTCGAGGTCGCCCGCGGCGCGGTTCTCGAGAATCTCCTCGATCGAGTCGCCGTCATATTTGCGGAAGTCCTCGTACTTCACCCGATCGAGCAGGTTCTGTGCCGAGACGCGCAACACGAAGTGCTTGCCGAAGCGCTTCTCGACAAAGGCCTCGAGATCGGGATCGTAGCGCAGCTCGACGGTCTCGTCGAAGTTCGACTCGAGCGACTTGGAGCGGCCCGAGATGGTCGCGCCGAAGCTGACGTCCGCCGCGCGCACCGTCTGGATGAAGCCGATATTGTAGACATGGTGCGGCTGGCCGTTGAAGCGGCGCTTCTCGCCGGTGAACGGATCGGTCGTCTTGCTGTCGAGATAGGTATAGTTGGCGAAGATTCCGGTATCGGGCAGGCCGATCACGGTGAGCGGCGCCGAGAGGTCGAACTCGAAGCCCCAGGCCTGGCCGTCGCCGATATTCTGCGGGCGGAAATCCTGGCCGGGGCCGTTGTCGGCGAAGGCGACGAGCTCGATCAGGTCGGTGATGTCGCGGTAGAAGAAGTTGATCCCCGCGATGCCGTTGCCGCCCAGGCGGCGCTCATAACCGACATCGACGCCCCAGGCGCTCTGGTTGCGCAGGTTCGGATTGCCCGTGGTGGTGTCGTCGTCGCCCGGCGTCTCGTCGAATTCGATCGGCGAGAGCAGGTCATAGTCCGGCCGCCGGATCGTCCGCGCGACCGAGGCGCGGAACTGGTCGGTGCCCGTCGGCGACCAGCGCAGGTTGAGCGAGGGATTGAGGATCGCATTGTCATAGCCGCCCGAGGCGGTGGTCGCGGTCACCTTGCGGTCGACGATCTCATAGCGCGCGCCGCCGTCGATCGTGACGGACGAGCCGATGTCGTAGGTGAGGCGGATGTACGGCGAATAGCGGTCCTCGCGGATGCGGAAGATGTCGCTCACGAAGCCGTCGTTGAGGCCGTCGCGGGTCTTCCACAGGAAGTCCGAGCCCAGCTTGATCTTGAGATCGCCCGCGTCGAACGCGCCGAACAGAGTGGCGCTGTACTCGTCGTCCTTGATGTCGATCGCGCTGACCTCGTCGATCTCCAGATCGGTGAGATCGTCCTCGTTGTCGCCCTCGAGCACCGTGGTGTCGGTGTGCTCGTCATAGCGGTTCCAGCCGCCGGCGAGGCCGAGCTCGAACCCGCCCAGCGGGATGCGCGCGTCGGCGGTGATCGCATAGGTCTGCTGGCTGATCCGCTCCTGCTGGACCTCGACGTCGTCGAACTCGAGGTCGGCGCCGTCGAGCGTGATCGACTGCTCGTCCTCGTCGCGGTCGGTATCGACGAAGAAGCCGTTGATGCGCAGGCGGCCGCCGTCGCCGATCTCGGTGCTGAGCTCGGCGCTGCCCGACAGGTCGGTGCCGTCGCGCGTGTCGCTCTGCGCCTCGAAATTGTTGAACTCGGGGTCGGTGACGAAATTGCTCGCCGCCGGATCGCCGGGGAAGCGCTTGTCCTCGGTCACCGGCACGTCGTCGAAGCGGTACGAGACCTTCTCCTTGGGGTTGCGCCGGCGCTGATAGTTGAGCGCCACCCAATAATCGGTGCGATCGCCGATCTTGCCCGCAAAGGCCGCCGCCGCGGAGGGGCGGAACACGCCGTCGCGCGTGTTGAGCAATGCGCCGACCTTGCCGAAGCCGCCCTCGAACGAGGTCGCTTCCTTGGTGACGACGTTGAGCGTGCCGGCGATGCCGTCGCTCGGCTGGTCGGGGCGCGGCGCGCGGACGATCTCGATCCGCTCGACCAGTTCGGCGGGAATGCGATCGACGAAGAAGCTGCCGTCGGCCGCGCCGCCGGGCGCGCGGCGGCCGTTGATCAGCACGTTGGTGAAGCCGCCGGGCAGGCCGCGGAACTGGACCTGGTCATATTCGAGCACGTCCGAGGTGAAGGTTGCCCCCGGCACGCGCTTGAGCATCTCGCCGACCGAGACGGGCTCGAAGCGCTGGAAATATTCCAAGTCGTAAGAGAGCACCGGGTTGGGATCATTGGTGCGGTTGCGGAAGGCGATCTCGCCGGTGACGATGATCTCGTTGGCGCGCTGCTCGACGCCGGCCGACGCCTCGTCCTCTGCGACGGGCTGGGCGCTTTCGGTCTGCGCCAGGGCGGCGGCAGGCATGAGGCTGGTCGCGAGCACGGCGAGCGCCGCCCCGCCCAACAGGCGCGAAACATTCATGTCATATTCCCCTTGCAACCGAGAGGCCGACCCGGCTCCCGCTCCCAGGGGGCTCAACAGGATGGATGTGAAAATGCGGGGAAGGTTCGAAGGCGTTCTGGCGACATTTTTGTTACCGTTGTGCGGCTGCGCGACGCAGCCCGCGCAGGTCGCGACCGCCCCCTCGGCACCTACCGTCGAGGTCCCTGCCGCGGGCGAAACCGTTGCGGTTGCGACACAAATGGCCGACGCCGCGGACGATCCGGCGATCTGGACCGGCGCCTCGGGCCGCGTCTCCTTCGCGGGCAAGGCGCAGGACGGGATCGTGCTCGGCACCGACAAGAAAGCCGGGCTCTACGTCTTCGCGCTCACCGGCGAATCGCTCCAGTTCCTTCCCGAGGGGCTGCTCAACAATGTCGACCTGCGCGGGCAGGGCGACGGATTCGTCGCAGGCGCCTCGGACCGCGGGCGGATGGGCGTGGCGCTGTGGCGCTTTGCCGGCCAGGGCGAGCTCCGCCCCGCGGGCTTCGTCAAGTCCGACCTCGCCGAGCCCTATGGCTTCTGCATGGGCCGGATCCACGGCACGCTGGTCGCGGTGCTGATCGGCAAGGACGGCCAGGTTCGCGAATATGCCCTGGCCGACGACGGCACGACGATCACCGGCACCGAGCGCCGCCGCTACGCGGTGGGATCGCAGTCCGAGGGCTGCACGATCGACGATGCCAGCGCGACCCTGTTCATCGGCGAGGAACTGAAGGGCGTGTGGCGCTACCCGCTCGACGGCGCGCCGGGCACGCGCACCCTGCTCGCGGGCGTGGGCGACGGCCGGCTGGTCGCCGATGTCGAGGGCGCGACCCTGCTGCGCGACGGCGGCGAGACCTTCCTGATCGTCTCGAGCCAGGGCGACAGCGCCTTCGCGGTGTGGAAGGTCGACGGCGCGCCGGGCGCCGAACGCTATCTCGGCCGCTTCCGCGTGACCGCGAAGGGCGGGGTCGACGCAGTCAGCGGCACCGACGGCCTCGACGCCTGGTCGGGCCCGATCGGCCCGTTCGCCAAGGGCCTGATCGCGGTGCAGGACGACGTCAACGATGGCGGCGCGCAGAACTTCAAACTGGTCGACTGGGCGGCAGTACGGGCGGCGCTGGGGCGGTGAGGGCGCAGTAGTTCAGGCCGCCTTCCGCCGCTCCGCCATCTCCGCATTGAGCATCTCCGCCAGCAGGAACGCCAGCTCGAGGCTCTGCCCCGCGTTCAGCCGTGGGTCGCAATGCGTGTGGTAGCGGTCCGCCAGCGACTGCTCGGTGACGTCGATCGCGCCGCCGGTGCATTCGGTGACGTTCTGGCCGGTCATCTCGGCGTGGATGCCGCCGGCGAAACTGCCTTCGGCGCGGTGGACGGCGAAGAAGCCGCGGACTTCGGCCAGGATGCGCTCGAAGGGGCGGGTCTTGTAGCCGTTGGCGGCCTTGACGACGTTGCCGTGCATCGGGTCGCAGCTCCACACCACCGGATGCCCCTCGCGCTTGACCGCGCGGACGAGCGCGGGGAGGCCCTTCTCGATCTTGTCGTGGCCGTAGCGGGTGATCAGGGTCATGCGGCCGGGGACGCGCGCGGGGTTGAGCGTGTCGAGCAGGCGCAGCAGCGCGTCGGGCTCTAGGCTGGGGCCGCACTTCATCCCGATCGGATTGCCGATGCCGCGCAGGAACTCGACATGCGCGCTGCCCTCGAAGCGGGTGCGGTCGCCGATCCACAGGAAATGCGCGCTGGTGTCGTACCAGTCGCCGGTGAGGCTGTCCTGCCGGGTGAGCGCCTGCTCATAGGGGAGGAGCAGGGCCTCGTGGCTGGTGTAGAATTGGGTGCCCTTCAACTGGGGGACGGTGTCGGGGTTGATCCCGCACGCCTCCATGAAATCGAGCGACTCGCCGATGCGGTCGGCCACGTCGGCGAACTTCTTCGACCAGGGGCTGCGGCCCATGAAGTCGAGCGTCCATTTGTGGACCTGGTGGAGATTGGCGTAGCCGCCGGTCGCGAAGGCGCGCAGCAGGTTGAGCGTCGCGGCGGACTGCGAATAGCCCTGCACCATGCGTTGCGGGTCGGGGATGCGCGCCTGGGGCGTGAAGGCGATGTCGTTGACATTGTCGCCGCGGTACGACGGAAGCTCGACGCCGTTGATCGTCTCGGTGTCGGCGCTGCGCGGCTTGGCGAACTGGCCGGCCATGCGGCCGAGCTTCACCGTGGGGAGCTTCGACGCGAAGGTGAGCACCACCGCCATCTGGAGGATGACGCGGAAGGTGTCACGGATGTTGTTGGGGTGGAACTCGGCGAAGCTCTCGGCGCAGTCGCCGCCCTGGAGCAGGAAGGCCTCGCCGCGCGAGACGCGGGCGAGCTCGGTGGTGAGCTCGCGCGCCTCGCCCGCGAAGACGAGCGGGGGGAAGTTCGACAGCTGGGTGGTCGCGGCGTTCAGCGCGGCCTGATCGGGGTAAGTCGGGAGCTGGCGCGCCTCGGCATGGGTCCAGTTGTCAGGGGTCCAGCCCATGTCTTGCTCCAGGTTGCGGACATGGACGTACCAGTCCTGATGATGCGCGATGCCGTTGGCGGCGATCTGGTTGAGCACCGCGGGCGAGGCGCGCTTGCCGTCCTCCTCCCAGCCCTGCACGGTGGAGCCGGGGGTGTCGAACCAGGCGCCGAAAGCGGCGCGGGAAAGGGCGCGTTCCTCGCGGAAGCGGCGGATCTTGGAACCTGCGAGAGTCGTCATGATGCGGGCGCCTTACCCCTGCTGGGTAAATGCTGGCAAGCGGAAAATTACCCGGACGGGGTAAAGGGAGCGAAATCCTGTGGCTTCGCGTTGGTGCCGGCGAAGGAGACGGCCATGAACGACATGCACGCTCTCGACGACGAACTCGACCGCGAATTCACGCTAGAGGAGGAAGCCGAGCAGGAAGCGGGGGATTCGGAATATGTCCCGGACCCGCGCTCGCTCTGGGGATCCGAGGCGGCGCGGGCGATGCTGGTGGTGCTGACGCGGCGGCTGGGACCCGACTTCGCGCGCGAGGTGAGCGACGAGCTGGCGTCGCGGACCTTCTCCTACCAGGCGGGCTGCCCCGACGATCGCAGCGATGGGCGGACGATGGAATATCTGCTCAAGGACGAGTTCTGGGACCGGCTGTTCGCGGTGAGGCAAGCGGCCGGATAAACGTCATCCCGGCGGAGGCCGGGATCGCGTGCGTCGCGCTTGCGGCCTGAGGTCCCGGCTTTCGCCGGGATGACGATTCAGTACCCCGCTTCCAGATCCACCTCGTTCTCGAGCGGCTGGCCCTCCAGGAAGGCGTGAAGATTCCGCACGAACAGCTGGGCGGCGCGGACGAACATGCGGGTCTGGCTGCGGCCCGAGAGGTGCATCGAGTGGAGGATGTTGGGCGTCGTCCACAAGGGATGCTCGGGCGGAAGCGGCTCGGGGGTGACCGTGTCGAGGAAGGCGCCGGCGATGCGGCGCTTGGTGACCGCCTCGATCAGCGCGTCCTGGTCGATCAACTCGCCGCGGCCGACATTGACGATCCAGGCCGAGGGCTTCATCGCCTGGAGCTCGGCCGTGCCGATCATCGCGCGGCTCTCGGGCGTGGCGGGGGCGGCGAGGAAGACCCAGTCGAATTCGCCTAGGCGATCGCGCCATGCGTCCGACGATATCGTGCCGGGCGCGCCGGTGCGGGTGACGCCGGTGACGGTCACGCCGAACCCGGTAAGCCGCTCACCGATCAGCCGGCCGATCGTGCCGTAGCCGATCACGAGCGCATCGGTCTCGAACAGCTCGAGCTTGCCCGGCGCGTCGAGCGGCCATTCGTGGCGGTCGGCGGCGCGGACGACCTGGTCGTAGCGCTTGGCGGCGACCAGCGCGCCCATCACCGCATATTCGGCGACGGTGTGGGCGTTGACGCCGCTGCCGTTGGTGACGCGCGTGCCGCGCGCGCGGAGCTGCGCCTTGTCGAGCGGATCGAGCCCGGCATAGATGGTCGAGAGCCATTGGAGCCGGATGCCGGCGGCAACGTTCTCCGCCCAGACCGGCGGACTGTTGTGGTCGAGCCAGGCGATGTCGGCGTCCGCGGCGAGCGCGCGCGCCTCTTCGGGGCCCATGAACCAGTGGACGTCGAGCCCCGCCGGCAGATGCGGCTCGACCAACGGCCGGGCGAGCGCGGGGAGCAGGACCTTCATCGGCCTAGCGGCGCGCGTAGCGGTGCTCGAACTCGGCGTCGGACATGACCAGGTAGCGGATCGTGTCGATGAACGCCCAGATGCCGGTGACGACAAGCCCGACGATCGTGGCGGAGAGGACGAGCATCAATATGCCCGTGCCGTTGCGGCCGAGATAGAAGCGGTGGATGCCGAGCACGCCGAGGAAGAAGGCGAGCAGGGCCGCGACGATCTTGTTGCGATCGTTGGCGGGCGGCTGGCGATAGGCGACGGACGCGACGTCCGAATCGGGCAGGCGGAAGATGCGAACCGCGCGCGTGCCCTCGGTGGCGAAATCGATCCGCGCACCGACTGCTGGGCCCTTGGAATCGCTCCAGTCGCCCGGCCTGAAGGTGTAGCGATGGCCGTCCTCGCCCGAAATCTGGCCCTCGCCGCTGGTGCGATCGACGCCCAGTACTTGTCCCCGCATTGAACTTACCCCGTGTTGATGTGCCGCTTTTGGCGAAAGCGGGGGTGGGGATGCAAGGGGGGGTGAGTCCGTTTCCCCACAATCCCGTCACCCCCGCGAAAGCGGGGGCCCATCTCCCGCACGCTCCGCATGCGAAACAGCCGTGATTGCCTGTGGCCTCTCTCCGAGATGGGCCCCCGCTTTCGCGGGGGTGACGGCAAAAGATGCGCGAAGATCTAAAGCGCCGGCTTCCAGTCCCAGCCTAGCGGATCGCCGTCCATGACTTCGACGCCGGCCGCCGCGAGCTCGTCGCGGATCGTGTCGGAGCGCTGGAAGTCCTTCACCACGCGGGCCTGCTGGCGTTCGACCAGGCGGTCGTGGATCTCATCCGGGGTGAGCGTGGCGCTTGCCGGGCGGACGCGGAGCTCTTCGCGGGTGAGCGACAGCAGGTTGAGGCCGAGCACCTTGTCGAATTCGGCGAGCGCGGCGAGGCGATCGGCGGGCGGCAGCTTCTTCTCGGCGAGCAGTTCGTCGAGGATCGGCAGCGCCTTGGGCGTGTTGAGATCGTCCGACACCGCCTCGTCGAGACGCGCGAGCCAAGGCTGGGGAGCGGTGCCTTCACCCTCGGCCTTCGCCTTGAGCGCCGTGACCGTCATCACCAGCCGCTTCAGCCGCGTCAGCGCCGCCGCGAGGTTCTCGGCGCTGAACTCCAGCTCGCTGCGATACTGCGCCTGGAGGCAGAGCAGGCGATAGGCGAGGGGGTGGACGCCCGCGTCGATCAGCGACTGGAGCGTGGTGAAGCCGCCCTTCGACTTCGACATCTTGCCCTGGCGATCGACCAGGAAGTTGTTGTGCATCCAGAAATGCGCGCCGCTGTCGTTGCAGCCGCAAAAGGCCTGGTTCTGCGCGATCTCGTTGGGGTGGTGGATCTCGCGGTGATCGATCCCGCCGGTATGGATGTCGAAGGGCGCGCCGAGATATTTGAGGCTCATCACCGAGCATTCGAGGTGCCAGCCGGGCGCGCCCTTGCCCCAGGGGCTGTCCCATTCCATCTGGCGCTGCTCGCCCGGGGGCGACTTGCGCCAGATCGCGAAGTCCTGGGGGTGGCGCTTGCCGGCAACCGGATCGATCCGGCCCTCGCGGACATCGTCCTGGGTGCCGGCGAGGCGGCCGTAATCGGCGACGGTGCTGGTGTCGAAATAGAGGCCGCTATCGAGCTCGTAGCAATGCCCGGGTGCGATCTTCTTCGCGAAGTCGAGCATCTCCTCGATATGATCGGTGGCGACCGACCAGCGGCTGGGCTGGCGGATGTTGAGGTCCGCGATGTTCTGCTTGAACGCCTGGGTATAATGCGCGGCGATATCCCAGATGCTCTTCGCCTGGGCCTTTGCGGCGGCCTCCATCTTGTCGTCGCCGGCATCGGCGTCGCTGGTCAGATGGCCGACATCGGTGATGTTGATGACATGGGTGAGCGCATAGCCCTTCCAGGTCAGCACGCGGCTCAGCGTATCGGTGAAGACATAGGCGCGCAGGTTCCCGAGATGGGCGTAATTGTAGACGGTGGGGCCACAGGAATAGATGCGGACGCCCTTTGCGGGGTCGAGCGGCGCGAAGGGCTCGAGGCTGCGGGTGAGCGAGTTGTAGAGCGTGAGGGGGGCGGACTGCATGCGTGTGGCACTTAACACTAACTCCCCTCCCTGCAAGGGAGG
>NZ_JAPKNM010000085.1 GCF_026460985.1 Sphingomonas sp.
ACTCGCCAATCGTGCAGCAAAAGGCACCGGCCGGGGCATCGAGCCCCAGCCGGTGCCAACCCACCCCTAACCCCTCCCTGAAAGGGAGGGGGAATTTGAATGTCGATCCGCCCTAGGTCCATGTTCCCCTCTCCCATTGGGAGAGGGTTGCGCAGACTTAGGTCTTGTGAAGCAAGGCCTTAGTCGGAGCTGGGTGAGGGGACCCGCGCTCTCGATAGTACGGGAACCCCTCACCAAGCTACGCTAGGCAGCAAGCTGCCAAGCTTCGCTACCTCTCCCACAGGGAGAGGAACGAGTGGGTGTGGGCATGCGACCTTGATGCGCCGCGTTTTTCCGCATTGCGAAAAGTCGTTACGATCCTAATTTAATATGCCGGGCGGGGCTGTTGTGTAGGACGGTCTATGGCGTTGATCGATCGCTTCTTCGCACGCGCGGTAAAGCGCGGGCAGCTCAATGTGATCCATGCGGACGGCACCAGCCGCAGCTTCGGGACGCCCGATCCGGCCCTCGCGCCCGTCACGATACGGTTCGGCCCCGGCGTCGCCGCGGCGATCCTGCGCGACCCGGCCTTGGGCGCCGCGGAAGCCTTCATGGACGGGCGGCTCGTGATCGAGCAGGGCGACATTCGCGACCTGCTCATGCTGATGACGGGCAACAATCGCTGGGAGGATGCGACCGCCGCGCTCGATCCCAAGCCGCTCGCCCGCCTCGCCAACAATATCGCGCACCGCATCGGGCGCTACAACATGGCGCGCCGCTCGAAGCGCAACGTCGCGCACCATTACGACCTGTCGCGGCGGCTCTACGATCTCTTCCTCGACGCCGACCGGCAATATAGCTGCGCTTACTACACCGATCCGGCGAACGGCCTCGAGCGGGCCCAGCTCGACAAGAAGGCACATATCGCCGCCAAATTGGCGATAGAGCCGGGGATGCGCGTGCTCGACATCGGCTGCGGCTGGGGCGGGATGGCGCTCTACCTCCACCAGAAGACCGGCGCCGAGATGCTCGGCATCACCCTGTCCGAGGAGCAGCTCAAGGTCGCGCGCGAGCGGGCCGCGCAGCTCGGCGTCGACCGCAAGGTCCGCTTCGAGCTGATCGACTATCGCAAGGTCGAGGGGCAGTTCGACCGGATCGTCTCGGTCGGCATGTTCGAGCATGTCGGCACGCCGCAATATCGCACCTTCTTCCGCAAGGTCCGCGAGCTGCTCACGCCCGAGGGCGTGATGCTGCTCCACACGATCG
This sequence comes from Sphingomonas sp., assembly GCF_026460985.1. GTDB lineage: Bacteria > Pseudomonadota > Alphaproteobacteria > Sphingomonadales > Sphingomonadaceae > Sphingomonas. The sequence continues at coordinate 1,246 of NZ_JAPKNM010000085.1, forward strand.
GCCGCGCGGGCGGGCCGGGCGTCACCGACGCCTTCACGCTCAAATACATCTTCCCCGGCGGCTATATCCCGGCGCTGTCGGAGATCGTGCGCGGCTATGAGGGGCTGCGCATGTTCCCGACCGACATCGAAGTGCTGCGGCTCCATTACGCCTATACGCTCAAGGCCTGGTACGATCGGACCGTCGCCGCGCGGGACGAGATCGTCGCGCTCTACGACGAACGCTTCTTCCGCATGTGGACCTTCTATCTCGCCGGCTCCTATGCCGCCTTCGTCAATGGCGGGCTGGTCAACTACCAACTCCAGCTCTCGCGTTCGCGTGACAGCCTGCCGATCACGCGCGATTACATGGGCGAGGCGGAGCGCGGGCTGCGCGAATCGATGACGCCAGGCGAGCGGCTCTTCGCCTGAGGATCAGCGCGGATAGCGGGCGTCCATCCAGGCGAGCGCCCCGCGGACGATCTCCTCGAGCGCGGCCATGTCCACATCGGCGAGCTTCTTGACGTAGAGGCAGGCCTTGCCCGTCCGATGCTTGCCGAGTCGCGCGAGCGGGGCTTCCTGCTCGGGGCTGCCGGTCAGCACGTAGAGCACCAGCTCGGCCTTGCGCGGGCTGAACCCCAGCCGGCACGCGTCGCCCTCGTGCCCGCTCTCGTAGCGATAATGATAGCTGCCGAAGCCGATGATCGAGGGCCCCCACATCACCGGCTCCTCTCCCGTCACGCGCGACATCAATGCGACGAGCGTCTTCGCGTCCTCGCGGCGCACCGCGTCCGGGGCGGCGTCGATGAAGTCGGCGACCTTCACCTGGGTCGGCTTGGTCTTGGTTTCGGCCATCCTGCTTCTCCGGCACGCGTCTTACCATGGTTGCGCCGCGCGTGCAGGGACCCTAGAGCGCCCCCGGTTTCCCGCGCATCTGGAGTCGCCTGCCCCATGTCCGACAAGATCAACCGCGTCGTCCTTGCCTATTCGGGCGGGCTGGACACGAGCGTGATCCTGAAGTGGCTCCAGCAGGAATATCAGTGCGAGGTGGTGACCTTCACCGCCGATCTCGGCCAGGGCGAGGAGCTCGAGCCCGCGCGGCGCAAGGCCGAGATGGCGGGCGTGAAGCCCGAGCATATCTTCATCGACGATCTGCGCGAGGAGTTCGTCAAGGACTTCGTCTTCCCGATGATGCGCGCCAATGCGCTCTATGAGGGGCTGTACCTTCTCGGAACCTCGATCGCGCGGCCGCTGATCGCCAAGCGCCAGATCGAGATCGCCAAGCTCGTCAATGCCGACGCGGTCAGCCACGGCGCGACCGGCAAGGGCAACGACCAGGTGCGGTTCGAGCTCGGCTATTACGCGCTCAACCCCGACATCAAGGTGATCGCGCCGTGGCGCGAATGGGATCTGACCAGCCGCACCCGGCTCATCGAATTCGCCGAGGCGCACCAGATCCCGGTCGCCAAGGACAAGCGCGGCGAATCCCCCTTCTCGACCGACGCCAACCTTCTCCACACCTCGTCCGAGGGCAAGGTGCTCGAGGATCCGTGGGAGGAAGTGCCCGACTATGTCTATTCGCGCACGGTCAATCCCGAGGACGCGCCCGACGCACCCGAGAGCATCACGATCGATTTCGAGCGCGGCGACGGCGTCGCGCTGAACGGCGAGGCGATGTCGCCCGCGACCTTGCTGACCGCGCTCAACGAGCTCGGCCGCAAGCACGGCATCGGCCGGCTCGATCTGGTCGAGAATCGCTTCGTCGGCATGAAGTCGCGCGGCATGTACGAGACGCCGGGCGGCACCATCTATCATCTCGCCCACCGGGGCATCGAGCAGATCACGCTCGATCGCGGCGCCGCGCACCTCAAGGACGAGCTCGCGCCGCGCTATGCCGAGCTGATCTATAACGGCTTCTGGTTCGCCCCCGAGCGCGAGATGCTCCAGGCGGCGATCGACCATAGCCAGGAGAAGGTGACCGGCACGGTCCGGCTCAAGCTCTACAAGGGCAACGTGATCGTCACCGGCCGCAAGTCGCCGCACAGCCTGTACAGCGAGAAAGTCGTGACCTTCGAGGACGATCAGGGCGCGTACGACCAGCGCGACGCCGCGGGCTTCATCAAGCTCAACGCGCTGCGGCTGCGACTGCTCGGCCGCCGCGGCGGCTGAGGCCGGATTTCACTCCGCGTTAACCTAACTTTATCGCCTCGTCCGGCATTGCATCCCCGCGCACTCGTACGGGGAAACGACCAGCAATGCCGAAATCCGCCAACGCCGTTGATGTCGCCATCATCGGCGCCGGTCCTGCCGGACTGACCGCCGCCTATCTGCTCACCAAGTCGGGCTATTCGGTGACGGTCATCGAAAAGGACCCCGTCTATGTCGGCGGCATCAGCCGCACCGTCGAGCATGAAGGGTTCCGCTTCGACATCGGCGGCCACCGCTTCTTCTCCAAGTCGAAGGAAGTGGTCGATCTCTGGAACGAGATCCTGCCCGACGACTTCATCGAACGCCCGCGCATGAGCCGCATCTATTATGGCGGCAAGTTCTACAGCTACCCGCTGCGCGCGTTCGAGGCGCTGATCAATCTCGGCGTCTGGACCTCGACCCTGTGCATGGCGAGCTACGCCAAGGCCAAGCTCTTCCCCAAGAAGGACGTGAAGAGCTTCGAGGACTGGGTGGTCAACCAGTTCGGCCACAAGCTCTATTCGATCTTCTTCAAGACCTATACCGAGAAGGTGTGGGGCATGCCGTGCGACGAGATGTCCGCGGACTGGGCGGCGCAGCGCATCAAGGGGCTGAGCCTGGGCGCCGCCGTGCTCGACGGGCTCAAGCGCTCGCTGGGGCTCAACAAGAAGCCCAATGACGGCATGGCCACCAAGACATTGCTCGAGACCTTCCGCTATCCGCGCAAGGGCCCCGGCATGATGTGGGAAGCCGCGCGCGACCGCGTGCTCGAGGGCGGCAACCGCGTGCTGATGGACCACGCGCTGAAGGCGATGCGCTTCGACGGCGCCACGCAGCGCTGGAACGTCCAGGCGACGCATGGCGGCGAGACGGTCACGATCAACGCGGCGCACGTGATCTCGTCGGCACCGATGCGCGAGCTTGCGGGCCGCATCCAGCCGCTGCCCGCCACGATCCCCGCGGCGATGGACCTCCACTATCGCGACTTCCTCACCGTGGCGCTGATGATCCGCTCGGAAGACCTGTTCCCCGACAATTGGATCTACATCCACGAGGAAGGCGTGCAGGTCGGCCGCGTCCAGAACTTCCGCAGCTGGTCGCCCGAGATGGTGCCCGACGCCGAGCTGGCCTGTGTCGGCCTCGAATATTTCTGCTTCGAAGGCGACGGGCTGTGGTCGTCCTCGGATGCCGACCTCGTGGCGCTCGCCACGCGCGAGCTCGCCCAGCTCGGCCTCGCCGATCCGGCGACGGTCGTGGGCGGCGCGGTAGTCCGCCAGGAAAAGGCCTATCCGGTCTATGATGACCATTATCGCGACAATGTCGATGCGCTCCGCCGCGAGCTCGAGGAGCTTTATCCCACGCTCCACCTCGTCGGCCGCAACGGCATGCATCGCTACAACAACCAGGACCATGCGATGATGACGGCGATGCTCACCGTCCGCAACATCGAGGCGGGCGAGCGCGTCTACGACATCTGGAACGTCAACGAAGACGCCGAATATCACGAATCGGGCACCGAGGGCGAACAGGCCGCGCTCGCGTCCGAACGCCTCGTCCCCGGCCGCCTCAAGGCAGCATGAACGGGGTCCGGCTCTGGCCGGCGGTCCTCACCGGCTGGGCCCTGGCGGCCGCCGTCCTCCTGATCGCCACCGGGGTGAGCATCTACGCGCTCGGATTCCCCGATCCCGACGATGCGCTCCGGCTGCTCGAGGTGCGCGATTGGCTCGGCGGCCAGAGCTGGTGGGACGTCGGCCAGCACCGCCTGTTCGCGGGGGACCTGCACTGGTCGCGCCTGGTCGACCTGCCCTTGGCCGCCGTCATCGCGGTCACCCAGCCGCTGCTGGGCCAGGCAGTGGCCGAGCGCGCCGCGCTGGTGATCGTGCCGCTGCTCACGTTGCTCGCGGTGCTGGCCCTCGTCGCCGGCCTCACGCGCCGGCTGGCCGGCATCCAGTGCGCCAGGCTCGCGGTGCTCGTCGCGCCCCTGTCGGTGCCCTTGCTCTACCAGCTGCGCCCGATGCGCATCGATCACCATGGCTGGCAGATCGTCCTCGCGCTGGCCGCGCTCTATCTCCTGACCGGCAAGCCGGCGCTGCGGACCGGAGCGCTGGCGGGCATCTGCCTCGCCGCGCTCGTCACCATCTCGCTCGAGGGCCTGCCGGTCGCGGCCGCGCTCTGCGGCATCGCCGCTTTGGCCTGGGCCCTGGATCCGGCGCGACGCTCGCAATTGCTCGGCATGGTCTGGGGATTGGCCGGCGGCGCGCTTCTGCTGCATGTCGCCACGCGCGGCATCGGCTATGCCGCGCCGCTCTGCGACGCCGTGACCGCCGACTGGCTCCTGGTCCTCCTCACCGCCGCCGCGGGCACGACGCTCGCGACTCTCCTCGGGACCGCCCCCCTCCTCGTGCGCGTGGCATCGCTCGGCCTTGCGGGAGCCGCGGCTGCCGGCGTGCTCCTCGGCATCGCGCCCGAATGCGTGGGCGGGCCGTTCGCCCAGCTCGATCCGCTCACGCGCGCGATATGGTATGAGAACGTGTCCGAGGGGCTTCCGGTCTGGCAGCAGTTTCCGAGCTGGGCGGCGATGACCGTCGGGCTCCCCCTGGTCGGCCTGGCGGGCTCCGTCCTGGCGTTTCGCCGGAGCGAAGGCGAGACGCGGGCCCAATGGGCGATCGTCATTGCCGCGCTCGCCGCCGCCTTCCTCCTGTCGCTGCTGGTGATGCGCGCCGGGGCGACGGCCAATGCCTTCGCGGTTCCCGGCGCCGCCTGGGCGCTCTTCGCGATGCTCACGCGCGCCCGGGCAATCCCTTCGCCGCTGGAACGCACGCTGGCGACCGCGGGGGCGCTGCTCGCCGTGTCGCCCGGCCTGGTCGCCGTCGCGTTGCTCGGCATGCCCAAGGCGCAGGCGATGCGGGCGGCGCAGCAGCGCTACGAAACCGCCGGACGCCCCACCTGCACCGATTTCAGCGACGCCCGCACCGTCGGGACGCTGCCGCGCGGAATGATCTTCGCGCCGCTCGACATCTCGCCCGACCTCGTCGCCACGACGCACCACCGCGCGGTGGCGAGCGGCCATCATCGCAACATGGCGGCGATGCACGACGTGATCGCGGCCTTCATCGCCGGGCCCGAGCAGGCGCATGCGATCGTGCGCCGCTATGGCGCCGCCTATGTGGCCGTCTGCCCGGGCCTCAACGAGCCCGAGCTCTATCGCGCCAGGAGCCCCGACGGCTTCTGGGCCCGGCTCGAGCGCGGGGAGCGCTTCGCCTGGCTCGAGCCGGTGCCGATGCCGGGGTCTCCGGTGCGCGTGTGGAAGGTCATCGGATAAGCCTGCGCTTGCGGCCCCCCCATCTGCTCCCCTAAAGCCGCGCGATGGACAGGGGCGAAAGGCTGCATTGGTGGCAGACACGATGGTTCGTGGCGTTGGCCACGTTCATGGCGATCGTGCCTTTGCTGTGGCCGGACATTCCGCCGCTGGTCGATCTGCCGGGACATATGGGGCGCTACCGCGTCCAGCTCGATTATGCCCAATATCCGCACCTGCACGACTGGTATAATTTCAACTGGGCGCTGATGGGCAATCTCGGGGTCGACCTGCTGGTCATCCCATTGTCGAAGATTTTCGGGCTCGAGCTCGCGGTCAAGCTGATCGTCATCACCATTCCGGCGATGACCGTCGCCGGGCTGCTGATGATCGCGCGCGAGGTGCATGGCCGCATCCCCGCGACGGCCCTGTTCGCCTTGCCGCTCGCTTATGCCTTCCCGTTCCATTTCGGCTTCGTCAACTTCGCCTTGTCGATGGGGATGGCGCTGCTCGGCTTCGGCTGGTGGCTGCGGCTGGCGCGGCTCGGCAAGTTCCAGTTCCGCAGCCTGGCGTTCCTGCCGATCTCGGTGCTGATCTGGATCACGCATACCTTCGGCTGGGGCGTGCTCGGCGTGCTCGCCTTCTCGGCCGAACTGATCCGCCACCACGACGCGCATCGCGGGCAGGGCTTCGTGCGCTCGTGGCTGCTCCCCTGGTTCAAGGCGGGCATCCAGTGCCTCGTGCTCGCGCCCCCGGTCCTGCTCATGCTGGCATGGCGGAGCGGCGGCCATGTCACCGGGCAGACCGGCGACTGGTTCAACTGGCGCGCCAAGGTGCTGTGGGTGGTCCAGGTGTTCCGCGACCGCTGGCAGCTGTTCGACATCGCCTCGGTCGGCGTGCTGTTCCTGCTGCTGTTCAAGGCGATCCGCGACCCCAACCTCCAATATTCGCGCAATCTGGGGCTGTCGTTCCTCTTCCTGCTCGCGGTCTACATCCTGCTGCCGCGGATCGTGTTCGGATCGGCCTATGCCGACATGCGGCTCGTGCCCTTTCTCATGGCGATCGGCATCATCGCGATCCGCCCCAAGCCGGGCATGTCGATGCGCGGCGCGGCATTGGTGGCGGCGCTCGGCATGGCGTTCTTCACCGCGCGGATCGCGGCGACGACGTGGAGCTTCCTCCTCTACGACAAGTCCTATGATCGCGAGCTCAAGGCGCTCGAGCATCTGCCCGAGGGCGCGCGCCTCGTCAGCTTCGTCGGCGAGACCTGCTACAACGAGTGGAAGATGACGCGCCTCCAGCACGTCCCCGCGCTCGCGCTCGAGCGCAAGCTCGCCTACACCAACGATCAATGGTCGATGCCCGGCGCGCAATTGCTCACCGTGCGCTACGGCGCCGCCAAGCGCTTCGCGCACGATCCCTCGCAGATCGTCACCGACGTCCAGTGCCCGCGCGAATGGTGGCGGCCGGTGCCCTGGGCGCTGACGCGCTTCCCGCGCGACGCGTTCGACTATGTCTGGATGATCCGCCCGCCGCAGTTCCCGGCGAAGTTCATGCAGGGGCTGGTGCCCGTCTATGTCAACGGAGTCAGCGGCCTGTACCGCGTCGACCACAATGTCCCGGCGCCGGTGATCCGCCCGGGCGAGCTGCCGCTGCCCAAATGGGAGCGCGACATCATCCTGAGCGACGGCCGCCAGTTCACCAGCAACCTGCCCGAGCCCGAGGCCACCGAATCGCCGTTCGGCAACGCTAGCCACTGAACCGGGTGCGGGGCGCTAGGTCGGATCGACATTCAAATTCCCCCTCCCTTCAAGGGAGGGGTTAGGGGTGGGTTGGCACCGGCCGGGGCTCGATGCCCCGGCCGGTGCCTCTTGCGGCACGATTGACGAGTCCTTTGGGCGCGCAGACGCGCGCACCCACCCCCTGCCCCTCCCTGCGAGCAGGGAGGGGGGCCTTCAAACTGAATGTCGATGCCGCCTAGCCCCCGCGCCGGAACGGCATCATCTCGCCCAGCCATTCCTGTTCGCGCGTCACCGCCTCGCGCTCGCGCCGCAGGAAATCCGCGACCGCGCGGCGGAAGCCCGGGTCGGGGATGTAGTGCGCCGACCAGGTCGTCACCGGGGCATAGCCGCGCGCGAGCTTGTGCTCGCCCTGCGCGCCCGCCTCGACCCGCGCCAGTCCGCGCGCGATCGCCGCGTCGATCGCCTGATAGTAACAGAGCTCGAAATGGAGGAACGGCACTTCCTCGGTCGCCCCCCAATAGCGCCCGTAGAGCGCCTCCTCGCCGATCAGGTTGAGCGCGCCTGCAATGGCCACGCCGTCGCGTTCGGCGAGGATCAGCAGCACCTTGTCCGCGATCTCGGCGCCGAGCATCGAGAAGAATTCGCGCGTCAAATAGGGGCGACCCCATTTGCGCGAGCCGGTGTCCTGGTAGAAGGTCCAGAAGGCGTCCCAATGCGCTTCGGTGATCTCGGCGCCGGCGAGGTGCCGCACGGTCAGCCCCTCCAGCGCCGCGGCGCGCTCCTTGCGGATCGCCTTGCGCTTGCGGCTCGAGAGCGCCGCCAGGAAATCCTCGAAGCCGGCATAGCCATGGTTCCGCCAGTGGAACTGCGTCCCGGCGCGCATTAGCCAGCCCGCCGCCTCGAACCAGTGCAACTGGTCCTCGTCGACGAAGGTGACGTGCGCCGAGGACAGTTGGTTCTGGTCGGTCACCGCCTCGATCGCGGCGATCAGCGACGGTGCGACGGCCGGGTCGCGGAGCAGCAGTCGCGGCCCCGGCACCGGGGTGAACGGCACCGCCACCTGCAGCTTGGGATAATAGTTGCCGCCGGCCTGCTCCCACGCATCGGCCCAGCCATGGTCGAACACATATTCGCCCTGGCTGTGCGCCTTCACATAGGCCGGCGCGATCGCGGCGGCGCGCCCGTCGCATCCGTTGACGATGATGGGCAGGGCCCGCCAGCCCGCGCGCGCCGTCGCCGATCCCGAGCGTTCGAGGATCGACAGGAAGGCGTGGCTGACGAACGGATTGCCGCTGCCGGCGCAGGCGTCCCACTCCGCCGTGGGGATCGAGGCGACGCCATCGGCGATGCGAGCGGTAATCGGCTGCGAACTCACGGCGCCAAGATAGGCGAGGTTCGGGACAATGGGGAGGGGGCACCGCAATCGCGCCCAACGGCGAATAGTCGCCCCTCGTCGCTCGTCACGCCGGTCTTCGTCGCAAATCGCGTGGAGACAGGCCGGATTTGCACCCATTGCCTCCGCCGCATTCTCATCCCGATCCCGAAGGAAAATTCACCGTGGCGCTTCACCGTTTCCGCCCGGCGCCGATGGCGCCCCTGCTGCTCGCGCTCCTGATCGGTGCGTGCGGCAAGGCAAATGCTCCCGCCAACGAAGCCGCCGCGAGCGAGTCGGTCGCGGCAGGCACCGGCTTCGCGGGCAAGCTCCAGCCGGGACTCTACGACGTGGTGCAGACGGGCGATGTCGAGGACCATGACAAGGAATGCATCACCGCCGAGCAGCTGGGTAAAGGCGAGATCGCATCCGCCGAAAGCCTGCAAGAAGGATGGCGCTTCGTGCGCAACCGAATGTCCGGCGGTCGATATGAGATCGAGGCAGCCGGCCCTTCCAACGCGCGGCTCGTCAGCGAAGGCACCTATGATTCAACGAGCTATCAGGGCACTTTCGTCATGAACTTCGAACAGGATGGAAAGCCGCAGGCTCTTCGTCTCAAGGTCAAGGCGACGCGCGTCGCCGATGACTGCAAGGACAAGGACAAGGACGAAGGCTGACGCGGTCGGGGCGGAGCGTCAGCGCTCCGCTGTCGGCCATTCCCTGACCCGCACGTCGCGGACGGGATACGGGATCTGGATGCCGTGCTCCTTGAAGAGAAGCCAGAGCCGGTTGAGCACGTCGCTCTTCACGTTGCCGACGCCGCTCTCGGGATCGCTGATCCAGGCGAGGATCTCGTGCTCGACTCCGTTCTGGCCGAACGCCATCAGCCACACGTTCGACTTGGGGTTGTTGAGCACGCGCGGGCTTTCGGCGGCGGCGCGGAGCATCAGCTCCTGGGCGAGCTTCAAGTCGCAGTCATAGGCGACCGTCACCGGGATGCGGACGCGGACGTTGCGGTCGGTGTACGACCAGTTCTCCACTTCCTGCGTCATCAGATTCTCGTTCGGAATCAGATGCTCCTTGCCGTCGCGCGTGATCACCGAGACCGCGCGCACGCCGATCTTGTTGACCCAGCCGAAGCTGTCGCCGACCACGATCACGTCGCCCGGCTTGATCGATCGGTCCATCAGCAGGATGATTCCCGCGATCAGATTGCCGATCGTCTTCTGCAGCCCGAAGCCCACCGCGAGGCCGAACGCGCCCGAGAAGACCGCGAAGGCGGTGAGGTCGATCTCGAGCAGATCGACGCCGATGAAGAAGGCGAGCACCACCACCGCGATGCTCGCGAGCTTTTCGACCAGCAGCTTCTGGGTGGGATCGAAGCCGCGGGCGCCGCGGATCGAATGGCCCAGCACCCGGTTGGCCAGCCGCACGCCGGCGAACAGCAGCAATATCGTGATCCCGAAGGTCAGCGCCGAGAAGAGCGAGAAGCGCCGCTGGCCCACCTGGATGCCGACGCGGTCGAGCGTGGTCTCGACCATCGAGAAGCCGCCGATCGCGTGGCTCAGGATCGCGGTGAAGGCGAGCGCGCCGAGCGTCCATGCCGCCCAGCGCGGCAGGTTGAGCCCGCGCAGCACCGCGGCCACGAGCATCGCCACCGAAAGCCCCTCGCCCAGGCCGATGACCAAGGCGGCGAGCTGCGTCCATGGCCAGCTCACCGCGGCGAGCGCGAGCAGGATCGCCGCGCTGCCCCAGCGCACGATCGCGCAGACGCGGAGATGGAAGTTGGCGGCGTTGCCGTTGATATGTTCGGCCCAGGCCTTGGCGATCCGCGTGCCGATGTGCCGGCCCGCCAGCCAGCCCAGGACGAGCGCGATTCCCGTCAATCCGGCGGCGATCGCGGCTTCGGTGAGCTCGGCGGTGCCCGGCAGGTTGTGTCCCGCCAGCCAGGCGCCGAGCCGCTCCATCAGCCGCGCGCCCCGGCGAAGCGCGCGAGCCCGGCTTCGAGATCGTCGATTAGGTCGTCGGCATCCTCGAGCCCGATCTGAAGCCGCACCACCGGCCCCTCGGCCTCCCATCGGGTCACGGTGCGGAAGCGCTGGGGATCGACCGGGATCGCCAGGCTCTCGAACCCGCCCCAGCTATAGCCGATCCCGAAATGCCGCAGCCCGTCGATCAGCGCCGCGCGCGCCGCGTCCGATCCGCCGCGCAACACGAACGAGAAGAGGCCTGACGCGCCCCGGAAATCGCGGACGAACGCTTCGTGCCCGGGGCAATCGGGAAGCGCGGGGTGGAGCACACGCGCGACTTCGGGCCGGGTCCGGAGCCACTCCGCGATCTTCAGCGCCGAGCGGCCATGCTGGTCGAGCCGTACGGCCATCGTCCTGAGCCCGCGCGCGCCCAGCCAGGCATCGTCGGGGCTGGCGGTCTGGCCGAGCTGGTAGGTGGTGGCGCGCAGCCGGTCATATTGCCCCTGGGCGGCGGTCACCGATCCCAGCATCACGTCCGAATGGCCGACGACATATTTGGTGCAGGCGAGGATCGAATAGTCGACGCCCATGCCGATCGCCGGGAGCAGCAGCGGGGTGGCCCAGGTATTGTCGAGCAGGGTCGTGATCCCGCGCGCCTTGGCGACCGCGACGATCGCGGGGATGTCCTGCACTTCGAAGGTCAGGCTGCCCGGGCTCTCGAGGAAGATCGCCTTGGTCCGATCGGTGCAGAGGTCGGCGATGCCCGCGCCGATCAACGGATCGTAGAAGGTCGTGGCGATCCCGAAGCGCTTGAGCAGCCCGCCCGCCAGGCTGCGCGTCGGATCGTAGACGCTGTCCGCCAGCAACAGCTCGTCGCCGGGTTCGAGCACCGCGAGCAGGGCGGCCGCGACCGCCGCCACGCCCGACGGATAGAGCAGAGTCGCCTCCGCGCCCGGCTCGAGCTCGGTCAGCGCATCGGCGAGCGACCATTGGGTCGGGGTGCCGCGGCGTCCGTAGAAGAGCTTGTGGTGCGTGTCCGCGGCGCCGCGCGCGCGCAGCTCGGCGACCGAGTCGTAGAGGATCGTCGAGGCGCGCCACACCGGTGGACTGACGATGCCCTGCGTCCATTCGGGGCGCCGCCCGGCCTGGACCACCCGGGTCGCGTCCTTCTCGTCGCTCATGCCGGCCCCAGCGCCTTGGGCGTGGCGGCAAGTGCGCCCCATTCGGACCAGCTGCCATCATAGACGGGCACGTCGCGGCCGATCAGATGCGCGGCGAAGGCGATCACCGAGGCGGTGATGCCCGATCCGCAGGTCGCCACCAGCGGCTTGTCGGGATCGAGACCCGCTGCTTCGAACGTGGCGCGGATCGCCTCGGGCTGCTTCCAGGTCCCGTCGGCTTCGAAGAAGCGGCCATAGGGGATGTTCTTCGAGCCGGGGATGTGACCGGGTGCGCATTCCTTGCGCGGGTCGCTTTCCTCGCCGGTGAAGCGCGCCGCCGAGCGCGCGTCGACGATCTGCTCGTCGGTCGCCCGCATCTCGGCGAGGCTGCGCACCTGGGTCACCGGCATGCCCGCCTCGAAGGCCCCGCGCGCGGGGGAGGGGGTCGCCTGCTCCAGCGGGCGACCCTCGGCCCTCCACTTGGCGATCCCGCCGTCGAGCAGAGCCGCCGCGACGCCGAAGCGGCCGAGCACCCACCAGGCGCGGCACGACGTATGGTGCGGGCTGTTGTCGTAGAGCACGACGCGGCTTTCCGCGGTGATGCCGAGCGCCGCCATCCGCGCCTCGAACAGGTCGCGCGACGGCAGCATCGAGGGGAGCGGGTCGTCCGCGTCGACGAGCGTGTCGAGATCGAGCAGCAGGGCGCCGGGGATATGCCCGGCGGCATATTCCGCCTTCGGGTCCTGCTTCGCCGATCCTGGGAGGGTGGAGGTATAGGTGGCGTCGAGCACCACCAGGCCTTCGGCGCCCAATGCGCCTGCCAGCCATTCGGTCGTTACGAGTGCGTCCATCCCATGGTCCTAGAAGGATGCAAAGCGCTCCGCAAACGCCTACATGGCCGCGATGGACGCTAAACATCTCGGCAAGACCTCCACCCTCCCCGCGACGCCCGAGGAAGCGGAGCTCGACTACGTGCCCAATCCGCGCCCGGGCAGCCGCTACATGATCCGCTTCGCCGCGCCCGAATTCACGTCGCTCTGCCCGATCACCGGCCAGCCCGATTTCGCGCATCTGGTGATCGACTATGTCCCGGGCGAGACGATCGTCGAATCCAAGTCGCTGAAGCTGTTCCTCGGCAGCTTCCGCAACCACGGCGCCTTCCACGAGGATTGCACCGTGGGGATCGGCGAACGGCTGTTCGGCGAGATGAAGCCGGAATGGCTCCGAATCGGCGGCTATTGGTATCCGCGCGGCGGCATCCCGATCGACGTCTTCTGGCAGTCGGGAGAGCCGCCCCAGGGCGTGTGGATTCCGCCGCAGGACGTGCCCGGCTATCGCGGCCGAGGCTGAACCTCAGATTTACGGCACGATTCGTCGGATTCATTGATGTTGCAATGCAACAAGAATGAAACCATATTCCTTTGCAAGAGTTGGGAGGCGGACAGGGGTCTGTAGGGGTCAGATTGCTGCACTAGCGAAGGAAGTCGAATGGCGCCGCTCATGTTCGCTCCGGAAATCGATCATCTCGCGCTCATCGGCAACTTTCTTCCGCGCAAGTGCGGCCTCGCCACCTACACGACCGACACCTATTACGCGCTCCAGCAGCGCTATCCCGATCTTCGGGTCGACGTCTATGCGATGGACGACCATCCGGGGCGCTACGCCTATCCCGACGCGGTCACCCGCGCGATCCCGCAACACGATCGCGCCGCCTATCTCGATGCCGCGCGCGCGATCGAGGCGAGCGGTGCGCAGGCGCTGTGGATCCAGCACGAATATGGCATCTATGGCGGCCCGGCGGGCGAGTTCCTGATCGCGCTGATCGATCGGCTCTCGATCCCGGTGATCGCCACGCTCCACACCGTGCTCGAGCGGCCCAGCGCCGACGAGCGCCGCGTGATGGAGGCGCTGCTGTGCCGCGCGTCGCGAGTCATCGTGATGGCCGAGCGCGGCCGCGACATCCTCAGGCGCGTCCACGGCGCCGACGAGCGGAACATCGTGATGATCCCGCACGGCGTGCCGGACCGCGCCTTCGTCGATCCCGACAGCCTCAAGCCGGCCTTCGGCTGGGAAGGCCGCGAAGTCGTGCTGACCTTCGGCCTGCTCGCGCCCAACAAGGGCATCGAGACGATGATCGCGGCGCTGCCCCAGGTCGCCGCCGGCCATCCCGAGGCGCTCTACGTCGTGCTCGGCGCGACGCATCCCAATCTGGTGGCGCACGAAGGCGAGGCCTATCGCGACCGGCTGAAGGCGCTCGCCGAGGAAAAGGGCGTCGCCGACCATGTCGCGTTCATCGACGCCTTCGTCGAGCATGACGCGCTGATCGACTATCTCCAGGCCGCCGATCTCTATGTGACGCCCTATACCAACCCGGCGCAGATCACGTCGGGCACGCTGTCCTACGCGGTCGGCGTCGGCAAGCCGGTGATCTCGACGCCCTATGTGCATGCCACCGAGATCCTCGCCGACGATCATGGCGTGCTCGTCCATTTCGGCGACAGCGCCGGCTTCGCGCGCGAGATCGATCGCCTGCTGACGGACCGCGACGAGCGGCTGGCGCTGGCGCAGCGCGCTTATGCGCGCGGCCGCACGATGATCTGGCCGCGCCTCGCCGAGACCGCGATGGCGGAGCTGGGGGCGATCGTCGCCGCCCGGCCGCGCCGCTTCGGCAGGGCGACCGTCGAGCTGGGGATCCTCGAGCCCGATATCGCCGCGGTCGAGCGGATGAGCGATTCGACGGGTATGCTCCAGCATTCGATCTATTCGGTCCCCGATCGCCGCCACGGCTATTGCATCGACGACAATGCCCGCGCGCTGATCCTGATGTGCCGGATCGAAGGGATCGACGAGGCGGCGCGCGACAAATGGACGAGCATCTACGGCGCGTTCGTCCAATATGCCTGGAACCCCGACCAGCGCCGCTTCCGCAACTTCATGAACTTCGATCGCAGCTGGTGCGAGGATGTGGGGTCGGAGGATTCGAACGGCCGCGCGATCTGGGCGCTCGGCGTCACCGCGCGCGACGCCCGCGCGCAGAAGCACCGCGACTGGGCCTCGGTGCTGTTCGACAACACCGCGTCGATCGCGCTCGAGCTCCAGGCGCCGCGCGCGCATGCCTTCGCGATGCTCGGCGCCGCGGCGATGATCGAGGCGCATCCGGGGCACGCGCTCTCGCGCACGATCCTCACGCGCTATGGCGAGGAGCTGATCGCGTTGCTCGACGAGGCGCGCCGGCCCGAATGGCAATGGTTCGAGATCGTGCTCGCCTACGACAATGCCCGGCTTCCCGAGGCGCTGCTGCGCGCCGGCCTGGTGCTGGGCCGGCACGACTTCATCCAGGTCGGGCTCGAGACGCTCGACTGGATCGTCGGGCGGCAGACCTCGCCCGAGGGCCGGTTCCGCGCGGTGGGCACCGATAGCTTCGGCAGGCCCTATGCCGAGCCATTGCCCTTCGACCAGCAGCCGCTCGAGGCGCAGGCGACGGTGGATGCGTGCGTCGCGGCCTATGAAGTGACCGGCGACGCGCGCTGGCACGAGGAGGCGATGCGCGCCTATCGATGGTATCTCGGCGCGAACGACCTCGAATTGCCGCTCGCCACTGCGCAGGACGGCGGCTGTTTCGACGGGCTGATGCCCAACGGGCTGAACCGGAATCAGGGCGCCGAGTCGATTCTGGCGCTCCAATTGGCGAATTGTGCGATTTCCGCCCTTTCAATGCCCACCGAAAACATGGCAATCACCCCCCGCACCGCCGTCGCGTGAACCCTGCGCGCTGGCTGTAGGGACGGTACGGGGGGCGAATGCAGGAATTGTTCAACCACACGCTTCGGCTTCGCGCCGACCCCTCGCGCGTGGTGGTTCGGCCCTTCCACATCGCCTGGGCGCATAACGGGTCGGGGCCGAGCCGATCGGAGCGCATCGTCCAGGAGGTGCTGGCGATGTCGCCCGGCGAGGCCAGCGCGCAGCTCGAGATCGTGCTCAAGGACTTCGAGGCGCGCCACTGGCAGACGCGCCGGGTGTTCATGACCCGCTATGACGAGATCGAGGACATGCTCGACCTCGACGGCAGCAACATCGGCGACGAGAAGCGCCAGCTGCTTGGCGCCTATTTCTGCCACGAATACAGCTATGCCGCCGCCGCGCTGATGAACCCGAGTGCGGTGCCGCATTACGACCAGTCGGGCATGCCCAAGGGGGCGCTGCGTATCCTCATGTCGCTCCGCGCGGTCGGGGAAGGGCACATCTCGTCGGTGTCGTTCCGCGAAGGCATCATCACCGACAAGAACGAGCTGTCGCTCGCCCCCGAGCCGCCCTTCGCCACCGCCGCCGATGCGCGCGAGGAGGAGGAGGACACGATGCCCGAGGGCCCGGTGACGGTTTATCGCCACCGCGATTCGACGCTGTCGGGCACCGTCATCTTCCCGATCACCAAGGCGCAGTCGAACGGGCTTGAGGACCTGCGCATCTGCCATTTCCACCATGACGACGGCAGCGAGGAGTGGATCGGCACCTACACCGCCTATAACGGCTCGGTGATCCAGTCCGAGCTGCTGCGCACGCGCGACTGGCGCGCGATCGATCTCGTGCCGATGACCGGCGGGGCCTCGCGCAACAAGGGCATGGCGCTGTTCCCGCGCAAGATCGAGGGACGCTACATGATGCTCGGCCGCCAGGACGGCGAGAACATCTTCCTCCACACCTCCGACGACATCACCCATTGGGAAGGCGGCGAGCTGCTGATCAAGCCGCAATATCCGTGGGAGCTCGTCCAGATGGGCAATTGCGGGCCGCCGATCGAAGTCGACGACGGCTGGCTGGTGCTCACCCACGGCGTCGGCGCGATGCGCAAATATTCGATCGGCGCGGCCCTGCTCGACAAGAAGGACCCGTCGAAGGTGCTTGCGCGCTCGAAGGAGCCCCTGCTCGCCGCGGCCGACCAGGACCGCGAGGGCTATGTGCCCAACGTCGTCTACACCTGCGGCGCGATCCGCCACGGCGACAAATTGTTCATCCCCTACGGCGTGGCGGACAGCTCGGTCGCCTTCGCCTTCGCGCCGATCAAGGCGCTGCTCGAGCAGATGTGCTGAGATTTTCCTCCCCTCCCTGCTTGCAGGGAGGGGCAGGGGGTGGGTGCGCGCGTCTGCGCGCCTTAAAAGACTCATATACTGATCGGCAAAATGAAACGGCCGGGGCATCGAGCCCCGACCGTTCCAAAACCCACCCCTTGCCCCTCCCTTTCAGGGAGGGGAATTTGCTCACCGATAATTCGCGATGTCGTCGATCGTCGGTTCGGGCGTCGAGGTCGGCGGCACGCTCGCCACCATCCGCCGCGTGATCGCATAGGCCACCGCGATCAGCCCGAAGAACAGCAAGGGCGCCAGCCACATCGCCACGCTCTCGAAATGCTCGCCCATGAGCGCGAGCGGCGCGTCGTTGGGCGGGATCGGCGAGTTGCGGTTGGCCCAGGCGAGGATCCCCGCAAAGGCCACGCCGAACAGGCTCTCGCCGACGATCAGCCCGGTCGCCGCCAGCACGCCCATGCGCTCGGCGAATTCGGGGTTGGCGCTGCGCTTCGCCCAGCGGTCGTAGAAATGGCCGATCGCCGCGCCGACCGGGATCAGCAAGGTGAGCGCCATCGGCAGGTAGATGCCCATGCCCACCGCGAGCGGCGGCAGGCGCATCTTGCCGGCCTTGCCCAGCAACTCGTCGAGCAGGATCACGCCGGCGCCGATCGCGGCGCCGAGGCCGATCAGCCCCCAGTCGATATCGCCGCCCAGCACGCCCTTGGCGATCGACGAGATCAGGGCGGCCTGCGGCGCGGAGAGCGCGTTCGGGCCCGCGCCGGGCATGCCGACGAAGCCCAAAGTGTCCTTGAGCAGATCGAGCACCAGGGGAATCGCCAGCGATCCGAACACCACGCCCATCACCAGCGCCACCTGCTGCTTCCACGGCGTCGCGCCGACGAGCTGCCCGGTCTTGAGGTCCTGGAGATTGTCGTTGGAGATGGTCGCGATCGAGAAGACGATCGCGGTGGTGAACAAGGCATAGGCGATCAGCGCATTGGTGCGCGTCGGGTCCGCCTCATGCCCGAAGATCAGCACCAGCAGCAGCGACGCGCCGAGCACCGCGAGGATGCCGACGCCCGAGACCGGCGAGTTCGACGCGCCGATCAGCCCGGCCATATAGCCGCAGATCGCGGCGATCAGCACGCCGACGACGAGCACGTAGAGCAAAGACCCGCCGATCACCGCGACCGGATAGTCGTGCACCGGCCCGCCGGTCGAGAAATCCCAGAGCAGCCATGCGATCGGGGCAAGGGTGAGCACCGAGACCAAAGCGACGATGCCGATCGGCAGGTCGCGTTCGGTGAGCGCCAGCGTCTCGCCGCCCTTGCGCGCGCGCGAGGCGGCGAGCGCCGAGCGCAGCCCCGAGATGATCGGGCCGATGATCTTGAGCAGCGACCAGATCGCCGCGACGCCGATCGTGCCCGCGCCGACGAAGCGCACCTGCCCGCGGAACGTGCCGCCGACCAGCGCGTCGACGCCCGCCGAAAGATCGCCGCCCGAAGCGAAATAGGGCACGAGCGTGGTCCAGGAGATCAGCATCCCGAAGAACATCGCCGCGCCGACCGAGATGCCGACGAGGTGCCCGACGCCGATCAGCAGCATCGACCAGCTCGTCGAGAAGCCCGATGCGGTGCTGCCGACCGTGAAGTTCTTGGCGGCCTCCTCGGCGACCAGCTTCATCTTGCCGAGCAGGGCGAAGCCGCCCGAGAAGAGCGCGCCGAAGATCAGCACGCGCAGGCCCCTGGCGTTCTCGACATCGCCCGCGCGGCTGCTCGAACCGACCTTGAGCACTTCGGCCGCGGCGACGCCCTCGGGATAGGGGAGGTCGGTCCCGGTCACCAGCGCGCGGCGCAGCGGCACCGAGAACATCACGCCGAGCACGCCGCCGGTGATGCACACCGCCACCGTGGTCCAATAGGGGAAGCCCGACCACCAGCCGACCATGATCAGCCCGGGCAGCACGAAGACGATCGCGGCGAGCGTGCCCGCCGCGCTCGCGATCGTCTGGACGATGTTGTTCTCGAGGATCGAGGCACCGCGGAAGAAGCGCAGGATCGCCATCGAGACGACCGCGGCGGGGATCGAGGTCGCGAAGGTCAGCCCGACCTTGAGGCCCGCATAGACGTTCGCCGCAGTGAACAGCAACGTGATCGCGCCGCCCAGCAATACGCCGCGAAGCGTGAGTTCGAGCGGCGCGCGGGCCGCGGCGTCTGTCGCCAAGTGCTGATCTCCCCCCAAGTCCTGATCTTCCCAAGGTATCGGGAGATACTATGCCGCGCTTGTCAGCCTCTGAACAGCCCGCCCAGAATGCCGCGCACCAGCTGCGCGCCCAGGCCCCCGCCGGACGAGCGCCGCTTGCTCCCGCCGAATATCTCGCGGCCGATCTCGTTCGCCACCTGGCGGCCGATCGAGGACGAGGCGGACCGGGCGGCCGACGTCGCCATCTTGGCCCAGGGCGAAGTCGCGGTCGCCTGCGCGCGCTCGGTGGCGAGGCGAGTGCGCTCGGCCTCCTTGGCGAGCCGGGCCTGCTCCTTCGCCTGCGCCGCGGCGGCCTTGTCGGCCTCGCTCTCGGCTTGCGCCTCGGCGGCAGCGGCGACGGCTTCCTCGGCCTTCGCCTTGAGAATCTCCTCGGCGGATTCGCGATCAATCAGTGTGTCGTACTTGTCGCCGACCGCATCGGTGGTGATCAGCATCGCACGCTCGTCGGGCGCGAGCGGCCCCACCCGCGTTCCCGGCGCGCGGATCAGCGTGCGCTCGACCGGTGATGGCGCGCCGTCCTCCTGGAGCACTGAGACCAAGGCCTCGCCGACCTTCAGCTCGGTGATCGCCGTCGCGACATCGACCTCCGGATTGGCGCGGAACGTCTCCGCCGCGGAGCGCACCGCCTTGGCGTCCTTGGGCGTGAAGGCGCGGAGGGCATGCTGGACGCGGTTGCCGAGCTGGCCGGCCACGTCCTCGGGGATGTCGACCGGGTTCTGCGTGACGAAATAGACGCCGACGCCCTTCGAGCGGATCAGCCGCACGACCTGCTCGATCTTCTCGAGCAGCGCCTTGGGCGCGCCGTCGAACAGCAGATGCGCCTCGTCGAAGAAGAAGACGAGCTTGGGCTTGTCGGGGTCGCCGATCTCGGGAAGCGTCTCGAACAGCTCGGAGAGCAGCCAGAGCAGGAAGCTGCCATAGAGGCGCGGGCTCGCCATCAGTTTGTCCGCGGCGAGCACATTGACCACGCCCCTTCCACGATCGTCGGTGCGGATGAACTCGCCGATGTCGAGCGCGGGCTCGCCGAAGAAATTCTCCGCGCCCTGCGAACGCAATTGGAGCAACTGGCGCTGGATCGTGCCGACGCTCGCCTTGGTGACGTTGCCGAACTGAGTCGAGAGCTCGCCCGCGCGCTCGGCGCAATGGGCGAGCATCGCCTGGAGGTCGTCGAGATCGAGCAGCAGCAACCCCTCCTCGTCGGCGACGTGGAAGGCGACGTTGAGTACGCCTTCCTGCGTCTCGTTGAGGTCGAGCAGCCGCGCGAGGAGGAGGGGGCCCATCTCGGAGACGGTGGCGCGGATCGGATGGCCCTGCTCGCCGAACAGATCCCAGAGCTGCACCGGCAACTCACCGTAGCGCCATTCGGTGTCGCCGATCTCCTGCGCGCGCTTGGCGAAGATGTCGTGTGTCTTCGCGGTCGGCGAGCCGGCCATGCCCAGCCCCGAGAGATCGCCCTTCACGTCCGACACGAAGACGGGGACGCCGGCCACCGAGAAGCCTTCGGTGAGCACCTGCAGCGTCACGGTCTTGCCGGTGCCGGTCGCGCCCGCGATCAATCCGTGGCGGTTGGCGCGGCGGAGCACCAGCTCCTGCCGGGCGTCGCCGGCCGCGCCCAGGAAAATGCCCGTCTCTCCCGCCATACCGAACTCCTTTTCAGAGAATCCGTTCTAGGGGAGAGACGGGCATTAGTCAGCCCGGAAGGGCAATGGTTCAGCCGGGAATCTGCACCGACACGTAACGGCCGAGGCCGCGGCGCTGGACGAACAGCAGCACCTGCTTGGCGCCGCCGCTCTTGGCCTGGCCCACGATCCGCGCCAGATCCGCCGCGGTGCGCACCGGGGTGCGGTTGGCCGTGGTGATCAGGTCGCCGCGTGTGAGGCCCTTGCCGGCGGCATCGCTGCTCGCGTCGACGCCGAGCACCACCACGCCCTGCGCGGTGGCGTCCACGCCGATCGACCGGGCGATCTGCGGGGTCAGCGGCGTCACCGCGATGCCGAGCGACGCGGCGCCCATCGTCTCGCCGTCCTGCGGGCCGCTGTCATTGTCCTCGAGATCGAACTGCTGCGCGAGCTGTTCCTCGGGCGGGCGCGTGCCAACGGTGACGGTGACGGTCTGCTTCTTGCCGTCGCGGACCAGCTCGACCGGGATGCGCGTGCCGGGCGTCACATTGGCGACCAGATAGCTGAGCGTCTGATCCGGGGTGACGTCCTGGTTGTTGACGCGGACGATCACGTCGCCCTGGCGGATGCCCGCCTTCTCGGCGGCCTGGCCGGGCTCGACGCGCGCGACGATCGTGCCGTTGCCCTTCGCCACGCCGAACGATTCGGCGAGGTCGGCGGTCAGGTCCTGCATCTGGATGCCCAGATAGCCGCGCGTGATCGCGCTGCCCTTCATCAGGGTGTCGACGATCGGCTTGGCCTGTTCGGCGGGGATCGCGAAGCCGATGCCGACATTGCCGCCGGTGGGCGACAGGATCTGCGAGTTGATGCCGATCACGTTGCCCTGGAGATCGAACATCGGGCCGCCCGAATTGCCGCGGTTGATCGAGGCGTCGGTCTGGAGGAAGCGGTCATAGGCGCCGCCCTGGCCGGTGACGCGGTGCGTCGCCGAGATGATGCCCGCGGTGACCGAGCCGCCGAGGCCGAAGGGATTGCCGATCGCGACCACCCAGTCGCCGACGCGCGCCTGGCGCGAATCGCCGAAGCGGACGAAGGGCAGGTTGGCGCCTTCGATCTTGAGCACGGCGAGGTCCGACTGGACGTCGCGGCCGATCAGCTTCGCCTTGAACTCGCGGCGATCGGGGAAGGTGACCGTGATCGATTCGACCACCGCGCCGCGCTGGCCGGCGGAGATCACATGGTTGTTGGTGACGACATAGCCGTCGGCCGAGATGACGAAGCCCGAGCCGAGCGATTCGGCCTGGCGCGTCACCGGCTGGCCGCCGCCCTGGCCCTGCGGGACGAGCCCTTCGAACGGCGTGCCCGCGAACGGATTGGTGTTCACCTGGACGCGCTGCGTGGTCGAGATGTTCACGACGGCCGGCTGGAGCTTGGCGACCATGTCGGCGAAGCTCATCGGCGCGCCGGCGCGCGGCGCGGCGGCCTGGATCGCGCCGGGCTCGTTCTGCGCGGTCTGCGCGCCGGCGTGGTTCAGCGTCATGGCAGCGGCGGCGCCGCTCAGGGCAAGGGCAGTGGTAAGAGCGTAGGCGTAACGCACGGGTACGAATCCCTTCAAAGGATGAGCAACTATTCGGACGCGTTTCTCGCGTCCGGATGCTGAACGCTGATTGAATATGAACGAATCTGCAGCCTCATCGTTGCCCCATGAACTCGCGCAGATAGCTGTTCTGCGGAGAGAGGACGATGGCGGTGTCGCCCTTGCCTTCGCCCTGGGCGAGGAAGGTGGTGCGATAGGACTGCATCGCGCGGTAGAAGTCGTAGAAGGCTGGGTCCTTGTTGAACGCCGCGGCATAGACCTGCGCGGCCTGCGCCTGGGCGGTGGCGCGGATGATCTGCGCTTCCTTCAGGCCCTGCGCCTTGATCGTCGCGGCCTCCTGTCGCCGCGCCGTCGCCATGCGGTTGAGCGCGCTGTCGAGCGGCGAGCCGCTGGGCAGCTCGGTCTGCTTGATGCGCACGTCGACGATCTCGACGCCGTACTGGCTGGCGAGCCGCTGGAGCGCCGCCTGGATGTTCTCCATCACCTCGCCGCGCTCGGGGCTGAGCAAGGTCGCCGAAGTACGCTTGCCGAGCTCGTTGCGCAGCGACGAGCCGAACAGCGGCTGGAGCTGGTCGCGGACGCGCTCCTCGCTGCCGACGGTGACGACCATGCGCAGCGGATCGACCACGCGGAACCGCGCATAGGCGTTGACCTCGAGCCGGAGCTGGTCGGTCGAGAGCACCTGCTGGTTGGGCAGGTCGATATCGAGCACGCGCTTGTCGACCCAGACGATCCGATCGATGAACGGGATGCGGAAGATGGGCCCTGCCTGCGTGTGGCCGAACTGCTCGCCCGGCCGATAGGCGTTGACCGTCCCGCGCGGCTGCTCGAGCCGGAGGATCACCACCTGCTTGTTCTCGGGAACGATCGCTACCGTGCTCATGAGCACCACGAGCAGGAGAATCAGGCCGATCGCGATACCGATCGGGCTACGGAACCAGCTGGCGGTCATCGCGCTGCTCCTCCCTGCGCCTGGCCCCGGACCGTTGCATCGGCCGGCGGGGTACCGCCGCCTCCGCGCAGCGCGGGAAGCGGAAGGAAGGGCGAGACGCCGGGCGCCTCGACGATCGTCTTGTTGGTGCGCGAAAGCACCTGTTCCATCGTCTCGTAATACATGCGGCGACGCGTCACTTCGGGTGCGAGCTTGTACTGTTCATAGATCTTGTCGAACTCGGCGGCCTCGCCCTGCGCCTGGGCGAGCACCTGCTGGGCATAGGCGTTGGCGTTGTTCTTGTTCGCCTGGGCCTCCTGCTGCGCGGCGGTGACCTGCTTGAAGTCCTCGTCCACTGCCTGCGGCGCCGCCGCCTTCTGGATCGCGACGCCCTGGATACGGATGCCCGAATGATATTGGTCGAGGATCTCCTGGATCTTGGTCTGCACCTGGCCCTCGATCCGCGCGCGGCCCTGGCCGATCGCCTCGTTGAGGGTGGTGGTGGCGACCACGGCGCGCATCGCGCTCTCCGCCGTCGCGCGCACCGTGTCCTCGGGCTTGGCGATCTGGAACTTGTAGTCGACCGCGCTGCTGATGTCCCAGCGCACCGAATAAGCGAGGTCGACGATGTTCTGGTCGCCGGTCAGCATCAGATTCTCGCCGCCGGTCGGGAAATTGTCGGTGCGGATGTTGGCGACGTCGACGACGTCGACGAGCTGGAGCGGCGCGGGGAGCGTCAGGCGGACGCCCGGGGTCAGCGTAGTCGAATAGGAGCCGAGCGTGGTCACCACGCCGCGCTCGCGCGGGCCGATCGGATGGATGCTGGTGTAGAGCACCCAGACCAGCAGCAACGCGCCGATGACGAGCATCCACAGCCGGCTTCCGCTGGGAAGCCCCGGGACCCCGCCGCCGCCGCCGCGCGCGCGGCGCAGCAGTTCGTCCAGGCTCGTGGCGCCGGGCCGGGGGCGCTTGCCGTCGGGCGGGAAGGACCAGGGGTTGCGAGGGCCGCCGCCACCGCCGCCATTGCCGGAACCGCCGCCCCCATTACCGGAGCTGCCGCCGCTTCCGCCGCCGCTGCCCCATGGACTCTTGGGGGCCTCGTTCTTGAAGATGCCGGCCAGTCCACGCCAGCCCGATTGGTTCACCATGCCTGCCTTTATAAGTGCGCGGGCGCGGATTTACAGTGGCAGCCGCCGATTGTGCGCCTATCTGGCCGGTAATGACCGATACAGACAGCTTGAAAGCGGCGCTCGCGCCGATCGCGGCAGGCCGCGCCACGGTGCGGATGGAGGGCGGCAGAGCGAGCATCGTGCTCGACGTCACCGGGCTGGGCAAGGCCGCGGGCGAGGAGCTCGAGACCGATGTCCGGCGGGTCGCCGAGGCGTCGCCGGGCGTGACCGAAGTGCGCGTCCTGCTCACCAGCGAGCGGCGGACGCGGCGGCTGATCGCGGTGGCGAGCGGCAAGGGCGGGGTGGGCAAGTCCACCGTCGCCGCCAATCTCGCGATCGCGCTCGCCCGGCGCGGAAGGCGCGTGGGGCTGGTCGACGCCGACATCTACGGCCCGTCGCAGACCCGGCTGCTCGGCGTCGACGGCATCCGTCCGGAGGCGCGCGAGAAGACCCTGATCCCGGTGCGGACCAAGTTCGGCGTGCCGCTGCTCTCGATGGGCGGGCTCGTGCCCGAGGGGCAGGCGATCGCGTGGCGCGGGTCGATGGCGGGCGGCGCGCTCGGCCAGATGGTCGATGCGGATTGGGGCGATGCGGAAGTGCTGCTCCTCGATCTGCCGCCCGGCACCGGCGACCTGCAGCTGACCATGGTCCAGAAGCACAAGCCCGCGGGCGCGATCATCGTCTCGACGCCGCAGGACCTCGCGTTGATCGACGCGACCCGCGCGATCGACCTGTTCCACAAGGTGAACGTGCCGATCGTCGGGGTGATCGAGAACATGGCCGGCTACGCGTGCCCGCATTGCGGCGAGGTCTCGGACCCGTTCGGAAGCGGCGGCGCCGAGGCTGCGGCGGGCCGCCTGGGGCTGCCTTTCCTCGGCCGCGTGCCGCTCGAGCTGGCGATCCGCACCGCCTCCGATGCCGGCGATCCGCCCGCCGCGGGGAACGGGCCGCAGGCGGAGACGTTCGCCGCATTGGCGGCGCGGCTGGACGAGTGGCTCGCCGCAAACGGAGGGTGACGCCCATGCCGCTGACGCGCGACGAAGACATACGCCAGTTGCTCGAGGAGACGCGCACCATCGCGATGGTCGGCGCGTCGGACCGGCCCGACCGGCCGAGCTACGGCGTGATGGCCTATCTCCAGAGCCGCGGCTACCGGGTGATCCCGGTCAATCCGCAGATCACCGGCGAGCATATCCACGGCGAGTTCGTCTTCCGCGAGCTCGCCCAGATCGGCGATCCCATCGACATGGTCGACATCTTCCGCCGCCCGATCGCCGCGGGCGAGGCGGTGGACGAGGCGATCGCCGCGGGGGCCAAGTCGGTCTGGCTCCAGCTCGGCGTGATCAACGAGGAGGCCGCCGCGCGCGCCGAGGCGGCGGGGCTCAAGGTGGTGATGGACCGGTGCCCGGCGATCGAGATCCCGCGGCTGGGCGTGGCGCGGGTGGACGGGGCGCTTTGAGCGCGCCTCTGGTCTGACGAGACGGGCGGAAAGATCGATTCACGCGAAGGCGCGAAGGAAGGAATTTCGCGCAGAGGCGCAGAGAACGCAGAGATGCCCGCCCGCCGCGCAGCGGCAGGAATCCTCGATGCGGTTGATTATGCCGCTGGCGCGGCGGGCTTCAGCGGGAGCGAGCTTCTAGCCCTCTGCGCTCTCTGCGCCTCTGCGCGAACAAAATCTTCGCGCCTTTGCGTGAACAAAAAAAGGAGTGCTCGAACAGGTCAAAGCGACCGAAGCGCCGCCACCAGCCCGTCCAGATCGCGCGCGTCCTGGTACAGCCCGAACCCGATCCGCAATACGTCGCCGCGCACATCGACGATCACGTCCTCGGCTTCCAGCTGCGCCTTCCACCGCGCCGCATGCGGCGAGCGTAGCGCGAGGAAGCGCGCTGGCGATCCCGGGTTGAGCAGTTCCGCCTCGATCGGCAGCGCCGCCAGAAGCGCGTCCCGCAGCGCACCCGCATGCGCCGCGATATCCGCGGTGCGCAGCCCCTCCTGCCGCAGCATGTCGCGCACCGCGACGAAGCGGTAGATGCCCGAAGGATCGAAGGTCGCGCCGAGGAAGCGCCGTGCGTCGGGGGCGTAGCCGATGCTGCCCGGCGGCAGCGAGAGGTCGTCGAACTCGGCATACCAGCCGGTGATCTCGGGGCGCGGACCATGGCCCGGCGGTGCGTGGAGGAAGGCGCAGCCTTCGCCCGCCATGGCATATTTGTACCCGCCGGCGAGATAGAAGACCCGGTCGGCAACGGCGGAGAGATCGGTCTCCATCGCCATGAAGCCGTGATAGCCGTCGATCACCACCCACGGCCCTTCGGGCCGCGCCAGCGCCGCCAGTTCTTCCATCCCGTCGAACACATGCCCCGTGCCGAACTGGACCTGGCTCACGAAGATCAGGTCGTACGCGCCCGACCGCGCGGTCTCGACCAGCGACGCGAGCGGCACGCGCGTCACTTGCCCGGTGCCCGCTTCCTCCCAGCGGGCGCTCTGCCGCCGGAAGCTGTGGAACTCGCCGTCGCTGGTCAGGATGCGCAGAGGGCGCTGCGGGAGCGCCGAGGCGATGCGGAGCAGCAGTTCGTGCGTGTTGGGCGCGAAGACGATCGTCGAAGAGTCGGGCAGCCCCAATTCGGCGGCGACATGGTGCTGCGCGGCGGGCCAGATCTCGCCCATCACCCGCTCCCATTTACGGTCGGCCAGGCGCACCCCGTCCTCCCAGGCGGCGAGCTGGCCGACATAGGAGGCGTCGGGCCAGAGATGGTGCGAGTGCGCGGCGAAGTGGAGCCGTTCGGGCGCCGCCGCGATCACGCGCTGGAACAGATGCTTGTACGATTTCACAGATCGGTGCGGAGCGACCACAGCTCCGGGAAAGCGCGCTTGACCAGCGTCGATTCGAGATAGGGCACGCCCGCGGTGCCGCCGGTGCCCTTCTTGCCGCCGATCACCCGGCTGACGGTGAGGACGTGCTTGTGCCGCCAGGTGGCGAGCGCGTCGTCGATATCGACCAGTTTCTCGGCGAGCTGGTAGAGGTCCCAATGCGTGTGCGGATCGCGATAGACCTCGGCCCATGCCTCGCGGACCCGGTCGTCGGGCTCGTATTTCTCCGGCCAGTTCCGCGCCAGCGCCTCGGTGGGAACCGCGAAACCCGCCGCGGCGAGCGCCGCATTGGCGTCGTCCCACAGGCTCGGCTGCTCGGCATATTCGGTGGTCAGCGGCCCGGGCACGCCGCCGCCGCGCACGCCGAGCAGGGTCTCGACCGCGCGGAACTGGTCCGACTGGAAGCCCGAGCTGGTGCCCAGCACTTCGCGGAAGCGGGTATAGTCGGACGGCGTCATCGTCGCGAGCACGTCCCAGCTCAACGTCATCACCGCCTGGATTCGGCTCACCCGCGCCAGGCCCTTATACGCTTCGATCAGCCGCCCCTCGCGCACCAGTGCCTTGGCGGGCAGCAGCTCGGCGATCATCTGCTTGAGCCAGAGCTCCTTGGTCTGGTGGATGATGATGAACAGCAATTCGTCATGCCGGTCCGACAGCGGATGCTGCGCGGTGAGAAGCTGGTCGAGCGCGAGATAGCGCCCATAGGTCATCGAGGAACCGGTCATGGTTTCACTCGTAACCAGACCGGAGCCGGATCGAACAGAGGAAAATGCGCCAGGCCGACGCCCGGCAGGTTGCCGCCCCGGGCGCCGGTGCCTCAGCGGCCGTCGAGGAAGGTCGTCGCCGACATGCGTTTGCGCGATCCGCGGGCGGCGATGTCGAAATAGCGACTGCTGGCTTCGCGCGACCGTTCGAGGTCCTTCCCGAAGATGGCAGCACCGAGCGCCATGCCCTTGGCCATGGCGTCGGCGACCCGCTTCTCGCTGATTTCGCTCTCCTTCTCGCTCGTGGCATAAGCGAGTTCGAGCATCTGGCGCGTGATGCCGCCCAGCACATAGGTTTCGAACGCTTCCCAATTGGGTGCGGCGAGTTCGAGCGCGGGGTCCGGGATGTGCTCGATCTCGATCGGCAGCACCTCGCGCCATTCGGGGAAGTGCGGCAGCAGCCAGCTATAGACCGTGCACCGGCTGGCTCGGCGGCCGATCGCGTCGCGGGCATAGCCGCCGAGTTCCCATAGCGGCAGGCGCGGATCGAGCAGTTCGGCAAGCGGGTAGCGCACGACGATGCCCCAGGTCGCGCGCATGAACATGCAGTCCTGCTTGGCCGGTGCACCGAGCCATTTGGCGACATTGAGGAAATATTCCTTGATGCGCGCATAGGCGGCGCGGCCCTCGGCCGAATATTCGAAGCCGAACGCCTTGGGATCGTCGTCCGGCACGGGGTCGACCTCGTCGGCCGGGCCCCGCGGGCGGCCGATCAGATTGACGTCCATCCAATGGTGCCAGGTCGAATCGACGACCACGCGCCCGACATTCGCGCGATGCCCGTCATAGGCGCCGACCGCGCCGAATTCCTTGGCGTTGGCAGCGCCCTTGTTGGTGTCGCTGACGGCGGTGTGGTCGCCCTGGACACGCGCCCAGGCGATGATGTCCGGCATTTCGCGATGACCCGCGACCTCGGGATATTCGGGCTTGTTGGTATAGCTGCCGAAGGAGAAGACCGCGGCGGGTGCCGAGGGTTCGATCACTTCGCCCTCGTGCGGATGATCGGGCAGGATGTCGATCACGCCCTTCTTCCCGCACAGCACGGGATGTG
Source organism: Sphingomonas sp. (assembly GCF_026460985.1). Classification (GTDB taxonomy): domain Bacteria; phylum Pseudomonadota; class Alphaproteobacteria; order Sphingomonadales; family Sphingomonadaceae; genus Sphingomonas. The sequence goes on from NZ_JAPKNM010000085.1 coordinate 30,277, forward strand.
GCGCCCAGCGGCGCTTGAAGATGAGCGACGACCACAAGGGGTAGCGGCGCACCCGCGTCGTCATCGGGATGTCGTCGGATTCGTCGTTGAAGGTGTAGAAGCCGTCATGCCCCTTGATCAGCGTGTCGTGGCGGTTGAGCCCCACGTTGGACGGCGGATTCTGCGCGACCGACCATTTGCGCATGGTGGAGACGCGCGGAATGCGGCCGCAAAGCGAGGCGCCGAGATCATAATGGTCGCCCACCGCGAACACTCCGCCCTGGCGTTCGTCCATCCAGCGCGCGACGATCGCCAGCTCGGCGTCCGACAGGCGGGCGCCGTCGTTGATGTTCGAGCGCGCGCCGAAGAACCAGATCTGGTCGTACTGGTTGATGTCGAAGCCGGCCTCGGTGAAGCGGAAGCCGTTGCGATCGGCTGCGCCCAGCGGGTCGGTCTGGCGGTGGACCTTGGTGAGATCATATTTGATCCACCAGTCCGGACTGTGCTCGAGCAGGTCGCAAAGCGCCGACAGGCTGAAATAGAGACGCCCGAAGGTGATGTTGACGAAGCCGCCGTCATAGCCGTCGGCTACGATCAGGATCTTCATGCGGCACGGCCTGAGGAAAGGCTTTATGATCACGTCGCCGCGATCGATGGCTTCGAATTGCAGCCGATTGATCTGATGGGCCTGAACGCGTCGGGCGGCGATGTCCTTAAGATCGGGCATATGTTCCCCCTCTTGGCAGAGAGCAATGGAATCCAGTGCGATCCGAGGGTGGCTTAAAATCCGCCGATTGTCTGTTTGAGGCTGCAAACCTATTATTATGCCATCAGTAAATATGCAAGAAATATATGGCGTGATATGGTGGCGATAGTCGATGGTTGAATCATCGAATTCGGATTTATTGAAGGTAATCCGCGTAACTATTTCAAGTCACGCGGATTGATATTGCGGTATGGGCGTTCAATCCCGCAGCAGCTCGTTGATCCCGGTCTTCGACCGCGTCTGCGCGTCCACCGTCTTCACGATCACCGCGCAATAGAGCGCGGGCTTGCCGTCGCCGCCGCCGATGCTGCCGGGCACCACCACCGAATAGGGCGGCACGTGCCCGCGATGGACCTCGCCGGTCGCGCGGTCGATGATCTTGGTCGAGGCGCCGAGATAGACGCCCATCGAGAGCACCGCGCCCTCGCCGACGCGCACGCCCTCGGCCACCTCGGCGCGCGCCCCGATGAAGGCGCCGTCGCCGATGATCACCGGATCGGCCTGGAGCGGCTCGAGCACCCCGCCGATGCCGACGCCGCCGGAGAGGTGGACGTTCCTGCCGATCTGCGCGCAGCTGCCGACGGTCGCCCAGGTGTCGACCATCGTGCCCTCGCCGACATGGGCGCCGATATTGACGAAGCTCGGCATCAGCACCGCGCCCTTGCCGATGAAGGCGCCGTGGCGGACGACGCTGCCGGGCACCGCGCGAAAGCCCGCCTCGCGGAACGCGGTCTCGCCCCAATTGGCGAACTTGGACGGCACCTTGTCGAACCAGTTGGCGCCGCCCGGGCCCTCGATCACGACATTGTCGTTGAGCCGGAAGCTCAGCAGCACCGCCTTCTTGAGCCACTGGTTGACCTGCCAGCCGCCGTCGGCGGTCGGCTCGGCGACGCGCGCGGCACCGCGATCGAGCAGATTGAGCGCTTCGGCCACGGCCTCGCGCACGACGCCTTCGGTCGCGAAGCCGAGATCGGCCCGGTCCTCCCAGGCGGCGTCGATTACGGTCTGCAGGTCGGTCATTCGGATGTCTCCAAGATGCTGTGGAGCCAGGCTCCGAGATCGGTGGCGGTATAGTCGATGAAGCCGCGGTCCATGCCGGGCCCCTGCTCGGAGCCGTTGTCTATCCACACGGTGGTCATGCCGATCGTCTTGGCGGGTTGCAGGTTGCGCGCCATGTCATCGACGAACAGGCTGTGTGCCGGGTCGAGGCCATAGGCGTTGCACAAGCCTCGATAGGCGAGCGGATCCGGCTTGGGGCGATAGGCGGTCGCATGGACGTCGTGGATCGCCTCGAAGGTTTCGCCCAGGCCGAGCCTGTCGAGCACGCGCGCGGCATAGGGCGCATCTGCATTGGTGAAGATAAGCTTGCGGCCGGGCAGCCTTGCGAGCGCCTCGACCAGGGCCTCGTTCACTTCGAGCACGCTCATGTCGACGTTATGGACATCGGCGAGATAATGGTGCGGATCGGTGCCGTGCTCGGCCATCAGCCCCGAAAGCGTGGTGCCGTGCGCGTGGAAATAGCCCTTCTGGATGCGGTGCGCCTCCTCGGCGTCGCAATCCAGCAACGTTCGGACATATTCGCCGATCCGAGCGTCTATCATGGCAAAGAGGTTCGCGCTCACGGGATAGAGCGTGTTGTCCAGGTCGAAGATCCAGTTACGGACGTGGGACAGCGCGGGAAGCATCGTCCGGGGCCTCTAGGGAGTGGATGCGGGCGCCGCAAGGCGGCAAGGAGCAATCTTGTTAAGTCACGGTAAATATTGAAAAACATATCTGCATAAACGGGCATATTCGACAGGGGTTAGGTGTGATGCGTGCGGCATTCGATGCGCGATTGATGCGAAGCGCTGCGATGGGCGGCCTGCTGGCGCTCGCCGCGTGCAGTGGTGGAGGAAGCGGCGGCGGTGGCGGCGGAGTCACGCCGATCCCCGCGCCGGTACCGACCCCGACACCGGCGCCCGTGCCGACGCCCACCCCGGTACCAGCGCCCACGCCTACGCCAGGCGTGAACTACGACACCGCCGAATATCGCGCGACCGTGGGCGCGGTATCGATGAACGCGCTCACGGCGTACCAGAATGGCGGCACCGGGGCCGGCATCCGCGTCGGTGTGATCGACAGCGGAATCGACTTGCAGAGCGCCGAATTCGGCGATTGCTCGGGCGGAATCGGCACGGGCAGCTGCCGGATCAGCGGCGCTTCGATCGCCGTTGCGGGGAATCCCACAATCGACGACGAGGGCGGCCACGGCACAGCGGTGGCCTTCACCATTGCCGGGCGGCGCAACGACGCGGGCACGCACGGTGTCGCCTTCGACAGCCAGTTGATCGTCACGCGTGCCGACACGCCGGGCAGCTGCGCAACCGAGGATCCCAATGACCCCGACAGCGGCTGCAGCTTTGGCGACAATGCGATCGCCGCGGGGCTCGATGCGGCGCGTGCGGGCGGTGCGCGCGTGGTCAATATCTCCCTGGGCGGCGATCCGCCCAATGCGCGATTGCTCCAGGCGGTCGGCGACGCGACCGCGGCGGGGATCGTCATCGTGATCTCGGCGGGCAATGAAGGCGACACGCCCCAGGGCGTGAACCCCGATCTCTTTGCCGGCGGCGCGGCGTCGAGCGCCGGCGCACGCGGGCTGGTGATCATCGCCGGATCGGTGAACACCGCCGACCAGATCTCGACCTTCAGCAACCGCGCGGGCACCGGCGCGAACACCTATCTCGCCGCGGTCGGCGAGCGCGTCCGCGCGCCGGACCAGGCCGGCACGCCCCTGCTCTGGTCGGGCACCTCCTTCTCGGCACCGCAGATCGCGGGCGCGGTGGCCCTGCTCGCCCAGGCCTTTCCCAACCTGACCGGCGCGCAGATCGTCCAGCTGCTCTATGCGACCGCGCGCGACGCGGGCGCGGCGGGGGTCGACCCGATCTACGGCCGCGGCGTGCTCGATCTCACCCGCGCCTTCCAGCCGGTGGGCACGACGTCGCTCGCCGGATCGACCGGCGTGGTCTCGAGCGGCGTCAACGGCGCGCTCTCGGCGCCGATGGGTGACGCCACGCAAGGCGCGCTCGGCGCGGTGGTGCTCGACTCGTTCGACCGCGCCTTCGCCACCGAGCTCGCGCGCACGATCGTCCGCCAGGGGCCGGCGCGGCGGCTGCCGGCGCTGATGGCGACGCGCCAGCGAAGTTTCTCGGCCGGCGTGCGCGACCTGAGCGTCGCGGTCTCGCTGGTGCCGACGCGCGATTCGATCCGGATCGAGCGGCTCGGCATCGGCACCCGCGACGCGGGCGTGGCGCGGATGCTCGCCGCGACGGTGAGCGGCAAGCTCGGCAGTAAGGCGCAGTTCGCGATCGGCGCATCGGAGAGCGGCAACACGCTCACCGCGCGGCTCGCGGGGCGCGACGAACCCGCCTTCCTCGTCGCGCGCGATCCGCTGCACAGCGCAGGCTTCGACGTCGACGTCAGCGGCTCGGTCGCGGTGCGCCAGTCGCTGGGCAAATGGGGCGTGAGCCTGGCGCAGGAACGGGGCCAGGTGCTCAGCCGGCGCGACACCCAGTTCGCGGCGCTCCGCTGGGACCCGCAGCGCTCGGGCTATTGGCGCACCACGCTCGGGCTCGACTGGAGCTTCGGCGACCTGCGCGTCGGATTGTCGCTGACCCGGTTGCGCGAGCAGGACACCGTGCTCGGCGCGCGGTTCAGCGGCGGGCTGGGCGCGGCGCGGGCGGACAGCAACTTCGTCGACCTGGGGCTGCGCTATGCGATGGGCGACGGCTGGTCGCTCGGCGGCTCGATGCGGCAGGGCTGGACCCGCGCCAAGCTGCGGAGCGGCGTGGAGGGCGGGGGCCTGATCCGGACAAACGCGTTCGCGGCGGACATCGGCAAGCGGGGCATTTTCGCCGCCGCCGACAGCTTCGGCTTCCGCATCGCCCAGCCGCTCCGCGTCGCGCGCGGCGGGATCGGCATCGCGCTGCCCGCCGACTGGGATTATTCGGCGATGGCGGTGAGCGCGTGGGACAATGGCTTCATCAACCTCGCGCCCCAGGGCCGCGAGATCGATTACGAGCTGCGCTACAGCTGGCCGCTGGCCGGGGGCTCGATCAGCAGCAACCTGTTCCTGCGCCGCAACCCCGGCAACTACGCCTCGTTCCCGAGCGACAAGGGCGGGGCGGTGCGGCTGACATTGGGGTTCTAGGTTGTATCGACATTCAGTCTGAAGGCTCCCCTCCCTGCTTGCAGGGAGGGGCAGGGGGTGGGTGCGCGCGTCTGCGCGCCTAAAAGACTCGCCAATCGTGCCGCAAAAGGCATCGGCCAGGGCATCGAGCCCCGGCCGATGCCAACCCACCCCTAGCCCCTCCCTTGAAGGGAGGGGGAATTTGAATGTCGATACAACCTAAGCCCCAACCGTTGCCCTGGGAGCACAACCTTCTTCGCCGCCTGAAAGCAAAGCTTCGGGTGGCGCGCGCGGCATGCGCCACCCATCTCCCCGGCCATGACCGCATATTCGCTGCTCGACCTCGTTCCCATCGTCCAGGGCGGGAGCGCCGCGCAGGCGCTAGCCAATGCCGCGGACCTCGCGCGTCATGCCGAGACGCTGGGCTTCACCCGCTATTGGGTCGCCGAGCATCACGGCATGGAGGGGATCGCCAGCGCCGCGACGGCGGTGGTGATCGCGCATGTCGGCGCCGCGACTTCGACGATCCGGGTAGGGGCGGGCGGGATCATGCTGCCCAACCATTCGCCGCTTCAGGTGGCCGAGGCGTTCGGCACGCTCGACGCCCTCTTCCCCGGCCGCGTCGATCTGGGGCTCGGCCGCGCGCCGGGATCGGACCAGCGCGTGGCGGCAGCGATACGGCGCGGCCTGGGGGGCGACGGCAGCGACTTCCCGCAGGACGTGCTCGAGCTGCAGGGCTATTTCGCCGACGACGGCAAGGCCGGCATCCGCGCGACGCCCGGCGCGGGCGCGGACGTCAGGCTGTGGATCCTGGGCTCGAGCCTGTTCGGCGCGCAGCTCGCGGCCGCCTTGGGGCTGCCTTATGCCTTCGCCTCACATTTCGCGCCGGGGCTGCTCGACGAGGCGGTCCAGGTCTATCGCCGCAACTTCCGGCCCTCGGCGGTGCTCGACAAGCCGCATCTGATGCTCGGCTTCAACGTGTTCGCGGCGGACAGTGATGATGAGGCCGAATATCTCGCTAGCTCGCAGCAACAGGCCTTCGTCGCGATCCGCGCCACCGGCAAGGGCATCCAGCTGCCGCCGCCGGTGCGCGGCTATCGCGAAGGCCTCGGGGGCCATGGCAATGCGATGCTCGACCAGGTGCTCTCGGCAAGCGCGATCGGCGGGCTCGACAAGGTGCGCGCGCAGCTTACCGCCTTCATCGAGCGCACCGGCGCGGACGAGCTGATGCTCACCAGCGCGATGTTCGACCATCAGGCGCGCAGGAAGAGCCTCGCGATCGCAGCCGAGGCGATGCGGGGCCTGTAGATCAGGCCTCGACCCGTACCGCCGCGCGGTCCCGGTCGAGCCGTTCGCGCGTGCTCATGAACGGCCCGACCGGCGCGCGCTCCGGGGCGAAGCGCGCCAGCCCGGTGGGGCGCATGTCGAGATAGACGGCCTCGATCCCGTTTCGCGAATAGGCCTCGTGCCAGAAGCCGGCGCCGCCATTGTCGCGCAGGAAGCTCTTCCACCAGCGCGAATGCGGCTCGCTGCGGGTGAAGCGCTCGAGGCTCTCGAGGTCGCGCCAATATTGGCGGATACCGACATGGTTCAGGCTCCAGAGGAAATTGTCGTGGCCGAGCAGCCCTTCGGGCGGATCGCGCTGGATCGCCGCCAGGCCGCGGCCGACCCGCAGCGTCGAAAACAGCCCGCGCACGCTGCGGATGCGCATCCCGAGCAGCACCATCACCAGGTCCGGATAGCCTGAAAGGTCGACCGACCGGCGTTCCACCATGGCTTGCATCGCATCTCTCCGCATTGTTTACTGTGTAAACATACCCTGGGTTGCTTACGGTGTAAACATGCTGCGTGACGTGCTGATCAAGGCTGCGCTGGAAATGCTGGAACAAGGCGGGGAGCCCAGCCTGCGCGCCGTGGCGCGCGCGGCGGGCGTGTCGGCGATGGCGCCGTACCGGCACTTCGCCGACAAGGCGGCCTTGCTGTCGGCGGTGGCGGAACGAGGCTTCGCCGCGCTGGCCCGGACGCTGACGGCCGCCGACGAGGATCCCGATCCGCGCGGCGCGCTGATCGAGCAGGGGCTTGCCTATCTCGCCTTCGCGCGGGCGCGGCCGGCGCTGTTCCGGCTGATGTTCGCTAGCGATTTCCGGCTGGCGCTCGGCGACGATTCGGGTGCCTTCGCGACGCTCGCCGGTCGCGTGGCCAGCCTGGGCGCGCGCGACCCGGATTCGGCGACGATATTGAGCTGGGCGGCGGTGCACGGCATGGCGATGCTGTCGCTCGACGGGCGCCTGCCCGGGCTCGATGCCGAAGGCGAGCGGCGCGTGGTGACGCTGCTCGCTGCGGCGGTGTAGGACGGATCGACATTCAAAATCCTCCCCCGCCAGGGGGAGGTGGCGCCGAAGGCGTCGGAGGGGGAGGTAAGTAGCACCCTCTCCAATGGAGTGCAGTGCTTCCGCCCCCTCCGTCACGCTGCGCGTGCCACCTCCCCCTGGCGGGGGAGGATTGAAAGTCCTCGCTCGCCTGAATGTCGATCCGTCCTAGCTCGCCGCCGGCAGTCTCAGCCGCACCAGCAGGCCGCCCAGGTCCTCGCTCTCCTCCAGGCTGACGGTGCCGTCGTAGATCTCCGCCACGTCGCGGACGATCGCCAGACCGAGCCCGGTCCCCGGCTTGCCCGAATCGAGCCGGACGCCGCGGTCGAAGATGCGGATGCGGTCGGCCTCGGGAATGCCGCGGCCGTCGTCCTCGACGAGGATCTCGACGAATCCGGCCTCGACCCGCGCCGTGACGAACACGCTGCCGCCGCCGTATTTGGCGGCGTTCTCGACGAGGTTGCCGAGCAGGTCGTCCAGGTCCTGGCGCTCGATATGCGCGACGAGGTCCTTCTGGCCGTCCACATCGATCCGCACCGCGGGATAGAGCCGGGCGACGGCGCGCTCGACCGCCTCGACCGACGGCCATACCGCCGCGCGGCTGTGCGCGCTGCCGCGGCGGCCGACCGCGCGGGCACGGGCGAGGTGGTGGTCGATCTGGCGGCGCATCGTCCGCGCCTCGCGGATCACCGTGGGGGCGAGGTCGTCCTGCCCCGCCGCCGCGGCGTTCATGATCACGCTGAGCGGGGTCTTGAGCGCATGGGCGAGATTGCCGGCGTGGCGTCGCGCCTCCTCGGCCTGGCGGTCGTTATGCTCGACCAGCGCGTTCAACTCCTCGACCATCGGCGCGATCTCGGCCGGCATGCGGTCCTCGATTCGCCGAGACGTGCCGGCGCGCAGCCGGGCGATCTCCTTGCGCACCTTCCGGAGCGGCAGGAGGCCGTACCAGGTCTGGAGGCCCACCATCACGATCAGCCCGAGGCCGAGCAGCACGAAGCTGCGCACCAGGGTCCGTCGCAAGGTCGCGATCTGCGCGTCGAGTCCGTCGCGGCTCTGCGCCACCTGGAACTTCCAGCGCACCGGCGAGCCGGGCAGCTTCAGGTCGCGCTCGGCGATCCGCAGCATCTGGTTGTTCGGATCGTTGGGATCGCGATCGGGGCGCGGGGTCTTGTCGACGAATTCGTCGCTGTCGTAGATGTGGAGCTCGCGATCGTCGTGGCGCTGGTTGACGCGAAGCTTGCGGTCCCAGAGCGAACGCGAGGGGAACGGCTCGAAGCCGGCGCCGCTGATCTGCCAATAGGCGCCCGAGCCGGGCTCGAGGAAGCGCTGATCGGCGAGCTCGCGGTTGAGCACCACCTCGCCGCCCGGCCCCAACTCGGCCGAGACGATCATCGAGGTCAGCAGATAATCGAGCTGCTCGTCGAAATTGCGCGTGATCGCGGTGGTGAGCACGCGATCGAGCGCGACGCCGCCGCCCAGCAGCAGGATCATGATCCACGCGCTCGCGATCAGGATCATGCGCCGGCTCACCGAGCCGGTCGCGCGCGGGGCATAGTTCCGTGGCTGCGGCTCGGGGCCTGCGTCGTTCACGGGGGACGGGACGCTGTCCCCGGCTTCGGCCATGTCAGGCGTCCGCGGGTTCCTCGAGGCTGTAGCCGAGGCCCCGGATGGTGGTGATCACGTCGGCGCCCAGCTTCTTGCGGATGCGCGTCACGAAGACCTCGATCGTGTTCGAATCGCGATCGAAATCCTGGTCGTAGATATGCTCGATCAGCTCGGTGCGGCTGACGACCTTGCCCTTGTGGTGGAGCAGGTAGCTGAGCAGTTTATATTCCTGCGCGGTGAGCTTCACCGGCTCGCCGGCTTTGGTGACCTTGCCGCTGCGGGTGTCGAGGCGGATGTCGCCCGCGATCAGCTCGGCCGAGGCGTTGCCCGAGGCGCGGCGGATCAGCGCGCGGAGGCGTGCGATCAGCTCCTCGGTCTGGAAGGGCTTGGCGACATAATCGTCGGCGCCGGCGTCGAGCCCGGCGACCTTGTCGGACCAGCTGTCGCGCGCGGTGAGCACGAGGACGGGCGTGGTCTTGCCTTCCTTGCGCCAGCGATCGAGCACGGTGAGCCCGTCGATCTCGGGCAGGCCGAGATCGAGGATCACCGCGTCATATTGCTCGGTCGAGCCGAGGAAATGCCCTTCCTCGCCATCGGTGGCGAGGTCGACCGCATAGCCCGCGCCCTCGAGCGCGTTGCGGAGCTGCTGTCCGAGATTGGGTTCGTCCTCGACGATCAATAGTCGCATGCTTCAGTCCCTGTACCCTTGCGCGTCGATGCGCGCTCAATTGCCGGTGCGTCGAATGATGTTGCCCGTGCGCCCGTCCGCATCCACCCAGATCACCGATCCATTGCGCAGGAACTTGAGCGTGTAAATGTCCGTCGCGGGATCATAGTCGAATCCGAGATATTGCGCCCCCGGCATGCGGGGGACGACACGGCGCTCGATCTCGCGAACGGGGAGATTCTGCCCCTTCAGCCGACGCTGGCTGGCGGCTTCCTGGTTGCTGTCCTGGGCCTCGCCGAGCACGCGTGCGTCGGCGCTGCCGACCAACGACATCGCTGCCACGCATGCGCACAATACGAGTTTCGCCGGCATCTTCATCCGCATGGCATAGGGGTCGGCCATTGAATAGCCCCTGAACACGCGTGTCAGCACCGTGTAACTTGCGGCGCCCGCGCGAGACCCCTAGGTGGCCGCCCATGGCTGCACCTGTACTTGCATATGAGGGCCTCGGACTGGTCCAGGGTTCCGGCTGGCTGTTCCGCGGGCTCGACCTCTATATCGGCGAGCGCGATCGCCTCGCGCTGATCGGGCGCAACGGCGCGGGCAAGTCGACCTTGCTGCGGCTGATTGCCGGCCGCATCGATTGCGACGAGGGCCGCCGCACGATCCAGCCGGGCACGCATGTCGTGCTGCTCGAACAGGATCCGCAGGTGGCGGGCTTCGCGACCCTGCTCGATTTCGTGCTCGCGGGCGACGACGCGCCCGAACGCTACGAAGCCGAGGCGATCGCCGGCCAGCTCGGCATCGACCTGGGCCGCGACGCCGCTACCGCCTCGGGCGGCGAGCGCCGCCGCGCCGCGATCGCCCGCGCGCTCGCGCAGAATCCCGACGTGCTGCTGATGGACGAGCCGACCAATCATCTCGACATCGCCGCGATCGACTGGCTCGAGAGCTGGCTCAGCCGCTACAATGGCGCCTTCATCGCGATCAGCCACGACCGCACCTTCCTCACCCGGCTGACCCGGCAGACGCTGTGGCTCGATCGCGGGACGATCCGCCGCGCCGAGATCGGCTTCGGCGGATTCGAGGCGTGGACGGAAACCGTCTATGCCGAGGAGGAGCGCAACGCCCAGCGGCTCGATGCCAAGCTGAAGATCGAGGAGCATTGGCTCCTGCGCGGCGTCACCGGCCGGCGGCGGCGCAACCAGGGCCGGCTCGCGAAACTGAAGGAGATGCGCGCCGAGCGCGCCGCGATGATGGGGCCGCAGGGCGCCGCGAGGCTCCAGATCGGCAGCGACGATGCGCAGACCAAGGTGGTGATCGACGCCAAGAACGTCACCAAGCGCTTCGGCGAGCGGACCATCATCAAGGACCTGACGCTGCGCGTCACCAAGGGCGACCGGATCGGCGTGGTCGGCAAGAACGGCGCGGGCAAGACGACCCTGCTCAAGCTGCTCACCGGCGAGCTCGCGCCCGACGAAGGCAGCGTGCGGCTGGCCAAGACGATCGACGAAGTAATCATCGACCAGCAGCGCAGCCTGATGGACCCGGCCAAGACGGTGCGCGACGTGCTCACCCAGGGCGGCGAGTGGATCGACGTGCTCGGGGTCAAGAAGCACATCCATGGCTATTTGAAGGAGTTCCTGTTCGAGCCGGGCCTGGCCGATGCGAAGATCGGCACGCTCTCGGGCGGCGAGCGCTCGCGGCTGCTGCTCGCGCGCGAGTTCGCGCGCCCGTCGAACCTGCTGGTGCTCGACGAGCCGACCAACGATCTCGACCTCGAGACGCTCGACCTGCTCCAGGAAGTCATCGCCGATTACGAAGGCACGGTGCTGATCGTCAGCCACGACCGCGACTTCCTCGACCGCACCGTGACGGTGACGCTCGGGCTCGACGGCAGCGGCAAGGTCGATGTCGTCGCGGGCGGCTATGCCGATTGGGAGGCGCGGAGAACGCCGCGTGCGGAGCCGAAAAAGGCCGCGCCGAAGCCGGTTGCGGCGGAGACGCTCAAGGCGAAGGCGACCAAGCTCAGCTACAAGGACCAGCGCGACTACGACCTGCTGCCGAAGCGGATCGAGGAAATCGAGGCGCAGATCGCGAAGGACGAGGCGGCGCTTGCCGATCCCGATCTCTACGCGCGCGATCCGGCCAGGTTCGCGACGCTCAGCGACGGCATCGGCAAGCTGCGCGAGGAGAAGGACGAGGCCGAGATGCGCTGGCTCGAGCTTGCCGAGCAGGTCGAGGCGCTGGGGTAGATCGGATCGACATACAGTTTCCCCTCCCTTTTAGGGAGGGGATCAAGGGGTGGGTAGCGACGGGCGAGGCTCGATGCCTCGGCCGACGCTTCTTGGCTGGGCGACGAGTCTTTTAGGCGCGCAGACGCGCGCGCGCACCCATGATCGGGTGAACAGCGCCCCGCGCTGTTCAGGCCATGCCGGGGGCATGGCCGACCCGATCATCCCTCCCTGCAAGCAGGGAGGGGCGTGTTTGCGGCGACCGCATCACCGCTACAAAGACTTGCCCGAGCGCCCCGCGAGATCGACGACATATTGCCAGGCGACCCGTCCCGATCGGCTGCCGCGCCGCGTCGCCCAGTTGATCGCCTCGGCCGGATCGAAATCCAGGCCGTGCGCCTCGGCATAGCCGCGGACGATGTCGACATAGGTGTCCTGGTCGATCGCGTGGAAGCCGAGGCTCAGCCCGAAGCGGTCGGCGAGAGCGAGGCTGTCGTCGACCGAATCGCGCGGATTGATCGCGCTCGCCTGCTCGGCGATGTCGCGCGGGATCAGGTGGCGGCGGTTCGAGGTGACGATCAGCCGTGTGTTGGGCGGGCGGGCCTCGGCGCCGCCCTCGAGCAGCGAGCGCAGCGCGCGCGCGTCGCCCGCGGCGTCGAAGCCGAGATCGTCGAGGAAGATCACGAAGGGTCGCGCGGAGGCGGCGAGCAGCGCGAACAATTCGGGCAGCGCGTCGAGATGCTGGGTGACGGCTTCGACGAGCGCCAGCTCGCCGCCTTTGGCCTGCACCGCGGCGACCGCGCTCTTGACCAAGGCCGACTTGCCGGTTCCGCGCGCGCCCCAGAGCAATACGTCCTGCGCGGCATGGCCCCCCGCCAGCCGCTCCAGATTGGCGACGAGCGCGTCGCGCTGCGGCTCGACTCCGCGCAGCATCTCCAGCGGCAGCGGCGCGAAGGCGCGCGCGGCGGCGAGGCTGTGGCCGCGCCAGACATAAGCGGGGTGCGCGAGCGGATCGGCAGGCGGTGCCGGCGGCGGCGCGAGCCGGTCGAGCGCGTCGGCGATGCGGGTCATGGGGTCGGTCATCGCGGGGGCTATAGGGCAAATTCGGGCGGAGTGGAGCCGTCTCCGTTCCTACACCTACCGTTCGCCCTGAGCTTGTCGAAGGGCAGTCCTTACTGTGCCCGGCGGACTGAGGAAGAACGGTGCTTCGACAAGCTCAGCACGAACGGGAAGAGCTATGCCCCGCCCGCCGCCAGCCCCTTCAGCCGGTAGAGCGCCTCCAGCGCATCGCGCGGGCTGAGCGCATCCACGTCGAGCGCTTCGAGCTCCGCCCGCAGCGCATCGACCTGCGCCTCTTCATGCTCGGCCGCGGCGGCGAAGAGCGGCAAATCGTCGAGCCCCGCCGCGATCCCGCCGGTCTTGGCACGGCCCGCCTCGAGCTTGTCGAGCACCGCCTTGGCGCGCTTGATCGTCAGCGGGGGCAGGCCGGCGAGGCGCGCGACGGCGAGGCCGTAGCTGCGGTCGGCGGGGCCTTCGGCGACTTCGTGGAGCAGGACGAGCTCGCCCTTCCATTCGCGCGCGCGGACATTGTGGAGCGTCAGCGCGTCGCAGCGCTCGGCGAGGCGGGTGAGCTCGTGATAATGCGTCGCGAACAGACAGCGGCAGCGATTGTCCTCGTGGATCGCCTCGACCACCGCCCAGGCGATGGCGAGCCCGTCATAGGTCGAGGTGCCGCGGCCGACCTCGTCGAGGATCACGAAGCTGCGCGGAGTCGCCTGGGCGAGGATCGCCGCAGTCTCGACCATCTCGACCATGAAGGTCGAGCGGCCGCGCGCGAGATTGTCCGATGCGCCGACGCGGCTGAACAGCCGGTCGACCAGCCCCAGGGTCGCGCGTGTCGCGGGGACATAGCTGCCGGCCTGGGCGAGCACCGCGATCAGCGCGTTCTGGCGCAGGAAAGTCGATTTGCCGCCCATGTTCGGTCCGGTGACCAGCCAGAGCCGCGAATCCTCCGAAAGTTTGCAGTCGTTGGCGACGAAGCGTCCGCCGGCACGTGCGACCGCGTCCTCGACTACCGGGTGGCGCCCGCCCTCGATCTCGAAACAGGCATGGTCGACCAAAGCCGGGCGCGCCCAGCCGCCCTCGGCGGCGCGCTCGGCGAGCGCGGCGGAAACGTCGATCCGGGCGAGCGCGTCGGCGGTGGCGGCGATGGTCTCGCGGCGTTCGAGCGCCTTGCCGGTCAGCTCCTCGAGATGCGCCGCCTCGGCGGTGAGCGCATGCGCGCCGGCCTGGGTGACCTTCAATGCGACGTCGTGGAGGTCGGGGGCGTTGAAGCGCACCACCCCGGCGAGCGTCTGGCGATGCGTGAAGCCGCTGTCGGGCTTCATCAGCGGATCGGCGGCGCGCGCCGGCACCTCGATATGATAGCCGAGCACGCCGTTGTGGCGGATCTTGAGCGCGGAGATGCCGGTGCGGGCGCGATATTCGGCCTCGAGCGCGGCGATCGCGCGGCGGCCGCCGGCGCCGGCGTCGCGCAGATCGTCGAGCGCGGCGTCATAGCCCTCGGCGATATAGCCGCCGTTCGAGGTGTCGATCGGCGGTTCGGGGACGAGCGCGCGGGCGAGCAGGTCGATCAGCGCGCCGTGCCCGCGCAATTGCGGCACCAGGGCGGCGAGCAAGGGCGGCGGCGTGCCGATCGCGTCGAGCCGCTCGCCCAACCGCCACGCGCCGTCGAGCCCGTCGCGCAGCTGGCCGAGATCGCGCGGGGAGCCACGCCCCGCCGCGAGCCGACCGAGCGCGCGGCCGATATCGGGGAGTGCCCTGAGCGCGCCGCGGACCATGTCGCGCAGCCCGGCATCGTCGTGGAAGCGCTGGACCAAGTCGAGCCGCGCCTCGATCCCTGTGCGGTCCATCAGCGGCGCGGCCACGTCCTGTCCCAACAGCCGTGCGCCGGCGCCGGTGACGGTGCGGTCGACCGCGTCGAGCAGGCTGCCTTTCCGCGCGCCCGACTGGCTGACGGTGAGCTCGAGGCTCTCGCGCGTCGCGGCGTCGATCGCCATCGCCGCGTCGGTGCGGCTGAGGCGCGGCGGGCGGAGGAAGGGGAGCGAGCCCTTGGCGGTATGCTCGAGATAGGCGACGAGCCCGCCCGCCGCGGCGAGGCCTGGGCGCGAGAAGCTGCCGAAGCCGTCGAGCGTTGCGACGCCGAACAGCCGCTTGAGCCGCGCCTCGCCGCCCGCGCTGTCGAAATCCACCTTGGGCCGCGTCGCGGTGCCGAGGTCGGGGAAGGCGGTGCCGTCGCAGACGATCGTCTCGGCGGGGTTGAGCCGGGCGATCTCGGCGCCGACGCGGTCGGCGTCGGTCTCGATGACCTCGAACCGTCCCGTCGAGATGTCGGCACAGGCGATCGCCACCCCGGTCGCCGCCTCGCCGATCGCGACGCACCAATTGGCGCTGCGGCTGTCGAGCAAGGCCTCTTCGGTCAGCGTGCCCGCGGTCACCACGCGGATGATCGCGCGGTTGACCAAAGCCTTCGAGCCCATGCGCTTCTTCGCCTGCTCGGGCGTCTCGGTCTGCTCGGCGATGGCGACGCGGTGCCCCGCCTTGATCAGCCGCGCGAGATAGCCGTCCATCGCATGCGCGGGCACGCCGCACATCGGGATGCGCTCGCCGTCATGCTCGCCGCGCGCGGTGAGCGCGATGTCGAGGCAGGCGCTGGCGATCCTGGCGTCGTCGAAGAACAATTCGAAGAAGTCGCCCATGCGATAGAAGAGCAGGCAGTCCTCAGCCTCGACCTTGAGGGCGAGATACTGCGCCATCATCGGAGTGGGGGCCGTGGAGGACATGCGCGGCCCGGGTTAGCCGAACGGTTCCGACGATCAACTCCCGGGCCGGGTTTTCTTGGGGACAAGTCGCCCCTAAAGGGGGCTCCGACAGGAGAGCGACGCACATGTCTGAGGAATCGAAGGTCCAGTTTTCGGAGCGCGAGGCGCTGCTCTATCACTCCGAGGGCCGGCCGGGGAAAATCGAGATCATCGCCTCGAAGCCGATGGCGACGCAGCGCGACCTCGCGCTTGCCTATTCGCCCGGTGTTGCGGTGCCGGTGCGCGCGATCGCCGAGGATCCGGCGCTCGCCTATGACTATACCGCCAAGGGCAATCTGGTCGCGGTGATCTCGAACGGCACGGCGATCCTGGGCCTCGGCAATCTCGGCGCGCTGGCGTCCAAGCCGGTGATGGAAGGCAAGGCGGTGCTGTTCAAGCGCTTCGCCGACGTCGATTCGATCGACCTCGAGCTGAAGACCGAGGATGTCGACCGCTTCATCGACGCAGTCGAGCTGATGGAACCGAGCTTCGGCGGGATCAACCTCGAGGACATCAAGTCCCCCGAATGCTTCGTGATCGAGCAGACCCTTCGGGAACGCATGAACATCCCGGTGTTCCACGACGACCAGCACGGCACCGCGATCATCGCCGCCGCCGGGCTGATCAACGCGCTCCACCTGACCGGGCGCGAGTTCAAGACCACCAAGGTGGTGATGCTCGGCGCCGGCGCCGCGGCGATCGCCTGCGCCGAACTGATCAAGGCAATGGGGCTGCCGCACGACAATCTGCTGATGCTCGACCTGACCGGGGTGATCTATCAGGGCCGGCAGGAGCATATGAACCAGTGGAAGTCGGCGCATGCCGTCGCCACCGAGAAGCGCACCCTCGCCGACGCGCTGGACGGCGCCGATGTGTTCGTGGGGCTCGCCTCGGCCAATTCGCTGTCGCCCGAACTGCTCAAGACGATGGCGCCCAATCCGATCGTCTTCGCGATGGCCAACCCGGACCCCGAGATCAGTCCGCCGCTCGCCAAGGCCGCGCGCCCCGACGCGATCATCGCCACCGGCCGCTCGGATTATCCGAACCAGGTCAACAACGTGCTCGGCTTCCCGTTCATCTTCCGCGGCGCGCTCGACGTGCACGCGACGACGATCAACGACGCGATGAAGATCGCCGCGGCGCGTTCGCTCGCCGAGCTCGCCCGCCAGCAGGTGCCCGAGGAAGTCGCCGCGGCCTACGGCGTCCAGCACAGCTTCGGTCCCGAATACATCATCCCCGCGCCGTTCGACCCGCGGCTGATGGAGGAAGTGCCCGCCGCCGTCGCGCGCGCCGCGATGGATTCGGGAGTCGCGACCAAGCCGATCGAGGATTTCGCCGCCTATCGCCAGTCACTCCGCGCCCGGCTCAACCCGACCACCTCGGTGCTCACGCTCGCCTATGAGGGCGCGCGCGCCAATCCCAAGCGCGTGATCTTCGCCGAGGGCGAGGAGGAAGTCGTGCTGCGCGCGGCGATCGCGTTCAAGGAAGGCGGATACGGCACGCCGGTGTTGGTCGGCCGCGAATCGGTGCACGAACGGCTCCAGAAGCTCGGCGCGAACCCCGCGGATTTCGAGCTGCACAACAGCGTCAACTCGCCGCTGGTGCCCAGGATGGTCGAGTTCCTCTACCAGCGGCTCCAGCGCCGCGGCTATCTGCGCCGCGACATCGAGCGGATCGTCAACCGCGACCGCAACATCTTCGGCGCTTTGCTGCTCCAGCTCGGCGAGGCCGATGCGATGATCACCGGCGTCACGCGCACCTATGCCGAGACGATGCGCCAGGTGAAGCGCGTGATCGACTATGAGGAAGGCCGCACTGCCTTCGGCATCCACGTCCTGGTCGGCCAGTCGCACACGGTGTTCATCGCCGACACCACGGTCAACGAGCGCCCGAACGCCGAGGAGCTCGCCGCGATCGCCGAGGGCACCGCGCAGGTCGCGCGCCGCATGGGCCACGAGCCGCGCGTGGCGTTCCTCAGCTATTCGAACTTCGGCAATCCCGAAGGCCGCTGGCTCGACAATGTCCGCGGCGCGATCAAGCTGCTCGACGAGCGCGAGACCCAGTTCGAATATGAAGGCGAGATGTCGCCCGACGTCGCGCTCAACCCGCGCCAGATGGCGAAATATCCGTTCGCGCGGCTTTCGGGCCCGGCGAACGTGCTGATCATGCCGGGGCTCCAATCGGCCAACATCTCGGCCAAGCTGCTGCGCGAGCTGGGCGGCGATTCGACGATCGGGCCGATGCTGATCGGCATGGAGAAGCCGGTCCAGATCGCGCCGATGACCGCGAGCGCGAGCGAGCTGGTGACGCTGGCAGTGCTCGCCGCGGGGGGCATCGCGCGCTAGGTCGGATCGACATTCAGGCGAGCGAGGCGTTTCAATCCTCCCCCGCCAGGGGGAGGTGGCACGCGCAGCGTGACGGAGGGGGCGGAACCACTGCGCTCAATT
>NZ_JAPKNM010000086.1 GCF_026460985.1 Sphingomonas sp.
CGACCGGCTGCGGGTTTCGGCGCCGCATCTGCTGATCGGCGGCTATGGGATGGGGTTCACCTTGCGCGCGGCGCTGGCGCGGCTGGACGGCGACGCGCGGGTGACCGTGGCGGAACTGGTGCCGAAGATCATCGACTGGGCGAAGGGGCCGATGGCCGAGCTGGCGGCGGGGTGTCTCGACGACCGTCGCGTGGACGTGGTGATCGACGATGTCGGCGCGGTGATCCGGCGCGGGCGGGGCGGCTATGACGCGATCCTGCTCGACGTCGACAACGGCCCCGACGGGCTGACCCGGCCGGGCAATGACGGGCTCTATTCGGATCGCGGGCTGGCGGCCGCGCGGGCGGCGCTCCGGACCGGCGGGATATTGGCGGTGTGGTCGGCGGCGCCCGATGCCAGGTTCGCGCGGCGGCTGCGCGATGCGGGGTTCGCGGTGGAGGAAGTGGGCGTGAAGGCGCGCAGCAACGGCAAGGGGCCGCGGCACGTGATCTGGTTCGCGACGAAGCGGTAGGGACATGCAGATCAGACCAGCCACGCCGGCCGACGTGGAAGCCGTGGCGGCGATCATCCTGCCGACGATCCGCGAGGGGACGACCTATGCGCTCGACCCCGAGATGGGCGAGGCCGAGGCGCTTGGCTATTGGATGGGGGCGGACAAGGAGGTCTTCGTCGCCGAGGAAGAGGGCGTGGTGCTCGGGACCTATTATATCCGCCCCAACCAGGCGGGCGGCGGAGGGCATGTCTGCAATTGCGGATACATGACGAGCGCGGCGGCAATGGGCCGGGGCGTGGCGCGCAGCATGTGCGCGCACTCGCTCGATCACGCCCGCGCGCGCGGCTATCGCGCGATGCAGTTCAACTTCGTGGTGAGCACGAACGCGCGGGCGGTAGGGCTCTGGGAGCGGATGGGGTTCGAGATCGTCGGGCGGCTGCCGGGCGCGTTCCGGCATCCGGACGCGGGCTATGTCGACGCGCTGGTGATGTACCGGGAGGTTTAGAGTCGAATTCCCCTCCCTGAAAGGGAGGGGCAAGGGGTGGGTTTAGCAGCGGGTGAGGCTCGATGCCTCGTCCGCTGCTGCTTCACCAGGCACGAGAGAGTCTTTTGGGCGCGCAGACGCGCGCACCCACCCCCATCCCCTCCCTGCAAGCAGGGAGGGGAGCAATGAGGCCGCCGAGCGGCATCCGGGAGACAGGCATGAAATGGTTCGGACGCAAGTCCGGGCGCGAGGGCGTCCGGCTTCCCTTGGCGCGTGGCGGAAACGTGGCGGGCGTCGGCGAATGGCCGCGCAGCTACGAGGCGCAGGTGCGCGAGGGTTATTGCCACAATCCGGTGGCGCAGCGCGCGGTCAAATTGGTGAGCGAAGGCGTGGGTTCGGCACCGCTCAAGGCGAGCGACCCGGCGCTGGCGGCGCTGGCGACCGCGCGCTCGGGCGGGCAGGCGCTGATCGAGACGGTGGCGGCGCAATTGCTGCTCCACGGCAATGCCTGGGTGCAGATCCTGACCGACAGCGAAGGCCAGGTGCGCGAGCTGTTCGCGCTCAGGCCCGAGCGGGTGAGCGTGGAGGCCGATGCGGGCGGCTGGCCGGTCGCCTATCGCTACCGGGTGGGCGCGCATGTCGCCCGGCTGACGGCGGAGGATGCCGGCGGGCGGCCGGCGGTGGCGCACATCAAGGCGTTCAACCCGGTCGACGACCATTATGGGCTCGGCTGCCTCGGCGCCGCGGCGGGGGCGATCGCGATCCACAATGCCGCGACGCGCTGGAACAAGGCGCTGCTCGACAATGCCGCGCGCCCCTCGGGCGCCCTGGTCTATGACGCGGGCGACGGCGGGGTGCTGAGCGCGGACCAGTTCGCGCGGATGAAAAGCGAGCTCGAGGCCGGGTTCGCGGGCGCGGCCAATGCCGGGCGGCCGATGCTGCTCGAGGGCGGGCTCAAATGGCAGGCGATGGGAATGACCCCCGCCGACATGGACTTCGTGGGGTTGAAGGCGGCGGCGGCGCGCGAGATCGCGCTCGCCTTCGGCGTGCCGCCGATGCTGCTCGGGCTGCCGGGCGACGCGGCCTATGCCAATTACCGCGAGGCGAACCGCGCCTTGTGGCGACTTGCGATCCTGCCGGTGGCGGAGACGATCCTCGCGGGGATCGCCCAGGCGCTGAAGGGCTGGTTCGCCGACGCGTCGCTCGCGGTCGACCTCGACCGGGTGACCGCGCTGGCGGAGGACCGCGAGCGGCTGTGGCGCCAGGTGAGCGCGGCGGACTTCCTGAGCGACGACGAGAAAAGGGCGATGGTCGGGCTGACCTGACGCGCCGGCGGGCGGGCAATCCGGGCGGGGAAATCGGGAGAGTAGGATGCGTAACGAGACGGTACTCGCGCAATTGATCGAGCAGGCCAGGGAAGACGGCGCCGACACGGCGACGCTGAGGGCGATCGCCGAGGAGGCGGGCGAGCTGAGCGCGCAGCGGGCGCTGGCGCGGCTGGGGCTCGAGGATGCCAGCGCGGCGAAGGACATGGCGGAGCTGCGCGAGTTGCTGGGGGCATGGCGCGACGCCAAGCGATCGGCGCTCAAGGCGGCGTTCTCCTGGGCGGGGCGGATGCTCGCCGCGCTCGTGCTGGTGGGGCTCGCGGTCAAGCTGGGCTTTCCGGGCTGGCTGAAGTGAACGTTCGGTTCGCGGGCTATGCGGCGGTGTTCGACGTGCCCGACCGGGGCGGCGACGTGGTGCGGCGGGGGGCGTTCCGGCTGGGCGGGCCGGTGCCCCTTTTGTGGCAGCATGGCGGTGCGCCGGTCGGGACGGTCGAGCGGCTGGCGGAGGATGCGCGCGGGCTGCGCGTGATCGGCCGGATCGCGACGCCCGCGCTCGCCGAGGCGGTGGCGAAGGGCGCGGTGACCGGGCTGTCCTTCGGATACCGGGTGACCGAGGCGCGCGGCACGACGCGGCGCGAGATCCGGGCGCTGCAGCTGATCGAGGTGAGCCTGGTGGCGAGCCCGATGCAGCCGCTGGCGCGGGTGCATGCGGTGAGCATCTAGGCGGACGCGGCGCTATATATCCGGCCTGGTTACCGGGGTTATTGAAACCGAAACCGATTCAATCTATTGTTTAAACGCAATGTCGGGAGCGTGTGTGAACACCCCCAACGATGGCCCCGACCGTGGCAGCGGTCGGGGCCAAATCGTTTGGGGACGAGCTGGCAGGCTCGCCCCCTCCCGTCGAATCAAGCAAGCGCAAGCTTACTTGGAACGAGCCGTCTGAATGATCTGAACCACCAGAGCGGCAAATGCGATCATCATCATAATGATGCTGATGATCATTGTAGCAATGTCAGTAGGTATGTGAATCACCTCCTTTGGGCGGATGGTTTCGCCCCGTGGCAGACGGGACGAGCCGCCGGTTCCTATTTAACCAAAGGTACGGAGCGCGCTACCAACTTTAGAGCGCATCGCCGCGAATAGATTTCAGGAATTCGTTGAACAACCCGACAAAGGGCGGCGTCGGGAATCCGCGCTATTATTTCATATCATTTGGCCAGTGCCTGCCTGCACCACCGAACTTGGTGCGGATAGCGGCCATTCACGAAAGTAGCGGCGTCTCGCCTCTGGCGGCGCCACCTCGCCAGCCTTGGCTGGTCCCCCTCCCCGGGACGCTCTCGGGGAGGGTTTTTCATGTGGGAGACGGACATGATCGAAGTGAAGGCGGACGACCTCGAGGCGAGCTTCGAGGCGGTGGAGAAGGCGGGGCTGCCGCCGGTGCGGCCGATGCTGGCGGGCGGAAGGCCGCTGGGCAGCGCGGCGTTCGAGGGGTTCCTGCGCGCCGGCAGCGGCGGCGTCGAGACCAAGGCGATGTCGGGCGCGAGCGATACCGCGGGCGGCTATGCCGTTCCGCAAGAGATCGACGCGCGGATCGACGCGACGCTGAAGGCGGTGTCGCCGATCCGCGCGATCGCCACTGTCGTGAAGGTGGGATCGAGCGGCTATCGCAAGCTGATCGCGAGCGGCGGAATCGCTTCGGGCTGGGCCGCCGAGACGGCGACGCGACCCGAGACGGCGACGCCGACCTTCAACGAAGTCGCCCCGCCGAGCGGCGACCTCTACGCCAATCCGGCGGCGAGCCAGGCGATGCTCGACGATGCGGCCTTCGACGTCGAGGAATGGCTGGCGGTGGAGATCGCGCGCGAGTTCGCCGCGGCGGAAGGATCGGCCTTCGTCAACGGCAACGGGACGAACAAGCCCAAGGGGTTCCTCGCCGCGGCGACTTCGACCGCCCTCGACGCGAGCCGGCCGTTCGGGACGCTGCAATATCTGGCGAGCGGCGCCGCGGGGGCGTTCGCGGCCAATCCCGAGGAGAAGCTGATCGACCTGGTGCAGAGCCTGCGCGCGCCGTACCGGCAGGGCGCGAGCTGGGTGATGAACAGCACCACGCTGGCGCGGATCCGCAAGTTCAAGACCAGCGACGGCGCGTTCCTCTGGGCGCCGAGCCTCGCGGCGGGGCAGCCGGCGACCCTGCTCGGCTATCCGGTAGTCGAGGCCGAGGACATGCCCGACATCGCCGCGAACAGCCTGTCGATCGCGTTCGGCAACTTCAAGGCCGGCTATCTGATCGCCGAGCGCGGCGAGACCCAGGTGCTGCGCGATCCGTATAGCAACAAGCCGTTCGTGCACTTCTACGCGACCAAGCGCGTCGGCGGGATGGTGAGCAACTCGGAGGCGATCAAGCTGCTGAAGTTCGCGGCTTCGTAAGCAGGTCCTTCTCCCCTTGTGGGAGAAGGTGGCGCGTAGCGCCGGATGAGGGGGATTGAGACCCAGTCCCCCTCACCCTTCCCACTCGCTTCGCGAGCGGGCCCCTTCCCTCTCCCACAAGGGGAGAGGGAGTTCAGGAAGGAGATATCGATGCTTGCTCCGCCCTTTCCGGCGGCGGCGATCGCTGCCGCGCGCGATGCCGCCAAGCTTCATCTGCGGATCTCGGGCGCGGCCGAGGATGCGCTGCTCGAGCGGCATGCGGCGACTGCGCTGGCCTTGTGCGAGGCGTTCACCGGCCAGGCGCTGATCGTGCGGACGTGGGAAGCGGTGCTGCCCGCGCTCGCGAAATGGCAGCGGCTCGGCGGCGCGCCGGTCGCCGCGATCAACAGCGTCGAGGGGTTGCCGGCGGAGGGGGCGGGCTTTGCGCTCCCCGCCGGCAGCTATGCGATCGACATCGACGCGGCGAGCGAGGGCTGGGTGCGCGTGACCTCGCCCAGTGCGGCGGGGCGGGTGCGGGTGGGCTATGCCGCCGGGCTCGCCGCCGAATGGAGCGGATTGCCCGCGCCGCTGGCGCAGGGCGTGGTGCTGCTCGCCGCCCATCTGTTCGAGGCGCGGGCGAGCGGCGGAGCGCCGCCGGCGGCGGTCGCGGCGCTGTGGCGGCCGTGGCGGCGGCTGCGGCTCGAGACCGCGCGGCGATCGGCATGATGGACGGGCTCGAGGCACGGGCGCGCGACATGGGCGCGCGGGCGGCGGTGCGGGTCGCGGCGCGGCTGGCGGATGTGGCCGGCGAGGCGCTGCCCGGCGTGTCGGTGGCGGCCGAGGGCGCGCGCGTGGTGGTTTCGGGACGCGGGCTCGGGCGGCGCTGGCTGCGCGACCCCGCGTTCCGCTGGCTGGGAGGGCTGCTCCGATGAGCGCGCATCAGGTGTTGGTCGAGGCGGTCCGGGCAGTGCTCGGCGCGGGTCCGGAACTGGAGCTCAACGGGGTGTTCGATGCGCCGCCGGCGCGCGGCGTCCGGCCCTATGTGATCATCGAGGACGCGGTGCTCGTCGACTGGAGCACCAAGGACATGGCCGGCCGCGAAGGGCGGCTGGCGGTGGGGCTGTTCGAAACGGGCGAGGACCGCGTGTGGCTGCGCGCGCGCACCGACCAGATCACGAACGCGATCGCCGAACTGCCGCGCGAGCTGGGCGAGGGATGGCGGATCGTCAGCCTCGCCTTCCTGCGCAGCCGGATCGCGGGCGAGGGCTCCGGGCTGTCCATGGCGGTGATCGAGTTCCGGGTGCGGATGCTGCAGGCGAATTGAGCTTCGGCTGGCGGGTCGCTTGTGGCGGGCCCCCTCCACCAGCCTTCGGCTGGTCCCCCTCCCCGTTCCGGGGAGGATTTTAGAGGAGAAAGAATATGGCGGCGGAGAAGGGTAGCGCGTTCCTGCTCAAGGTGGGGAATGGCGGATCGCCGGTGGCGTTCACGACGGTGGCCGGGCTGCGGACCACGCAGTTGAGCGTCAACGGCGAGGCGGTGGTGATCACCTCCAAGGATTCGGGCGGGTGGCGCGAATTGCTGTCGGGCGCAGGCGTACGATCGGTGAGCGTGTCGGGCGCGGGGGTGTTCACCGGATCGGCGGCGGAAGGCCGGGTGAAGACCAATGCGCTCGCCGGGGTGATCGACGATTACCGGCTGAGCTTCGAGAGCGGCGAGACGATGACCGGGCGCTTCCTGGTGACGCGGCTCGATTATGCCGGCGATTTCAACGGGGAGCGCAGTTACACGCTCAGCCTGGAGAGCTCCGGGCCGGTGGTGAGCGCGTGAGCGTCGGCGTGGATCCTGAGGGGCTTGAAAGAGGCGCCAATCCGGCGCGTGGCGAGGCGGAATTACGCATTGCTGGCGAGACGCTGGTGCTTCGGCCGAGCTTCTCGGCTCTGGTCGCGGCGGAGGGCGAGCTGGGGCCCTTGTTCGCATTGGTCGAGCGTGCCGCGGAAGGGCGGCTGGCGCTGGGCGAGATGGTGGGGCTCTTCTGGCATTGCCTCGGTGCGCGGCCCGAGGGGCTGACGCGCGAGGGCTTTGCCGAAGCGGTGACGGCGCGCGGGCTGGCGGCGAACACGCCGGTGCTCAAGGCGCTGCTCGGGCAGATATTGGCGGGGCGGTGATGGGTGCTGAACCATTCCTCCCCGAGCTTGCTCGGGGAGGGGGACCACTCGCGGAGCGAGTGGTGGAGGGGACGGCGGTGCAACCGCCGCTGACGCGGCGGCCCCTCCACCAGCCTGCGGCTGGTCCCCCTCCCCGAGACGAGCTCGGGGAGGAATTTTCCGTCTGGGCCGTTCGGCTTGCCGGGGCGGCGGGGCTCGCTTTCGGGTGGACGCCCGAGACGTTCTGGAATGCGACGCCGGCCGAGCTGGCGGCTTTGGTGCGGGCGCTGGCGGGCGAGGCGGCGGAGCCGCTGGGCGCGGCCGAGTGCGCGCGGCTCGAGGAGTTGTTTCCCGATGGATGAAGAGATCGAACGGCTGATCGTCAGCGTGCGCGCCGACACGCGCGGCTTCGCGCGCGACGTGGCGGAGATGCGCGGGCAGATCGAGGGGCCGCTGGAAGCGGGCGCCGACCGCGCCGGGCGCGCGATCGAGGGTGCGCTGCTGCGCGCGGTGCGGACGGGCAAGTTCGGGTTCGAGGACCTGCGCAGGATGGCGCTGGCGGTGCTCGACGAAATCGCGGCGGCGGCGCTGCGCGGGGGGCTGGGCGCGCTGAGCGGCGCGGGCGGCGGCGAGGGACTGCTGGGGACGATCCTGGGGCTGTTCGGCGGGGCGCCGGGACGCGCGACCGGCGGGCCGGTGAGCCCCGGGCGGCCCTATTGGGTCGGCGAGCGCGGGCCCGAACTGTTCGTGCCGGCGAGCGCGGGCGCAGTGGCGGCGCCGATCGCGAGCGGGCCGCGCGAGGTGCGGGTGGCGATCACGGTCAATGCGGGGGCGGGCGAGGCGCCGCGGGCGCTGGCCCAGTCGAGCCGGCAAGTGGCGCGGGCGGTGAAGGCGGCGCTGGCGGAGGTGGAATAGTCCCTCTCCCATCGGGAGAGGGAGGGAGGCGCGCAGCGCCGGAAGGGTGAGGGGGAAGCGGGCGCAGTGGTGAGGTCCCCCTCACCCTTTCCACGCGCTTCGCGCGCGGGCCCCTTCCCTCTCCCACAAGGGGAGAGGGAGTTATGGCACATTGGCTGGCGTCCGAACGGCGGGGGCAAATGGAGGGCGCGATTTCGCGCTTCGATCCGCTCTACTGGACAGTCAACTTCCCGCGGCCGATGATGGCGAGCGTGGTGACGACCGCCCCCGACGCGCTGCGCGTCGACGCGGTCTTCTATCGGCAGGACGATCTGGCCGGGCTGATCTGGGAGGCCGAGGACCGGCACGACCATGTGCTGCTCGCTTATGAGACCGACCGGGACTTCCGTGGTTGCCGGCTGCGGTTCCGCTGGCGGTCGTCGGGGGTGCTGGCGCTCGATGCGGTCAACGGGCCGGTGCTGACGATCGAGGGGCGTGACGCCGCGGGCGATCCGCGCGCCTGGTACGTACGGCTGTGGAACCATGCCGAGGGCGACCCCGAGGATGCGGTGGTGACGATCGACTTCGCGGACCTCGCAGGCGGGTTCGTGCTGCCGGACGAGGCGGATCCGGTGTTCGCGGGCGACGTCGACCGGATGTTCGTGTCGCTGGTGCCCGAAGGCTATACCGAGAGCGACGCTGCGCTGGCGGCGCCGGTCGAGGCCTGGGTCGAGATCAGCGACATCGCATGCGAGGGGCCGGGATCGGTGCTCGCGATCGGCGACCTTGTGGTGCCCGAGCATGGTCTCAGGATCGCGAACGGCTATGACGATTGCTACCATCTGACGCCGGCGCGGGTGCTGCGGGGCGCGCTCCAGCTCGGCTATCGCGGGACCATCCTCCATTATGTGGGGATGAGCCATTATTTCCGGCTCGAGCCCAATTCGGGCGGTTATTATGTCAGCCTGGCCGGGGGTACGCTCAACGTGGCGTGCGCGGCGTGGCATATGGATTTCGCGCGGCGCGCCGAGGCGCTCGGCTATGAGGTGATCTGGTCGCTCTCCTACGAATTGCTCGACCAGCATTGCTGGAACGACTGGAAGCAGCGCGCGGCCGACGGATCGCCGGGGCTGACGGGATGGAGCCCGCCCTCGGCCCTGCTCTCCCCGGCGCATGCGGGGGCGATGTATTATCTGCGCGTCGTCGCGCTGGCGTTCGTGGGGATCGCGCAGGCCGCCGGGCTGGCGGTCCGGTTCCAGATCGGCGAGCCCTGGTGGTGGGTGATGCCCGACGGGCGGCTGTGCATCCATGACGACGCGGCCAAGGCGGCGCTCGGCGATCCGCCCGAGCAGAATGTGCGCGGGAGCGTCGACGCCGAAGTGCTCGACGAGGCGGGGGCGCTGCTCGCGGCGTCGACGCTGGCGCTGCGCGACGTGGTGCGCTGGGCGCCGGGGGCGGAGGTGCTGCTGCTCGCATACCTGCCGACGGTGCTCGATCCCGAGGCGCCCGAGCTCCAGCGCGCCAATTTGCCGATCGGCTGGGCGGGGCCGGCCTTCGATGTGCTCCAGCTCGAGGATTACGACTGGGCGGCGGCGGGCAATGCGGCGGCGAGCGCCAGGGGCGTCGCGCTGGCCGAGGCGCGGCTGGGCTATGCGGCGGGCGAGCAGCATTATCTCGCGGGCTTCGTGCTGAACCCCGAGGACAAGGCGCAGTGGCGGCACATCGCCGCGGCGGCCGGCCGGGGGCGGAAGCGCGGAGTCGCCGAGACCTTCGTCTGGGCGTTGCCGCAGGTGCTGCGCGACGGTTTCGTGCATTTCGAGCAGGAGGAAGAGATGGACGCGTTCGACGACGTGCTGTTCCCGCTCGCCTTGGGGCGCGAGGCCGAAGTGGCGCCGGAGGTGTCGACGGCGATCGTGACCAGCGCGGGCGGGCGCGAGAACCGCAACGCCGAATGGGCCGAGGCGCGGATGCGCTACGATGTGGGGCCGGGGGTGCGCTCCGAGGCGGACATCGCGGCGCTGATCGGCTTCTTCCGTGCGCGGATGGGGCCGGCGCGGGGATTCCGGCTGCGCGACCCGTTCGACGCGTCGGCCGAGCATGGGGTGATCGGGATCGGCGACGGCATCGAGGCGCGCTTCCAATTGGTCAAGCGCTATGGCGAAATGGCGCGGCGGATCACCCGGCCGGTGAGCGGCACGCTTCGCCTGGCGGTGGACGGCGTGGCGACCATGGGGTTCGACCTGGGGCCGGGAGGCATGGTGACGCTCGACGTGCCCCCGCCCGCAGGCGCGGTGGTGACCGCCAGCTTCGACTTCGACGTGCCGGTGCGCTTCGCCGAGGACCGGTTGACGGTCAGCCGCGCGACTTATCTGGCGGGGGCGGCGGCATCGGTGCCGCTCGTCGAGATACGCGAATGAGCTGGCTCGACGGGGAACTCACCACGCTGGCCCTGTGCTGGCGCGTCGAGCGGCGCGACGGCGTGACGATCGGCATCACCGCGCACGACCGCGACCTCGAGCTCGACGGACTGGTCTATCGCGCCGCGCCGGGGATGACGCCGAGCGCGATCAGCCGGAGCGCGAGCCTGGACGCCGACAGCATGGACGTGACGGGGGCGCTGACCAGCGCAGCGATCGGCGAGGCGGATCTGCTTGCGGGGCGCTGGGACGGCGCGCGGGTGGCGCTGTTCGCGGTCGACTGGTCCGCGCCGGGAGAGACGGTGGCCCTGGGCGAGGGGACGATCGGCGCGGTCGAGACGCGGGGCGGCATGCTAACCGCCGAACTGCGCGGGGTCTCGGCGGCGCTCGAGCAGGCGGTGGTCGAGGAGACTTCGCCCGAATGCCGCGCCGCGCTGGGCGACCGGCGCTGCCGCGTCGCGATGGCGGGGCGGCGACGGTTCGCGCGGGTAACCGGCGTGGCGGGGGCGACGGTCACGCTCGATGCAGGCGAGCCCATTGCCAATGCCTATGGCGGGGGGCGCCTCCGTTGGTTCGGGGGGGCCAATTCGGGGCTGGAGGATGCCATCGCGCGCTCCGAGGGGGCGACGGTGACGTTGCGGCGGCCGCCGCGCCTCGTGGCCGCCGGCGCGCTGGTCGAGCTGGTCGAGGGGTGCGACAAGAGCCTTGCGACCTGCGCGGGGAGGTTCGGCAACGCAGTCAATTTCCGCGGCGAGCCCTATCTGCCCGGGATCGACCTGCTGACGCGGTATCCGGGCGGATGAGCCCGGGCGCGCGCGCCGTCGCGGCGGCGCGGGCGGCATTGGGAGTGCGGTTCCGGCTTCATGGGCGCGACGTGACGGACGGGCTCGACTGCGTGGGGCTGGCGGCGCTGGCACTGCGCGCGGAGGGCTTCGAGGGGCAAGTGCCGAGCGGCTATGCGCTTCGAAGCGGCGATGCCGGGCGCACCGTTGCGGCAATCGAGGCGCTGGGCCTGGTGCCCGCCGGAGGGGCGCGGCCCGGCGACCTGCTGCTGCTGCGCGCCGGCCCCGGCCAGCTGCATTTCGCGATCCAGGCCGAGACCGGGATCATCCATGCCGACGCGGTGCGGCGGCGCGTGGTGGAGCGGCCCGATTTGCCCTGGCCGGTGATCGGCCGCTGGCGCCCGAGCGAGGGAGACTGAAATGGCGACGGTGGTGCTGATGACCGCCGGCAGCTTGATCGGCGGGCCGCTGGGCGGCGCGATCGGCGCGCTGGCCGGCAACGCGATCGACCGCGAAATCCTGAAGCCCAAGGGGCGCGAGGGCCCGCGGCTGACCGAGCTGCGCGTGCAGACATCCTCCTACGGCACGCAGATCCCCAAGATCTTCGGGACGATGCGCGTGGCGGGATCGGTGATCTGGGCGACCGACCTGATCGAGCATCGCAGCACCCAGAGCGGCGGCAAGGGGAGGCCGAGCACGACCAGTTACAGCTACACCGCCTCGTTCGCCGTGGCGCTCTCGACGCGGCCGATCCAAAGCGTGGGGCGGATCTGGGCGGACGGCAAGCTGCTGCGCGGTGCCGCGGGCGACTTCAAGGCGCGGACGGTGTTTCGCCTGCACCTCGGTTCGGAGGACCAGGCGCCCGATCCGCTGATCGCAGCTATGGAGGGAGCGGGGCTGGCGCCCGCGCATCGCGGGATCGCCTATGTCGTGTTCGAGGATCTGGAGCTGGCCGATTTCGGCAACCGCATCCCCTCGCTGAGCTTCGAAGTGATCGGCGATGCGGGGCCGCAGGCGGCGGGGGCGATCGCGCAGGCGCTCGGCGGCGCGGTGCTGGAGGCGCCCGAGGCCACGGTCCCGCTGGCAGGGTTCGCCGCCTCGGGCGCGACGGTGCGCGCAGTGATCGAGATGCTGGCGGGGGCGGCGGGCGGCTGGTTCCGCGCCGATGCGGAGAAGCTGGTGCTGCTGAGCGGCGGCGGCCCCGCACTGGCACTGGAAGATGCCGGCGCGGGCGAGGCGCGGGGCCGGCGCGACATCGCCGCCGCGGATGCCGCGCCGCGGACGCTGACGCTCGCTTATTACGAGCCGGCACGCGACTATCAGGCGGGGGTGCAGCGCGCGGTAGCGCCGGGCGCGGGGGTGCGCGAGGCGCGGATGGAACTGGCCGCGGCGATCGACGCGGCGAGCGCCAAGGGAATCGCCGAGGCCGCGCTGGCGCGGCTCGACGTCGAGCGCGAACGGCGCACCCTGGCCCTGCCCTGGCGATCGCTGGCGGTGCGGCCGGGCGAGCGCGTGACGATAGCGGGGGCGCCCGGCGTCTGGCGCGTCGACCAATGGCGGCTCGAGGGCATGGTGGTGCTGCTCGAATGCGTCGCGGTCGCGCCGGGCGCGCCCTCTGCCGCGGCGAGCGGCGGCCGCGTGCTGCCGGCGCCCGACCTGCCCCTCGGCGAGACGAGAATCCATGCGTTCGAGCTGCCCCCGCTGGGCGCGTTGGCGACCGTGCCACGGCTGGCGATCGCCGCTGCGGGGACCGGGCCGGGCTGGCGAAGCGCCGCCCTGCTCGTCAGCAGCGACGACGGCGCGACCTGGTCGGCGGCTGGTTCGACTGCGATGCCCGCCGTGCTGGGGCATGTCGTGACGCCGCCAGGCCCGGCGCCGAGCCATGTCGAGGACCGGCGGAACATGCTCGTCGTCGAGCTCGTCAACGGCGCGATGCTGCTCCACGACGCCGATCCCGCCGCGCTGGCTGCGGGCGCGAACCTGGCGATGGCGAGCGGCGAACTGCTCCAGTTCGCGCGCGCGGTGCCGCTGGGCGGGCGGCAATGGGCGCTCACCGGGCTGTGGCGCGGGCGCCGCGGCACCGAGGCCGGAATCGCGACCCACTCGGCCGGGGACCGCTTCGTCCTGCTCGATGCCGAGGCGCTGGTGACGCTGGACCTGCCGGCGGAGGCGATGGGCAAGACGATCCGGGTGCTGGCGCAGGGCGTGGGGGACGTCGAGCCCGGCGCGGCCGAGGCGATGGTCGGCGGGATCTCGGTGGTGCCGCCAAGCCCGGTCCATCTGCGCGCCACCGGACTGCCCGGCGGCGGCGCCGAGATCGCCTGGACGCGGCGCAGCAGGAGCGGCTGGGACTGGATCGACGGAATCGACGCGCCGCTCGCCGAGGAGAGCGAGCGCTACCAGGTGGAGATCGCCTGGGACGGGGGCGGCCGCGCGGCGCTTACCGAGGTGCCGGGAATCGTGCTGACGGCCGAGGAGAGGGCGGCGGCCGTGGCGGTCACCGTCCGCCAGATCGGGGCGCACGGCCTGTCGCCCCCCGCGACCTTGATCCTGCCGGCCCTGGGAGAAGACGGATGACCGACGGCGTTACTTCGCGACTCGCGCTGCCTTTGCTCCAGCCGGGGCAGGCGCAGAAGGAGATGTTCCACAATGCGGCGCTCGCGCTGCTCGACCTGAGCGTCCAGGCGGCGGCGGTCGCCGCGGCGGTCGACACCCCGCCGGCCGATCCGGGAATCGGCGAATGCTGGATCGTCGGCGCTGCGCCTACCGGCCCTTGGGCGGGGCATGCGCGGGAAATCGCGGGCTGGACCGACGCCGGCTGGCTCTTCGTGCAACCTTGCGAAGGCATGCAATTATGGCTGGGTGCGGCCCAGGGCGTGGCGCGTTTCGCGGACGGCGAATGGCGCCTCGGCGAGCTCCAGGGAAAACTATTTGTCGAGGGTATCCAAGTGGTTGGGCCGAGGAACGAGGCGATCGCGGAACCTGTGGGAGGCACGACGGTTGATGCCCAGGCGCGGATCGCGATCGTTTCGGTGCTGGAAGCATTGCGCGCACATGGTTTGATCGAGGGCGGTTGAACCTGTGACGTTGATGCAACAGTGCCGGTTTTGTGAGCTTGCGCAGAAACTTTCGTTTCGGTAGTGAGTTTGTCGCTGTCCGTAGTGACAACTTTGAAAGGGGATTAAAATGCGGAAGCTTGCCGTAACTCTGGCACTAGCAACGACCGCGCTCAGCACGCCCGCACTTGCACGCGACGATGCGTGGTACGTGGGTGTCGAGGGCGGCGCCATGCTGGTCGAAGACATCGATTGGGACGTCGGCGCTGCGATCGACAGCGTCACCGTCGACCACCGTGCCGGCTTCGACGTCGGCGGCACCGTCGGCTACGACCTCGGCCCTGTGCGCCTCGAGGCGGAAGTCGGCTATCGCGCCGCCAACGTGACCGGCCTCCGCTCGACCACCACGCTTCCGTACGTTAACGGTGCGGGCGCCACGGTGATGGCGCCGGGCGGCACCTACGACTATGCGGGCGGCCGTTCGTCGGCGCTGAGCTTCATGGTCAACGCGCTCTGGGACTTCGGTGACGACGATGGCGTCCAGGGCTTTGTCGGCCCCGGCCTCGGCGTCGCTCGCGTCAAGAACCGCCTTGCGCTCAACACCAA
This sequence comes from Sphingomonas sp., assembly GCF_026460985.1. Lineage (GTDB taxonomy): Bacteria > Pseudomonadota > Alphaproteobacteria > Sphingomonadales > Sphingomonadaceae > Sphingomonas. The sequence goes on from NZ_JAPKNM010000086.1 coordinate 14,611, forward strand.
TGGCGACGCGCTCGACGATTCGGACACGGTCGTCGCATGGCAGGCCATCGCCGGCGTGCGCGCGCCGCTGTCGGACCGGATCGACGTCTCGCTGAAGTATCGCTTCTTCAACGCACCGGGCGCCGAGCTCGTCGACGTCGCGGGCCGCAACTGGTTCGGCCGCTTCCGCTCGCACAGCATCATGGGCGGCCTGGTGTTCAACTTCGGCGCTCCCGAGCCCGAGCCCGTGGCACCGGCTCCCGAGCCGGCTCCGCCGCCCTACACCCCGCCGCCGGCCCCCGAGCCGACGCCGGAGCCCGTGCGCTGCACCCCCGGACCGTACATCGTGTTCTTCGACTGGGATAAGTCGGACATCACGCCGGAGGCCGCGAGCATCCTCGACAACGCCATCAGCAACTACCAGAACTGCGGCAACGCGCAGGTCATGCTGGCGGGCCACGCCGACCGTTCGGGTCCGGCGAGCTACAACGTGGGTCTCTCGCAGCGTCGCGCCGACTCGGTTAAGGCCTATTTCTCGGGCCGCGGCGTTCCGGAAACCGTCATCTCGACCGAAGCGTTCGGCGAAAGCCGCCCGCGCGTCGAGACCGCCGACGGCGTCCGCGAGCTGCAGAACCGCCGTGTGGAAATCATGTACGGCCCGGGTTCGGGTCAGTAAGCCACACCGGTTCTTCGGAACGGCAAGAAATCGGGGAGGTCGGGAAACCGGCCTCCCCTTTTTCTTTGGTGTTGTTATACATCGCGTGCCCACAGTTGACATCTGAGGGACTGTCTACGACCCTTCGCGCAAATCGGGAGGGGTAATGGCAAATTCAGTTAGTGCGCCCAAGCGCGCTCGTACAAAGCGCGCGGCAGGATTTGGTGCGCGTGATAAGATAGCTGAGCTATTTGCGCCCTTCCTATCGAGCAATGATGGCGCGCGTATTGCCGAGCTTACAAATGGAAAGGATGACCGCGCCGGCATCCTTGATCCGTGGCAGGACGCGTCCGTTGCACTGCTGATACCTGATGATCCCAGAAGTTTGGCGGCAATTCTAGCTGACGTGTACTTACCACCGAGATATTCTGCGATATACCATAAGCGGGATAAGAGACTTGAAGTCATCTGGACCGCATACAAGCTGGATGAGGAGCAAGAGGAGGTAAAAACTCGGAAGTTCTCGTTGAGAGTCGCAGGTAAAACGCATAAATGCGAGTTCGGTCCTTCCAGCGATACGCTCTTGACCATCGCAAAGAGTTTCACGCCTCTTCAAATGGGTACTACCAATTTCAGAAACCTTAGATCATTTCGTGAGTACAGCGAATATTCTGAGGAGGTTCGTTCGCCAGCTTACGCGACGCCTGTTTCATTTTGGATAGATAATCTTACATGGGATAACGATTCCGTCATAAAGCTGATCAGGCACATTAATTTCTATCTAAAATATTATGATGCGGCGTCTCCGGTGATAGAAATATTTCCAGAACCTATGACTGAGAGTGTGAATCCCCGTAATAGATATATCGAAGGATCATTCCCTAATCGCATATCCAGCAAGGAGCTTGAGGCAGCACTGCTCATTTTTTATTCTGCCGCGTATGCGACAACCAATCCAGCATCTAATTTCTTGAACTTTTATCGTATTATCGAGTTTGTTTCATACGGGCATATGCACGGCGCGCTGCGAGGCGAAATTCGAAAGATCTTGAACCGGCCGTCTGCAGTCGATGACGTGGAGCGCTCCTCTACGGAGATCCTATTCCTTCTTCGAGAAGCGAAGCTGGAGCGAGAACAGGATACCATCGTCCGCCTTCTGCAGGACGTGATACCTGTCGAACGCCTGTGGAACGAGATTTCTCAGAACAAGGCGTTCTTCGCCAAAAATACCTGTTTCGAAGGCGATTTGGTGATTGATGCGTTGGTAGCGGAGCGAACGGAGGTGGACACGTTCGCTCCGAAGGGGGTTGAGACATTCGCGCGGTCCATTACGCAGATTCGCAACGCCCTCGCTCATGGCAAGGACTCGAAGTCGGCAAAGGCAATCTTGCCCACTTCACGGAATTTTGAACTTTTGCGGCCATGGGTGCATTTGATAGCAGTTGCCGCCGGAGAGGTTGTTTTATACGATGGCGGTCACTAGCTTGGTTGACAACCCGTCCCGCAATGGCTTTGGTGCCACCACGCTGGGGAGAGCCTTCATGAACACTGGCGGATAATCGCTTAAGCTAGCCCCCGTCACCAGACGGGGGCTGCTTTCGCTTCAAACCGGCATTCGAGACAATCCTATCGACGCCGCGCCCGCTCTCGATAGGATTTAGTTCGCCGGCGTCTATGAGCTCTCGAGCTTCCCGCCGAAAGCGTTCGCTCTGCTCCTTCGGCGACTCCTGGCTTTTCCGTTTCGGCATCAGACCCTCCTACCAGGTTGGGCGTAGGTGAGACGCTTGCCGGAGCGGACCAGGCCCGCCTGCGCGAAGGATCAGGCGGTCGGCGCGTCCTCAAGCGCCGTCGCCAACCATAACGGGACGATCGCGTCCCCCAGCGCCTCCGTCCGCCGCAGCTCCACCATCAGCCCCAATTCCGGATAGGTCGCGCGCGTCCGGTCGCCGGGCTCGGCGAGCGGGGCGACGACGAGGCGGCGGTTGACCTTGGCGCGATAATGCATGCGCGCGGTATTCTCCTGGCCGACATAACAGCCCTTGGTGAAGCTGACGCCGTTCAGCTCGCCGGCGTTGCATTCGAGCCACAGCGTCTTGTCCTGGCCGAGCTCGGCCAGGCCTTCGGTCACGCCCAGGCGCAGGCGGTGCGCCGGCCAGCCGATCGCGGGCACGCCGCCGGCGGGGCCGAGCCAGCGGCGGCCGAGCGCGGCGAGGCGCGGATCGGGGACGCCCTCGGCGCCGTCGGGGGACCAGTGCACGTCGCCCTCCACGGGCTCGATGCTGATCGCGCGGCGCAGGCGATAGAGGGTGAGGCGGCGGGCGAGCGCCTCGCGCCCGGCCGCCTCGCAATCGATCAGGATCGCGTCGCCGTCGTCCCAGAGGATGAAATCGAACAATGCCTTGCCCTGCGGGGTGAGCAGCCCCGCCCATTTCGGCGCGCCGGGGGCCATTTCCGCCATGTCCTGCGTTACCAGCCCCTGGAGGAAGCCGCGCGCGTCTTCGCCCTGCACGCGCAGCAGCGCGCGATCGGGCAGCCATGTTCCGGGACTGGTCTCGCTCATGGCGAACAGGTAGGAGCCGGGCACGCAGGACGGAAGAGGGCGATAGCATGAACGTCGATCTCAGGCTCAAGGGCGGGCGGGTGCATCTGCCCGGCGGACCGGCCGAACTGGACGTGGGCGTCAGCGGCGGCCGCATCGTCGCGATCGGCCACGTCGGCGACGCGGGCGAGACGATCGACTGCACCGGGCTCGACGTGCTGCCCGGCGTGATCGACAGCCAGGTCCATTTCCGCGAGCCCGGGCTCGAGGCGAAGGAGGATCTCGAGAGCGGCAGCCGCGCGGCGGTGCTCGGCGGCGTCACCGCTGTGTTCGAGATGCCCAACACCAAGCCCAATACCGACAGCGCCGAGGCGGTGCACGACAAGCTCGCGCGCGCCAGGGACCGGATGTGGTGCGATCATGCCTTCTATGTCGGCGCGACCGCGGCCAATGCTCCTGAGCTCAAGGAGCTCGAGCGGCTGCCCGGCACGGCGGGCGTCAAGATCTTCATGGGCGCGTCCACGGGCGACCTCCTCGTCGCCGAGGATTCGGAGCTGGCGCGCGTGCTCGCCTCGGGCAAGCGCCGCGTCGCGATCCATGCCGAGGACGAGGCGCGGATGAATGCGCGGCTGGGCGAGCGCATCGCCGGCGATCCCGCCTCGCATCCGGTGTGGCGCGACGACGAGAGCGCGTTGCTCGCCACGCAGCGCATCCTGCGGCTGGCGCGCGAAGCCCGGCGGCGGATCCACGTGCTCCACGTCACCACGCCCGCCGAGCTGGAACTGCTGGGCAGGCACAAGGACATCGCGACCTGCGAAGTGACGCCGCAGCACCTGACGCTGGCGGGCGAGGACGCCTATCCGCGGCTCGGCACCTATGCGCAGATGAACCCGCCGATCCGATCGGGCGCGCATCGCGACGGGCTGTGGCGCTGGCTCAACCAGGGCGTTCCCGACGTGATCGGATCGGACCACGCGCCGCACACGCGCGAGGAGAAGGCGAAGGAATATCCGGCGAGCCCGAGCGGCATGCCGGGCGTGCAGACCCTGCTGCCGCTGATGCTCAACCATGTCGCCGAGGGGCGGCTGACGCTCCAGCGGCTGATCGACATGACCAGCGCCGGGCCGCAGCGCGTGTTCGGCATCGCCGGCAAGGGGCGCATCGCGGTGGGCTATGACGCCGACTTCACGATCGTCGACCTCAAGGCGCGCTGGACGGTGGAGGAGAGCTGGCTCGCGTCGCGGTGCGGCTGGTCGCCCTTCACCGGCATGGCGCTCACCGGCAAGCCGCTGGGCACCATCGTCCGCGGCAACCGCGTGATGTGGGAGGGCCAGCTAGCCAATGCGGCGATCGGCGCGCCGGTGCGGTTCGAAGCGGTGGAGTTCGGCTGAGCCGATCGCGGCGCCGGTGCATCCTTTGACGGCCAGCGCACGTTCATTCGGCCTGTGCTTTCGGGAATCTCCCGACGAGGCCGGCGGCTGCGAGCATGACCTTTGTGCGATCGACGCGAATGGAGCGGGCCCGCGCCGCATTGGGCGCGGCGGCGCTGACCGCGGCGCTCGGCTATGCGCTGGTCGCGGGGCTGGCGCTGGGTAGCGGGGCATCGCCCGGGGAAGCGCTTACTTTGTTCGAAGTCGGGCCCGAGCCACCCCCGCCGCCGCCCGAGAAATTGGTGCCGCACCGCACCAGCAGCCGGCGCGAAGGCGCGGCGTCCCCGCCCAATCTGCGATCCGAGCCGACCGAGATCGTCGCGCCCGAGCCGGTGGTGCCGCTCGCGGTCCCGCCGCCGGTGGTCGCGGCGCCGATCGCCGGGGTGGGGAGCGCGCCGACGGCGGGCAATGCCGATGTGGTGGGCCCCGGAACCGGCGCCGGGGGCGAAGGCGATGGCCGCGGGAGCGGCGGCGAGGGCGACGGCAGCGGCGCCGGCGGGGAGGAGATCCCGCCGCGCTGGGTCCGTGGGCAATTGCGCGATTCGGACTATCCCGACGGCGCCGCCGAAGCGGGGATCGGCGGCACGGTGGGGGTGCGCTACCTCGTCTGGACCGACGGGCGGGTGCGCGAATGCGAGGTCACCCGATCGAGCGGCAGCCGCGAGCTCGACGCGACGACATGCCGCCTGATCGAGGAACGCTTCCGCTTTCGCCCCTCGCGCGACGCGCGCGGGCGGCCGGTGCCGGCGGTGATCGTCGAGAACCATAGTTGGGAGATCCACCGCGAGCCCGCCGAGGCGCCGCCGCCGCGGCCGAGGCGGAGATTTGGGTGGTAGGGGTCGGTCCAAGTTTGCCCAGGGTCCGGATTCAATAAGCCAAACCCGTCATCCCGGAAGTTAGGCTTTCCCGGAAAACCGCCAGGTTTTTCGTCGGAAAGCCTTACTGTCCGGGATCCACCTCTCCACCAGCATCTGCCTCTCGGTGGATCCCGGACAGCTCAATTTTCTTCCCAAATCACAGATTTGGAGAAAATTGGCTTCCGGGATGACGGTAACTGCGGGCGGACCCTAGATCGCGAAGCCGATTGCGGCGCCGATCTGCACCACTGCGATCAGCATCAGCCAAGTCGAGAAGGGTTGCTTGCGCGTCTTGTGGCGGAAGAGATGGCGGGCGGCGAAAGCGCCCGGGCTCCCGCCGATGAGCGCCAGCGCGAGCAGGTCCGCCTCCGGGATCCTGCGCTTTCCCAGCCGCGCGCGTTGCTTGTCGTCATAGAAGCGCAGCATCGTCCAGAGATTGACGATCAGCAGCGCGGGGATCGCATAGACGAGCATTCCCGCAGCGTAGCAGCTACAGCTGAGCGAAACCTTAGCGCCGCTTGCGCTCCGGAAACCGGACCACCTTGCCGCCCGGGCGATGCGCGGCGACGGCCTGGGCGAGGCCGCGCAGGAGCTGGTCCTGGCGGAACGGCTTGGCGAGCCGGGGCAGGTCCGGAGCGGTGTCGGCGGGAAGCTCGGCATAGCCCGAGACGAGCAGCACCGGCAGCCCCGGCCAGCCCGCCTGCGCGGCCTCGGCGAGCTGCGCGCCGTTCATCTCGGGCATCGCGAAATCGGTGACGACCGCGTCGACGCGGCTCTCGCTCAGCAACTGGAGCGCCATCCTGCCCGAGGTCGCCTGGAGCACGCGATGCCCGCCATCCTCGAGCATCGCCGCGGTGTTGGTGAGGACCAGCGCGTCGTCGTCGACCGCGAGCACCACCAGCTGATCGGCCGGCACGACGCGCGTCTCGGCGGTATCGTCCTCGGGCCGTAGCGGCACCGTTCCGTCGGCGACCGGGAGCCAGATGTCGGCGGTGGTGCCCTCGCCCGGGCGGCTGTCGAGCAAGAGCCTGCCGCCGCATTGCTCGGCGAAGCCATGGACCATCGACAGGCCCAGCCCGGTGCCCTTGCCCACGCCCTTGGTGGTGTAGAAGGGCTCGGTGGCGCGCGCGAGCGTCTCGGGGTCCATACCCTGGCCGGTATCCGACAGCGACAGGCAGACATAGGCGCCGGGCTTGAGGCCCTCGCCCGGCCCGACCTGCTCCTCGCGCGCGGCGATGACGATGCGCCCGCCCTCGGGCATCGCGTCGCGGGCATTGACCGCGAGATTGAGCAAGGCGAGCTCGAGCTGGGCGGGATCGGCGTGCACGCGCTGCACGACCAGGGGGAATTGCGTGTCGATCCGCACCCCGCCACCGATCGTCCGCTGGAGGAGATCGGCCATGCCGCGTACCAGGGCGGCGGGATCGACGGTCTCGAGCCTGAGCTCCTGCTTGCGCGCGAAGGCGAGCATGCGCTGGGTCAGCGTCGCGCCGCGCTCGGCCGCCTTCATCGCATTGTCGATGAAGCGGGTGATGTCGCCGCCATCGGCCGCCCGGCGGCGCGCGAGATCCAGGCTCCCGACGATCGCGGCGAGCAGATTGTTGAAATCATGCGCGACGCCGCCGGTCAGCTTGCCGATCGCCTCCATCTTCTGCGCCTGGTAAAAGGCCTCCTGGGCCTGCTCGAGCGCCTGCTGCGACTGGCGCCGCTCGGTCAGGTCGCGCGTGACCTTGGCGAAGCCGATCAGCGCGCCGCTGGCGTCGCGAACCGGATCCACGACCACGCTCGCCCAGAAATGCGTGCCGTCCTTGCGCACGCGCCAGCCCTCGGCCTCGAGCCGGCCCTTGGTGCGCGCATGCTCGAGGGCCGCCTGCGGGATCCCTGCCGCGCGATCCTCGTCGGTATAGAAGCGTGAGAAATGCTGGCCGATGATCTCCTCGGCCGCATAGCCCTTGAACCGCTCGGCGCCGGCGTTCCAGCTCACCACATGGCCGTCCGGGTCGAGCATGTAGATGGCATAGTCGGTCACGCTCTGGACGAGCAGGCGGAAGCGCTCCTCGCTCCGCCGCAGCGCCTCGGCGGCGATGCGGCGTTCGGTGAGGTCGCGCGTGATCTTGGCGAAGCCGAGCAGGACGCCGTCGGGCCGGCGGATCGGATCGATGACTACGCTGGCCCAGAAATGCGTGCCGTCCTTGCGCACGCGCCAGCCCTCGGCCTCGAACCGGCCTTCCTGCTCGGCGGTGCGGAGCGCGTGCGCGGGGATTCCCGCGGCGCGGTCCTCGTCGGTGTAGAAGCGCGAGAAATGCTGGCCGATGATCTCCTCGGCCGCATAGCCCTTGAACCGCTCGGCGCCGGCGTTCCAGCTCGCCACCACGCCCGTGGGATCGAGCATGTAGATCGCATAATCGGTGACGCTCTGGACGAGCAGCTCGAAACGGTTGGTGCCCGGTTCGGCGGAAGCGGCATCGGTCGTGACTGGGGTCGTCATGGGGCTCCCTCGCGGGACCCCATGTGGCCCGACTTGGCGGGCACAACGCGGCTGGCCGGGCCTTTGTTCCTAAGGCGTGGAAAGCGGGGGGATTTTCCGGATCAGAAGGGCAGCCAGCGCTGCTTCTCGCTGAACTTCATATAGCCGGCATTGACCCCCAGCCGCCAGCCGACGCCGAGCCGCACCGGGATCAGCACCACGTCGCCGCGGCGCATATAGCTCGCCGAGAAGCCGCCGACGAAATAGACGCGCCCCTCGCCGGCGGGGAAGCGCTTGTAGAGGTCCTGGCTGTCGTAGAGATTGTAGACGAGCACGAAGACCTTGTTGGCGTCGCCGCCGATGTCGAAGCCGATCGACGGGCCGGTCCAATAGACCTTCCGCTGCCCCTCGACCTTGTGGAACATCTCGCCCGAGCCGTAGCGCAGGCCGACGCCGATCGCGCCGCCCGCCTCGCGCCCGGCGATATAGGCATTGGGCTGGCCCTGGTCCTTGAGGATGTCCTCGATGATCCCGGCCAGGCCCGAGGCGCCCTTGCCGAACACGCCCTCGGCCGCGCCGATCAGATCGTCGCGCTGATAGGTGTTGGTGGCCTGGCTGCGCGCATTGGTGCCCGCGTCGACGGGGGCCACGGGCGCCAAAGCGGGCTGCTGCCCGGCCTGCTGCTCGGCGGGCGGGGCCTCCTGGTACGCGCCCTGGTCCGCGGGCGGCGGCGTTTCCTGCGCCTGCGGCGGCGGCGTCTGCAGGTCCGAATCGATCGCGGTGTTGGGATCGATGGTGGTGATCTGCGCGGAGACGGGGGCCGCCGCGAGCCCGAGCGCGGCCGTCGCCGCCCACAGCATCAAGGTTCGCACGCGCATTCGATCTCCACCCCCGAGGAACTTCCAGCCTCGCACGCTACTTGCCGGCGCCTGACGCTGCAATGAACGGACGACGACGGGAGTCGATTTTGCGTCGAGGCGGTTCTGCCGTTGATCGCTCCAAAGTCCGTCGCTATAGGGCCGGCTTCGAGCCTCTTCCGGAGACGTGGGTGAGTGGCTGAAACCAGCGGTTTGCTAAACCGCCGTACGGGGATTACTCGTACCGAGGGTTCGAATCCCTCCGTCTCCGCCAGGCTCGTGCCTCCCGCCATCTCACATTGTCTCATTTTCCGCAGACTTCTGCGGGTCCTGCGAAGCGATACGCATCTGCGTGTCTCTTGATGCATCGCCAAAGCGCATGCATTATGTGGGAGCGTTGCCATGACAGATGGCTCGACGACGCACGATGTGCCTGCGGGCGGATGCCATCGAGAATATGGCCCTGTAAACTCTTGTAAAAACGCTGAACTTGTTGCTGTAAGAAGGGCTTCATTCGTGTAGCCTCGAATCTTCGTCGAGCCGAAAGCGTCCACTGACTCACTATATGGTCCTGGATCGCCTTGGCGCAGATCGGTGTTGATCATGTCATTGCGTCGATTCGCTAACATTCTCCGGCAACTCGAGCACCCGGAAGGCAACGCGCCGAATCCGGCGCCCCTGATACGCTGGTCTTCCGACATGTCGGTCGACCCGGAGAATCCCGTGGTTCATCGTTCACCGGTTACAGGATCCGGCGAGCCATCGACGGAAAACGGCAGCTCGCGGAAAATCATCGGCTGACACAGCGCCCAATGAGGCAGGGCGATCGAACGCGATGGTCCGCGAAGTTGAGCTGCGAGGCTCGTTTCGCCTATGCGTTGCCAGTTTTCCGCATCGAGGAGAGGCGATTGCGCATCGGACTCATGGCTGTCGCAATTGGCTTCATCCCACTTTCGGCCTGCGCTCCTCCCATCATGGGAAACAGTGGCGCGTTCGCTGCGGGGTCGGCGCTCCGGACGCCCGACTTCGTCATGGCGGGCGATGCTTCGGAAAGCGATCCCAGCCTTCTCCAAGCGCGTGAAGCCGTGCGACAGGAGCTTGCCGGCCATGGATTGCGAGAAAGCGCGGATGCCGCCTATCGCGTCGACGTCGGCCTCGCCACGGCGCCGTTGCCGCTCGAAGTGTCGGCCGGGCGCGGGGTCGTGAGTGCCGGCGCGTCGACCGGAATAGCGCTGTGCCGACGTAGGCAATATGTTCTGTCGGTCGCGATGATCGACCGCAACGATGGACGTATCGTGTTCCGCACCGGCGCGACGGCGCGCCGCTGCGCGAAGGCGGCCACCAAAACAATCCCGCAGCTAGCTCGAAGCGCGCTCGGACGATGAGGAGGGATCGAGCGCAGGCAATCGTAAAGTGAAACGCGCGCCGCCCGATTTCGCAGGGCTGTAGAGCAGGAAGCCGCCGTGACGTTCGGCCACCGCGCGCGCGTAGCTCAGCCCCAGACCGGCGCCAGCAATGGTTCCCGGCCCTCCATTGTCCACCGCCCCGAAACGCCCAAAAAGCCGCGTAAGACGTTCCGGCGGGATTCCCGGTCCCCTATCCTCGATCGAGAGCGCATACCAGCGGCGGCCCTGGTCGATGGTCTCCTCGACGCGGCAGCGTATCTCTGCGTCAGCAGGACTGAACTTGACCGCATTATCAAGAAGATTGAGCAACGCACGGGTCAGGGCCTGACGCTCCCCCATGATGCAGCACGACTCGCCGATCTCCGGCGCGACGACGCGCACCCTCTTTCGCGCGGCATGCGGCCAGACCGCATCGCCTGCCTCGGCCAGCGAATCGCGGAGGTCGGTCTCCTCGGGGTCGAAGTCGGTGCCTCGCAGGCGCGCAAGCTGGACGAAATCGTCCGCCAGACGCAGCGTGCGCCAGGCATGCCCGGCGAGCCGCGCGGCCAGGTCAGCCGGCACCGACCTGCCGATCTCGCTCTCCAGAAGGGAAATGATAGCGGCTTGAGGTGAGCGCATGTCGTGGCTGAGGAACTCGATCGCCTCCTCACGATCGCGTTCGGCTGCACGGATCGCGCTGATCTCCACGAGCAGCACGATCCAGCCTCGCTGCTCGCGCAGGGCACCCGTGAGCGGGGTCGTCCGCGGGGAGAAGCTGCGACCGTCGGGCAGAATGAGATCTTCCTGCGCCGGTTCCTGAAGCAATCCGGCAATTGTCGAGGGATCGAGGCCGCCATCGATCAGCGACTGCGCCCGGCGATTCGCCAGCAGCATCTCGCCCGAAAGCGTCGTGACGATCAGCGGATCGGAAACCCCTTCGATCGTGTCGGAGACGAATTGCTTGATGTCGCGCAGCCGGGCGATCGACGTGCTGAGCGCGAGCGCGCTGTGTCCGGCCGGATCGAGCCCGGCGCGCGCAGTCGTCAGCGGGACGCCGCTCTCGCTCGCGAAGCGGAACAGTTCGTCGGACATCGCGCGATGGATGGCGTGCAGTCGCCGCCAGCCCCAGAGCGGATAGACGATCAGCAATGCGAGCAGTGCCGATACCGGCGGCACCCAGATCCCTGCGAGGATCAGGAGCAATGCCGGCAGCGCCGCCGTGATCCCGAATATCGCCAGGGAGGCAAGCAGTGCCCGCGACGGGCGGAGCCGGAGGAAGAGGAGCAGCAGCGCGAGGCCGGGGAGAGCAGCGAAGAGCAGGCGCCAGCCCAGGGGTGCGACTTGCACGAACCGGTCGGCGAGCAATGCGTTGAGCAGGTTGGCCTGCACTTCCACGCCGGGAAGGCTGCCCGCGCCCGCGACGAAGTGGCGGTCGCCCAGGCCGCCTGCGGTGGCGCCGACGAGTATGATATGGCCGCGAAGGAATTCCTCGGGCACCTCCCCGGAAAGCACATCCTTGAACGCCACCGTCCGGAAGGACCCCGGAGGCGCATAGGGGATCAGCACGCGGAAGTCGCCACGCTCCGCCGCACGGCGGAAGGCGGGGGAAGCGGCGCCCGTCGAGCGCCGGAATATCTGCTCGGCGAGGTGCGGCCACAGCCGACCGGGTTGCTCGATCGCGAGCAGCGCGGCGCGTGCGCTGCCGTCGGGCTCATGCGGGAGCGCCACGTGACCGAGCGCCGCGGCGGTAGCGCGCAGCGGAGGGATCGGCGGCACCACGTCGAAGGCGTTGCCGTTCGCGCCGGGAGCGTCGATCAGCAGCGGCAGCGCGACCGAAGAGCGGCGCATCGCCGCGGCGAGCAGCGCGTCCTCACGCGCGCTGCGCCCATTCTCGGTGAAGATCACGTCATAGGCGATGGCGGCCGGGCGCGCGGCGGCGATTCGCTCGATGGCCCGGGCATGGACGTCGCGGCCCCAAGGCCACCGACCGATCGCGGCGATGCTCGTGTCATCGATCGCCACGATCAGGATTCGAGGCGAAGGCGCCGCCGCTCGGAGAGGGACCAATCCGTCATAGATGGCGTTGTCGAGCCGCGACGTCGCGCCCACGACCGCCAGGCCGCAGGAGACGGCGAGCGCCAGGAGGGCGATCGCGCACCATTCGAACAGCAGCCGCCGCTGGATCAACGGCTAGGGGCCAGATCGGTGGGCGGAGGCGTCGGCGATGGTCAGCTTCTCCGGATCGGTCCAGGTCTCGACGCTTTCCCCCGAATCGATCTGCAAGAGGCCGACCCGCCAATGATAGATGCCCGGGGCCAGGTTGCGCAGCGTTACGGAATCTTCCTGCAAGCCGACCTGATCCACGATCGGGCGTGCACCGACGGCTCCGGGCATGAGCTGGAAGCGATAGCGACGCGCGCCGCCGCCGGCCCCGGTCCAACGGAACCGATACCCGTCGTCTTCGGCTTTGACCGAGGCCCGGATGGATGCGAGGCGACGCGTGAAGCTGTAGGCCTGCGCAAGCCCTTCGAGACCGCTGGGAGCGATCGCGGAGAGGCGGACGAACTGGTTGCCATTGGGGATATCGGCAATGGCGAACGATCCGTCGGCGGAAATCTGCTCGGCCAGATTCTCGACGAAGCCGGCGTCGCTCGCGATGACGGCGCGATACCGCGCGGCGCCCGGTACGGCACGGACGCGGAATTCCGCATTGTCATGGGTCTGCAGCTGCCCCGGATTGTCCAGGTCCGGCGCCGGAAGCAGCTTTTCGGTGCGCGTGGCGCCCGTGCCGTCGATCGTGGCGCCGATGCCCGGTTCGAGCCGAAGCGGCGGCTGGCTGTCCTCCGCATCGGAGAGGGCCACCGTGCCTCCAAGCACTTCGGTGGCGGCGGTGGTCGCGTCCGGCGTGAAGGCCACGCGGAACTCGGTTCCACGCACCGCGGTCATGCTGACCGGCGTTTCGATGCGATATCGGCCGGAGGGCTCGTCGAGCGGCGTCACCTTGGTCTCGAGACGGCCATTCTGGACCTCGAGGCGATAGTCCACGGCACCCGTCAGGAGAATGCGCCTGAGCTGCCGGACACGAACGCGCGTCTGGGAGGGGAGCACGATCTGCGACCGGTCGGCGAGGATCAAGGTCACGAAGCTGTTGGCGCCGGTGGCCAGCTGCGTGCCCTCGATCACCGGCATGCCGACCGTCGGCGAAACCGGGCGCCCGCTGATCGCAACGCGCACGTTTCCGCGATAGCTCGCGAGCCTCGCCGGCTCGACGGTGTAGCGCAGCCAGTCGCGGGGAATGACGAGCCGGCGCCCTGTGGGCAATCGCCGCGGATCGCGGATGCCGGCCAGCTTCAGCAGGGATCGCCAGGTCCGTTCCTCGACGAGGAAGCTGCGGCTCATCCGGTCCAGCGTGTCACCGCGCCGCACCGTGTAGACGATCGTTTCGACGGACTTCCGCCCGGGCTGGATCGGTGAGGCTTGCGGAATGGCATGCAATGCCATCGCAAGGATCATTCCTGCCCCTCCGCCCCGAAGCGCTCCATGCGGTAGCCATAGCCGGAGATCGCGACGACGCGATAGCCATTCTCCGGCGTGAGATTCAATTTGGTGCGGATGCGCGAGACGTGCATGTCCAGCGTGCGCGTGGGAAGATCGCCGGAGCTCTGCCAGATCGTCTCGAGGAGATAGCCGCGCGAGAGGGCGCGATGCATGTTCTCGAACAGCATGAGCGCGAGATGAAACTCCTTGGCGCTGAGCGAGACTTCCTCCTCTCCGACACGGACATGCTCCGTGAGCCGGTCGAAGGTGTAGTTGCCGAAATGCAGCAGGCGCTGCTGGGCGGCCATGGGCATGGCGCGCCGCAATACGGCTTCGACCCGCGCGACGATCACCGCCGCGCTCTCGGGCTTCACCACATAATCGTCGGCGCCGGCATGAAGCGCCGCGGCGACGTCGTCCTTGTCGGACCGGCTCGTCAGCATGATGATGGCGGTGGAGCGCGAAACCGCCTCGCGGATCGAGCGCAGCAATTCCATCCCCGAACTGTCCGGAAGGTTCCAATCGAGGAGGATGAGATCGAAGGTCTCGCGCCGAAGCGCGGCGAGGAGCGCGGCCCCTGTCCGAAAGCCGGAACAGCCGTGACCCGCCACGCCGAGAGGCGCGCAGACGAACTCGATCACGCTCTCGTCGTCGTCGACTACCGCGATCCGCACCTTGGCGCCTCGTTTCTGCGCCACTCCATCAGGCGCGCACCGTTGCGGTCGTGGTGGTCATGCCGCTCTCTGAATGATCGCCATTGGCCTCGGTCTCCGTTCGCCATCGGAACTCGGATTCCTTTCACGGACGGCCCGTCCCATCCGGTATGAGCCTCGGTTCCGGACAATTCGCACTGGAGACATGACCCATCTCTACGCCGCAGGTCCTCATTTGAGGTCCCGATCGATCATCTTCAGCAGGCGCTGCTAGCAAAGGCGCCTGCACCGGGACAATCTCGGCGTATGTAAACAGTTGTAACGGCACCGCAACTGGGCGTATTTCTCGCTCAAGTTTGTAATGTTTCTCCGCAATCCAAAATAAGTATGCCTATGATGTTTGGATGTTTTGGTCGAGGACAGTGAAGAACATTATATAATTAGTCCATTACATCATTTTGTAATACCGAATGTATAACATATAATATACTTCAATTTGCACTATCGGGAAAAGTACAACGAATCGCGGAGAGCATCGAGAGGCGATGAAGTGCCGTTCATCCTCGGCGCGAAACCGGTTTCTCAGGGTCGCGGACAGGACAAGGGCACGAGCGCATCGGCCTTGGGCATGTCGATGGGGCGAAAGCGGGTGGTTCGGTTGGCGGAAGACAAGCCGCCTGTTTGGCACTGAAGTTCGAGGAGCTCCCGGATAAAGATCCCTACATGGCCGGCGACATGGTTAAGGCGTCGTGCATTCCCAGGAATGCTCCGAGCGCTTTGCCGGAAGGGCCTGGACATCTGTCACGGAGCCCTCCTTCACCTCGCAGTCGATGCGCGCCCGCGGCTCTCCGAAGATCATGTCCAGGAGATCCCTCACGCGCGCATATCGGAACGGTTTGGCAAGAAACGGGACTTCGCCTTCCAGGGATGCCACGACCTGTTCCTCGCGAAGGCCGCCAGAGGCGAGAATCACGCCCAGGCCCGGTCGATTCAACATCACCCATCGGGCAAGGTCCGCACCGCTCAAGGCGCCTGGCATCTGAACGTCCGAAAAGACGCAACCGATTCGACGGTCGGCTGCGAGTATTCGCACCGCTTGGTCGGCGGTCCCGGCCTCCACCACGGCATAGCCGTCGGCGCGCAGGCAATGGGCCAGTTGAAGACGGATGCGGAGATCGTCCTCGACAACGAGGACCGTCCGCCGTTCATCGGCGATGCCTGAAGACGATTGCGCGTGCATTGCGCAGATCTAACGCCGAACCCGAGTCGCGCGGAGTAAACAGTCGTAAAATACCGAGCGGTGCGAATTCATCAGTCCCGCGAGATGCTCCGGACAAAGCGCAGCGTGGCGTGCCCAGGATTGCGGAACGGAGAAATCGAGCTGCTGCACGTTCGGTCCGAGATGGGCCGGGCGCTTGCCGGCAGCCGCAATTGAGCGGCCATGAATTGTTATCGAAACCAGATTGTAACATTCTGTAAAATCTGTCGTTTATTCTTCCATTCCTTGGCCTGATATGACATCGGCGCCTCTGTAGTTGCGGGGGCGCCAGTGAATAGTGCCAGGCATTGCAGACGGCGAAACGCACCGCGATGCTGCTGGCGGCGTTTCGAGAACCGCCCGATCGGGTGGGCTCGTCCGCACCCCATGATGGCCGGCGCCTGTCCGCCCTACGTCCATATTGGCCGGCGCTCCTTCCCAGGTGGCTCAGCCGCTTGGGGCAGCGACCCAATCTTCAAGCGCAAGCATGGGAACCGAGCGAGGCGGGAGCTGACCTGCTCCGGCGGTTTTGGTTCGTCGAGCGGGATCGACGCGAACCATTGCCGTTCCTGCTCGCCCTGTGCCCACGCGGCCGTTGCCGCGCCGCCGAGCGGGGCGATCCGAACAAGAAGAGGGGAAATGGTTTTGGCAGGCCCATAGGATAGCTGGCTGCAAGCTTGCGCTCGGAAAGCGTCAGGACGGGGCAGCCAATTTCATAATCGAGCAAATGCTCTCCCATCGGAAATCGCATCGATGGGAATGATTGAATTCGCGTCTGAAGTATATCTGGCCAATACGCTACAGTATTTGGTCAAACGCAGCGCATTTGTATATTTATGATAATTCCAATTTTACGTGGAATTTTATCATATTATTCGCAGAATTAACGAATTTTTAACTTTTTCTTCCTATCTAACGTCCGGGAATGGGACAATTCGTGCCTC
This sequence comes from Sphingomonas sp., assembly GCF_026460985.1. Lineage (GTDB taxonomy): Bacteria > Pseudomonadota > Alphaproteobacteria > Sphingomonadales > Sphingomonadaceae > Sphingomonas. Next base: position 31,172 of record NZ_JAPKNM010000086.1, read on the forward strand.
TCTAGGGTGCGGACCGTGTCGACAAACTGGTAGGAGGTGCTCGTGTCTCAGAAGACAGGATATGAATCGGCCGGGGAAAGCGCGCCGGTGCGGCGTCCGAAGCGCCACTTGACCGCCTTCGCGGCAATGGCCGGTATCGCATTTGCCTGTGGCGCGGGGGTTTCAGCACTTGCCCAGCAGGCTGCGCCGCCTCCGGCCAACCTTTTCCAGGACCAGGCCGGCAAGCTCGGCGCGCGGAAATGCGCCAGCCTCTACGCGGCGCTCGGTCGAGGCATGACCCAGGGCGCGGCCTATACCCTCAAGACCGAGACCAGCAAGGAAGCGCCCGACGCCCATATCGTGCAGGGCGTCGTCGGGATGGCCTACAACCTGCCCGATCTCAAGGGGCCGGCCGGCGGCATCGTGCTCGCGACGCCGATGCCGAAGGGATGCGAAGGCTATATGATCCGCGTCGCTCCGTTCCAGAAGCCCTGCGCCGAGGTCCTGCGCCTGTTGCCCGCGGGGAGCGTGGAGGAACAGAGGCTCTCCGGCGTCCCGCAATATCGGCTCGGCGGAAATCAGGGGCAGGCGCTCGTGATTCCGAACGGCTCCACCTGCGTGGTGGTGACCCTGGCCGGGATGGCCCAGCCCGGGTGAAGCCCGCGACGGGCGGGCGCTGAACTTTCCGCGAGCCGGACGGCGCCCGTCCCCAAAATTACCGTGCCCGATGGCCGATCCGCACATGGCTTGCTGCGGAGGGGTCCGTGTCTGCGCTCTCGCCCACTGTCCAACCGGCGAGCAAAAAAGGGGAATTGTCATGGTTAGCGTTGCGTCCGCATCGAATGGCGATCGTCACACCGGCCTCGCCAGGAACTGGATCGGCGGCAGGAGCGAGGGAAGCTGGACGCAGCGGCGCCGGCTGATGGCGATGCTGCGCCGCGCGCATCGCGTGCTGGGCGTCAACCGCAGGGAATTGGGCGTGGGATCACTGGGCTTCGGCGGCGGCGTCCGGTCGGCACTTCTGTCGTCCGCAAGTCCCGCGGGCATGATCGGCGGCCTGGCCGCGATCGTCGCGCTGGGGCTACCAGCAGCGGCGCAAGCCCAGACCGCCGTCGGGAACGGCACCGCATCGGGCGCGCAGAGCATCGCGATCGGAACCACCGCGACCACGGCCACCGCGAGCGGACCGCGCAGCGTCGCGATCGGAAACCAGCCGACGGCGGCTGGACTGGATTCGATTGCGCAAGGCACACTCGCCAGTGCCGGCGCTCAGAACGCCGTCGCTATCGGCTTCCAGGCGGCCGCGACCCAGATCAACACCGTCTATCTCGGTGCGCGCACCCTGGCCGGATCGGGAGCGCTTGCGCCCGGCGCCATCGCCATCGGCACCGATGTGACAGCGTCTCTGAACGACGCCGTCGCGATCGGGCGCCAGTCCGTTGCGTCTGGTCAATATACAGTGGCGCTCGGTCTGAATGCGAATGCCTCCGGTCCCGGGGGTGCGGTGGCGGTGGGGCAAGGTGCCATCTCGAACAACGTCAATACGGTCGCGCTCGGCGTTCAGGCCAATGCCACCGCAGCGGGCGCGAGTGCCCTGGGCACTTTCTCGCTTGCCTCGGGAGGGAACTCTACTGCCGTCGGCGTCGGTGCCACGGCCAGCGGGGCCTATGCCTGGGCCGGCGGTCATGGGTCCATCGCCGGCGGCGCTAACAGCACCGCGGTCGGGCGCCTGGCCAACGCCGCCGGCGCCGATTCTGCCTCCGCCGGTTTCAATTCCAGCGCGGGCGGGATCAGTTCGTCGGCGTTCGGCACCGTCTCCAATGCCTCGGGAGACTATTCGCTGGCCCTGGGCAATCAGGCTGTGTCGAGCGGCTTCGGCTCCGTTGCGGCAGGTTCGGGAGCCCAGAGCACGAACGTCGGGGCCGTCGCGATCGGTAACAACACCCTTGCGACCAACGACCGCGCAACCGCGCTGGGCGTCAGCGCGTCGGCGAGCGGGCTGAGCGCGCTGGCCGTGGGCGACACCGCGAATGCGAGCGCCCAGAATGCGATTGCCGCCGGCACGAACGCGATCGCCAATTCCGCGGATTCGGTCGCCATCGGCACCAACACGACGGCCACCGGCGGCAAGGCGGTGGCGATCGGCGCCGGCAACGTCGCCAATGGCGACGGCGCGGTCGCGATCGGCGATCCCAGCACCGCGACCGGCGACGGCGCGGTGGCGCAGGGCAAGGACAACACCGCCACCGGCAACGGTTCGGTCGCGATGGGCAACACCAACATGGTCGGCGGCGGCGGCCAGGCGATCAGCACGCCCGGCACGGCGGCGCAGGGCGCGGTCGGCATCGGCTATCAGAACAACGTGGTGGGCCAGGGCTCGGTCGCGATCGGCAGCACCAGCAGCGCGCTGGCGGCGGGCGCGGTCGCGTTCGGCGATACCGCGGTCGCCAACAATGCCGGCGACGTGGCGCTCGGCTCGGGCTCGAGCACCTTGGTCGCGGTCGGCACGACGAGCATGACGATCAACGGCACGGTCTACAATTTCGCCGGCACCACGCCGACCAGCACGGTGAGCGTCGGCGCCGCGGGCGCCGAACGCACGATCACCAACGTGGCGGCGGGGCGGATCAGTGGCGGCTCGACCGACGCAGTCAACGGCTCGCAGCTGTTCGCGACCAACCAGTCGATCGACGCGCTGGCGAACACGGTCGATGCGACGGCCATCCATTATCTCAGCGTCAACGACGGCGGCGTCACCGGCGGCAATTACAACAATAACGGCGCGACCGGGACGAATTCGATCGCCATGGGGGTGAATGCGGCTTCGCAGACGTTGGACAGCGTCGCCATCGGCATTGGCGCCTTCAACCAAGACCCGGGGGGGGCCGGGACCTCCACCGATCAGATTGCGATCGGCACAGCGACGCACACCTTCGGTGGTAATGCGATCGCCATCGGTGGCCAATCCTCCGCGCTCTTTACAAACTCGATCGCACTCGGCGGGGGGGCGGCGGGAGGCAGCACCTATGCCATCGCCATCGGCTCCGGGCCGACGACGGGCGCCAGCGCAACGGGCATCGGGGCCATCGCCATCGGTGGCGGTGGCGGAACGGTGCCCACCGGTGCTCCAGCCTCGGCAACCGCAAACCGCGCAATCGCCATCGGCCAGAACACGGTCGCTGCGTTCACGAACTCGGTAGCCATGGGCAACAGGTCTGTGGTCGGGAGCGCCTCCTCGGTGGCCCTGGGCGACACCGCCACCACCGGCGCGACAGGCGTCAACGTCGCGATCGGCAATCTGAGCACGGCCAATGCCGCCACCGCCGCCGGCGGCGCGGTGGCGATCGGGCGCTTGAACACCGCCTTCGGCGACGGCGCTGTATCGATCGGCGATCCGAGCTTTGCCAGCGGCACCGGCGCCTTCACCGGCGGCGCGAACAATATCGCCAATAGCGACGGAACCGCGACGGCAACGGCCGCCAACCAGGCAAACGGCGCGGTGGCGATCGGCAACAACAACCGGGCGATCGGCCAGGGCAGCGTCGCGCTCGGCAACGGCTCGACCGCCGGCGCGGCCGGCATCGCCGGCAATGTCGCGCTGGGCAACGGCGCGATTGCCACGGCGAGCGCCGGCGATGTCGCGCTCGGCTCGGGCTCGAGCACCGTGGCGGCAGTGGGCACCAGCGGCACGACGATCGGCGGCACCGCCTACAGCTTCGCCGGAACGACGCCGACCAGCACGGTGAGCGTCGGCGCGGCAGGTGCCGAGCGCACCATCACCAATGTCGCGGCGGGTCGGCTCAACGGCGGCTCGACCGACGCGGTCAACGGATCGCAGCTCTTCGCGACCAACCAGGCGGTCGAAGCGATCAGCCAGGGCTGGGCGATCAGCGCCGAGGGCGCGAATGCCACCAGCGTCGGCGTGGACAGCGCGACGGGCAACAGCATCGATCTCAACAATGCCGACGGCAACATCGTCGTGTCCAAAAGCGGGGCGAGCAACAATGTGAGCTTCGACCTCGCCGACAACGTCACGCTCAACAGCGTGACCGCGGGGGGCACGGTGCTGGGCACCACCGGCCTCACCATCGCAGGCGGGCCGAGCGTCACCACCACGGGCATCAATGCCGGGGGCGCAACCATCACCAACGTCGCGGCGGGCGTGAACCCGACCGATGCCGTCAACGTCAGCCAGCTCACCAGCTTCACCTCCGGTGTATCGGCGGCGGGCGTCAACTTCACCGGCAATGACGCCAGCGCAGGCGTCGTGCATCGCAATCTCGGCGAAACGCTGACGATCGCGGGCACCGCCACCACGGCGGGCAGCTATTCGGGCAGCAATATCAGGACGGTCACCGATCCGGTCACCGGCGCGATCAACATCCAGCTGGCCGACTCGCCGACCTTCGGCGGCGTCACCGTCAACGACGGCGGCACGGGCAAGATCACCGGCGTGACCGACGGCACCATTTCGGCGGCCTCGACCGACGCGATCAACGGCTCGCAGCTCTTCGCGACCAACCAGCAGGTCACCCAGAACACTACCGACATCACCAATCTCGACGGCCGCGTGACCACCATCGAGGGCGATCTCACCAACATCACCACTGGCGGCGGCATCAAATATTTCCACGCCAACTCGGCGCTGGCGGACAGCCAGGCGCTGGGAACGAACTCGGTCGCCATCGGCCCCAATGCGGTGGCCAACAATGCCGGCGACATCGCGCTGGGCAACGGCTCGATCACGTCGGTGGCGGTGGGCACGAGTGGTGCGACGATCGGCGGCACCGCCTACAGCTTCGCCGGAACGACGCCGACCAGCACGGTGAGCGTCGGCGCGGCGGGCGCCGAGCGCACGATCACCAATGTCGCGGCGGGCCGGCTCAACGGGGGTTCGACCGACGCGGTCAACGGCTCGCAGCTCTTCGCGACCAACCAGCAGGTCACCGCCAACACGACGGCGATCGCTGGCAACACCACCGCCATCGCGGGCAACACGACTGCGATCACCAACCTCACCAACAACGTCAACAACGGCACGGCAGGGCCGGTGCAGCGGACCGGCATCGCCGATCAGCTTGCCCTTGTAGCGCCCGGCGGCTCGGGTGCGGCGCCGGGTGCGGCGCAGAACCTGACCAACGTGGCGGACGGGGCGATCAACGCGACCTCGACCGATGCGGTCAACGGATCGCAGCTCTTCGCCACCAACCAGCAGGTGACCCAGAACACGACCGACATCGCCAATCTCGATGGCCGCGTCACGACGGTGGAAGGCGATCTCACCAATCTCGGCAACACGATCACCAACATCGCCGGCAACACTTCGACCGCCTATTCCGACGCGAACGGCGACGGCATCCGCTATGCCCGCACCAACGAGACCGGCCTGGCGCAGACCGACGCCTTCGCCCAGGGGGTGGGCTCGACCGCGATCGGCTATCAGGCGACCGCAACCGCCGGGAACGCGGTGGCGATCGGGCGCGACGCGCAGGCCAGCATCGACGGTTCGCTGGCGCTGGGCAGCGGCTCGGTTGCCGATCGTGCGATCGCGCCGATCAGCGGCACGATCGCGGCCGGCATCGGCTTCGTCCCCTACAACACGACCGACGCGACCCTGCTTGGCGCGGTGTCGGTCGGCAACGCGGCGACGAGCGACTATCGCCAGATCACCAATGTCGCCGACGGTACGAGCGCGCAGGATGCGGTGACGCTCCGCCAGCTCCAGGGCGCGATCTCCTCGGTCTCGGTGACCCCCGTGCAGTATTTCCACGCCAATTCGACGGCGCCGGACTCGCTCGCGGTGGGCGCGGAATCGATCGCGGTCGGCCCCACCACGGTGGTCAATGGCGACAACGGCATCGGCATCGGCAATGGCGCGATCGTCCAGATGACCGCGCCCGGCGGGACCGCGATCGGCCAGAACGCCCAGGTCTCGCAGGCGGACGGCGTCGCCCTCGGCACCAATTCGATCGCGAACGGCATCCAGTCGATCGCGATCGGCCCGGGCGCCAATGCGAGCTTCTCGGGCAGCGTCGCGCTGGGCGCGGGCGCGACGACCAGCGTCGGTTCGCGGATCGGCTATACCGGCTACGGCCTCGCCGCACCGCAGAACTCGGCGGGTGAAGTCTCGATCGGTGCGGCCGGCGCCGAGCGGCAGCTCACCAACGTGGCGGCGGGTTCGGCCCCGACCGACGCGGTCAATGTCAGCCAGCTCGATGCGGTCGCGCAGAGCGTGAACAGCCAGGTCACCAATCTCGACAGCCGGGTGACGGCTGTCGAGGGCAGTGTCACCAACCTCGACGGGCGGGTCACGACGGTCGAGAGCCGGACCAACGCGGTCGAGAACCGGGTGACCAATGTCGAGAACAATGTCGCCGGCCTCGACAACCGGGTGACCAACATCGAGGGCAGCGTCTCGACGGTGCAGAGCAACGTCACCAATCTCGGCAACAGCACCGCCGCCGGCCTTGGCGGGAACTCGAGCTACGATCCGACGACCGGGACGGTGTCTACCTCGCTGAACGTCGGCGGCAACACCTACACCAACGTCAACGACGCCCTGACCGCGATCAACCAGACGGCGGGTGCGGGCTGGAACATCCAGGCCAATGGCGGACCGGCGACGAACGTTCCTTCGAACGGCACGCTCAACGTCACTGCCGGCTCCAACACGGTCGTGACGCTGAACGGCAACCGGCTCGAGGTCGCGATGGCCAGCAACCCGACCTTCACCGGCGTGGTCAACGCCAATGGCGGCCTCGCTGTCGGCGCCAACACCAGCGTCAACATGGGCGGCAACGTGGTCCAGAATGTCGGCGCCGGCGCGGTGAACGCCACTTCGACCGACGCGGTCAACGGATCGCAGCTCAACCAGGTGCAGCAGGTCGCCAACAATTCGGTGCAATATGACGCCTCGCGCAATTCGGTGACGTTCAACCCGGGTGGCCAGGCGGCGGTGCTGCACAACGTCGCCGCCGGCGTCGCGCCGACCGACGCGGTCAACCTCCAGCAGCTCAACGACGGGCTGGCGAGCACGCTCGCATCGGCCAACGCCTATACCGACACGCGGCTGGCCGGCCTGGAGTTCGATCTGTCGCAGGTTCGGCGCGACGCCAATGCCGGGACCGCGGGCGCGCTGGCGGCGGCGGGACTTCCCCAGGCGTTCGAGCCGGGCCGCGGGATGCTGGCGTTCGGTGCCGGCACCTATCAGGGGCAATCCGCCTTCGCCCTCGGCCTCTCGCGGGTGATGGATGACGGCCGCACCGTCATCAAGGCGGGCGCGACCTACGACACGCAGAAGCGTGTCGGCGCCAATGCCGGCGTCGGCTTCCAGTTCTGACGCGCCACCGCTCATCTGACCTTCCAAGGAGGACGCAATGAAAACCGAGTTCCTCGCGCTCACGATCCTTTCGGGGTTCGGCCTCATCAGTCCGGCTGCGGCCGTCGCGCAAAAGGCTTCACCCCAGCCGCCCGCCACCTATGTGGCGTCGGTCGATCCCTCGGCCTTTCACAAGGCACCGCTCGAGCACAAGAAACTGGGCGTGACGGTGAGCCCCGCATCCGTGCGGCTGATCACGCCGGGGGTCGACAAGTTCAGCATCTATCCGCTGCTCGGCCCGCCGCATTTCGGCGAGGGCATCACGCGCCGGTGGAACTATGTCCTGTTCTTCCCCGTCGCGCCGGGGAGCACGGAACGGGTGCGCTGCCGGATGCAGATCCGTTTCGAGCGGCAGCGCGGACGCTATAGCGTCACGGTGTCCGAAGTGATCTGGCAGGAACAATCCTGCGCGGATCGGGTTGCGGCCGCGAACTGATTGAGAGAGAGGTGGCGCCATGCGATTGATCGGCCTGTTCGCCACCTCCCTGCTCATGCTCGTCAGCCTTCCCGCGTCGGCGCAGACATTCGGATCGCCGATCCCGGGAATGTGCCTGTTGTCGCGCATGGGCGCGATCAGCGCCTCGCGGGCGGGCCAGTCGATGCAGGTCCAGCTGCGGCAGATGCAGACGTCGCTGAACGGCGAGCTGGCGCAACGACGCGCGTCCCTCGATCGCGAGCGCCAGGCGCTCGAAGCGCGGCAGAGTGGCATCGCGCCGATCGAATTCCAGCGACAGCTGGCTGCGCTCAACCAACGGGCGCAGGGCATCGAGCAGCAGCAGAATGCGCGCTTCATCGCCGCGCAGACACGCGGCCAGCAGCAGATCGATCGCGCGCTAAACGACGCACTCAGCCGCGTCATCACACGCAGCGCATGCAGTGTCGTGATGGAACGCGACCACGCCTATGGCTGGAACAACGCCATGGACATAACCGGGGCAGCGGCCCGCGAAATGGACAGCGTGCTACAGAACATCGTTCTTCAATAGGACGCCTCTCGCGCGGAACCGTTCTTCTGGCATCGGTCAGCCAATCCGGCCAGTTTCGGCATGGCCCCGCCCCGTACTCGGGTTGCGTACCCGAGCGTCAGTGGCGCTCGGTTCAATGCCGGGTTTCGTCCTCTCGGCCTTCCGGGCGATCCCATTGGGAAGCTTACCGACGCGGCTGCCTCGTACATTTCCCAATGTTCGACACGCCAACCGCCGCGCATTCCGGCTGTGCTTGCTGTCGCTTCCGAAGCCAGCATGGAGATGCGATCATGTCCCACAAGCCGGTTTCTCCTGTGCCCGATACGATCGAGCCGCGCGCGCCCGCGGAGGCGCCATCCACGCCGTCGCCGGCAGAGCAGCCAGGCCGCTGCGCGCCGGAATATGTCTGTCCGCCCGATCCGGGCTACACACCCGATGCCGCTCCGCAGGAGCGACCCGCATCTGATCCGGACAGCTAGGCCAGCAGCAGCGCAGTGCTTGCCCCGACGGCGACGACCGGCAGGAGGAGTGCCAGCGCGGCCCATTGCGCGCGCCGCCATCCGGCGATGCTCAAGAGCAGACCGAGCTTGAGCAGCGTGTTGAAGGCAACGGGAGCGGCGATCGCGAGCGCCGCCAGCCGCGCCGACAGCGCCGAGGCGGGAAGGGCACCGATCGCCGCGATGGCGGAGTCGACATCGACCATGCCACCGATTGCGATGACCGCCGCGCCGCCACCCTCGCCGATCCGATGCTCGAGCCATGCGGCGGCCACCGTGATCACGGCCACCAGCGCCGCAAAGAGGAACGCCGTGGCCAAACCGGGCGGCTTTGCCGGGACTTCGGCAGAGCTTCCACCGTGCGCCGCGGTTGCCCAAAGCAGCAAGGCTGCCGCGACGATCGCGACGGCCAGTGCCGGGCCGACCAGCATCGCGACATCGGAGAGTGCCAGCGGTGCCAGCGCCGCGACCAGCAGGAGGGTGCGCGCCAGCATGATCGCCGAGGCGAGCGCCACGCCCGCCTGATTGGCGGCGCCTTCGCCGCGCCGGATCGCGTGGGCGCAGGCCAGCGTGACCGCGGTGGAGGACACGAGCGCCCCCAAGGCCGCGGCGACGAGGCTGCCATGCCGCGGGCCTTGCCATCGTGTCAGAATGTAGCCGGCAAACGAGATGGTGCCGATCACCACGACGACGACCCAGATCCGGCGTGGATTGAGGCTGCCATGCGGGCCGATGCCCGTATCGGGCAGCAACGGCAGGACGAGAAAGGCGACCAACGCCAGTCGGACCAGCGCCCGGACGTCCTGTTCGGAGCTTTGCTCGACCAGCCGGTGCAGCGGACCACGAGCGGACAGCAAGGTGACGATTGCGGCGGCTGCGATCGCCGCGAGCGCGTGCTGCCCGGTCGAAGCCAGCGCGCCGAGCAGCATGGTCGCGAAGGCCGCGACAGCCGCCGTGGCGCTCACGTTGCCGTCTTGGCGCATCGCCAGCGCATGGCCGATCAGCAACATGGCTGCCGCGGCAACGACGAGGACCAATCCGAGCGCGAGAAGCGCGCCGGAGGCGGTCAGGCCGGCGAGGCCGCCGAGCAGCCCGAGGATCGCGAAGGTACGCACGCCAGCCACGCGTTGCCCGTCGGGCTCGTCGCGAAACTGCCAGCCGCGTTCGAAGCCGATCAGCAGGCCGATCGCGAGCGCCAGCGCCAGCCCAGGGACGAAGTCGGGCATCACTCGCACCCGACAGGTTGGAGAGCGCGGCCGGATTCCAAATCAGATCGCCGAACTGAAGCGGCTGACGCTCGCCTGCCGATAGCGATCGAACACCGCCGCGATGGTGCGTGCATATGGCAGAGCTTGCGGGAGCAGTTCGATGAAGTCGTCTTCGACCCGCACCAGACCTCGAGCCTCGAAACGTTCCACTCGCGCGATTTCCGGCGCCAGGTCGATCGCGCGCGGGAGTTCGGCCCGGCCGGTGGTCAGCAGGCGCTCGATCACGGTGCCGCGGAGGCGATCCTCGGCGTCGCGAATGACGCCCTTGTTCACCGGTAGCGCGCCGGCGGCGATCCGCTCGCGATAGCGGCCGGCATTCTTCTCGTTCTGCAGCAGCCGGTCCGGGAAGGTGCTGATCGCCGAGGCGCCGAGGCCGATCAGGATCTCTGCCTGATCCTCGGTGAAGCCCTGGAAGTTGCGGCGCAGGGCCCCCGAGGCGGCGGCCTCTGCGAGCGCGTCGCCGGGCCTGGCGAAATGATCGAAGCCGACGGGCACGAAGCCATGGTCGATCAGGCGGTCGTGCGCGAGCGCGGCCTGGCGGAACCGGGCGGACGCGTCCGGAAGCGCCGTCGCGTCGATTCGCCGCTGGCGTGGGATGAGGTGCGGGACATGCGCATAGCCGAACACGGCGAGCCGGTCGGGCGCCATCGCCACCGACTCGTCGAGCGTCTCGAGCAGGTCGCGCGCCGTTTGGCCGGGCAGGCCGTACATCAGGTCGAAGTTGATCGAGTCGAGCCCGGCGCCACGCAGCAACTGTGTCGCGCGGCGGATGGTCTCGACGGGCTGGACCCGGCCGATCGCCGCCTGCAGACGCGGCGCCAGCGTCTGGACGCCGAGGCTCGCGCGCGTGACTCGGTTGCGCCGCAGCGTCTCGGCCCAGTCGCTGCCGAACCCGCGCGGGTCGATCTCGACCGAGAGCACGGGATCGTCGAGGGTGAAGTGGCGCGTCAGCGCCTCGACCAGCGCATCGAACTGCTGCGGCGCGATCGCATTGGGACTGCCTCCGCCAAAGGCGATCCTGCGGATCCTGCCGCGACCGTCGAGCCTCGCCCCCACCAACGCGATCTCGCGCAGCAGCGACTCGAGATAGGCGTTGAGCCGCGTGCTGCGGTTGGCCGCACCGGTGTTGCAGCCGCAATACCAGCAGATTTCACGGCAATAGGGGATGTGGAGGTAGAGCGAGACCGGGGCGTCGGCCGAGACATGGTCCAGCGCGGTGCCGAGCGCCTCGCCGTCGAAGCCTTCGACGAACTCGGCTGCGGTGGGATAGCTGGTGTAACGCGGCACCGGCGTGGCGAGCAGCTCGGGGTAGAAGGGCCAGGCGGGTTCGGCGGCGGAGCGGGCGAGCGCGATCGTCATCGTGTGCGCCATGCCAGCAGCGACGCGGCCCGGCACTTGTGGATTCCCCGGATGGCTCAGTCGCAGTTCTCGTCCTCGCCTTCGCCGCGCGCGCTTCGCGTGCAGGCGGCGTGACAGGCATCGGGGCAGTCGCGGCGCTCGTCGCGCTGGCGCAGCGGCAGCGGCAGGGGGTGCGCGGCGCAGAGGCGCCCCAACACCGGTGCGGAGGCGGACGCGCGCGGTGCGGCGGCGAGCAGCATCGCCGCCATCGCGACAAGAGTCGCGGCGCGGCTCATCGCCGGTCATCCGGGCGAGCGGCGGCCTCGTCCTCGATCAGGATGCGCAGCGCCGCTCCGTCGAGATCGTCGAACTGGCCGCTCGACGAGGCCCAGAAGAACGCGCCGAGGCCGAGCAGGCCGAGCAGCAGCGCGACGGGGATGAGGACGGCGACGATGCTCATCGCGCGGCGCTCCGCAGGCGCAGGGCATTGGCGACGACGAGGATAGACGAGCCCGACATCGCCAGGGCAGCGACGAGCGGGGTGACATAGCCGGCGATCGCCAGCGGTACCGCCAGCACGTTGTAGCCGATGGCGAGCACGAAGTTCTGCCGTACCACCCGCATCGTCCGCCGCGCCGCCGCGATCGCGACCGGCACCGGCATCAGGCGGTCGCCGAAGAAGACGACGTCGGCGGCCTGGCGCCCGACGTCGCTGGCGGCGGCGGGCGCCATGCCGACCGAGGCGCATTTGAGCGCCGGTCCGTCATTGACGCCGTCGCCGACCATCAGCACGCGCTTGCCCGAGGCCTCGAGCCGGGCGACCGCACCATATTTGTCGGCGGGCGACATCCGTGCGCGGGCGAACAGCCCGAGCCGGTGCGCGAGCGTCCGGACGACCAGCCAGGCGTCGCCCGAGACGAACTGTAGGTCGAGGCCGAGCTTCCTGAGGCGGGCGACGGCCGCGGGCGCGTCGACGCGTTCGGCGTCGGCGAACAGGATGCGGGAGACCGGCGCCGCGTCGAACGCGAAGCAAGTGCTCACCTCCTCGGCATCCGGCGCCTCGGTACCGGGCGCCACCCACGCAAGTCGCCCAAGCGCCGCGCGGCGCCCGTCGACCATCGCCTCGACGCCACTGCCGACCACTTCGCGGAGCTCGCTGAGCGGCACCGGAACGACTCCCTCGGCTTCCAGCGCTGCGGCGATCGCGCGGGCATGCGGATGGCGGGTGCCGAGCGCGAGTGCGAGCAGGAGGCGACGCGCCTCCGGATCCTCGGGCATGCCGGCGACCGGGGTGAGCTGGCCGAGCGTCACCGTGCCGGTCTTGTCGAGCAGCACGGTGTCGACCGCGGCGAGCTTCTCGATCGCGGCGCCGTCGCGCACCAGCACGCCGCGGCGCATCAGCGCGCCGGAAGCGACGACCTGCGCCACTGGCACCGCCAGCCCGAGCGCGCAGGGGCAGGTGATGATCAGCACCGCGACGGCGATCAGCAGCGCTTCGTGCCAGCCGGCGCCGGCGATCAGCCAGCCGGCGAGGCTGAGCGCGGCGAGCAGATGCACCGCCGGCGCGTAAAGGCGGGAGGCGCGGTCGGCGATGCGGACGTAGCGCGACTTGTGCTGTCCGGCGGCTTCCATCAGCCGGGCGATGTCGGCCAGCACCGTGTCGGTCGCCGCGGCGGTGACGCGGACGGCGAGCGGCGAAGTGAGGTTCATCGTTCCCGCGAGCACAATGCCGCCGGCCTCGACGGGCTCCGGTGCGCTTTCGCCGGTCACGATGCTGCGATCGATATCGCTGATTCCGGCTTCGACCACCCCGTCGACGCCGATGCGGTCGCCGGCGGGAACCAGCACGCGCATGCCGGGCCGGATTTCGGCCACCGCCACGCTGCGGACCCGTCCGTCATCATCGAGGACGCGCACGTCGTCCGGCAGCTTGCGGAGCAGCGAGGCGACGGCATCCTGCGCGCGCTCGCGCATCACGCTGTCGAGCAGCCGGCCGCCGAGCAGGAAGGCGATCAGCATCACCGCGCCGTCGAAATAGGCGTGCGGGCCCTGCACCGCGGTTTCGTAGAGGCTCATCGCGCAAGTGAGGGTGATGCCGATGCTGATCGGCACGTCCATGTTGGTGCGGCCCTGGCGCAGGGCGCGCCACGCGCTCTCGAAGAACGGGCGGCCGGCATAGGCCACGGCGGGCAAGGCGATCAACGCGGAGAGCCAGTGGAACAGCGCACGGGTGGCGCCGTCGGCGCCCGACCATATCGAGACCGAGAGCAGCATCACGTTCATCGCCGCGAATGCCGCCACGGCGAGCGCGCGCGCCAGTCGCTTGCTCTCGCTGTCGGCGGTCTTCGCCTCGGCAAGCAGGTGCGCCTCGAAGCCGAACTTGCCGACTCCGGCGATCAGCGCCTCGGCGTCGAGCGCCGGATCGTGTGCGACGTGGAGCCGCTTCGTGGTGAAATTGACCCGCGCCTCGATCACGCCGTCGAGCGCGAGCAGGCCGTGCTCGAGCTTGGCGATGCAGCTGGCGCAGCGCAGCCCGTCGACGACGAGATCGGTGTCGGCAAGCGGCGCGGCGGCGCGGAGCGACGTCGGGGCGTTCATAGCCGCACATCCTCGACGAAGCGGGCGTCGCGGCCGGCGGCGCGCGCGTCGATCCGGATCCGCCAGCGGCCGGCGGGGAGCGCGTGCGGGGCGGCGTAGCGGCCGTCGCCGAGCGCCGTGAGAGCGAAGCTGCGGCCGGGCAGGCGGCCGAGCGGGTGTTCGGCCTCGACGGTTACCGCGGCACGCTTGATCGGTCCGTCGGCGTCCCTGAGCGCGACGAGGAGCGCACCGTCGCTCGTGCCGCGCGCCTCGGCCTTCCACCCCTGCGCATCCTGCGCATGGGCCTCGGCGAGCCAGGCGTTGAAGCGCTGGCTCGCGACATAGCTGTTGTCGACCACGGCGCCGCCGAAGGTGCGCACGGCATTGGTCGCCATGACGAAATTGACGGCGATCACGATGCCGAAAAAGCCGATCAGGATCGCCGCCATGTGCCGGCCGGTGAAGGGACGCGTCATTGCCGGATCTCCGGGCGTTCGAAATGGCTGGTGGTGGTGGCGACCTCGCCTTGCGGGTCGAGCGCGCGGACGGTGAAGCGGAGATCGCTGCGTTGCGGCCCCGCCTCGGGCGCGGCGAAGAACAGGCGCTCCTTGGCGACCTTGTCGGCCTCGACGCGGAAGCGCACGCTCTGCCCCGCGCCGGCGCGGTCGCCGGTTTCCGCCCAGACCACTCCGGGCACGCCGCCGATCGTCAGCTCGATCTCGCGCGGGCGAGCCTCGAGGTTGCGGACCTTGATCTCATAGGTGTTGCGGATCGCGCCGTCGCTGAGCCGCACCCAGAGCGGGTTGCGCGTCTGGAGCACGCTCAGCTCGAGCCGCGTGCGACCTTCGAGCATCGTCAGCATTGCGATGCCGATCGCGCACCAGACCGCGAAATAGGCGAGCGTACGCACGCGCAGCAGCCGGCGCAGCGGCGACACCGGCGCCTCGCCGGCCTGCTCCGCGCGCGCGTCGAGCTCGGTCGCATAGGCGATCAGCTTCGGTTCGCGTCCGATGCGCGTCATCATGTCGTCGCAGGCGTCGATGCACAGTCCGCAGGTGATGCAGCCGATCTGCGGCCCTTCGCGGATATCGATGCCGGTGGGGCAGACCGCGACGCAGGCATTGCAGTCGATGCAGTCGCCGGTCTCCAGCAGCGCGACCGGATGCGTCTCCGCCGCCTTGCTGCGCTTGAGGCCGCGCGTACGCGGTTCGCCGCGCCAGAACTTGTAGGTGATGGTGAGCGAGCGCTCGTCCATCATCGCGGTCTGGATGCGCGGCCAGGGGCACATATATTGGCAGACCTGCTCGCGCAGCAGCCCGCCGAGCACATAGGTCGTCGCCGCAAGGATGCCGACGGTGGTGTAGGCGACGAGCGGCGCCTCGCCCCGCACGAACTGGCGGGCGAGCGTCGGCGCGTCGGCGAAGTAGAAGATCCACGCGCCGCCGGTGAGCAGGCCGATCAGGATCCAGATGGCGTGCTTGGCGATCCGGCGGGCGATCTTCTTCGGCCCCCACGGCGCGGCAAGCAGGCGGAGCTGGGCATTGCGGTCGCCGTCGATGAGGCGCTCGACATGCTGGAACAGATCGGTCCACACCGTCTGCGGGCAGGCATAGCCGCACCAGGCGCGGCCGACCGCCGAAGTGACCAGGAACAGCCCGATCGCCGCCATCACCAGCAGTCCGGCGACGTAATAGAATTCGTGCGGCCAGATCTCGATCGAGAAGAAGTAGAAACGGCGATGCGCGAGGTCGACGAGCACCGCCTGGTCGGGGGCGTAGGGCCCGCGGTCCCAGCGCAGCCACGGCGTGGCGTAATAGACCAGCAGGGTGAGCGCCATCACCGCCCATTTGAAGCGGCGGAACGGTCCCTTCACCGCTTTGGGCAGCACCTTGCGCCGCGCCTCGAAGAGGTGCGACGCGGGGCCGGGCCCGGCAGGCGCGTTCATCGCTCGATCACCGGGGCTCGGCCGGAGCGGCGGCGACCTGTGCGGCTGGCGGAGTCGCCTCGCCGCCGCCGAGCGCATGGACATAGGCGGCGAGCATCTTGATCGTCACCGGATCGAGCTGCTTGCCCCAGGCGGGCATGATCCCGCCATGGCTGTTGGCGACGGTCTCGGCCAGCGCCGCGCGATCGCCGCCGTAGAGCCAGATCGCGTCCGTCAGGTTGGGGGCGCCGACGCTGCGGTTTCCGCGGGCATTGTCGCCATGGCACGCGGCGCAATTGTTGGCGAAGACCGGCGCCCCGCGCTTGGCGGAGGCGTTCGCGGGTTCCTGTTTCGACGCGAAGCGAAGATAGGACACCACGTCCTCGATCTCCTCGGGCTTGAGCAGCTGGTCGCGCCCGAAGGCGGGCATCTGCGACTGGCGCGTCGCGTCGTCGCCGGGCTGGCGGATGCCATGCTCGAGCGTCTGCTGGATCGTGGCGAGGTCGCCGCCCCACAGCCAGTCGTCGTCGTTGAGATTGGGGTAGCCCTTGCTTCCGGCAGCGCCCGCGCCGTGGCAGGCGGCGCAGTGGACCTTGAATGCCGAGCGTCCGCCCTCCACCGCGGCGGCGAACAGCTGCGGGTTGCCCGGCAATTGCTCGAGCGGCGTCGCGGCGAGCGCGCGCATCACCGGCGCGCGCCGGTCGCGCTCCGCGGCAAGCTCGCTCTGGAGCTGGCCGCGGCTCGACCAGCCGAGGACGCCTTCCGTGGCCCCGCTGATCAGCGGCCATGCCGGATAGGCGACGCAATAGACGATCGCGAACAGGATGGTGCCGTAGAAGGTCCACAGCCACCAGCGGGGCATCGGGGTATCGAGTTCCTCGATCCCGTCCCATTCGTGCCCGACCGTGCTGGTGCCGGTCTTCTCGTCGATGCGCTTGTTGTCAGCCATCGATAGGTTCCTCGTCTTCAAAGATGCTGGTGGCGGCGCGGACATTTCCGCGGGCGGAACCGGGCAGGAAGGGCCAGGCGACGAGCGTCAGGAAGACGGCGGCCATGACGACCAGTCCCCAGCTGTCGGCGAAATGGCGCAGCGCGTCGTAGTTCATTTCGCCTTCTCGCGTGCTGCTGCGGCGGCGAAGTCGACTTGCGTGCCGAGCCCCTGGAGATAGGCGACGAGCGCATCCATCTCGGTCAGCCGACCGCGGTTTCCGTCGAAGTCGCGCGACTGTGCCTTGGGATAGCGCCGCGCGAGATCGGCGGTGTCGCCGTCGCCATAGCCCTGCGTCTGCAGGTCCTGCGCCGCCTTGGCGATGTCCTCGTCGCTATAGGGCACGCCTTCGGCTCGGAGCGCCTTGAGGTGCGCGGCGATGTCGCCCGCCTTGAGCTCGCGCTCGGCGAGGAAGGCGTAGCGCGGCATGATCGATTCCGGCACCACCGCCCGCGGCTCCTTCAGGTGCTGGACGTGCCATTCGTCCGAATAGCGGTTGCCGACGCGCGCGAGGTCCGGGCCGGTCCGCGAGGAACCCCATTGGAACGGGTGGTCGAACATGCTCTCGGCGGCGAGGCTGTAATGGCCGTAGCGCTCAGTCTCGTCGCGGAACGGCCGCACCATCTGGCTGTGACAGCCGTAGCAGCCCTCGCGGATATAGATGTTGCGGCCGGCAAGCTCGAGCGGCGTGTAGGGGCGCACGCCCTCGACCTTCTCGACGGTCGACTGGATCCAGAACAAGGGCGCGATCTCGACGATCCCGCCGATCGCGACGGTGACCAGAGCGAGCGCCGCCAGCAGCGTGACGTTGCGCTCGATCTTCTTGTGGCCCTGAACGAGGCTTGGCATCTTCGGCGTTCCTTATTCGGCGGCGGCGGTCACGCGGCCGCCATCGTTCGCGGGCAGCGACGCGGGGGCGGGCGCCGCGTCGCGGGCGGGGAGGGGATGGTCGCGCGCCGGATCGAAGGCGGCGTCGCTCATCGGGGCCTCCTCGCGGAGCTTGCCGGCGATCGTCATCCAGACGTTCCAGACCATGAACAGCGCGCCGAGGAAGTAGAGCAGGCCGCCGGCCACGCGGATCACGTAATAGGGGTGCATCGCCTGGACGACTTCGGCGAAGGAGTAGACGAGGTAGCCGTCGTCCCCATATTCGCGCCACATCAGGCCCTGGGTGATGCCCGCCACCCACATCGAGGCGGCGTAGAGCACGATGCCCAGCGTCGCACACCAGAAGTGCCAGTTGACCATGCGCAGCGAATAGAGCCGGGTGCGGCCCCAGAGGCGCGGCGTCATGTAGTAGATCGCGGCGAAGGTGATCATGCCGTTCCAGCCGAGCGCGCCCGAATGGACATGGCCGATCGTCCAGTTGGTGTAGTGCGAGAGCGAGTTGACGCTCTTCACCGACATCATCGGGCCCTCGAAGGTGCTCATCCCGTAAAAGGCGAGCGCGAACACCATCATGCGGATGATCGGATCGGTGCGGACCTTGTCCCACGCGCCGTTGAGCGTCATCAGCCCGTTGATCATGCCGCCCCAGCTCGGCATCCACAGCATCACCGAGAACACCATGCCGAGCGTCTGCGCCCAGTCGGGCAGCGCGGTGTAATGGAGGTGGTGCGGGCCGGCCCAGATGTAGAGGAAGATCAGCGACCAGAAGTGGATGATCGACAGCCGGTAGCTGTAGATCGGCCGCTCGGCCTGCTTGGGCACGAAATAATACATCATGCCGAGGAAGCCGGCGGTCAGGAAGAAGCCGACGGCGT